>NZ_POTC01000003.1 GCF_002906255.1 Novacetimonas maltaceti | reverse complement strand
TGCTTCGGAGCCGCTACCAGCGTGGCATCCAGGATCTGGCCTGACATCGGCAAATACCCGGCGTTACGCAGGGTCGCATCAAAGCGGTTGAACAGCCCATCGATCGCACCCGCCTGGGTCAGACGCTCGCGAAACAGCCAGACCGTTTTGGCATCCGGCACCCGATCTGAAAGTCCCAGCCCAAGGAAACGCATAAAGGAGAGGCGATCGTTGATCAGATATTCCGTCCGCTCATCAGACAAATTGTTGAGCGTCTGGATCACCAGGATCTTGAACATCAGCACAGGATCAAATGGCGGTCGTCCGCCCTTGCTTCCATCGGAATACGCCAGGGCCTTGTCCAGATCAGGACGGAACGCTTCAAAATCCACAGTCCGGGAAAACGCTTCGAGCTGATCGCCAAGCCCGCTCAACCGGGAAAGCCGCTCTTCAACATCAAAAAAACCAGGCTGCTTCATATCGCCATTCCCTCAATCAACGCAGAAGAAATAGAATCATACAGAAGACCTCAAAACCAGGGGGTTTTTAGAACCCTCCCCCTTGTAGGTAAAGGCGAAGCTGACGCCATGGTTGAGCAGCATGGAGCGCAATCCCCCCAACTGCGGCACCAGATGCCCGGTGCCGGCAGTCGGGACATAATAGGGGTCTTCAAGGTCGGTATCGCGCAGCGCATCGACGGAGCCCGGAAGCAGGCCGGAAAGCCCTTCATGATGGCTCAGCGCGTCGAGTTCGATCTTGTGGAACGAGGTCTTGTCGCCGGGACTGCTGATGGGCGCCACGCTGAGCGGGGCAAGGCCTGCCGTCGGGATCAGGGGCACGCCGCTGGGCGGGATGGGGGTGTTGGGCGGACGCTGTATGCTGCGCGGGGTCGGGCCGTATTCCTCGGCATTTTCGCGTCGTGCCGGAACGGCAGCCGCAACCGGGGGCGCGGGGGATGATGGCGCAGGCGTGTGTGCCGTGGTTGTGGCCGCCACGGTCTGGGCATGCGCGTCATGCGGCAGCACAGACCCTGCCGCCGTCATCATGATGGAACACGCAAATGCAGGCAGCGCACGCAGGGACACGGACGCCGTGCGGAAAACGTCCGGCATATTTTTCATGACCATGACAGTTCTTTTTATTATTGTCAGGTTTTTCGCCTGTTATGGAATTTCCATATCGCCATCCCGTGGGGACGGCCATGTCATGGTGCGGGTGTCGCGCCCTTCAGGGCTGGCCCGGACATGACCGTGTGCATGTCCGTCCGTGGATGGGAAATGTCCGGGAAACGCAGGGATGTGTCAGGCATAGTATTGTTTTTTCTTTTTTATGGTTTTGTCCGATCGTATCAAAAAAAACACCTCAGTCAAATAATTTAAATTACAGGAAAGTTTTTTGCGATGCACAAAAAATATCGTCATGACTTGGTTTGTGCTGTGCGGAAATTATGGATGCGAAGTAAATATCAAAGGGGAGCGGTTTTATTTGCCAGGGCAGGCACCTGCCATGTCGAGCATCGCAATGCAGCATGCCGCAACTGTTTCGTGCCCTGTGGGTTAGCCGTGACATGACATTGCTTGCAGGGCAGGAAATCACGATGGCCAACCCGGTAAATCCACGTCTGCGTGAAGGCTCCCCTTATCCCCGTGGCGCGACATGGGATGGAAAAGGTGTCAATTTCTCCCTGTTTTCCGCCCATGCCACCCGTGTCGAGGTCTGCCTGTTCGACGCGCAGGGGAATAAGGAAGTCGAACGGATCGCCCTGCCGGAATATACCGACCAGATTTTCCATGGCTGGATTGCCGATGTGCGACCGGGACAGTTTTACGGATACCGCGTGTATGGACCGTACGATCCCATGGCAGGTCATCGTTTCAACCCGAACAAGCTGCTCCTTGACCCGTATGCCCGCGCGCATATGGGAGACCTGAAATGGGATGCGGCGCTGTTTGGCTATACCATCGGGCACCATGATGCGGATCTCAGCTTCGATACCCGTGACAGCGCACCCTTTGTACCGAAATGTGTTGTCATAGACCCGAATTTCGACTGGCGCGGGCAGTCGGGCCGCAATCCGCTGCCATGGGACCAGACGGTCATCTATGAAACCCATGTCAAGGGATATACGAAAAGGCACCCCCATGTCCCCGAAGGCCTGCGTGGCACCTATGCCGGGATGGCCGTGCGCGAGGTGCTGGATTACATAAAATCGCTTGGTGTGACATCCATCGAACTCTTGCCGGTACACAGCTTCATCAGTGATGAATACCTGCTGGAAAAAGGGTTGCGGAATTACTGGGGCTACAACACCATCGGCTTTTTCGCGCCCGATCCCGGTTATGCCTCCGACCGTGCACAGTCCTTGCGGGAATTCAAGGAGATGGTGTCGCAGATCCATGATGTCGGGCTCGAGGTCATACTTGATGTCGTCTATAACCACACCGCCGAAGGTAATGAGCGCGGGCCGACGCTGTCATTCCGGGGCATCGACAATGCCTCCTATTACCGTCTCGTGGCTGACCAGCCGCGCTATTACGTCAATGACACGGGCACCGGGAACACCGTCAACCTGTCGCACCGGCGCGTCATCCAGATGGTGACCGACAGCCTGCGGTACTGGGCCGATGAAATGCACGTGGATGGTTTCCGTTTTGACCTGGGCACCATACTGGCGCGTGAACCCAACGGTTTTGATAACCAGTCGGGATTTCTCAAGGCCTGTTCCCAGGATCCGACGCTGGAGACGGTCAAGATGATCGCAGAGCCATGGGACTGTGGTCCCGGCGGGTACCAGGTGGGGGCCTTTCCGCCGGGCTGGGCCGAATGGAATGACAGGTTCCGTGATGATGTCAGGGAATACTGGAAAGGTGTCCAACTGGCGAGCAGGCTGTCCCCGCGCCTGCTGGGCAGTCCGGACCTGTTTGACCATCAGGGGCGCAAGCCTTGGTCATGTGTGAATTTCATTACGGCGCATGACGGCTTTACGCTCAATGACTGCGTTTCCTACAATGACAAGCACAACGACGCCAACGGCGAGGGAAACCGTGATGGTGCGTCGGACAACGCTTCCAGCAATTATGGCGTTGAAGGCCCGACACAGGATACGCAGGTCATCGCCATCCGCGAACGCCAGATCCGCAACATGCTGGCGACACTGCTGTTTTCGCAGGGAACGCCCATGCTGCTGGCGGGAGACGAGTTCGGGCGTACCCAGCAGGGAAACAACAACGCCTATTGTCAGGATAACGAGATTTCATGGGTGGACTGGTCGCTGCTGGAGCGGAACGGGGCGCTTGTGCAGTTCGTCTCCCGCCTGACTGCGCTGCGCAGGCAGTTTCCCATCCTGCGGCGCGGGCGGTTCCTGACGGAAGCCTACAACAGTGAACTCGATATCAAGGAACTGACATGGGTCAACGCGTCTGGCAACGAAATGGCGGTTGCGGACTGGGACGTGACCCGCTGCTTTGGCCTGGTACTTGACGGGCGCGCGCGCAGGACCGGGATCATGAAACGCGGCGAGGACGCGACCCTGCTGCTGGTGTTCAATTCATGGCATGAGGACGTGCAGTTCGTGCTGCCCTCCGTGGCGGAGCAGCACTGGCGCCTGCTGCTTGATACCAGCAGGGAATGTCAGGAAAAAAGGGAGGGACAGCTCTTTCCGGCCTGTAAACCCTATGCCATGGTGGGGCGGTCGGTGCTGCTGTTTGACCTTGTGGCTGGATAGGACGCTGTTTTCAGGAAGAAGCGCAACCGGGATGCGTGCCGGTCGGTCCTGGGCTCAGGACCTATTAATTTATTGAACTGAGTGGGGCATTGTGATTCACAGGTTTACTGATGGAGTTGAAGCTGTGAATGAGGTGTTTTTGCTATCTGATAGCCAGATGGAGCGGATTGAGCCGTTTTTCCCTCTGGCGCACGGAGTGCCACGGGTGGATGACCGGCGTGTTCTGAGCGGGATCGTTTATGTGATCCGCAACGGTCTTCAGTGGAAAGACGCTCCGAAAGCGTATGGTCCGCACAAGACTTTGTATAATCGCTTCATCCGGTGGAGCCGCCTGGGCGTCTTTGACAGGATCTTTGTAGCCCTGACAGAACAGGCAGGCCGTTCAAAGCGCCTGATGATTGATGCAACACATCTCAAGGTGCACCGGACATCGGCCTTCCTGCTCAAAAAGGGGCTTTTCCCCGCCATATCGGACGGACAAAAGGCGGACTGAACTCAAAACTCCATGCCGTGTGCGATGGTGTGGGCCGGCCTGTCCGCTTTCATCTGACTGCGGGACAGGTCAGTGACTTCAGAGGCGCAGATGTGCTTCTGGCAGACCTCCCCGACGAGACAGAAGAAGTCATCGGGGACAGAGGCTATGACAGCAACCGGATCAGGTTATCGCTTGCAGAACGCAATATCACTGCCTGTATTCCTCCGAAAAAGAACCGGAAATCAAAGCCGCCTTACAACTGGCATCTGTATAAAAAGCGTCATCTGATCGAAAACATGTTAGCAAAGCTGAAAGACTGGCGGCGTGTTGCGACCAGATACGACCGCTGTGCTCATACATTCATGTCTGCAATCCACATCGCAGCAAGCTTCATCTTCTATCTCAAATAATGAGTCCTGAGCCTAGGCTTCATGGCGGAAGAACAGGGCGCCGAGGGGCGGCAGCGATATGCTGACGGAACAGGGATGTCCGTGCGCGGCATGGGGGTGGGTCTGTATGGTGCCGTAATTGCCGACATTCGACCCTCCGTAAAGGCTACTGTCGGTATTGAGGATTTCGCGCCATGTCCCGGCATGTGGCACGCCAATGCGATAGTCATGCCGTGGCACTGGCGTCATGTTGCATACGACCATGATCGTGGGGGTGCCGGCGTCCCGGCGTATCCATGCAAAGACCGAGTTTTCGCAGTCATCACCAACCAGCCACGCGAAACCTTCGGCCCTGCCGTCCGAAAGGTAAAGCGCGGCATGGGTGCGATACAGGTGGTTCAGGTCGCGTACCAACTGCCGGGTTCCGTTTCCCCAGGGCGTGTCCAACTGGTGCCATGCCAGTTGCGCTTCGTGGTTCCATTCCTCCGGCTGCGCCAGTTCTCCCCCCATGAACAGGAGTTTCTTGCCCGGATGCCCCCACATGAAGGCAAGGTAGGCGCGCAGGTTGGCATGCTTCTGCCAGTCGTCTCCGGGCATGCGCCGGATCAGCGATCCCTTGCCATGGACGACCTCGTCATGGGACAGGGGCAGGATGAAATGTTCCGAAAACCCGTAAAGCAGCCCGAACGTCATTTCGTTATGGTGGTAACGCCGGTGGATCGGGTCATGGCCCATGTAATCCAGCGTATCGTGCATCCAGCCCATGTTCCATTTGAAGGTGAAGCCAAGGCCGCCTTCGCTGACGGCGCGCGTGACGCCGGGCCATGCGGTCGATTCCTCCGCGATCATGATGGCACCGAGGCAGCGTACTGCAACGGTCGCGTTCAGGTGGCGCAGAAAGGCAATGGATTCAAGGTTTTCGCGCCCCCCATGCACATTTGCGACCCACGCCCCCGGCGCGCGGCTGTAATCGCGATACAGCATGGAGGCGACGGCATCCACGCGCAGGGCGTCGATATGGTACTGGTGCAGCCAGAACAGGGCGCTGGCGATCAGGAAGCCGCTGACCTCCCGCCGCCCGATATTGTAGATCAGGGTGTTCCAGTCGGGATGGTATCCTTCGCGCGGGTCCTGATGTTCATAAAGCGCGCTGCCGTCGAAACGGGCCAGTCCGTGCGGGTCGGTCGGGAAATGCGCGGGCACCCAGTCCACGATGATCCCGATCCCTGCCAGATGGCAGGCATTGACGAACCGCGCAAAGCTGTCGGGCGGCCCGAACCGGGCGGAGGGCGCGAACAGGCCAAGTGGCTGGTATCCCCACGACCCGCCAAACGGATATTCCGCAATGGGCATCAGTTCGACATGGCTGAATCCCATCTCCACCACATATGGCAGCAATGTCAGGCGCAGCGCGTCCCAGTCCACATGGCCTGCCTGCGCATGGCGCCATGACCCGGCATGGATTTCGTAAATGCTGATGGGGGCGTTGATGTCCTGGCGTGCCCCGCGTGCGTGCATCCATGCCTCGTCCGACCAGTCGAAATCGATCGAGGGCGTGACGATGGAGGCCGTCGCGGGCGCGACTTCGGCGGCAAAGGCCAGCGGGTCGGCCTTGAGCGGCAGCATGTGCCCCTGCGCGTCGAGGATCTCGAACTTGTAGGCTTCCCCGGCTCCGATGCGCGGGATGAACAGTTCCCATATCCCGTGTTCATGGCGCAGGCGCATGGGATGGCGACGCCCGTCCCACATGTTGAAATTCCCCACGACCGAGATACGGCGCGCATTGGGTGCCCATACGGCAAAGCGCACGCCACGGATGCCATCAATCTCCATGACGTGCGCGCCCAGCACGCGGTACAGGTCCTGATGTTCCCCGCGCGAGATCAGGTGCAGGTCGAAATCGCCCAGCAGCAGGCCGAAGGCATAGGGGTCCTCGGTCTCCTGCACGCCGCCTTCCCACTCCACCCGCAGGCGGTAGGGGGTGCCGGTCGGGATATGACCGACAAAGACCCCGCCGGGATGGACCAGATCCATCGGCCACTGCACGGGGGCCTTGCGGCGGCCACGCCCTGGCGGTGCTGTACCGATCAGTGTCACCGCGCGCGCGCCGGGCATGAACACCCGCACGATATCCGCCCCATCGCCGGGATGGCGGCCAAGGAATGCAAAAGGGTCCTCCAGCCGCCCGCACAGGAGGGCTTCAAGCCGGGTGTCGGCATCATGCCCGGCGCGAAGGGTGGGAAGGTGTTCCGTCACGACCGTTCTCCTGGTGCTGCGGGTTGGGCGGGGGGCTGTTGGGGGGACTGCGCGGGCGTCGGGGCAAGGAAGCGGTGGAGTCCCGCGATGGGCGTGCCGATCCATGTCGGGCGGTTGGCGGCCTCGTAACGGATTTCGTAGGCCGCCTTTTCCATCACGAACAGATCCAGCAGTGCCGATCGCGCCTGTTCCGTGCCGATCGCTTCGGCACTGTCGCCAATCCCTTCGCGCCATCCTTCCATAAAGGTCCGGCAGGCTTCATCATGGAAGGCGCTGACATACTCCATCGCCCGCTCGGCCGACTGTTCGGCGGCGGGATGGCTGGTCGTGTCGCTGTCGGCAAGGCGCGCGGTGTCGGCGACATAGGCGATGGAGCGCAGCAGTCCCGCCACATCGCGCAGCGGGCTTGCCTTTTTCCGGCGCTCGGCAAGGGGGGTGAGGGGCTGTCCCTCGAAATCGATGATGACGGCGTCATTTTCCACCACCAGTACCTGGCCAAGGTGGAAATCCCCATGGATGCGGGTCCGCAATGTCGCGGTCCCTGCCGCCGCCAGCGTGGTGACCTGCGCCAGCAGCGCGTCGCGTCCGGCCAGCAGGTCTGCCGCGCGCGCCTGGTCCCCGGCATGTGGCCAGTCGCGGATGGTCCCCAGGGTGTCGAGCGCGCGGCCCACTTCCTCATGGATGGCGCCGGCCAGTGCGGCGATGTCGTCCGCGCCCGCACGTTCGGGGGCGAAGGCGGGATTGTCGCTGTCCTGCGCCAGGATCGCGTGCATGCCGCCCAGCCTCTGGCCAAGGGTGCGGAAGAATGCGACATGCTCGGCACGCATGCCGACCTGTTCCTCGCCACTGAGTGCAAGGTCGGTGGCCGTCCCGCGCAGGTAGCCCAGGGTCCAACTCCACGCATCGCCCTGGTTGCGGATGAATCCTTCCATGATGGCAAGCGTATGGGGCGCGTCCTGCGGGTCCATCCGCAGCATTTCACCCAGGAAGGGGGCGATGCCGCGTGCGCCCCTGCGTGTCAGGAATTCCGTCATCTCCACTTCGGGATGCAGGCCCGCATGGGGCTGGCGGATCAGCTTGAGGACCACCTGGTCCGCCACGATCAGGGAACTGTTGCTCTGTTCGGAGGACAGCCAGTGGATCGGGGCGTCGGGCGGCAGGTCAAGCGCGCGAAAGGCATCGGAGGGCCGGAAGACGACCTCGCCTTCGCGCGCGGGCAGGCGGGTTTCCTCCGCCATGGCCTTCATGATGGCCATGACGAAGGAGGGCAGGGTGAATGCGTCGGTCAGGTAGCCGGTCATCCTGCCACGGCGCACGCGCGACAGGGCCAACTGCTGCGGCAGGGCGGGCAGGCTGTCCGTGTCCCACGCAATGCCCAGCGGCAGGAAATAGCTGGCTTCCCGCTCCCCCATGGTTGCCGAGACCTCGCACAGCACGAACTGTGTCCCCAGCGGCATGGCTTCGGTGATGTGGATATGGTCGATCCCCTGTCCCCGTGCCGAGGCCCAGCGCCGCATCGCCAGATAGAGCGGCAGCACCTCCCCTTCCATCACCGTGCGCAGCGGCGCGTCCGTCAGTTCGCGCAGGGAACGGCGCAGGACCAGCGTGCGGAATTCCGGCAGCGGTTCGGGGGCGGGAACATGCCATGTCGGGTTTTCCGTCACGCTGCACAGGCGGAACCACATGAAGCCATAGGGTGGCAGCGTCAGCAGGTAGGGCAGTTGCCCCACGGGCGGGAAGACGCTTTCCGCCATCATTTCCACCGGGACCCGACCGGCAAACAGCGACAGGTCAAGTTCCACCGCCTGTGCGGAACGTGCAAGGTTGGCGACGCACAGGATGGTGTCGGTGTCGTATTCGCGCAGGTAAGCCAGTATCTTGCGATTGCCCGGTGAGAGAAAGGTCAGCGTCCCCCGGCCGAATGCGTGCGAGCGCGCCCGCACGGCCAGCATGCGCCGCATCCAGTTCAGCAGCGAAAACGGGTCGCGCCGCTGCGTTTCCGCATTGACGGCGGCATAGCCATAGAGCGGGTCCATGATGACCGGCAGGACAAGGCGTTCGGGGTCCGCGCGCGAAAACCCGCCATTGCGGTCGGGCGACCACTGCATGGGCGTGCGCACGCCATCACGGTCGCCCAACTGGATATTGTCGCCCATGCCGAGTTCATCGCCGTAATAGACGACCGGTGTTCCGGGCATCGACAGAAGCAGGCTGTTGAGGAGTTCGATCCGCCGCCGGTCACGTTCCAGCAGGGGGGAGAGGCGACGGCGGATGCCAAGGTTGAGGCGCGCGCGACGATCCGCGGCATAGGCGTTCCACATGAAGTCGCGTTCGCTGTCGGTCACCATCTCCAGCGTCAGTTCGTCATGGTTGCGCAGGAAAATCGCCCACTGGCATGTCGGGGGGATGTCGGGCGTCTGGCGCATGATGTCGGTGATGGGAAAGCGGTCCTCGCGCGCCATGGCCAGGTACATCCGGGGCATCAGCGGGAAATGGAACGCCATGTGACATTCGTCGCCATTGCCGAAATATTCCCGCGTGTCTTCCGGCCACTGGTTCGCTTCGGCCAGCAGCATGCGGTTGGGAAAGCGCGCATCCAGTGCCGCGCGGATACGGCGCAGGACGGCATGTGTTTCGGGCAGGTTCTCGTTGCTGGTGCCATCACGTTCCACCAGATAGGGAATGGCGTCGAGGCGCAGCCCATCGACCCCGAGTTTCAGCCAGAATGCCATGATTCCCAGGATCGCGCGCAGGACATGCGGATTGTCGAAATTCAGGTCGGGCTGGTGGGAATAGAAACGGTGCCAGTAAAAAGCCCCGGCCACCGGGTCGCGCGTCCAGTTCGAAATCTCGGTATCGCAGAAGATGACGCGCGTGCCTGCATATTCCGTGCCGGTGTCGGACCAGACATAGAAATTGCGTGCAACCGAACCGGGTTTTGCCTTGCGCGCGCGCTGGAACCACGGATGCTGGTCCGATGTATGGTTGATCACCAGTTCCGTCACCACGCGGATGTTGCGCGCATGCGCCGCGTTGATGAAATGGCGTACGTCCGCCATCGTGCCGTAATCGGGATGCACCGCGCGATAGGCCGAAATATCGTACCCGTCATCCTTGCGTGGCGAAGGGTAGAAGGGCAGCAGCCAGATCGTGTTGACGCCAAGGTCGGCGATGTAGTCCAGCCGTGAGGTCAGGCCCCGGAAATCCCCGATCCCGTCATTGTCGGAATCAAAGAACGATTTGACATGGACCTGGTAGATGACCGCATCCTTGTACCATAACGGATCGGCCGCCTGTATCGGGGCATGGTCGTTCATGCCGCATGTCCTTCCACCGGCCGGACATGCCAGATCGCGAACGGCAGGTCGTGCGGGTCAAGGCGGATGTGCTGTACCTTGCCGGTCCATGTCTCGTGCCGGTCACGCATCAGGTCATGCACATGCACCGAGGCATCGTCGGGCAATCCCCATTCCCACAGGGGCACTTCGAAATCGGCTTCCTGCACGCGGGCGGGGTCAAGGTTGATGGCGACGAGCACGACATCGGACATGTCGGTCATGCCCTTTGCGAAATAGATGATGGCGTCATTGAACATGTTGTAAAAACGCAATCCCCGGTGTGTCTGCAGGCAGGGATGGCGACGGCGTATCGTGTTGAGCGCCGTGATTTCTGATATGATGCCGGGGTTATGCCGGGGATTGCGCTGGCGGATCTGGTATTTTTCGGAATCCATATATTCCTCGCGCCCCGGAAGGGGCGTTGCCTCGCACCGTTCAAACCCCTCGTACATGCCCCACAGGCCTGACAGAGTGGTGGCCAGCGCCACGCGGACCAGATGCGCGGCACGGCTGCCATCATGCACGAAAAATGGGTTGATATCCGGCGTGTTTACGAAAAAATGCGGGCGGAAAAAGTCAATGACAGGCGCGCTGGTGATTTCCGTCATGTAGGACATCAGTTCTTCCTTGCCGTTGCGCCACGTGAAATAGGTATAGGATTGCGTGAACCCTGCCTTCGCCAGCCGGTACATCATGCCGGGATGGGTAAAAGCTTCGGCCAGGAATATGGTTTCCGGATAAAGCGCGCGTATGTCGGCAATCATCCATTCCCAGAATGGCAGGGGCTTGGTATGGGGGTTGTCCACGCGAAAGATCTTCACGCCCTCGCCGATCCACAGCAGCACGATATCGCGCAGCGTCAGCCACAGGGAGGGGATGGCGCCTTCGGCATAGAAATCGACATTTACGATATCTTCATATACCTTCGGCGGGTTTTCCGCATGCCGGATCGATCCATCGGCGCGATGGTCGAACCATTGCGGGTGCTGCGTGATCCATGGATGGTCCGGTGCGCACTGGATCGCGAAATCCATCGCCAGTTCCAGACCATGCGCGCGCGCGCACCGGAGCAGGTCGCGAAAATCGCTGAAGGTGCCAAGATCGGGATGAATGCTGTCATGTCCGCCCTGGTCCGATCCGATGGCGTACGGGCTGCCGACATCGTCCGCGTCCGCATGCAGGCTGTTGTTGCGCCCCTTGCGATTGAGGCGCCCGATCGGATGGATGGGCGGGAAATACAGGACATCAAAGCCCATGTCGCGGATGTCGGGCAGGCGCGCGATGACATCACGCAGGGTTCCATGCCGGTGTGGCACCGGGCTTTGTGAGCGGGGAAACAGTTCATACCAACTGCCGTACCGCGCGGCGGGGCGGTCCACGAAAAGCGTAACAGGTGACGCAAGCTGCGTCAGGAATGGCCGCCTTGCGACATGCTCCATCAGGGCGCGCGTCCGTGGCGAAAGGAGGAGAGGGAGCGCCTCCTCCTGCGGCAGACCCGACAGCGTCTCCACAAGGCGCAGGCATTCTTCACGCTCCGCATCCTGCGCGTCCGTCGCGGCGGCATGGAGCATAAGGCGTGCATCCTCCACGTCCTGCGCGCCAACCCTGCCTGCCGCCTGTTTTTTCTCAAGCGCATGGACGAGCGAGCCATAGCTGTCCACCCATGCCATGATCGTGTATTCCCACGGGCCGATCCGGTCCGGATACATGAACCCGCGCCAGTGGCCGTGACCGGCCATCTCCATGCGGTCATGCTTCCAGCAGGCGCTATCCATGGCGCGCCAGCACAGGCGGGCCGCCAGAAGGTCGTGCCCGTCCATGAAAATATCGGCCTCCACCATGACCGGGGTGTCAATTTCCGCCTTGGCGGGGAAACGCGGGGGGGTGATCGCGGGGGTGACATTTTCGATGACGATGCGCCTGCCGCGCGCGGCAGTGCGGGCATCTGGTGACGGATGGGTCATGACCGGCGCGTGCTGCGACCGCTCCAGCACCCGGACCTCGCCTGCGCGCAGGTGAAGTTGCCCCCTGCGGATCCGGTGTGCCATCGACATGCCCCCATCAACCGGCGCGGATATCGCCGTATCCGGCGGCAGGGTTGCGAGGGGAAGGAAGGCCTCCTGCCGCAATGATATGTTCGCCAGGACCAGGCGCGTATGGTGGGGGGCGTGAAATGCGATGACCGTGACCGGCGCGTCGGCAGGTGTCAGGCGTACGGGACGCACGCCCCTGCATCGCGTGGCAATCATCCGCCCTGCCGTGATGATGGCGTCGCGGACCCTGATGTCCGCACCGTCCTCGCTGCCCGTGGCAAGCAGCAGTCCGTCGCCGGTTGCCCCGCACAGGCGCAGGTTCATGACCATCTGTTCCGCATCGTGCGTGTCGGCATGGCCGGATACAGGCCCATCAGGAAAGGGATAGGGGCAGGCAAGCCGCCCGACGCCGGGGGGCAGGGGGGCCCATTCCGCCTCGAACCATGTGTCGCGCCGGTCCCACCATGCAAGGGAGGAACTGACCATGTTCACGCCGCTCAGCGCGACCTGATGCACCATGTCGGGGGCCAGTCCCGCCGTCCATGCGATCCAGCGGCATGCGGGCGCGATCGCGTGCGACGCCCGGATGATGTCATGCAGCATCCCCGGTGGAAGGTCCTGCGGAGCGTCACAGCGAAAGCCCGCCACGCCAGCTTCCAGCAGGGTATGGAGCACCATGGTCCAGTATCCGAGGATTTCCTGATAATGCCTTGGAAAATCCCATCCGGCGGCACGCGGGTCATCACCCGCACGGCACCATGCCGGGTGCTGGCGCGCAAGCGTGCCGTCCCGTGCCACCCGGTCCAGCGGCAGGTCGAGCAGGATGCCGATCCCGTGTTCGCGTGCTGTGGCGCACAGGTGGCGCAGGCCCGTCGCGAACGGGACATCCCATGACAGGTCCGCGCTTCCTTCAAAATGGGAGGAGACGAGGAACGGGTCATCACCCGTGGCAAATGGCGGCGAAAGCAGCAGGTCTGTAAAACCGCTGGCGGCCGCGCGCGCCAGCATCCGCGCCCATGCGTCCTGCTGCCCCACCCCTGCCGCGGGCAGGTAACGGATGACCGGCGACCACGATGGCAGGGCGTCGTCATGGGTGTGGACATGCGGTTGCGAAGTGCCTGACACCATGCCGGTTCTTTCTTCGGGCTTGCCACTCGGCGGGTCGCGATCCCGGGTGGGGCAGGGCGATCCGATGATAGGTCCAGAACGGCGAAGTCAGGAAAAAGAACGGGCAGGACAGGGGAAAACAGGATAACAAATCCGTGTTGGCATCCCCGTGGCGGGATCAGTCGATGGTGCCATCGACCATGACGAACGGCTCCCCGCGGGAACAGGTTTCGACGCGCGCATGGATGCCATAGGTCTGTTGCAGCAGTTCGGGCGAAATGACCGTGCGGGAGGGGCCGGCCGCAATCAGGCGTCCATCACGCATGATGATGGCGTCATCGGTCATGCGCACGGCGATGTTGAGGTCATGCAGCACGATCATCGTCACGATGCCCCGCGCGGCGGTCGTGCGCCGCACGATCGCCATGACCGAGAACTGGTGGTGCAGGTCCAGCGCACTGAGCGGTTCATCAAGCAGCAGGGCGTCCGGCCGCCGGCCCAGCGCCTGTGCCAGCCCGACGAGTTGCCGCTGCCCGCCGGAAAGTTCGTCCATGTAGCGCATCGCCAGGTCCTCGATCCCGAAGGTGGCAAGCGTTTCAAGGGCTTCGTCAATGACGCCGGTTTTGCCCATGGCCTGCATGCCATTGACGTGGCGCGCGGCAATCAGGGATTCCAGCACCTGCAGGTGGACAGGTGCGGGCAGCGCCTGTGGCAGGTAGACGCAGTGGCGCGTGCGCCGCGCCAGGGGCATGCGCGACAGTTCCATGCCGTTGAGCGTGATGATGGCGGGCGAGGGCACGATCCCCGCCACCGCGCGGAGGAACGTGGACTTCCCGCTGCCGTTCGGTCCCAGCAGCGCACAGACACGCCCGCAGGGAAAGGGCGCGGGGTTGAGGTCATGCAGCACGGTGCGATGGCCGTAACTTACGCTGACATGCCGTGCGGACAGTCCACTTTTGCTCATGACAGGCCCTGCCGGCGCAGGACGATCGTCAGGAAAAACGGAATCCCCACCAGCGCCGTGACAATGCCGGTGGGAATGATGACGCCGGGAATGATGTTGCGTGCGGCGACGGATGACAGCGACATGATGAGGCAACCGACCAGCATGCTGCCCGGCAGGTAGAAACGGTGATCCTCCCCCAGCAGGCGACGCGCGATATGGGGGGCGACCAGTCCGATGAAGCCGATCGTCCCGACAAAGGAAACCGCCAGCGCCGACAGGATGCTGATGCGCAGCAGTGCCGCACGTCGCACGCGCGGGATGTCGACCCCCAGGCTTGCGGCGCGTTCCTCGCCCATGCGCAGGACCGTCAGGCGCCATGCCGCGGCAAAGGACAGGGGTGCGATCAGCACGCAGGCGGCGGCAAGGATGCCGATCTTGGGCCATGTCGCACGGGTCAGGCTGCCCATCGTCCAGAAGACGAGGTCCTGCAGCGCGTCCTCGCTGGCGATGAACTGCAGGAGGGAGACAAGCGCATGGAACATGAACACCAGCGCGATCCCGAACAGGACGACCGTCCCCGTCCCCGACCCGCGCAGGCGCGAGACGAGGTCGAGCAGGAAGACCGACCCGATCGAGAAAACGAACGCATCGGTGGAGACGATCCACGTTTCCGGCACGCCGGGAATATGCCATTGCAGGATGATCGCAAGGGACGCCCCGAATGCCGCCGCCGCCGAGACGCCAAGCGTGAACGGACTGGCCAGCGGGTTGGCAAGGATGGTCTGCATCTCCGCCCCCGACAGGCCCAGCGCCGCCCCCACGCATATCGCCATCAGGGCATAGGGCAGGCGGATCTGCCACACGATCACGCTTTCGCCCGCGGGTGCGTCATGGGGGTGCAGCAGGATATGCAGCAGGCGCGCGGGCGACAGCCCCGACGGGCCAAGCGCGAAATCCAGCGTCACGGAACAGGCGATCAGCCCGGTGATGACCGCCATGACCATCACGCGCCGCCGCAGCATCGCGCGGTACCGGGCATGGATGTCGCCCGCGTCGAGGCCGCGCCTGGTGATGGGGGTGGGGGAAATCCTGCTCATGCGGCCTCAGGGCGCGATCCAGAACGTGCCCGTCTGCGGGACCGGCAGGAAGCGTTCATACAGTTCCTTCTGCGTCTTTTCGGGGTCCAGTCCGGCGAACAGGTCGGGATGGAACCATTTGGCCATCACCTCCACAGCAAGGATGTTGTAAGGGGAGTCGTAGAAGGCATGCCACAGCCCGTAAGCATGGCCGCCGGTCACGGCGCGCAGGGTGGAAATCCCCGGCCGGTCCTCCACCGCCCTGAGCGAGGAGCGGGCAAGTTCGGGGGAAACCTCTGCCCCCATGCGCAGGCCCGGCCCCGCCGCCTTCGGTCCCTTGGTGCCATCGGCGATGTAGATGTCGGGATCCGATGCGATCACCTTTTCCAGCGAGATGTCACCGATATAGCCGGGCAGGAGGGGGGCTGCGATGTTGCGGCCGCCCGCGGCCTCGATGAAGGCGCCCATGTTGCCCTTGCCCGCCGTGTGGCAGCAGCTTTCGCGCATTGCCGCCAGCATTTCGATAAAGACCTTGGGACGGCGCTCCGCAGGCACGGTGGCGACAGCCTTCGTGATGCGATCAAGATGCGACTGGTAGAAATCGGTATAGGCACGCGCCTCGGCCTCGCGGTTCAGCACCGTGCCGAGGATGCGCATGGACGCGATCGTGTCATGCAGGGGATTGGCGCGGAAATCCACGAACACCACGGGGACGTGCGCGGCCTCCAACTGGTTGACAAGTTCGCTTGATGCGCCGGGGCCGTGGCCGGAAACCGTCAGGATGGCAAGGTCGGGATGCAGGTCCAGCACCTTTTCCGGGCTGACGGTATCGGCCGTGGTCTTGCCAATCAGCGCGACCTTCGCCGCAGCGGGGAAGCGCGCGACATACTGGTCATAGCTCTGGGTATCGGCACCCCGGAATTCCCCCTGCCAGCCGACAATGCGCTCGAACAGGTGCGTGCCTTCGAGCGGGGCGAGCGCATAGACCAGCCGCCCTTCGCCAAGGATGATGCGGTGTACGTCATGCGGGATTTCAACCGTGCGTCCCGCCATGTCCGTGATGGTGGTGGCGTGGGCCTGCGTGGCGCACAGGCCGCCCATCAGCGAAATACCCGCGAGGAGGGCCGTCATCGCACGTCCGCACCGATGGAGAATTCGTTTCATGCCGGTTTCCCTGCCTTGCGTTGCCCCGCTGTCGCCGTGGGCGCGACAGGTGCGGGGAAAATCCTGAGCAGGGTGTGCTGATAATGATAATTGTTATCATTGTCAATTTCAGGGACACCCGCATCTGGCGCGTGGCATGCCCGATGCTCGGATTATCAGAACACGCTGTGCATATATCGGCATTCGACTTTGGCATGGGGGTGGTTTACTGAAACCTGCGGTGCATGCCTGTGGGAATAAGGTGGGGCGACGATGAAAAGAATGGCGGCGTGAGGCGGGCGATACGTGGCGTGGGCAGGGGGCTCGACCGGTATTTCAACATCACGCGACGTGGTTCGACCCCGGGGCGGGAGGTCGTGGCCGGGCTGACCACCTTTGGCGCCGTGGCCTACATCATGGCGGTCAACCCGGCCATCCTGTCGATGGCGGGTCTGGACCATCACGACATGATCATGACAACCATTGCCGCGTCCGTGTGCGGGACGCTGCTGATGGCGCTGATGGCCAACCTGCCGATCGCGCTGGCCCCGGCGATGAGCAGCAACATCATCTTCGCGCAGGTCGTCGTGATGCACATGGGGGTCAGTGCGGCAGTCGCCTTCGCCATGGTCTTCCTTGGCGGGATCGTCTTCGTGCTGCTGGCGCTGACGTCATGGCGGCAGAAGATCATCGACGGGTTCCCGGATCCTGTCGTCTGTGGCATCCGCTGCGCCATCGGGGCGTTCATCGTGCGGATCGGCATGACGACCAGTGGGCTGCTCGTCCCCTCCCATGACGGGTTCGCCTTTGGCCTGCTGCGCCAGCCTGCGGTTGAACTTGCGCTGGGCGGACTGGCGCTGGCGATGGTGCTGTCATACCTGCGGGTGCCGGCGGCGATGCTGCTGTCGATCATCGTGACAAGCTGCGCGGGCCTGTTCGTGCATGGGCCAGACGGCAGGCTGCTGACCCGTCTGCCCGCCCATGTCTCCGACTGGCCGCATTATCCGTATCACCTGCTGTTTGCGTTTGATTTCCACGGTCTTTTTGCAAACATCCTCGTCCTGTTTCCCGTCACGCTGTATTTTTTCCTCAGCGATTTCTTTGATGCGACGGGGACGATGATGGCCGTGACCCAGCGCGCGACGCAGGGCAGGGACGGGCCGCCGCTGCCACTGGGCCGTTCCGCCTTCTGCGCCGACGGCGCGGCGAGCGTGATCGGGGCCATCCTTGGGACCAGCACGGTCTCGGCCTATCTGGAATCCCTTGTGGGGGTGGAGGCCGGGGGCAGGACGGGCCTGTGTGCCATGGTCGTTGCGGCGCTGTTTGCGCTGTCGTCGTTCTTCTGGCCGCTGATTACCGCCATCCCTGCGGTTGCCACCGGCCCGGTGCTGATTGTCGTGGGGGTGGGCATGCTCTCCACGCTGGCATCACCACAGACCCATGGCCTTGATGACCTTGCCTCCCCCCTGCTGATGGTGGTGATTACCCTCATGACGGGGAATTTCATGCTGGCGCTTGCCTGTGGCCTGCTGCTTCACACGCTCCTGCTCGTGGGGCGGCGGCAGTGGCGACGGCTGACGCCCATGCTGGTGGGGCTGGATATCGTGTTCGTCGTCTTCCTGTATCTTGAAAGCGGCATGCAGGGCTGAACCGGCGCTGCCGGTTCAGAATTCGTCCTCGGTCATGAAGCCGTGGGACAGCAGCAGGCGTGACGCCGCGTACCAGGCTTCACGCGCGGCATCGTGGTTGTCGCACATCTCCGCCTGCAGCATCGCCCCGTCGAGCAGCATGCACAGCGTGCGGCCCAGTGTCGTTGCGGTCTCGACCTCAATCCCGCCGGATTGCAGGAGTTGGCTGAAGGCGCTGCACATGCTGTCCTTCTGCGCCTGGAGCAGTTGCGTGATCTCGTCATGCCTGCGGCGGTATTCGGCGGCGGCGTGCATGAACATGCACCCGTGGAAATCGTCACTTCTGAACAGCGCGTCGTACCAGTCGAAAATCGCCCGGACCTTTGCCAGTGGCGTCGCCTGTTCATTGATCGCCAGTGCCAGTTCATCCTCGATCTGGTGGATGTGCGTGGCGATCGCTTCCGATACCAATGTGTCCTTGGTCGGGAAATGGCGAAAGACCGTGGCCTTGGTCACGCCGGCACGGACCCGGATCGCGTCCACGCTGACGGTCTGGTACCCGACACGGTTGAACAGCCATCGCGCGGCGTGCAGGACCTTGGTGCGCTTTCCCTGCCGGGAACCATCGGAGTAAGCGGTGGTGGGCATGAACGGTTATGCCTCGTATCGATTTGTTGCATTGCCAAGGTATCTTTATAAAGCATATCTCGCAGGTTGGTAGTTCATTTTGTGGTGTGGCATGGATTTGTGATTGAATCCCGCCGCGTTTCCCGCCGGCACCTTGCGGCACATCCCCCGCCCTTGCGTGCAAAGGGCGCGGGATTCCATGTGGATGGACGTAATTTATTTTACTTTCCGAACAAAATAGGGCGTGCCAGTAATGAATCGCCGCCCATGCCGCCGACCCGGTTTTTTTTCGAGGAGCCGGCCCCCGGATTCCCAGAACGGAAAGATTTTTGCCTGATGCTTCCTATCGTGCACCGCTCCCGCCGTTTCCTGCATGCTGCCTGCAGTTCCGTGGCGCTGCTGGCCGCGCTCTGTGCGCCGGCGCTGGCCGATACGTCCCCTGTCGCGCTGATGCCGCGCCCGCAGTCCGTCACTCTGTCGGGGCAGGATGTCGCCGTCGCGGGTGGGGTGCGCATCGAATGGGCGGGCAGGCCCACGCCGATGCTGCAGCGTGCGGCGGCACGTTTTTCCGGCCGCCTCGCCATGCTTGCCGGTGCTCCCGCTGCTGGTGGCGCGCCGCTTGTGCTGCATATCTCCACGAGGCCGGATCCCGCGTATCTGAGCGTGCATGAGCGTGAACACTATACCCTGAACGTCACGTCACAGAACGGCATCCGCCTTGATGCCGACGGGCCGGCCGGTGTCGTGCACGGGCTTGCCACCCTGCTGCAGCTTGTGGTCCAGACCCCGCAGGGGCCGGTCATCCACGAGGCCGCCATCAATGACGCGCCGCGTTTCCCATGGCGTGGCGTGATGATCGACGTGTCGCGTCATTTCATGTCGGTGGACACCATGAAGCGCCAGCTTGACGCCATGGAACTGACGAAACTCAATGTCCTGCACTGGCATCTGAGTGACGGGACCGGCTTCCGTGTCGAAAGCCTCCGCTTCCCGCGCCTGCATCAGGTCGGCGGCCACAACCAGTATTATACCCAGGCGCAGGTGCGTGACATCGTGGCCTATGCCGCCGACCGTGGCATCCGCATCGTGCCGGAATTCGACGTGCCGGGGCATACGCTGTCCATACTGGAGGCCTATCCCGAACTTGCGGCGCAGCATGTCCCCTCGGCCGAGGAGCGGGAATCCCCCTGTTCGATCACCATCAACACCGTCAAGACCAAGGCGATCTGCAACAAGGTCTATAACCTGAACAACGCCGCGTTCGACCCGACCAAGCCGCAGACGCTGAAGTTCGCGACGGAACTCTATGCCGAGATGGGGCGGCTGTTCCCCGACCATTATTTCCATTCGGGCGGCGATGAGGTGTCGCCCAAGCAGTGGAACGACAATCCGGCCATCGTCGCCTACATGAAGCAGCATGGCTATGCCGATGCCCCGGCGCTGCAGGCCGCGTTCACCGCGCAGGTGGAACATGCGCTTGCACGGCAGGGCAAGATCATGATGGGCTGGGACGAGGTCAGCGAGGCGCCGATCCCCCGCGATGTCGTGGTGGAGACGTGGCGCGGGTCGAAATGGATTGCCTCGGCCACGCAGGCGGGGCATCCGGTGGTGGTGTCTTCGGGCTACTATCTCGACCTGCTGAACCCGTCGTCGGAGCATTACAAGGTCGATCCGTACGATCCCAAGGCCGTCGGCCTGTCGCCTGAGGAAGCCACGCGCGCGCGCGCCAAGCAGGGGCCGATGATCGACGCCTTCGCGCTTGATCCCAATGCGCAGCCGCTGACCGCAGCACAGCAGAAACTGGTCCTTGGTGGGGAAGCCCCGCTGTGGAGTGAGATCGTGTCCGATGAAATGGTCGATGCGCGCCTGTGGCCGCGTTCGGCCGCGATTGCCGAACGGTTCTGGTCCGATGCCTCGGTGCGGGACGTGGCGGACATGGAAAAGCGCCTGCCCCTGATCCAGCATGAACTCGAGGCGACAGGCCTGCAGGCCAGCGCGCATGAGAACGCCATGATCGCGCGCCTGACGCCGGGCAATGTCGGCCCGCTGAAGGTGCTGACATCGGTGACAAGCCCCGTGCGCAATTACGCCATGAACCGGCTGGCATCGCACAGTGGCGACGCCATGCTGAACGCCCCGGGCGCCATTGCCGCCCCGGACAGTTTCGAGGCCAACAGGTTCAATGACATGGCCGCGCGTTATGTCGCCGGGGAAAAGGACCTTGCCGCCCCGCTGACGCAGATGCTGAAGCTGTATCTGGCCAATGATGCCGGATATGCCACGGTTGCGACGACGCCGCTGCTGCAGGATGCGCGGCCGGTGTCGCAGCAGCTTGCGGCCGTGGCGCGTGTCGGGCTGGAGGCGATCAGAAAGCATCGCAGCCATGGCCGTCACTGGCACAGGCGCGTCAACAGGCTGCTGGCCGCGCAGGACGCCACCTTTGCCGGGTGCGCGAATGCCGTCGCGTCCTATACGCATGACCAGCCTCCTTCGGGCCTGCTGATCGATATCCTGCCGGGCCTGCATGCACTGGTGGACCACGCACACTGATCACCCGATGAAAGGGGCGTTTTCATGAAGCTGACACGCAGGGCGGTCATGGGGGGCGGGATCGCCCTGTGTGGGGGGGCATTTGCGGGCGCCAGTGGTGCGTTTGCGAAAAATCCTGCCTGCGACGGCAATGTCGTGCATGCGGTCCGGACAGGGTTCGAGGGGCTGCGTGCCGATGGCTATGGGATGCTGCAGGGGCGCAAGGTCGGGCTGGTCGCCAACCCGACCAGCGTCGGGCGCAACCTGCATCATATCGCCGATATCATCCATGCCGATGCCAGCATCAACCTGCAGGCCATCTTCGGCCCCGAACACGGTTTCCGCGGCTCCGCCCCCGCGGGGGCATCCGAAGCAAAGGCCCGTGACGCGAATACCGGCGTCATGGTCTATGACATCTATAATGTTTCCGGATCGCGTCTGGATGCCATCATCCGCAGTTCCGGCATCGATACGATGGTCTTTGACATCCAGGACGTGGGGGCGCGGTTCTATACCTACATCTCCACCCTCCATGACACGATGGCAGCCTGCGCGCGTCTGGGGATCGACTATGTCGTGCTCGACCGTCCCAATCCCATATCGGGAACCCGCGTGGGCGGCCCGGTTCTCGACCCGCGCTTTGCCTCGTTCGTCGGGCGGCAGGCCATTCCCATCCAGCATGGCATGACGGTCTGTGAACTTGCCGGCCTGTTCAACGCATGTTTCATTCCTGCCGTGTCCGGTCGCCCCGTGCAACTGCGCCATGTCGGCATGAAGGGATGGACGCGCGACCTGTTCTTTGACCAGACGGACCTGCCATGGGTGCCCCCCAGCCCGAACATGCCGACAGTGCAGACGGCGATCGTCTATCCCGGGACGTGCCTGTTCGAAGGGACGGACCTGTCGGTTGGTCGTGGGACGGCGATGCCGTTCCTCTATCTTGGCGGTCCGCGCCTTGATGCGACGGCATGGCGTGACCGCATGGAACAGTCCGGGCTGCCCGGTGTCGCGTTCCGTGATGTCGCCTTTGCCCCTGTGGCCTTTGTGGACAAGGGGGCGATGGACCATGGATTGCAGGTTCTTGTTACGGATCGCGAACGATTTGACGCCGTGCGCACGGGGCTGACACTGCTGTCCACCCTGCGCGCCGTGACGGGGGCGGTGCCGTGGCGCGGAAAGGATGCACGGACGTTCGATATCCTTATGGGAACGGACACGGTCCGGCATCAGCTTGACCAGGGCATGGCACCTGATGCGATCATCCGGTCATGGCAGCCGGGACTTGCGAAGTTCATGGAAACGCGGAAGAAATATATGCTTTATTCCTGAAACGGCCCGTCATTCACTGAACAGGAACTGACGGGTCGCAATGCCTGCCGCCCCGGTGGCCCAGTCGGTATGCCGTGTTTCACGCAGGGTCAGGGTCGTTTCCCAGTCGGGGCGGGGCATGACGTTGGTTTCCATTGTCTGGCGCATCACCGCGCCAAACACGCCTTCGCGGAACGGTTCGTCCAGCAGCACGACCACCTGGCTCGGGTCGAACAGCTGTACCAACTGCGCCACGGCCAGTCCCATGGCCCCGCCCGCCGTATGAAGGATGCCAAGCGCGTCGGCATGTCCGTCGCGTGCCAGCATTTCCAGTTCCGCCGGTGATCCGGGCAATCCCCGCTGCTGCGCCATGGACCGTATGGCCTGCAGCGAGGATACGGTGTCCAGGCATCCCCGCTTGCCACAACTGCATGGACGGTCCGGTTCGCGTCCATCGGGCCAGAAAACGGTCGTGTGGGAAATTTCGCCCGCACCGCCGTGGAAGCCACGATGCAGTTTCCCATCGACGATATGCGCGCAGCCAATGCCCCCGTCGCCCACGATGATCATGCTGAAATCCGGGCAGTCGCGCAGGATGCCGAACAGATGTTCGCCCTGTACCAGGGCATTTGCATCATTTTCAGCAAAGACCGGTACTTTCATCCGGTCTTTCAGGGGCGTGACAATATCGACATTGCGCCATCCCAGCGCGGTGGAGCGCAGGCACACGCGCCTGTCGCGCGCGACAAAGCCGGGAATGGCGATGCCGATGCCACCCAGCGGGCCGGCCCTGTCGCCCGCCTGTACCAGAAGGTCGTGTATGCCGGTGGCGATCTGGTCCACGCACAGGTCGGGGTCGCATATGCGCGGCAGGTCCATCTGGACAAGGATTTCGCCATGCAGGTCCGTCAGCAGGATCTGCCCGGGGTCCGATTGCAGGGAAACCCCCGCAAAACAGGCGGAGACGGCGTTCAGCCCCAGCAGGATGGCGGGGCGTCCCTGCCCGAACACCAGTTCACGTTCGGACAGGATGTTGCGGTCAAGGAGTTCGCGCGTCAGGGTCGAGACCGTGGCCTTGCTCAGGCCCGTGATATCCACAAGCTGTGTCCTGCTGATATTGCCCATCGTGCTGATGGCGCGCAGCACCCGATATTGCCCTGAGGTAAACATCTGCATCCTGACTGGCTGTCCCGTTGGATTGTTTTTAATTGATACGAAGCCGGAAGACAATTAGTATGAATGTTGAACTTAGTGAGTTAGTTGAATGATTCCGGATGCTTTTCCGTGGGCACGGCCTGCCACCGATACAGGTTCTGCGTATCGAGATCAGCCCGTCATACATAACCATGCAGGAGAAGATCCGGTGATACTTTGCGCCGATATCGGTGGATCCTATATCGATTTTGCGGAAGCCGACCCCAGCCATCACCTGGCGCACCGGCAACGCCTGCCGACACCGACTTCTGACCTGGAGGGGTTTGTTTCGGCGCTGAATGTCATGACCGCCGGGTACGATCCCGCCATTCCCCTGCACATGGCGATTGCCGGCGTGTGCGCGCCCGATACGGGGCGGACGCGCACCGCCAACATTCCGTGCGTCAATGACGTGCCGATGCGTGAACTGCTGACCCGGCGTCTGGGGCGGCATGTGCTGGTGGCCAATGACGCGCACTGCTTTGCGCTGAGCGAGGCCATGCAGGGCGTGGGGAAGGGGCATGAAATCGTCTTCGGCGTCATCCTGGGAACGGGGGTCGGCGGTGGCCTCATCATCCATGGCCGCCCTGTCATCGGCCGTGGCGGCCTGGGTGGGGAATGGGGGCATGGCCCCTTCATCGCGCAGGCCACTGGCGCGGATGCCATCCCGTGCCTGCCGTGCCAGTGCGGGCAGCATGGTTGCCTCGATACGATTGGCGGCGCACGCGGGATCGAACGGCTGCATCGGCATCTGGGCAATGAGGCGCTGCATGCCCGCGACCTCCTTGCCAACTGGCAGTCAGGGGAGGCCGCGGCGCGGCGCACCGTCGATGTCTGGCTCGATCGCATGTCTGCCGGTCTGGCAATGGTCGCCAACGTAACGGGGGCTTCCATCATGCCGGTTGGCGGCGGCCTTGCGCATCAGGTGGAATTGATCGGCGCGCTGGACCGCATGGTGCGCGGGCGCATCCTGCGCCAGCAGGAAAGTGCGCTGGTTGTCCCGGCCAGCCTGCCTGCGGATTCCGGCCTGATCGGGGCGTCATGGCTCAGGGATTGAGGGCAGGGCGGCACTTTTCCTGATTGTCTGGAAACAGAATTAACGCAGGTCCGCTGTCTTTCTTGCCCCCATTGCAGGCACCCATAGGAATTGTGACAAAAATGCTACGATCCTGGGGGTGTGCCAGTCCCGATGTATTGGGAAAATAATACATCTAAAACAATGACTTGATAAGGTTCCGTAGTATTTTTGGACCATTTTCATGGCTGAAATGCACTGAAAAATACTCCATCCACTTTGTTTTCATTCCAAAACTATCATTGGACGGTTTCCGAACTATTGCTTTGGTTTCGATAGGTCTGTCATTATCCATTAACGGAACAAAACGTTTGTTTCGCCGCTTTTTCACCTGAATGCAGGGATTCACGTTCATGAACGTTTCGTATCGTAATCTATCCCTCTGTTGTACCGTATTGGCGAGCCTGGTTGTCGTTCCTGCATATGGGCAGGGCGTGGTCACGACACGCGAAGGGGGAGCGAACGCTTCGTTACGTTCTAAGGCAGGGCATGCGCCCGCAACGGCAAAGGCCGCACGGCCAGCACCGGCCGCAACCGATGCGCAGCCACATTCCAACGTGGAACAGATCCGTGTGACCAGTCACGGTATCACGACGTCCAACGGCGTGAACAACCTGACCCCGGGCGGGGGATTGATGCCGACGCAGACGGCCCCGCGTTCACAGAGCGGCGTGACACGTGACTTTATTGCAAAGCAGGCCCCGACAGCCAATATTTCGTCGCTTGTTGCTGAACTTCCGGGTGTCAATTACTCCAGCCAGGACCCGTTTGGCCTGACGGGTAACAACATGACCATGCGCGGCATGACGCAGGCGCAGATCGGTTACCTGTTCGAGGGCGCGCCGATGGCCGACCCGATCAATTACCAGCCCTATACCAGCATGATGGTGGATTCCGAAAACCTTGGTTCGGTAACCGTCTCCCAGGGATCGCCCGACATGGATGCGCCGCTGTACAACGCGGTCGGCGGGCAGATTTCGGCACAGGAAATCAACCCCTCCCACCATCAGGGCGGTTTCGTTGACCTTGCGGGCGGCACGCACAGCGCGAACAAGGAATTCATCCGTTATGAAACAGGCGATATCGGCAATACCGGTATCCGTGGCTTCGTCTCGTTCTCCCACACCAGCTACAATAACTGGCGTGGTCCCGGCGGACTGTTCCGGTATCATATCGACTCAAAGTTCGTGAAGGAATGGGGCGATGGCAACAGCATCTCCGCCATCTTCTCCTATAACCGCCAGCAGCAGACCGCATGGCGTTCGCCCAGCCTGAAGCAGTGGAAGCAGTATGGCGACAGCTTCAACTATGACGGTGATTTCACCCGTGGTGATTCCCTGTTCTATGGACTGGCGATTTCGAACCTGAATTCCCAGACCATCATCCTGCCGTCGCACTTCACGCTGGCGAAAAACCTCAAGCTGCATGTCACGCCCTATTACGAACATCAGTTCGGTCCCTCCAACGGTGGGGAAAACATCCCGACGACCGGTGGGTACATGGGAACACAGCAGTACAACAGCCTTGTCGGCATCCCCAAGGGGACCGGTTCGATCCTGACGGAAAGCATCGATCCGTGGAACCAGAAGAGTTCTTCGCTCAACATGTCGCTTGACTGGACGGCGGGACATAACAAGCTGTCGGTCGGTTACTGGTATAACTATACCACGCATGAAGAACTTTCGACCTTCAACCGTGTGTTCAACAACGGTTCGTATTCCAACAGCCCGATCGTGGTTGCTGATACCGGCCGGATCCTGACCGGGTATGACCTGAACTTCAAGCAGCAGGTCAATACGCTGTTCATTGCCGACACGCTGAAACTGCTGCATGACCGCCTGATCCTGAGTGCCGGTTTCCGCGCCGCGATGGTCAGCAGGACGGGCACCAACAACGTGCCGGGTGCTGATCCGTATTACAAGGCGGGCAACTATTTCGAGCCGCTGCCCCAGTTCTCCGCCAGTTACCGGATCACGAAGCACGACCAGATCTATATCAACGGCACCACGGCTTTCCGTGCGCCGGCATCGGTCGAGGCCTACAGCCAGATCTTCGATCCCAACGCATCGCATGCGGTCGAACAGCCCGGTTCGCTCAAGCCTGAATATTCCATTGGTGAAGAAATCGGGTTCCGTCACTCGGGTTTCTACAATGTTGCGTTCTCGCTGTTCAATCTGAACATGACCAACCACCAGGTTACGTCGCTGAACTATATCCCTGGCACCAACCAGCTGATTTCCGAACCGATCAACATCGGTGGGCAGACATCGCGTGGTGCGCAGATCGAATTCGGCCTGCGTCGCTGGCATCACATCAGCCCGTACCTGTCGGGACAGTACCTGCATGCGACGATGGACAACAACTTCAACGCCGGTGGCGGAAACTACCTGCCCACGGCTGGCAAGGTTGCGGTTGAATCGCCCCGCTTCACGGGTGCCATCGGGCTGAACTATGATGACGGCACGTTCTTCGGAAACTTCGCGCTGCGTTATGTTGACTCCCAGTACACGACCTTCATGAATGACGAGAAGATCCCCTCCTACATCACGTCGGACATTGCGCTGGGTTACCGCATGAAGAAGCTTGGCCCGGCCAAGGCGCCGCAGATCCAGCTCAACATCATGAACATCGGCGACAACCATTACCTGTCCGGTGGTTCGAGCTTCACCACCAACGCCCATCCGACCCGCACGGTCGCAGGCAACATGTACATGAGCAACGGCGTGGCGAAAACGTCTGCCCCTGTCTATCTTGTTGGTGGCGCATTCGCCGCGATGGTTTCCGTATCGGCCGGTTTCTGATAACTGCCTGTCGTGGCGGCAGCCATGCTGTCGCCGCTGTCGGGCCAAGGAGGATTCGTTGTCCGCACCACATCCCGAAAGCCCGGCTGGAGCCTATGGCTGGCGACCGATCATCGTCATTGCGTGTCTGTTTTTCATTATCGGGTTTGTGACGTGGCTTAATGGCCCCCTGATCACCTTTGTTCAGGTGGCGTTCAATCTGAGTACCGTCAGTGCGTTCCTCGTGCCGATGTGTTTCTATCTTTCCTACCTGCTGTTTCCGCTGCCCGCGACCCTGCTGGCGCAGAAGACCGGCCTGCGCAGCGGCCTTGTGGTGGCGCTGGTCATCATGGCCGTGGGAATTGCAATTTTTGGTGAATGCGTCAGCATGCGGTGGTATCCGGGCGCGCTGTCCGGACTGTTCGTGATCGGGGCGGGGCTGTCGCTGCTCCAGATCACGATCAATCCGTATGTGACCTTGCTCGGCCCCACGGAAAAGGCGGCGCAGCGGATCGCGATCATGGGGGTGGCGAACAAGCTGGCGGGCATTGCCGCCCCGATTGTCCTGGCCATGCTGGTGATGCGTAACATCAATGATATCGCATCACGGGTGAAGGCCGCGCCGGATGCCGCCGCGCGTGACCATATCCTTGATCAGTTCGCCCATGCGGTGCAGGTGCCCTACCTCGTCATGGCGGCCATCCTCCTTGTGACGGCGGTGGGGCTTGCGCGCTCTTCCCTGCCGGAGATCGATATTGCCGGGAGCACGCAGGCCGCGCCGCCGCCGCCGTCGGCAGGGCAGTCCGCGTCCCGTGGGCCGACCTACCTGTGGCTTGGTGTCGTGTGCATGTTTGTCTATGTCGGGACCGAGGTCATGGCCGGTGATGCCATCGGGGCGTACGGCGCAAGCCTCGGCCTGCCGCTGGACCAGACGAAGTTCTTTACCTCGCTGACGCTGGCGGCGATGATGGCGGGATACATACTGGGCATGTTCCTCGTGCCGCGTGTCTTTTCCCAGGAACGCTACCTCGGTCTGTCGGCAATCTGCGGCCTGGTGCTGTGCGTGCTGACATGGCTGACGCAGGGTTATGTCTCGGTCATGTGTGTCGCGCTGTTCGGTTTCGCCAATTCCATGATCCTGCCTTCGCTGTTTCCCATTGTCATCCGTGATGTGGAGGAACGCGGCGCGCAGGCGACAGCACTTCTGGTCATGGCGTTTTCGGGGGGGGCGGTCCTGCCGCAGCTGTTCGTGCAGTTCATGCCGGTGCTGGGGGTGCAGAGCGCCTTTGTCGTGCTGATGGCGCCGTCATATGGCCTGATCGTGCTGTATAATATCCTCATCCAGCGACGGAACCGGTCGCGCCCGGTCCCGGTGATGATGGTCGAGTCATGACGTCCGGTCACGGATTGTACATCTATCCGTGGGACATCATGGACCACGACGACCTGCCCGGTTTCGCCGCCGGGCTGAAGGCGCTCGGGATCGGCAGGCTGTGCATGGCCACGGCCTACCATACGGGAAAATTCCTGCGTCCCCACGGCAGGGACGCACGGGTATATTTTCCGCAGGACGGGGCTGTCTACGTACCGACCGATCCCGGCGGGTACGGGGCCATCAGGCCCATCATGGCCGAACGGATGCCGGCGGTGGACATGCTGCGGACATTGCATGACCATGGCCTGGCCATTTCGGCGTGGACGGTCCTGTTTCACAATACCGCCCTTGGCACGCGCCATCCGCAGGCTGCGTGCCATAATGCGTTCGGGGACTGCTATCCCTACAGCCTGTGTCCGTCGAACGCGGACGTGCGGGCCTATGGCGTTGCCCTGTGCCGCGATATCGCGGCGCACCCGTATGTTGATGACCTCATCCTCGAAACCCCGGGATGGCAGCCGTTCCATCACGGGTTCCACCATGAAATGAGCCTCCTGTCCCCCAACGCATGGCCTGATACGCTGCTGGGCCTGTGTTTCTGTGATGCGTGCATGGACGGGGCGACGCGTGCGGGCGTGGATGCGGCGGGATTGCGCCAGCGCGTGCGCGGGCACCTGTCTTCCTACATGGCGCGCGCGTGTGACGGGACGGCTGCGGAAGGAGGGGACAGGCTGGTGCACGCGGTGCTGGGGGATGATGCGCTGCGTGATTTCCTGCGCTGGCGCTGCGGGCAGGTGACGTCACTGGTGCGTGACATCCGTGATGCGGTCGCGGGTGATGCGACGCTCCATGTCATTGCGTCGGTGCAGGCCAACCCGGTCCGCTCCTGGGTCGAGGGCAGTGACCTTGAGGCCCTGTCGCATGTGTGTGACGGGCTGGAGGTCTGCCTGTATGGCCGCGATACGCAGGCCATACAGGCGCGTTTCGACGATGTCCGCGAAATCGTCCCCGCCGATCGCCCCCTGCGTCCGGTCCTGCGTCCGGCCCCGTGCGATTTCCCCGATGCCGGGGCCTTTGTTGCACAGGTCGACTCACTGTCGCGCCGTGGCGTGCGGGAGTTCGCCTTTTACAATTTCGGTCATCTGCGCCGGGAAAACCTCAACTGGATATATCGGGCACTCGATGGCCTGGCCGCCCCTTTTGCGGGGCGGGGATAGCGGCGCCCGCGCGCCGGAACTGGAGAATATCATGAAGGTTGTTATCTGTCCGACTGCCGAACGCGCCACCGCGCTGACAGCACGTGTCATTGAACAGGCCCTGCGTGCCAGGCCCGATATCGCGCTGGGGCTGGCGACCGGTCGCACGATGGAGGCGGTGTATGGCCATCTGGTGAAGGCGCATCGGGACGGTGGGCTGGATTTCTCGGCATGCCGGACGTTCAACCTCGATGAATATGTCGGCATCGCACCGACATCGCCGCGTTCGTACCGCACGTACATGAACACGCACCTGTTCTCCCGGGTGAATGTGCCGCTGGATGCCACGCATGTGCCCGACGGCATGGCCACCGACATGCAGGCGCAGTGCGCGGCGTATGAAAAGGCCATGCGCGACAGTGGCGGACTGGGGCTGCAGCTTCTTGGCCTGGGGGAGAATGGTCATATCGGCTTTAACGAACCCCTGTCCTCCCTGACGTCGCGCACCCGCCTCGTGACACTGGACCCCGCGACGCGGCGGCAGAACGTAGGCATGTTCGATGACGATCTGGAGCAGGTGCCCCATCACGCGGTGACGATGGGGGTGGGCACCATCGCCGACGCCCGGCGCACGCTGATGGTCGTGACCGGGGCGACCAAGGCCGGGATCCTCGCTCGCGTGATCGAGGGACCGGTGACGGCGGGCATCAGCGCGACCATCCTGCAGATGCATCCCGACTGCCTCGTGATCGTGGACGAGGCGGCGGCCGCCAACCTTTCCTGCCGCCCGTATATCGAATATCTGATGCAGCATGACCCTGAACTCAAGGCGCTGCTGTCCTGATGGGACGGGTCGGGACGATGCGGTATCTGCATGGGACGAGATGACGTGACGGACGAGGCAATTCTTGCGGTTGATGGTGGGGGCACCCGCACCCGCGCCGTCGTTGTCGCCCCGGATGGCCGCGTGCTGGAACGTCGCCATGCGGGCGGCAGCAACCCGTATGACAAGGCGGACTGGGCGCAGACGCTGACGGACCTGCTGCATGATGTCAGTCCGGTCCCCCTGCGTGCGGCGACCATCGGGCTTGCGGGCTACAGCGCCCTGCGCCCGTCCTCGCGCATACAGGATGAGGTCATTCGCGACGCCCTTGGCCCGGATGTGGGCATCGTGATGTGTTCGGATGTAGAGATCGCCTGCATCGGCGCGTTTGCCGACGGGCCGGGCATCCTTGCCCTTGCGGGGACCGGTTCTGTCATCTGGGCGGAGGACCGCCGCCATCCCCCCCTGCGGATCGGGGGATGGGGCTTCATGCTGGGCGATCAGGGAAGCGGCTACTGGATCGGGTGCGAGGCGCTGGGGAAGGTGGTGCATTACCTTGACACCCGCCATCCTGACGGGGCCGCGTTCGCGAACCTGATCCTGCGGGCGCTTGGTCTGCCTGTTGATCCCGAACTGGCCGGGGAGGCGCTGCTGGAATGGCAGCGCGTCCAGGACCATCCCCGTTCGGCCATCGCGGCACTGGCGCACGAGGTCAACCGCCTTGCCGATGAAGGCTGCGTCGATGCGGTGGAGATCCTGGAGCGCGCGGCCGGTTTCCTTGCCGCGCAGGTCCAGACCGCGCGCGCGCGCCTGGGGCAGCCCCTGCCGTGGAGCCATAGTGGCAGTGTATTCCTCAGCCGGACCGTGATCGGGACCGTGACCCGCCTGGTCGGGGAGGCGCCGTGCGCCCCACGGTTTTCCGCCATAGGGGGCGGGGCGATGCGTGCGGCGCGGCTTGCGGGGTGGAAGGTCGACGCGGCATGGCTGGAACGGCTGCGCACCGGCCTGTCGCAGGACTGACCCCGGCACGGAGCCAGAGACGGATGAGACTTATGATCGGACGTAACCCATGAATATCAGTGGCCAGCTTGTCCTTGCGGACCGGATCATCGGCGCGTCGATGTCCTTTGACGGCCTGATCGGCGAGATCACGCCCAGCGCGGATGCCCCCGAACGCTATATCCTGCCCGGCTTCATCGACGGCCATGTGCATGGCGGGGACGGGGCGGATACGATGGACGGCGTGGACGCCATCCACCGCCTGTCGCGCTTTCACATGGCGCATGGCACCACGACCATCCTGCCCACCACCATCACGCGCCCCTGGGCCGATGTGATGGAGGCCCTCAACGCCGTGGCGGAAGTCTGCCGCGAGGGGATCCCCGATGGTCCTGTCGTCCATGGCGCGCATCTGGAGGGGCCGTTCGTCAGTCCCCATCGCCTTGGCGCGCAGCCGCCCTTCGCGATCGCCCCCGACCCGGAGCATGTCGCGGACGCGATCGCCACCGGGGTGGTGCGGGTCGTGACCCTTGCCCCGGAACTGGAGCACGCGCAGACCGCGATGGAGGCCTTTGCCCGTGCCGGCGTGCGCGTCAGCCTGGGGCACACGGTCACCGATCATGATGGGGCGGAGCGTGCGATCTGCCGTATCTGCGCGGCGGGCGGGGTGGCTGGCGCCACGCACCTGTTCAACGCGATGGCCCCGATCGAAAGCCGCCGTCCCGGCCCGGTCACGGCGCTGATGTGCAGTGACGTTGCCTATGCCGAGATGATTTTCGACACCCATCATGTCCATCCCGCCACCTTCCGCCTGGCGCATCGCGTCATGGGATCGCGCCTGCTGTTCGTGACCGACGCCATGCGCGGGACCGGCGGTGGCGACGGGGTCAGCCAGTTGGGGGGGCAGACCGTGCATATCAGGGATGGCGTGGCGCGGCTGGATAACGGATCGCTGGCGGGCAGTGTCCTGACGCTCGACGCGGCCGTGCGCAACGCGGTCGGGGCGGGCATGTCCCTGCCCGATGCCGCCGCCCTCGTCAGCACCAACGCCGCGCGGTATCTGGGGCTGCATGACCGTGGCCATCTGGCAAGCGGGTACCGTGCGGACTTTGTGGTCATGAACAGTGCATTGCAGATCGAAGAGGTCTGGGTGGGCGGCCGGCGCCTGCACTGATCGGCGGGCCGCGCCGCATGGGGGAACGGATATTGGCTTTTTCGCATATGCGCCACGCACTCCTTGCCGCTGCGATGCTTGCAGCATCCGGTGTGGCCTCCGGCGTTGCGGCGGGGGCACCCGCGCTCATGCCGATGCCCGCATCCTATGTTCCTGGCGCCCGTCCCGTCGCGCTGACGGGGCGGGTGGAGGTCACATGGCAGGGCCAGCGTTCCCCGCTGCTCGATCATGCCGTGGAACGGTTTGAGAAGCGTCTGGAGGTGCTTTCGGGGCGGGCCTATGCCCCGGAATACGGCCCTGTCGCCCCGCTGCAGCTTCAGGTCGACTGCATGGCGCGTGACCCGCGCATGCTGTCGGTGGACATGCGGGAGCATTATCGCCTGCAGGTGGATGACACTGGCGTCCGGTTGTCGGCGGACGGCCCCGCAGGCGTGATCCGTGGTCTGGCCACGCTGCTGCAACTGGTGGACCATACGGCGGATGGCCCCGTGCTCGACGCCGCCGTGATTGATGACCGGCCACGTTTTGCGTGGCGTGGACTCCTGATCGATGTCAGCCGCCATTTCATGACGCCCGCGACGCTGGAGCGCCAGATCGACGCGATGGAGTTGGCCAGGCTCAATGTCCTGCACCTCCACCTTTCTGACGGGCAGTCATTCCGGGTGGAAAGCCATCGCTATCCGCGCATCCAGAAAGTGGCGGCGCGGGGGGAATATTACACGCAAAAGCAGATCCGCGCCCTTGTGGCCTATGCGGCGGAACGGGCGATCCGCGTCGTGCCCGAATTCGACACGCCGGGCCATTCCTTCGCCCTGCTGACGGCCTATCCGCAGTATGCGGCCCAGACGCCCGACGCAATGGATCAAAGGCAGGTCTATGTTGATGCGTTCGATCCGACCCGTCCCGAAACCTATGTTTTCCTGCGCCGCCTGTATCATGAAATGGCGGGCCTGTTCCCCGACGCCTATTTCCATGCGGGCGGGGACGAGGTGCGCGGGTGGCAATGGACGCAGAACCCCCGTATCGCCGCCTACATGAAGGCGCATGGCTATGCCGATCCGAAGGCGTTGCAGGCGGCGTTCACCGCGCGCATCGCCCGCATGCTGGAACATGATGGCAAGGTCATGATGGGCTGGGACGAAGTCAGCGAGGCCCCGGTGCCGCAAGGCGTGATGGTCGAGGCGTGGCGCGGGCCGAAATATGCGGCCTCCGCCGCGTCGGCGGGCCATCCTGTCGTGGTGTCGGCGGGTTATTACCTCGACCTGTTGCAACCCGCGGCGGAGCATTACCGCGTGGACCCGGCGGATACGCTGTCCGACAGCCAGAAAAGGCAGGTCATCGGGGCGGAGGCGGCGCTGTGGACCGAAACCGTGACGGAAGAAATGCTCGACGCCCGGCTATGGCCCCGCACGGCCGCGATTGCGGAGCGGTTCTGGTCCCCGCAGGACGTGCGCGATCCCGACAGCATGGAAGCGCGCCTGCCGGCCATCCAGAACGAACTGCAGGTTCTGGGCAACCGGGCGCAGGCGAACACGTACCGCATGGCTGCCCGCCTTGCCCCGGCCGATCCGCAACCGCTGCTGTCGCTGCTGTCGGTGACGGGGCCGGTGCGCAATTACGCCCGCAACCATCAGGCCTGGCAGTATCTGCACAAGGTGCCGATCACGCAGCAGCAGTTCGATACGCCCGCGGATATCGCCGCACCCGACAGTTTTGCCGCGCAGGCGTTCAATCGCGATGTCCGCGCCTACCTTGCGGGGCAGCATGCGCTGAAACCCGACCTGCGCGCACGCCTTGTGGCCTGGCGTGACAATGATGTGGCGATGGTGCGCCTGGTGGCGCAGTATCCGGTGCTGCAACCGCTGCTGCCGGTTTCGGCCGAACTGGCGGCACTCGCACGTGCGGGGCTTGCCGCGCTTGACGGGGGGGAGCATGGCTGGCGCGACAGTGCGCGCCATGCAATCGCGCTGGCCCGCCAGCAGGTCGCGGCCTCCGCCACGACAGGGGCGGCGCATACCCTGGCGCAGCCGCCTGCCGACCTCGTGCAGGAGATCGTCCCAGGGATCGAAGCCCTTATGGCGTCGGGTCGGAGGACCTGAGTTCCACGACGAAATCATACATGTCCGCGCGATAGGAGGAATATGTGACCTCCAGCACGCGACCATCGGCGAGGAATGCGCGACGTTCGATCTGCAGGATGGCCGCTGGCTGCTTCAGGTGCAGCCAGAGGGCTTCCTGCTGTGTCGCCAGTCCGGCGCGCAGGCGCTGCAGCGCGCGCACCGCCACGAGGCCGCGCGCCCGCAGCACGGCATAGAAGGAGTCCTGCACCAGATACGGATCAGGCAGGTCGCGCGCCGTCACGATGGCGGTTTCCACCGCCATGGGTTCGCCATTGGCGGTGCGGATGCGCTTGAGGCGGACAATGCGCGTGCCCGGCGCGACCCCAAGCGCCATGGCCTCGTCCGGGCCGGCCATGGCGTGCTGGCGGTCCAGCCAGTGCGAACCGGGGGTGAAGCCGCGGGCACGCATGTCCTGTGAAAAGCCGCTCAGTTCCGAAAGCGGCTGGCTGAAACGCCCCGACACGAACGTGCCGGCCCCGGTCTTCTGGACTACGAGGCCTTCATGCACCAGCTTGGCCATGGCCTTGCGCACGGTCACGCGCGAAACGCCGGTCATGCTGGCCAGTTCGCGCTCCGCCGGGATGGCGTCCCCACGCCGCAACTGGCTGCTTTCGATCATGTGCCGCAACCGTGCCTCCAACTGGAGGTAGAGCGGCATATGGCTGGCGGGATCAAGCCGCAGCGCATCCTCGAACCGTGCGTGATGCTCCACCCGGATCAATCCTCCCTGTTGCCCGTCGCATCCATCTGCGCCTGGATCGTGCGCAGGTTGCCGTCATGCGCCGCCAGCAGGGGATCGATCCGGTCCGCGGCAATGCCCCAGCGCAGCATGACCGCACGCTTGACGTTGAACCCCGTCGCCTTCAGCGCCTCCATGGCCTGTTCCGCCGTGCTGGTGGTCAGGCTTTGCACCATGCGGCAGGCCCGGCGGCGCAGCTTGTCATTGACGACGCGCATGTCCACCATCTGCCCGCGATAGGCGTGGCCCATGCGGATCATCAGCGTGGTGGAAATCAGGTTGAGGGTGGCCTTCTGCGCGGTCCCGGCCTTCAGGCGCGTGGAACCGGAAATGACCTCCGGCCCTGTCACGATCGAAATGCCGACCTCCGCCGCGCCCAGCAGCAGGCACGAGGGATTGCACGCAATGCCGATCGTCAGGCTGCCGGCCGCGCGCGCGGTCGCGATCGCGGCGCAGGTATAGGGGGTGGAACCACTGGCCGCGATGCCGATGACCACGTCGTTCGGCCCCGGATCATGGGCCAGGATTTCCGCGCGGGCGACATCCTCGCGATCTTCCGCGCCCTCGGCAGCCTGATAGATCGCATCGTTGCCCCCCGCCAGCAGCAGGACAAGGCGGTCGGGTTCCCATCCGAAGGTGGGCAGCAGTTCCACGCCGTCCTGCATGCCGATCCGGCCCGATGTCCCCGCGCCGACATAAAACAGCCGCCCCCCCGCCAGAAGGCGGGGCAGGGCGGCATTGACCGCGCGTTCCAGTTCCGGGACGGCGGCGCGCACGGCGGCGACCGCGCTCATCTGTGACTCCGCCAGCGCATCAAGGACCGAGGAGACGGGCCACAGGTCGACATCCGCATAACGCGGGTCCTGTCCTTCGGTCAGGATGGGCAGGGCGGAAGGGGAATTCGGGGTCATGGGCGCACAGGCTCCGGCGGAAGGTGGGAAAGGTCAGGACCGGGGAATGGAAAGGGCGGCGGCAGCGGCGGTTGCGACATCATGGCGCAGCCTGATGACATTGCCATGCCCGTCGGGATGGACACGGTTGGCCAGGATCAGGACATAGGTATTGCTGTCGGGGTCAAGCCACAGCGATGTCCCGGTAAAGCCGGTATGCCCGAATGAACCCACGGGAAACCGCTCGCCCCGGGGGGAGGAGTAGGGCGTGGAAATGTCCCAGCCCAGCCCGCGCAGGTCGGTCTTGCCCTGCGGTTGCTGCGGCGTGGTCATCATCATCAGCGTGCTGGTCTGCAGCGGGAATGCCGATGGCCTGCCCGCGCGCCGGTCGAGCAGCGCCTGCGCATAGACGCACATGTCATCCGCCGTGGAAAACAGCCCGGCATGTCCCGCGACCCCGCCCATGCGCCGGGCGGACGGGTCATGCACCTGCCCGCGCAGCATCTGGCCATTTTCATCGAACTGCGTCGGCGCGATCCGCGCACGCCATGATTCCGGCGGCAGGAAGCCTGACATGCGCATGTTGAGCGGCGTCAGGATATAACGGCTGGCATAGGCATCGAGCGTCATGCCCGACAGTTTTTCCACCAGGAATCCCAGCGTGATGAAGTTGATGTCGCTATAGACGAACCCGCTGCCCGGCGGATGGTCGGGAACGGTGTTCATCGCCAGCGCGAAGGCTGCGTCGCGGCCCTGCCACCTGTCCTGCAGGCCAAGGTCGGGCCGCAGGCCGGAATAATGGGTCAGCAGGTGGCGGATCGTGATGCCGGATTTTCCTTGCGCAGCAAATTGCGGCAGGTAACGGCAGACCGGGTCGTCAAGGTTGAAGCGCCCCTGTTCCCACAACTGCATCATGCATGGCGCGGTGATGACCGCCTTGGTGAGGGAGGCCATGTCGAACGCGGTATCCCATGTCATGGCCTCGCGGGTGGGCGTAATGGAACGCTGCCCTTGGACGGAACGGTACACAACCTTTCCCGCATGCCCGATGGCGCACACGACGCCCGGTGTCGCATGGGTTGCGACAGCCTGTTTGAGCAGGCGGTCCACTTCCGCCATCGGTCGTGTCGTGCGCTGTCCGTGGCCGGTGCGCGCGCATGCGCCAAGCGTGGCGGCCGTGGCGAGCAGCAGGGCATGGCGGCGACGCAGGTGTCGCGTGGCAGGGAATGCGTGCATGGTGCAGGGGGTCCGCTGGCTGAAGGGCGTTGCATTATCTGATACAGGAGTAATACCATTATGAAATCGCAATAACAATGGCATTTCATAATGTTCCCGGCGGACATCCTGACTTGCAGTGTGATGACATGATCGTGAATGTCGCGTTCAATGGCGGCATGAAGGGGGTTTGGCCCCTCATGTCATTGCGGTTGTGAAAGAAAACTGTTTCGGAACCAGATGATTCCCGGCTTTCCTGTGGTATTGCTTTGGTTATATGATCCGCCTCCCTGAAATGATGGAATTGGCATGTCTCCCATCGATCTCTCGATTATCTGCATATATTGCCTGACGCTGCCGTTCATTGCCTTTTCCCTGTCGGGGCGGCAGGATTCGGTATCTGCCTATGTCGGTGGGGGGCATGACCTGCCGTGGTGGGTGATCTGCCTGTCGCTGGTCGCGACCGAAACCTCCACCCTTACGGTCATCAGCATCCCCGGCATCGCCTATGGGAACGGACTGGTCTTTGTCGGGCTTGCGATCGGCTATGTCATCGGTCGCACGCTGGTCGCATGGCTGTTCCTGCCGCACTATTTCTCCGGGCAGTTCAGCAGTGTCTACCAGTACCTGGGGCAGCGTTTCGGCACGTCAATGGAACGTACGGTCTCCGTCACGTTCCTGCTGATGCGCGTCCTGGCCGAAGGGATAAGGATGTTCGCCGGGATGCTGCCGGTCGCGGCCATCCTGGCGGCCATGCATTTCCCGCTGCCGCATGCCGTGGTGATGCTGGCCATTGTCGGGCTGACGCTGTTCTATACGCTTTTTGGCGGCCTGCGCGCGGTGGTCTGGTCGGATGCGATCCAGCTTGCCGTCTATGTCACGGGGGCCGCAGCCTGTGTCCTCCTGCTGTACCATCACCAGACGGCAGGGCAGACGCATATGCTGGTGCATTCGTCGCGTTTCCACCTGTTCCAGAAATCCAGCCTGTTTTTCCTCAATCCCTATACGCCGTTCGCCGCCATCATCGGCGGGGCGATCATGTCCATGGCATCGCACGGGACCGACCAGTTGATGGTGCAGCGCATCCTCGCCGCGCGGAACCTGTCCGATGCGCGCAAGGCGCTGATCGGCAGCGGCTTCATGGTGGGGGGACTGTTTGCGCTGCTGTCGCTGGTGGGCATCCTGCTGTGGGCGCGCAATGGCGGACGCCCCTTGGCGGATGTCGGGTTGGGGGCATCGGACGAACTGTTTCCCGACTTCATCGTCCATGGCCTGCCCCACGGGTTGGCCGGGCTGCTGATCGCGGGGTTGCTGAGTGCGACCATGGGATCGCTGTCGGCCACGCTCAATTCCATGACCAGTGCGACGCTGCTTGATTTTTCAGCATTCTGCGCATGGGTGACCAGGCGCCTGCGCATCGGCCCGATGGCGTTCGCGCGACTGGTCACGCTGGCATGGGCCGCGATCCTTGTGCTCGCGGCGCTGGGTTTCTCCCACAGCCATGGGCCTGCGGTCGTGTTCGGCCTTTCGGTGGCGGCATGTTCCTATGGCGCGATGCTCGGGGCATTCGTGTTCGCCATGTTCGTGGCGCAGGCGGATGTGCGCGATGTCCTGCCAGCGTTCATCCTGACCCTTGTGGTGGTGTGCTGCGTGATGATGTTCGTCCATCCCTATGGCCATGTCATCGCCTTTTCATGGCTGGTGCCGTTTGGCGTGGCGCTGATGTTCGCATTCGGCATGATGTCGCGCCAGATCCGGCGCCTGCGGGCATGACCGGCGTATGGTGACACGAACGTGACCGCGACGTGCGCCATGCCGTCGTGCTGTCACGTTTGTGAAGGGGGAGTGTCGCTCTATCTCTTTATTCCGTGGTGGCGTGGCCTTTATGAATGTTCGCCCGAAGGAAACGTCCATGCCCGCATGGATGTAAAATAAAGAAGCGGACCCAATACATGGCCAAAATCAAGGTAAAGAATCCCGTCGTCGAAATGGACGGGGATGAAATGACCCGCATCATCTGGCATTTCATCAAGGATCGCCTGATACTGCCTTACCTGGACATCGACCTTAAATATTTCGACCTCGGGATTGTCCACCGCGACGAAACGGATGACCGCGTGACGGTGGAGGCCGCCGAAGCGGTCCGCAGGTATGGCGTGGGCGTCAAGTGCGCGACGATCACCCCTGATGAGGACCGGGTCAAGGAGTTCGGCCTGAAGAAGATGTGGCGTTCGCCCAACGGCACGATCCGCAACATCCTTGACGGCACGATCTTCCGCGAACCGATCATCTGCGCGAACGTGCCGCGACTGGTGCCCCACTGGACCAAGCCGATCGTCATCGGCCGCCATGCCTATGGCGACATCTATCGCGCCGCCGAAACCCGCATCCCCGGCCCCGGCAAGGTCACGCTGCGCTACCAGCCGGCTGACGGCGGGGAGGAGCAGGTGCTCGACGTGCATGATTTCAAGGGACCGGGCGTGGCGCTGGGCATGCACAATACCCGCGCCTCCATCGAAGGGTTCGCCCGTGCTTCCCTGTCCTACGGGCGTGACCGCAGGCTGCCGGTCTACCTGTCCACCAAGAACACCATCCTCAAGGCCTATGACGGGATGTTCAAGGATGTGTTCCAGGAAGTCTACGAGCGCGAATTCAAGGCGGAATTCGAGAAGCTGGGCCTGACCTACGAACATCGCCTGATCGACGACATGGTGGCCTGCGCGCTGAAGTGGCAGGGGGGATATGTCTGGGCATGCAAGAACTATGACGGGGACGTGGAAAGCGACATCGTCGCACAGGGCTTCGGCAGCCTTGGCCTGATGACGTCCGTGCTGCTCAACCCCACGGGCGACGTGGTGGAGGCCGAGGCCGCGCATGGCACGGTGACCCGCCACTTCCGCGAACACCAGAAGGGACGCCCCACGAGCACCAATCCCATTGCCTCCATCTTCGCATGGACGCGCGGTCTGGCCTATCGCGGGCGGTTCGATGATACGCCCGATGTCATCCACTTTGCCGAGGCGCTGGAGCGTGTCTGCATCGAGACGGTCGAAGGTGGCGAGATGACCAAGGACCTTGCGCTGCTGGTGGGCAAGGGGACGAAGTGGCTGGATACGCAGCCGTTCCTTGATGTCCTGGATGCCCGCCTGCGCAGGAAGCTGGCCTGACCCATCCATCCGCAGGCCCTGTGGTCCGGGCCTGTCGTGACTGCCGGTTCCTGACGCCGTCACCCTTTTCGGGTGGCGGCGTTTTTTTTGTGCCGCGCCGGCCTCCGTCATGGCCATCGGGACGGGAAGGGCGCGCCCCGGATCCGAATCGCAGGGCGGGTCAGGCAGGCCGTTCGCGCGGGTGTGTTTACGAACGGGGCAGAAAATCCTGTTTGCCCCATTGATATTGAGAATTGTTCTCATATATGGTGATGCGGACTCGCGGCAATGGATGGGTGTTTCATGTTTGTTTGTTCGTGCAACATGCTGACGGATACGGATGTAGATAACGCTGTAAGCAAGGGAGCCACCCACCCGCGGGAGGTCTATGCGGCAAAGGGATGCAAGGCGCAGTGCGGGAACTGTGTCCCCGGGGTCCTGTGCCTGCTGCGCCGTGCCCTGCGTCAGGCCCGCGAAGGACAGGGAGTGGCGCTCGACCTGTCAGGCGGGGAGGGGCGTTCCCTCATGGCATGACGGGCATGCCGGCACCGTCTTCTGGCCCGCCCGCGTGGGCGGGGCCATGCCAGCCACCCCGCCGGGACGGCTGGCGCGGAAGTGTCGTTACTCTTTCTCGGCCGAGGCGGAGTTGAGCTGGATGTAGCGTTCGATGCCGATCATCTTGATCAGGTCGAACTGGCGGTCGAGGAAGTCTTCGTGCTCTTCCTCGTTGTCGAGGATCTTGAGGAACAGATCGCGCGAGACATAGTCGCGCACGCTTTCGCAATAGGCGATGGCCTCACGCAGGTCCGCGATCGCCTTTTCCTCCAGCTTCAGGTCGCACTTGAGGATTTCCTCGACATTCTGGCCGATCAGGACCTGGTTGTAGCGCTGCACGTTGGGCAGGCCGCCAAGGAACAGGATGCGTTCGATCAGCCAGTCGGCGTGACGCATCTCTTCGATCGATTCTTCATATTCCTTCTTGCCCAGCAGGGTGACGCCCCAGTGGTTGAGCGTGCGGGCATGCAGGAAATACTGGTTGATGGCCGTCAACTCGTTGGTGAGCTGCGTGTTTAGATGTTCGATGATCTTGGGATCGCGGATCATGTTTCCTGTCCTCTGGTCGTTTATGGAGCAATCATGAAGGAATGCCGGAAGATGGCATAACGTTTCATGACGGGGGCGCGCAAAGCCGTACCGCCCTCATCAGGCTGGGCGTATCACCGATATCGCCCGAGGGGAAGGCTTTGCCCAAGTAGAAAAGCCGGGAGCAGGCATGTGAATTGCAAGGTAATGAAATAAACATGCTGCAATGCAGCACGATCCTCCGGAACATCTGTTCTTCTGGCGCCTGTTTGCGATATATTCGCATTGTTAATGTTTCGCGATTGCCATGATGCGAAAATATCTATTGCTGAAACCTTTAAACTCGCATAATTTTTCCTCCTGGCCCTACTAAAAACAACAATATGAAAAAATATGGCGGTGTGCCCTTGCATTCCTTGCGCCAGAACAGGATTCAAGGGCGCGATGCCATCGCAAGTGGGAACGAGCAGACATGACGAAGTGGGTATACAGTTTCGGAAACGGCCTGAATGAAGGGCGCGCGGAAATGCGCAACCTTCTGGGCGGCAAGGGCGCGAATCTGGCGGAAATGGCGTCGATCGGCCTGCCGGTGCCGCCAGGCTTCACCATAACGACCGAAGTCTGCTCGGCGTTCTATGACAACGGGCGCAAATATCCCGCGGACCTGCAGGCGCAGGTCGGTGCGGCCATGCAGCGCATCGAGGACGCCATGGGCCTGCGTTTCGGCGATGCCGACGCCCCGCTCCTCGTGTCCGTGCGCTCCGGCGCACGGGTCTCCATGCCGGGGATGATGGACACCGTCCTCAACCTTGGACTCAATGACCGGACGGTCGAAGGGCTGGCCCGCTCTTCCGGCGACGAACGCTTCGCATGGGACAGCTACCGCCGGTTCGTGCAGATGTACGGATCCGTCGTCATGGGCGTCGCCCATCACCATTTCGAGGATGTGCTCGACCAGTTCAAGCGCACGCTCGGCGTCATCGACGACACCGCGATTTCCGCCGCGCAGTGGCGCGAGGTCGTGAAGGCGTATCACGAGATCATCCGTGAACATACCGGGCAGGAATTCCCCTCCGACCCGCAGGCGCAGCTGTGGGGTGCGATCGGGGCCGTGTTCGGGTCATGGATGAACCCGCGCGCCAATACCTATCGCAGGCTGCATGACATCCCGGCCTCGTGGGGCACGGCGGTCAACGTGCAGTCGATGGTGTTCGGCAACATGGGCGATGACTGCGCCACGGGCGTGTGCTTCACGCGCGATCCCTCCACCGGGGAAAACGTGTTCTATGGCGAATACCTCGTCAATGCGCAGGGTGAGGACGTGGTGGCCGGGATCCGCACCCCGCAGCCCATGTCCTGCGCGCGGGCGGAGGAGGGGCAGCACCCGATGGAAACGGTGCTGCCGGATGCCTATGCCGAACTGCTGCGCGTGCGTTCCCTGCTGGAGCGTCACTATCGCGACATGCAGGACATCGAATTCACCGTGCAGCGCAACGTGCTGTACCTGCTGCAGACCCGCAACGGCAAGCGGACGGCCGCCGCGGCGCTGAAGATCGCCATCGACATGGCGCGTGAAGGGCTGATTTCCAAGGAAGACGCCATCTGCCGCGTCCCCGCGACATCGCTTGACCAGCTTCTTCACCCCGCGCTTGATCCCAAGGCGGAGCGTGTGCAGCTGACGCGTGGCCTGCCGGCATCGCCCGGCGCCGCATCTGGCGCGGTCGTCTTCACCGCCGAGGAGTGTGAGGCCCGCGCCGCGCGTGGGGAGGACGTGATCCTCGTGCGTGTCGAGACCTCGCCGGAGGATGTGCATGGCATGCATGCCGCGCGTGGCGTGCTGACGGCGCGTGGCGGCATGACGTCGCATGCCGCCGTGGTCGCGCGTGGCATGGGGCGTGTCTGCGTCGCGGGTGCGGGCAGCGTGCATATCGATTACGCGACGATGGTCATGACCATTGACGGCCATTCCATTGCCGAAGGTGACTGGATCACGCTCGATGGCAGCACGGGTGCGGTCTATCTTGGCCGGGTGGCGACCATTCCGCCCATCCTGTCGGACGATTTCAACACGCTGATGGGCTGGGCCGATTCCATCCGTCGCCTTGGCGTGCGGGCGAATGCCGAAACCCCCGACGATGCGAAGACCGCATGTCGCTTCGGGGCGGAAGGGATCGGCCTGGCGCGCACCGAACACATGTTCTTTGGCCCCGACCGCATCGGCCATGTGCGCCAGATGATCATCGCGGACGAGGAAACGGTGCGCCAGCGCGCGATCAATGCGCTTTTGGTGTTCCAGCGCGATGATTTCGTCAGCATCTTCCGCATCATGGCCGGCCTGCCGGTGACGGTGCGCCTGCTGGACCCGCCGCTGCATGAGTTCCTGCCGCATGCCGAGGCGGAATTCGCCGAAGTGGCCACGGCGCTGGGCAGGACGGTCGAGGAAATCCGTGCCCGCTGCGCCTCCCTGGCCGAAGCGAATCCGATGCTGGGCCATCGCGGCTGCCGCCTGGGCCTGACCAACCCGGAAATCTATGCGATGCAGGTCCGCGCCATCATCGAGGCCGCGCTGCAGGTTTCGGACGAGACGGGCAAGGGGATCGTGCCGGAAATCATGATCCCGCTGGTTGCCACCAAGGCGGAACTCGAAGTCGCGCGCCGCGCGGCAGAGGCGGAAATCACCGCCGTGCTGCAGGAACGCGGGGCGGCGCTTGATTATCGGATCGGTACGATGATCGAACTACCCCGTGCCGCGATCCAGGCGGGGGAAATCGCGCACCATGCCGATTTCTTCTCCTTCGGCACCAATGACCTGACGCAGACGACGTTCGGCCTGTCGCGCGATGATGCGGGGTCGTTCCTGCCGTTCTATGTCGATCACGGCCTCCTGCCCAAGGACCCGTTCGTCTCCATCGACCGCGAGGGCGTCGGCGCCCTGGTGCGCATGGGGGTCGAGCGGGGACGCGCCGCGCATCCCGGCCTGAAGCTGGGCATCTGTGGTGAACATGGCGGTGACCCGGACTCGATCGCGTTCTTTGACGAGGTCGGGCTGGATTATGTCTCGTGCTCGCCCTTCCGGGTGCCGGTGGCGCGTCTGGCCGCGGCACAGGCGGCACTGGCCCATCGCAAGGAAAACGCGGCAGCATAACGCGCAGAGGCAGGCGGTGCCGCTGCCTGTGCGGCGGCACCGTACCTGTAGGGTCCCATGAATACTCGGCCGATTGTCCTGCATCTGGTGTCGGAGGCCACGGGCCAGACACTCGAAGCGGTTGTGCGTGCCTGTGGCGCGCAATTTCGGGATTCATCCTTTATCCCGCGCAACTGGAACCTTGTACGCTCCCAGATACAGGTGGGGCGTGTGCTGGCGGGGATCGCTGCGGAACCGGGGCCGGTGCTGTCCTCGCTGACGACGCCAAGCCTGCGTGACGCGCTGCGTGCGGGGTGCCGCGGCATGGGGGTGCAGGTTGAAAACATCCTCGACAGCACGATCTATTTTCTGGAACGGGAAACCGGCACCCGAGCCGAGCGTCATCCCGGCGGCCAGTATGTCATGGATGACGAATACCGCCGGCGGATCGACGCCATGCAGTATGTCGTCGGCCATGATGACGGACAGCGTGTCAAATCGCTGGAGGACGCGGATGTCGTCCTGGTGGGGGTGTCGCGGACGTCAAAGACCCCGACCTGCTTCTATCTGGCAAATCGCGGGATACGTGCGGCAAATGTCCCGCTGGTGCAGGGCGTGCCCCTGCCTGACGGGCTGCTGGATTACAGGGGAACGGTGGTCGGCCTGATGATCGATCCGCATACCCTTGTGGAAATCCGCCGCTCCCGCGTGGGGATGATGCTGCCGGGGCGCAAGTTTGCCCGGCGCAGGGTTTCCGATGAGTCCATGCGCCCCTATGTCGATCCGATGCGGGTGCAGGAAGAACTGGTCTGGGCGCGGCGGCTATGCGCGCAGCATGGCTGGCCGGTCATCAATGTGACGCATCGTTCGGTGGAGGAAACCGCCGCCGCGATCATCGACATGATGTCCCATCCGCCATTACGCAGGATGGCATATGGCGCGGACATGGAAAACATACGCGCCATTCCTGAAAAAGACTGATCCGGCCGCGGTCACCTGCAACTGCCATTGAGGCGGCGGCAGGTGACCGCGCTGTCCCGGCGCAGGCATGTGCGATTCGGATATCGTGTTGTCAGGGCGTCATAAGTGACCAGTCGCATTGTTTTATCACAAATCTGTGATGTCTGATGGTTTGTTTCCGTTACGATCCCGAATGGCGCGGATGACAGGCGGAAATGAAGAATTTGAAGTTATTTTCACAAACATAGATAAAACTAGTATCTTTTGTTTTCCCTTTTTCACGCATGATGCCAATGTTATGACGTGCGCATGCGGATGACCTTACATACTGACTACGCCTTGCGGACATTATTTTACGTAGGGCTTCATACGGATCGCAGGGTTTCCATCCGCGAAGTGGCAAATGCCTATGGCATTTCCGAAAACCATCTGGTCAAGGTCATACACAAACTCGGGCGCGGCGGGTTCATCCAGACGATGCGCGGGCGCGGCGGCGGCATGACGCTGGCCCGTGCGGCGGATGAAATACGCATTGGCGATGTCGTCCGTTACACGGAGGAGGACATGAACCTTGTCGCGTGTGAATCCACGACCACCGATGGCCGGTCCTGCGTGCTGGCACGGCAGTGCAGCCTGCGGGGACTGCTGGGGCAGGCGCTGGCGGCCTTCATGTCCGTACTCGACGATGCCACGCTGGGCAGCCTGCTGACGGACGAGGAATGTATTGTCCTGCGCCAGATATTTGCCGTGGCGCAGGTGACGGATACCCGCGGCGCAGCGCCCGTCACGCAGTAATGCCCGACAGACGTTCCCGGCAGGGAACTTCAAGAAATCTTCCGCGAACACGTGGTTTTTCAAAAAATGCAGCCTGCGGCAATGTTGGAAATACCGTTTTCCATGCAGGCCCCCTGATGTCTGGCCTGTGGGGCCGGCCATGTGCTACAGGACATGTTTACGGAATGTTCTGGGGATGTGGGGCATGGCACGACGGGCAGGCAGCGCGGATATGCCGCTTCATGGCGGGCGGGTGCCGCAATGGCTGGGGCAGCGTATGGCCCGCCTTGGCGGTATCATCGCGCAGGCAATCATCCATCATTACGGGCGCGACGAATTCCTCCGTCGCCTTGCCCATCCTTTCTGGTTCCAGTCCCTTGGCGCCGTGATCGGCATGGACTGGCATTCCTCCGGCATCACGACAAGCGTGATCGGCGCGCTCAAGCGTGGCCTTGCCCCGGTTTCGCATGAACTTGGCCTGCATGTCTGTGGCGGCAGGGGACGACATTCGCGTCGCACCCCTGATGAACTGCTGTCGGTGGCGGAGAGGACCGGCGGCGACGCCACCGCATGGATACGCGCCAGCAGGCTGGTGGCAAAGGTGGACAGCGCGGCGGTGCAGGACGGGTTCGACCTGTACCTGCATGGCTTCTTCGTCACGGATGACGGGCGCTGGACGGTCGTGCAGCAGGGCATGAACGGCACGCAGCGCCTTGCCCGGCGCTATCACTGGCTGTCGGAAGGGTTGCGCAGTTTTGTCGAAACCCCGCATGCCGCCATCGAGGGACGCCAGCAGGGGGCGATCGTCAACCTGACGGACCAGCGCGCGGCACCTTCGCGCCAGGGGCAACTCGAACTTCTTGGCGACCTTGGGCCTGACCGTATCGTGCATGAGGTCTCACGCCTGCGCGGGGGCAGGACGCCGCTCGTTACGGACACGCCATTCCTGCCGCATCTGGTCATGCCCGAACACCATGACGTGCGCCCCGCCGATGTGGTGCTGCGTCGCCTGCATGGGGCGCTGGCGGCGGCGGCGCAGTGCGGTCCGCAGGATTTTGCCGACCTGCTTCTGGTGCCCGGTGTCGGCGCGCGCACCGTGCTGTCGCTGGCGCAGGTGGCGGAGGTCGTGCATGGCGCGCCCTGCCGGTTTTCCGACCCGGCGCGCTTTTCGCTGGCCCATGGGGGCAAGGATCGCCAGCCCTATCCCGTGCCGGTTGCCGTCTATGACCGCACGATCTCGGTCATGAAGGCGGCGGTTGCGGCGGCGAAGCTGGGGAACGAGGAGCGCCTCGACGCCATACGCCGCCTCGACCGGCAGGCCCGGCGTCTGGAACGCCATGCCACCGGTCCCGCCCTGCCCGACTTCATCGCGCAGGAACGGCGCAGGTCCCATGAATATGGGGGCCGCTCCATCTTCGGCCATGAACCGCCGCCCACGCTGGAGATGGAGCGTGAGGGATGAACGATGGCCTGTCGTCGCGCCGCTGTGCGTGGGTGGGGGACAATGAACTGCTGGCGTCCTACCACGATCTGGAATGGGGCCGGCCCGTCCATGAGGGTCGCGCCCTGTGGGAAGGCCTGATGCTGGAGGGATTCCAGGCCGGCCTGTCATGGCTGACGGTCCTGAAGCGGCGGGAGGGATTCCGCCGTGCGTTTGCCGGTTTCGACCCGGTGCGCGTCGCGGCGTTCGATGACCATGATGTCGCGCGCCTGATGGCCGATCCCGGCATCATCCGGGCACGCCGCAAGATCGAGGCCACGATCGGCAATGCCCGCGCCGTGCTGCGCATGCACGAACGTGGCGAGGATTTCGCAACATTTGCATGGAGCCTGACGCCCGATGGCCCTGTCCACAACCTTACCGGGCAGGTCATGGCGCAATCCCCGCTGTCGCAGGCCATGTCGGCGGCGCTGCGGGCGCGTGGGTTCCGTTTTGTCGGGCCGGTCATCGTCCAGGCCTGGATGCAGGCGATGGGGATGATTGTCGATCACGACCCAGGCTGCCTCCATTATCAGGGCGCGGGCGCGCCAGATTGCGCAGCGGACAGGAATTCACGCGCACGGGGATAATCATCGGACCACTGGATCGGGCCATTGCGATCCAGGAAGTTGGGAATGTCCGCGATGATCCGTTCCGCCTGTTCCATGCAGGCGACGGCCTCCATCCGTCGTGGCGGCAGGGTGGTCAGGGCCTGCCCGCCGCCTGCCCGCGCGCAGATGTCGCGCAGGGCCTGCGCGGTCGCCAGCGGGTTGCGCGTCAGGCTGCCGAATGCCGCGAGCGCCGCCGCCACGTCCCGGCGTTCCGGCGCGGGCGTGTCGGCTGAATTCGCCAGTCGGCGCAGGCGTTCCACCAGTCGCCCCAGTGAGATGGCCGCCAGCGCCGCATCGACATAAAGGTTCCTGACCGGTGCGGGCGCACAGAACGACAGGCGCATGGCCAGGCGTGCGACTTTCTGCAGTTGCAGGTTTTCCCATATGATCCACTGCCCCTGAAAGGACGCACGCCCAAGGGCGAGGCGCTGCACGCTGCGCGACAGGGAGGCGACAAGCCGCGCACCATCCAGCCGGTGGTTGGGCGGCAGGATGACGCGGAACGACAGGACCAGCATGCAGCAGCCCATCAGGATCGCCATCCATTCGTTCATGAGCGAGATGTCGTTGTAGTGAATGGGATTGTTGATCTGCAGCATGATGGTGGAAAAGACGGAATACCCGAATGCCCCGATCCCCAGTCGCGGATTGAATTGCAGCCATATCCCCGGCAGCAGGAACAGCCCAAGGCTGAGGCACAGCAGCGGGTACCCGTCGATCCGGGGCAGCACGAACAGGTGGCACAACAGCCCCGCAGGCACGCCAAGCGCGGTCCCGCCCGCCAGCAGTCCCGACGCGCGTGACGCCGATGGCGCGGTGGACAGCAGGCTGGAGGCCGCGACGACATAGAGCATCATCATCGGTCCCGCCGTCCAGTGCAGGACATACCATGTCAGCCCCGCCAGCAGCGTCGTCAGCGCACCGCGCGCGCCGTTGCGCAGGGCCGTGGGCCATTCCATGAACGGCCGCAGGCGCAGGCTGCGGTCATTGCCGCCGCGATGGGCCAGGTCGCGCAGCGCATGTTCCAGCCGTGACAGCAGGTCACGCGCATCGTCAAGGAACAGCAGTTGCCGGGGGGAGGGTGTGCCCTCCGCCCGTTCCAGCAGGGCCTCGCGCGTCTGCGCGATCCGCAGGCAGCCATCCGCGCATCCCTCGGCAAGGGGCATTGCCTCGACCCGCTGCAGCAGCGCGCGCATCAGGTCCGCGATCAGTCCGTCGGCGGGGGGATCGTCCAGCGGCGATGCCGACCCATGCGCCGGGCCACAGGCAATGACCGCATGGGGATGGTAGGACGCGACAATGCCCGACAGGCGCGCAAGGCCCGCGCGGATTTCGCGATGGCGGACGCTGATGTCGTAATTGTCGGTTGCGGCATATTCCACCGCATCGGACAGGCTCCCGATCCGCGCCAGCAGCCCCGCACGCCGGGCATGGAACGTGGCGTCCGTCATGGCCGTGGCCTCCCCGTCATGGCGCGACAGCACATAACGGACGGTATCGCCGAACATGGTGCGGATCTGTTCAAGCAGCGGGTCGGAGCGGCGTGGTGACGTGACCATGAATACCGCCGCCGTGGTCACGATGCCCACCACGACGGCGGACAGGCGTGAAAGCGCGCTGAGGAACACCCCATCGGGATCGCCAAAGGCGGGGGCTGCGATGATGACGATGGTATAGCCCGTCAGCACCGCGGCATAGGCGCGGAACAGCCGCAGGAAGGTTGCCGCCATGCACGCCAGCCCCACCGTGACCGACAGCGCCATGATGTAGAGGATGGGCGACTGCACGAAGGCCGCCATCAGCGCCACGCTGATGATCGCGCCGATGACCGTGCCGATCATGCGCCAGATGCTTTTGGACACCAGCGCGCCGACCGCCGGGTTGGCGACAATCATGACGGTGGTTACGGAACTCATCGGGGACTGCAACTGGAAACTGAAGGCCAGGAACAGCGCGATGCTCATTGAAACCAGGACGCGCGCGCTGAACGCCGCCGTGGCCATGAAGGCCCGCCACTGCGTATCGTCGCGAAAGATGTCGCGCAGGTGCGACAGGCCCATTACCGGCACACGCCCCCGGTCCGGGCGCGACGATGAGGGCAGGGGGACGGACGGGACGGGGGCATGGGCAGTCTTCCACAGGGGCGCCCGGATAGTGGGGGCGGCATATTCATTTCATAACAATCATTGCCATGTCAATGTTATGCGTGCATTGGAAACTGTCGCCGCAATCCCTGCGCCGGGCATGCGGGGATGCCGTGCAGAATTCCGGCACCCCCGGCATCTTCCTTCGTGATATCGAAGGCCCACCCGCGACAGACACGTTGGAGCCCCATGTCAGCACGCCCCCCCATGCCCGATATCGAAGGAAGCGGTTTCCAGGACATGCGCATGACGTTCCTGACGATGCGCCTGTCCAATACGTGGCGTCTGGTGCTGGATCGCGCCATCCGCCCCGAGGGGATGAGCATGGCGATGATGCGCCCGCTGGCCTACCTGATGATGATGCCCGATGGCGTGTCGCAGCGTGACCTGGCGCAGGCGATGAATACCGACAGTTCCGCGCTGGTGCGCGTGCTCGACCTGCTGGAAAGGGAAGGCCTGGTGGAGCGGCGTCCCGACCCGGTGGACCGGCGGGTCAAGAGCCTGTTCCTGACGGTCGGGGGGCGGCGCAGGTGCGCCCGCCTGCATGAAATCTGCGCCGAGGTGGAAGGACGCCTGCTGCGCGATGTCCCGGCGGAAATGATGGGGCAGACGGTGCAGGCCCTGTCACGCATCCTGCGGCAGGCGGAAGCACTGGCGCAGGAGGAGGAGGACGCCCGCCCCGGTGGCGCCGTGTCGCGGGGTGTCCCATCCGGTGGCGCGGAGTGAGGCCGGCCGCCGTCCTGCGCGGGGCGTGCTGTATATGCCATCGCCTGCTGGCCGGTTGACATTAATCAATGTGAGATGTGATCGCCTGTTGCCCAATCCCCTTTCGACCCTGTAATGCCGTTGTAACGCCGCCAGCCAGATGGACGACATCATGGTCGGGCCTGCGTAAAAGATGAAGGGGAGCAGGATATTTGTCGCGTATTTGCACGAAAAATCCGCGCACAGGCACCGGATGGTGCGCGTGAATACCCGTGACCTGCTGATTGGAGCCGGGCTTGCGGTCGCGATTGCCGGTGGCGGGGCGGCATGGTTCTACGTCACGCATCATGATGTACTGCCTGCGGGTATTGCACGGGCGAACGGACGGCTTGAACTCACACGCCTTGACATCGCGGTGAAATATCCTGGCCGTGTCACCGACCTTGCCTTTGCCGAAGGCGATGAGGTCACGGCAGGGCAGGTCCTCGCCCACGAAGACGATGCCGAGGCCCGGGCGCAGTTGGACGCCGGGCGCGCGCAGATGCGCGAGGCCCGTGAAACGGGACAGCGCGCACGCGCCGAACGTGATGCGCAGCAGGTCGCCCTTCACCTCGCGCAGCTTGAACTCGACCATGCGCATGTGATGGCGCGCCAGCACCTTGTCTCCGACATGGAGGTGCAGCAGCGGCAGGCCGATTACGACGCCCATGACGCGGCGGAGCAGGCGGCGGAACATGCGGTCGCGGCGGCGGATGCGCAGGTACAGGCGGCGCAGGCGCAGGCGGACCGGGCCGGGACGGTCGTCAGCGACATGGTGATCCACGCCCCCGTGTCCGGGCGGATCGAATACCGCATCGTGGAAAAGGGCGCCGTGGTGCCCGGCGGCGGCCGGATCGGTTCCATGCTGGACCCGTCCGACATGTATCTTACGGTCTTCTACCCGGCGGAGGTCGCAGGCGCCCTGCATGTGGGGGACCAGGCGCGCATCGTGCTCGACGCGCTGCACCGGCAGGTCATTCCAGCCACGGTGTCCTTCGTCGCGCCCGAAGCGCAGTTCACCCCGAAATATGTCGAGACGACGACCGAGCGTGAAAAGCTGGTCTATCGCGTGAAACTGCAGGTCGCGCCAGAGACGGCGAAGCAGTACGGGACGATGCTGAAATCCGGCATGACGGGCGATGGCTATGTCCGTGCCGATCCCACCATCCGGTGGCCCGACAGCCTGTTCCTTGCCAATGCGAAGTGATGATGGGCGCGGGTACGCAACATGATGCCGGGATCGTCATAAAGGGGCTGTCGCACCGTTATGGCCCGGTAAAGGCGCTTGACGACATTTCGCTGTCGCTACCGGCGGGGACGACCATCGGCCTTGTCGGGCCGGACGGGGTGGGGAAGTCCACGCTGCTTGGCCTGATTGCGGGCGTGCGCCGCATGCAGGCGGGGCAGCTTGACGTGCTGGGCACCGACATGGGCGACCGTGCGCAGCGCGAGGCCTTCCTGCCGCGTGTCGCGTTCATGCCGCAGGGCCTGGGCCGCAACCTGTATCCGACCCTGTCGGTGTGGGAAAACGTGGATTTCTTCGCCCGCCTGTTCGGCCTTGCGGCGGACGAGCGTGAAAAACGCATCACCCGCCTGCTTGAGGCCACCGGCCTTGCCCCGTTTCCTGACCGTCCGGCGGGGCACCTGTCGGGGGGCATGAAGCAGAAGGTCAGCCTGTGCTGCGCGCTGGTGCATGACCCGGACCTGCTGATCCTTGACGAACCCACCACCGGGGTGGACCCGCTGTCGCGCCAGCAGTTCTGGACGCTGGTGGGGCAGTTGCGCAGCGAACGCCCCAACATGACGGTCCTCGTCTCCACCGCCTACATGGACGAGGCGGAGCGCTTCGCCTACCTCGTCGCGATGGATGCGGGGCATGTGCTGATCGCGGACCGGACGGCCAACGTGCTGGCGCGCACGCACACCACATCGCTGGAGCAGGCGTACATCTCCCTCCTGCCGGAGGAAAAGCGCGCCAACGCCACCGGCTTTACCATCCCGCCCTACCACGATCCCGGCGGCGCGCCCGCCATCATGGCGCAGAACCTGACCAAGCGGTTCGGCAGTTTCGTCGCGGTGGACGATGTCAGCTTCCGCATCGGGCGTGGGGAGATCTTCGGCTTCCTCGGCTCCAACGGCTGTGGCAAGTCCACGACCATGAAGATGCTGACCGGACTGCTGGATGCCACCAGCGGGACGGCGGAACTGTTCGGTCGCGTCATCACGCCGGGCGACATGTCCACGCGCATGCGCATCGGCTACATGTCGCAGTCCTTTTCGCTGTACGAGGAACTGACCGTCCGGCAGAACCTGCGGCTGCAGGCGCGGCTTTACCGCATCGCGGCGCGCGATGCCGCGCAGCGCGTGAACCAGGCGCTGTCGGATTTCGAACTCGATGGCGTGGCCGATGTCCGGCCGTCGGCCCTGCCGCTGGGCATCCGCCAGCGCCTGCAGCTTGCGGCGGCGTGCATCAACAATCCCGAAATCCTGATCCTTGACGAACCGACCTCCGGCGTGGACCCGGCGGCGCGCGACATGTTCTGGCGGCACCTGATCAAGCTGTCGCGGCAGGACCATGTGACGATCTTCGTCTCCACCCATTTCATGAACGAGGCGGCGCGCTGCGACCGGATCTCGCTGATGCACCGGGGGCGTGTGCTGGCGGTGGGAACGCCTGCCGAACTGGTCCGCAGGCGTGGGGCGAAGGACCTGGAGGCGGCGTTCATCGCCTATCTCAAGGAAGCGGAGGCGGAGCCTGCGGGTGCGTCCGCCGCCGCGCCGGCCCGCCACCGGCGTGGCTGGGCGTGGAAGGGATGGGGTGGCGGGACGTGGCTGCCGCGCGCCTGGGCCTTTGCCCGGCGCGAGGCGGTGGAGTTGCTGCGTGACCGCATGCGCCTGACCTTTGCCATCATCGGCCCGGTCGTGCTGCTGCTGATTGCCGCGTCGAGCATTTCCTTCGACGTCAATGGCGTGTCCTTTACCGTGTGCGACCATGACCGCACCAGCATCAGCCATGACCTGATCGACAGTTTCCGCGGATCGCCCTATTTCGTCGAAACCGCGCCCTCCGCCGACCCGGCGCAGATGGACCGTGCCCTGCATGACGGGCGTGTGCAACTGGGCCTTGATATCCCGCCCGGCTTCGCCCGCGACATGGAGGCCGGGCGCCGTCCCGCCATCGGCGTGGTCATTGATGGCGCGGTGCCGTTCCTTGCTGCCGACGTGCGCGCCTATGTCGAAGGAGTGCTGGCGCAGTATGCGGTAACGCTGGGCCGTGAACTGCCGCAGGCGGCCAGCATGCCCGTCGGGCTGGAGCCCCGCTTCATCTACAATCAGGAATTCCGCAGCATCTATGCCATGACGCCGGGGATGGTGATGCTGGCGCTGATCCTCATTCCCACCATGCTGACAGCACTTGGGGTCGTGCGGGAAAAGGAAATCGGCTCCATCGTCAACCTCTATGCCTCGCCCGCCACGGTGGGGCAGTACCTGGTGGGCAAGCAGGCCCCCTATGTCGCGCTGGCGACGTGCAGCTATGTCGTGCTGGTGGTGCTGTCGGTCCTTGTGCTGGGTGTTCCGCTGAAGGGGTCGTTCGTGGCGCTGAGCATCGGCGCGCTTTTGTTCATACTGGGCGCGACGGGGCTGGGGATGCTGATTTCCACCTTCGTCAATTCGCAGGTCGCGGCCATTTTCGGCACCGCCATCATCTGCCTGATCCCGGCGGTGAATTTCTCCGGCATGCTATATCCGTCATCCACGCTGACGGGGCTGAGCCGGCTTGTCGGGTTCGGGTTTCCCGCCTCGTGGTTCCAGTTGATCAGCCTCGGCAGCTTCACCAAGGGGATGGGGGTGTTCGCCTTCGTGCGGATGTATGCGGCGCTTGCGGGGTTTGCGGCGTTCTACATGCTGGGCGCGCGCCTGCTGCTGAAGAAGCAGGAAGCATAGGCCGCCCATGGGACGCTGGATCATCAATGTCGGCCTGCTGTGCGGCAAGGAATTCCGCAGCCTGTTCAATGACGCCATCCTGCTCGGGCTGATTGTCTTCGCCTTTACGGCCGGGGTGCTGCTGGTGGCGAACGGGGTGCGCACCGATGTCTCCAACGCCACGATCGCCTTTGTGGACGAGGATCATTCCGCCCTGTCACGGCGCCTGCAGGATGCGGTGCTGCCGCCCTATTTCAAGCCGCCCGCCCTGATCGCGCGCGAGGATGCCTCACGCCTGATGGACCGGGGGGATTACATCTTCGTCGTCGATATCCCCCCCCGGTTCGAGGCCGACGTGCTGGCCGGGCGCGCGCCCGCGCTGCAGATCCTGGTGGATGCCACGGCCATGACGCAGGCGGGCCTTGGCACGACGTACCTGAACGGGATCTTCATGGGGGAGGTCGAATCCGTCCTGCATGCGGGGCACCTGGCGGACGCCATTCCCTTTCGCGCCGAAAGCCGCATCCGCTTCAACCCCAACGGGGAATCGCAGTGGTTCACGTCCGTGATGCAGATCGTCACGAACATCACCATCCTGTCGATCATCCTGGTGGGGGCGGCGGTGATCCGCGAACGTGAACATGGCACGATCGAACACCTGCTGGTCATGCCTGTCTCCGCCAGCGAGATCGCGATTTCCAAGATCGTGACCAACGGGTTCGTGATCTTTGTCGCCACCATGCTGTCGCTGTGGCTGGTGGTGCACGGGTGGCTTGGCGTGCCGCTGGCGGGGTCCGTGGCGCTGTTTGCGGGATGCGCGCTGATCTACCTGTTTTCGGTGACCTCGCTGGGGATCATGCTGGCGACGGTGGCGCCGACCATGCCGCAGTTCGGGCTGCTGGCGGTGCCGGTCTATGCCGTGGCCTACCTGCTGTCAGGGGCGGCGACGCCGGTGGAAAACATGCCCACCGTGATCCGCATGCTTGTGCGGTTCCTGCCGACGACGCAGTTCGTGAACCTGTCGCAGGCCATCCTCTATCGCGGCGCGGGACTGGGGACGATCATGCCCCCGCTGCTGACGATCGTCGTGACCGGGGTGGTCTTCCTGTTCTGTGCGCTCATGCGCTTCCGCTCCATGCTGGCAAGGCAGGGATAATGAAAAAGAAACTTTCGCGCATCATCTGCCTTGCGGCCATCGCCACGCTGGGCGCGTGCTCTCCGTTCCATACGCGCACGCCGCCGTCGCGTGTCACGGTCCCGTCGCGTTTCGCGCAGGCCCCGGCGCCGGCCGGTCAGGCGACCGACCCGGCAACGGACCTGACGACCTGGTGGCGGTCATGGAACGACCCGGCCCTGACCCGCTTTGTCGAGGCGGCGCTGGCGGCCAATCCCGATATCCGCATCGCCCGCGACAATGTGCTGCAGGCGCGCGCGGCGCATGTGATCGCGCGTTCGACGCTGTATCCCACGGTGGGGGCGACGGGCAACATTGGCGGCGGCGGGATGAGTTGGCGCAATCCCGCCGGCCTGTCGCAGCTTTCGGACGGGGACCCCGCCACCGATGCCCACCTTGCCGGTATCGGCGCATCGTGGGAACCGGACCTGTTTGGCGGCCGTCATGCCGACAGTCGCGCCGCGCGTGCGCTGATGCTGGGGCAGCAGGCCGAATATCACGGCATGCAGATGCTGGTCGCGGCCGATGCGGCGGAAAACTACCTTCGCGCGCAGGGGATACAGCGGCAGATCGACCTGCTCGACCGCAGTATCGGGATACTACAGCGCCTGCGCACCTATACACAGGCGCGTTTCGTGGCCGGGCAGGCGGTTTCGGCGGATGTGCGGGCAGTGGACGAGAAACTCTCGATCCAGCGTGCGCGCCGCCCGCTTCTGGTGGAGGAATATGACCTGCACCGCCGCCGTCTGGCCATCCTGTCGGGGCAGGCGCCCGAAAATGCACCGTCGCTGCCCGCCCCCGGTACGTTCTTCGTCCCCGCGGCACCCGCAGGGGAAATGCCCGATACCGTGCTGGAACGCCGTCCCGATGTGCTGGCCCGGCGCGACCAGGTGGAGGCGGCGCTCCAGCGACTCAAGAGTGCGAAGACCGACCTGCTGCCGCGCTTCGGGCTGGAATTCTTCGGCGGGGACGGACGGCTGCGCTTTGATGGCATTCCCGGCCTTTCGGGCACGGGGGGGCTGATCGCCCTGACGACCTACCTGCCGATCTTCACCGCCGGGCGGGTGCATGCGCGCATCCATGCCGCCCATGCGCGGCTCGATGCTGCGGTTGCGGGATATGACCGCACCGTGCTCAACGCCCTTGGCGAGGTCGAGGACGCGTATGAGGCCCGCACCAGTGCCGATGCCCGCGCCCATGACCTTGCCGCCGCCGTATCGCAGGCAGGGCGCAACGTATCCGACGTGACGGGCCTGTATGAAGGGGGGCAGCGCATGATGCAGGACATCCTGCGTGCCCGCCTCGATGAACTTGACGCGCGTGAAGAAGTGCTGCGCAACGAGGACATGCAGACGCTGGCAAGCATCCATCTGGCGCGCGCGCTGGGCGGTGGGTGGAAGCACGAGGCCGATGACGCCCCGCCGCTGCCGTCGCGCACGGCGGCCCGCAGGCACGGGTAACGCGCCCGCACGAAGGGGAGGGTAAAGGCCGATGTCGGTTTCACTGGCGTTCCTGACCGTCACGGTCTCCATCATCATGGCGGTGGTGCTGATCCAGCGGTGCCGGCTGCATCCGTTCATCGCCCTGTTCCTGACATCGCTGTTCCTTGGCCTGTGCGCGGGAATGTCGCCCGCGCATGTCATCGCCGCCTTTGAAACCGGTGCGGGACAGGTGCTGGGACAGATCGCGTCGGTCATCGCCCTTGGCGCGATGCTGGGAAAGATGCTGGAGGCATCTGGCGGCGCGGACCAGATCGCGCTGACGGTCGTGCGGCTGTCGGGGCGACGGCACATGGGATGGGCCATGATGCTGATCGGGCTGCTGGTCGGGATCTCGGTCTTCTTTACGGTCGGTTTCGTCATTCTCGTGCCGCTGGCGATGTCGGTCGCGCGCCAGACGCGGCTGCCGATGCTGCGCGTGGCGCTGCCGATGACGGCGGCGCTGTCGGTGGTGCAGGGACTGGTTCCGCCACATCCGGGGGCGATGTTCGCGCAGGCGGCCTATCATGCCGATGTGGGGCGCCTGATCGTGCTGGGCATTGCGGTCAGCATTCCCATCGCCATCATTTCCGGCCCGCTTTATGCGGATTTCATCGTGCCGCGACTGGCCCCCAACCCGCACGACATGGCCCCGGCCGCGCCACCGACCGCCAACCGGCAATCCATGCCGTCCTTCGGCATCACGCTGCTGACGATCCTGGCGCCTGTCATGCTGATGCTGGCGGGGTCCGTTGCGCGACTGGCCTGCGCGCCGGGCAGCGTGACGGGCACGGTCCTGCGCTTCGTGGGGGATCCGAACGTGGGGCTGGTGCTGTCGGTGCTGCTGTCCTTCTACACGCTTGGCGCGCGACAGGGCCTGTCGCGGCAGGACATGCTGCGGCTGAGTGGTGACAGCCTTGGCCCGCTGGCGTCGCTGTTCCTGATGATCGGGGCCGGGGGCGGGTTCGGGCAGGAACTGATGGACAGCAACCTGTCCCGCACCATCACCGGGGCCGCGATCGGCATGCACATTCCGGTACTGCTGCTGGCATGGCTGATTGCGGCGGCACTGCGCCTTGCGGTGGGATCGGCCACGGTGGCGATGGGGACGACGGCGGGCGTTGTCGGCCCCATCGTGCTGCAGGCGCATGGGGCATCGCCCGAACTGATGGTGCTGGCGACCGGGGCAGGGGCCGTGATGTTCGGGCCGCTGAATGATTCCGGCTTCTGGCAGGTCAAGGAAGCGCTGGGCCTGAGCGTGCCGCAGACGATCGCCACATGGTCCGTGATCGAAACCCTGATCGGGGTGGGGGGCCTGATCCTGTGCGCCGTGCTGTCGTGGGCGGGGCTGTCCTAGCGTACGTCGTCCATCAAGCCTGATGGCCTGACCCGCCCCCTTTATTTCATGGAGGGTCGTTCCATGCTCTCGTGCTGCTGGTTCCTGACGCGCGGATCGTTTATATCGTCGGCTCCGATCGATGAATGAACTGTGGGATCCATGCCAGCGCATACCGGGTCATCCGGCTTTGGAGGTCTGTTCAGGCCTGCCCTTCTTGTTATCGCCGTTTCTGTTCTGATTCTCTTTGCCGCACCGGTCCTTGGGCTGCGCGCACCGATCCCGCTGGATTACAACGAAGGATGGAACGCCTATGCGTCCATGCGGGCGCTTGGGCTGGGGGGAGGGCCACTCTATCCTGCACCGGGAGGGCTGATTACAAACAACTACCCGCCGCTTTCCTTTTTTATCACCGGTTGCCTCGGCTGGTGGTTCGGCGACATGATTGTTGCGGGGCGTGTCATCGCTTTGGTGTCGCTTCTGGCATCTGCAGGCCTGGCAGGTGCGATCGCCCGGCGCTGTGGGGCACGGGGCCCGGCAATCGCGGCGACTGTCCTGCTGCTCCTGCTTTATGTGGGGGCCTTCAGCCATGATTACGTGGCGATGGATGATCCCCAGTGGCTTGGCATCGCGATCATGCTGACCGCCGTGCTGGTCTTCGTTTCAGGGCCGCCGCAGCCGGATGATGCGCGAGGTCTGACGCCAGCGCGAATTGTCGTGACTGCCGCCCTGATGGTGACAGCAGGCATGGTGAAGCACAATGTCCTGACATGGCCTGCGGCAGTGACGCTGGAACTCGCAATGGCGGTCATCCCACGATCAGGCAGCGGGCGATGGAGCGGAAAGGGGCTTCGCAACCTGGGAATCTGGCTGGTGAGCGGGGTTGGCTTCGCTGCACTTGCCGTCGGGTTGTGTGTCGCCCTGTTCGGACCGGTTTTTCTGACGGACATGCTCCACCACCCTCGCATCATCGATTTTTCGCGGATCCTGGGTGGGGCGCGGCGGACTTCGGAGATCCTGGCCATGGCACTGGTGGCGATGACACTTGTCGGGAGTGGGAAACGGATACCGCACGGCCGCCTGCTGGTGCTGGCTGCCGGATGTTCGATAGTCTGGACGCTGATCCAAAGGGCAGGCGAAGGCGTGGCAATGAACGCCTGGTTCGAGCCGCTGACCATATTGTCCATTCTGACGGGGGTGGCGCTTTCTGTCGCGGCCTGTCGGCGGACAGGCGATTCCGTCAGGGGGCCTGCGCGGATTGCATCCCGCCTGGGCGCGGGCGGGTTGCTGTTTATAGCCTTCGTGCCGTATCTGCTCAGCGCCAGGGTCGTGTTGCCACGCGCCCTGTATCATGCGGTTCATGTCAGGGCGGAAGCCCGGGACTGGCGTGCTTTTGTGGATAAGGTAAGGCAGCAGCACGGAGATGTTGGCTGCTCAATGGCTTCCATCTGTTATTGGGCGGGAAAGCATAATGTGATCGATGTGTTCAACTACACCGAATATGTCGCGACCGGAGGCGATCGGGGAGCGTTCGGTCAGCTTCTTGCCCGCCATGAATTTTCCGGGTTTGTTCTTCCGGACAATTTTGCAAAGGGCGATTCCGGCGACAGGGATCGGGAACATATCCGCCAGAAGGAATTGCTGCAGTCCGTCATTGACCATAGCCGTCCGGGACCGATATCGCCTGATGGAAAGCTGCGGCTTTATCTTTTCGACCGGTAAGGCAGGAAACGTCATGAGAACGAGGCAGGCCCGGTGCCGGTTTCCCTGATGCCTTGGAATTCCCATCTGGAACAAGGCTGCATCGGTCCTTGCCGAATGGAGATCCCCCTGATGTTCCAGACGTTCCTATTTATACAGAAAGATGTGCCCGCATATGTCCCTGTCGCCTGACGAACCGGTTGTGACCGCCATCAGCGTCGAAGAGCGCGTCGGTTCTCCCGACATCACTGTCGTCGTGCCCTGCTATCGGGAGGTCGATAATGTCGAACCTCTTGTTTGTGCGCTGGAAGATGCCCTGACCGGCAGGGACTGGGAAGTGATTTTCGTTGATGACAACTCCCCGGATGGCACGATCGACGTCATCCGGCGACTTGCCCGGACAAACTGGCGGGTCCGTGGCATCTGCCGCATTGGCAGGAAGGGACTTTCCAGCGCGGTCATTGAAGGGATCCTGGCCTCCTCGGCCCGGTTTGTCGCCGTCATGGATGGTGACCTCCAGCACGATCAGACCCGTCTTGGCGACATGATCGACGCGCTTGCACGGAATCGCTGCGATATCGCCATTGGCAGCCGTCATGTGGAAGGGGGGGACAATGCAGGGTTGGCCAATGCGTGGCGACATGCGCTTTCCAATGGCGGAATCCGTCTCGCACAGATGATGCTGCCGGTTCATGTGGGCGACCCGATGAGCGGTTTCTTCGCATTGAAACGTGACCTGTTTGTGCGGACCGCCCCGCGCCTGTCCGGGCAGGGATTCAAAATCCTGATGGATATTATTCTGTCGGCACCTGAAAAATTACGGGTTGAGGAAATCCCCTGCACGTTTCATCCCCGTAATGCAGGTGAAAGCAAGCTTGATGCTGTCGTGCTGCTTCAGTTTGTCGGGCTTATTCTTGAAAAGTTGTTTCGCGGCTGGCTGCCACTGCGGTTTATCGGCTTCGCAACGGTCGGCCTTACGGGCGTCGGCGTGAATCTGATTGTCATGATGCTGCTACGCTCCGTCGGGATGGATTTCGGCCTGGCACAGGAGGTCAGCACGCTCGTCGCGATCTCCAGCAATTTCTGGCTGGACAATAAACTGGTCTACAGTGACCGCCGTTTACGTGGGATGCGCCTGCTGGGTGGCTTTCTCGTCTTTCTTCTGGTTTGCGCTGTAGGGGCCTGGGCGAATATCGGTATCGTGCAGCTTTTTCGCGCAAAGGGGGAAGGCCTGGGACAGGCCAGCGCGGCGGGTGCGATGATCGGTGTGGTCTGGAACTACGCCGTTTCTTCCACCCTGATCTGGAAAGCGCGATAATGATGATATCATTCTTCGCATCCCGCCAAAGTCATGCTGGTTGTCGGAACCGGCCGTCACGTCATGTCGGCCGGTTCCAGAAGGTCAGCGCCCGTAGCGTACGAGGCCGAGATCCTCGAACGGGATTTCAGGCATGCGCCCCGACATCAGGTCCGCCAGCACACGCCCCGACCCGCAGGCCATGGTCCAGCCCAGCGTGCCATGACCGGTGTTGAGGAACAGGTTGTCATACTGCGTGCGGCCGATGATGGGCGTGCCGTCCGGCGTCATGGGGCGCAGTCCGGTCCAGAACGTGGCGTCCGACAGGTTGTTGCCGCCGGGGAACAGGTCCGTCAGGGAATGTTCCAGCGTTTCGCGCCGGGGCTTGCGCAGGCGTGTGCTGAACCCGGCCAGTTCGGCGGTCCCGCCCACGCGGGTGCGGTTGCCAAGGCGGGTGATCCCGATCTTGAACGTCTCGTCCATCACGGTGGAGACCGGGGCGCGCTCCTCATTGATGATCGGCGTGGTGATGGAGTAGCCCTTGACCGGGTAGATCGGCAGGTTCAGCCCCAGTGAGCGTACCATCGCCGGGGAATAGCTGCCCAGTGACAGGACATAGGAATCCGCGCTGAGCAGGCCGCGACTGGTCTGCACGCCGGTGATCCTGCCGCCTTCGTTGTGCAGGGCGCGGATCTTCGTATCATACAGGAACGTCACCCCGGCCTTCTGCGCCATGGCGGCAAGGTTCTGGGTGAATTTGAACGCATCGCCCGTCTGGTCGCCTGGCAGGCGCAGGCCACCGACGATCTTGTCGCGCGCGCTGGCCAGTCCGGGTTCCGCCGCAATGCACCCGGCGGCGTCCAGCACCTCATATTTCACACCGTACTGTTGCAGCACGCGGATATCGCCCGCGGCGGCGTCCACCTGCTTTTGCGTGCGGAACACCTGCAGCGTGCCCTGCTGCCGGTCGTCATAGGTGATGCCCGTGCTGGCGCGCAGGTCATCAAGCACGTCGCGGCTGTATTCCGCCAGGCGTACCATGCGTCCCTTGTTGCGGTCATAGGCCGACGTCGTGCAGTTTTCGAGCATCTGCACCAGCCACGACCACAGATGCGGGTCCGGCATGGGCCAGAACACGAACGGGCGGTATTTCATCAGCAGCCACTTGATGGATTTCAGCGGCACGCCCGGTCCTGCCCACGGGGCGGAATAGCCGGGGGAAACCTGCCCCGCGTTGGCGAAGCTGGTTTCCAGCCCAGCGCCGGGCTGGCGGTCCACGACCGTGACCTCATGCCCGGCCTGCGCCAGGTACCACGCCGATGTGACGCCGACGACACCGCTGCCCAGAACGATGATTTTCATTGCGCTTGTGCTTTCGTGCAAAAGGGTAAAGGTGGGAGGAAAAAATCAGCCCCCGGCCACGTAGGTGCGGTGATAGCGATGGCCAAGGGAGGTCAGGATCTCATAGCCGATCGTGCCTGCGGCACGGGCCGCCGCATCAACGTCGTGCTGCGGGCCCAGCAGGTCCACCGCCATGTCCGGCCCCAACTGTCCCGCCGGGACATCGGTGATGTCGATGGTGATGGAATCCATGGAAATGCGGCCAAGGATCGGCAGGCGCGTCGTCCCGAACCACGCCGCCCCTTGGCTGGCGCCCTGCCGCAGGCAGCCATCGGCATAGCCTGCCCCGATCGTCGCGATGCGGCGTGGACCGGGCGCGCGATAGGTCAGGCCATAGCCCACCCCGTCGCCTGCCGCGATGTCGCGGACCTGCAGGATGCGCGCGCTGAGCCGGACAACCGGGCGCAGGGGATTGGGGGCATCTTCGTTCGGGGCGATGCCATAAAGTGCCGCGCCGGGACGGACCATGTCGAAATGATATTCCGGCCCGAGGAAAATGCCGGAGGATGCCGAAAGCGCCAGCGGGGCGGCAGGCAGCAGGGCCGCCATCTCCAGCAGGCGCGCGCGCTGCCGTGCATTGGCCGGGTTGTGCGGCGTATCCGCGCAGGCAAGGTGGCTGATGACCAGGGTGGGTTCGATTCCCGCCAGCAGGTCGGCATCATCGGCGATGGCGCGCACGTCATCCATCGACAGCCCGAAGCGCGACATGCCCGTATCAAGCTGCACGACGGCGGGCAGCACCTTCTCCTGCTGCCGGGCCAGTGCGCGCCAGCCCGCGATCTGTTCGGCGGAATTGAGGACGGGCGTCAGGCCATGCGCCACAAATTCCTCCTCCGTGCCGGGCAGGGGGCCATGCAGCACGAAGATCCGCGTCGTGGCGGTGACGTGCGGGCGCAGGGCAATCCCTTCTTCGAGGTGCGCGACATAGAAATGGTCCGCGCCCGCGCGCTGCAGCGCCGGGGCCACCTGCGCCAGACCCAGCCCATAGGCATCGGCCTTGACCACGGCGGCGCAGGTCGTGCGGGGACCGACCCTGTCGCGCACAAGGCGGTAATTCGCCGCGATCGCGTCGAGGTCGATCCGCAGGGTCGCGCCGGCGCGGTGGCGCGGCCAGTGCGAGGAAATGGCAGGGGTAGGGGAAGGCGACACGGGCACGGATTCCGGCACTGGAGAAGTCAGGGAAAATCCTATGCCGGATCAAAACGAAATGTCCTGCCATTTAATGGCATGATTTGCTAAGATATCGTCCATGCGTGCATGAAAATGCGAATAATGGCGGAATATGTTATCATGATCGTGGACCGGGTGAATGACGCCATCCTGCGTCATCTGTCTCATGACGGGCGCATGACGAATGCAGACCTTGCGCAGAAGGTCGGGCTGTCGCCCTCGGCATGTCTGCGGCGGGTCAGGATGCTGGAAAAACAGGGGGTTATCTGCGGGTATCGCGCCATGATCGACGAACGTTCGGTCCATGGCATGACCACCGTGATCGTGCATATCACGCTGGAGCGGCAGACCGATGAATGCCAGCGCCGGTTCGAGGCGCGGGTCCGCGACTGTCCCGATGTGCGCGAATGTTACCTGATGACCGGGGATGCGGATTATCTGTTGCGGGTGGAAGTGCGCGATACTGCCGATTACGAACGCATCCACAAGGAAGAACTGTCGCGCATGCCCGGCGTCGCCCGTATCCAGAGCAACTTTGCCATCCGCACCGTCCTTCGTAAATCGTCGTGAAACCATCAGGCCGGGCAGCGTTCCCGCTGCCCGGCCCGTGCATGTATTCAGGACATGCGCAGGATGTCTTCGCGCTCGGCCGCCGGAACCACCGTCACCTCGACCGCGACGGCGGGACGGGGAATGAACGGGCGCACCAGGAACTGGTAGGCGCCAGCGCCGATCACCCCGCCACACAGCGGCCCGACAATGGGAATCCACCAGAAATTGTCCGGCCCCGGCAGCGCGGAATATTTCCATCCCCCAAGGAAGCAGAACAGGCGCGGCCCGAAATCGCGTGCGGGATTGATGGCCCATCCCTCCAGATAGCCTGCGCAGGCGCCGATGGAGGCGACGAGCAGGCCGATGATCAGGGCGCTGGAGTTCGCCTGCGGGGCCTGGGTATTATATTCGCACGTCACGGCGAAGATACCGAACAGCAGCAGCGCCGTCAGGATGATCTCATCGAGGAAGGCGTGCATGGGCGTGACGAATTCCCCCGGATGGGTGAAGAACACGCCCGCCGCGCCGCCATCGATGGCCCGGTCAAGGTGATGCGCCAGGTTGTAATGGTCGATCACCGGTTGATACAGCGTATAGACCAGCACCGCGCCGATCATCCCGCCCACGACCTGCGCCATGCAGTAGGGCAGCACCTTGCGCCACGAAAACCCGCGATAGAGCGCAAGCGCCAGGGTGACCGCCGGGTTGGCGTGCGTGCCCGATACGCTGCCGGTGATGTAGATGGCGATCGTCACACCCAGCCCCCAGACGATGCACACCCCCCAGTAGGACAGTTTGTAGGGGCTGGGATCATACAATGTGTACATGGCTGCAACGGAATCGCCGATCAGCACGATAATCATGACGGCGAGACATTCGGAGATCAGTTCCCCGAAGAATTGTCGGTTTGTGAACATCGGACCTGCTTTGTTCTTTTATTATTCGGTCAATGGGCGAGGGCCGCTCCGGACCGCCGCCCGACGATCCTTGTGATCAAGAATGTTCTTAAACGAACATCCCTGCCTTCAAAATGATTATTTTCATCTCCTAAGGAAATGTGATGGAAAATGTATAAAAAATTTTATGTCCCAAGAAGTGAATTCCCGTAACATGCTCTTCACAAGTATTTTGTGCAGCGCACAATTGTAGAGTTCTGTTTCGGGAAATGCGCGATACCGCGCATTTTGGCCCACGGAATGCCTCCATGCCCGATTTGTGAAAGAAAAGGTTCATACGGGATGGATTTTCTGAAATTCCGCGCTTGACGCAGATCAATGAAATAAGTGCGGAACTCATGTTGATAACCCCTCAATGTTCGTTTACGAACATGCCAGGAGGAATTACGCACATGCTGTCCATGGATGAAACGTCCCAGTCATCGCCCCAGGTGCCCCGCGACAACGGCACGAGCGTCGATATGCTGATTGTGGGTGGGGGGATCAACGGTGCCGGCATCGCACGCGATGCCGTGGGCCGCGGTGCCTCCGTCCTTCTGGTGGAGCAGGATGACTTCGCAAGTCATACCTCGTCCGCCAGCACGAAGCTGATTCACGGCGGCCTGCGCTATCTGGAATATTATGAATTCCGCCTGGTGCGCGAGGCCCTGATCGAACGTGAACGGCTGCTGCGCATTGCGCCGCACATCATCTGGCCGATGCGTTTCATCCTGCCCTACACGCCACAGGCGCGTCCGGCATGGATGCTGCGTCTGGGGCTGTTCCTGTACGACCATCTGGCAGGTCGCCAGATGACGCTGCCGAAGTCGAAATCGATCAATTTCACGACCAACCCGGTGGGCGTCCCGCTCAACGGCGCCTGCGCCAAGGGATTTTCCTATTCCGACGGCTGGGTGCAGGACAGCCGCCTTGTCGTGCTCAACGCCATGGACGCTGCGGCGCGCGGGGCGGACGTGCGCACCCGCACGCGCATGCTCGGCGCCAAGCGCGTCAATGGCATGTGGGAAGCCGTGATCGAGAACACCCGTGACGGCACGCGTGAAATCGTGCGCGCGCGCATCATGGTCAATGCCGGCGGCCCGTGGGTGAGCGAGATCCTGCGCGAACGCGCCTGCATCCAGACCGACAAGCAGGTGCGCCTCGTCAAGGGGAGCCACATCGTCGTGCCGCGCATGTTCGAAGGCGACCAGGCCTATATCCTGCAGAACCCGGACAAGCGCATCGTCTTCGCCATCCCGTACGAGCAGAAATTCACCCTGATCGGCACCACCGACGTCCCGTGGACGCAGGCGCCGGGCAAGGTCGAGATCTCGGCCGAGGAAATCCGCTACCTGTGCGAAAGCGTCAGCCGCTATTTCAGGAAGCCGGTGACACCCGACGACGTGGTCTGGAGCTATGCCGGCGTGCGGCCGCTGTATGACGATGCGTCGAAGAACGCATCGGCCGTGACGCGCGATTACGTGCTTGATATCGATGCCGCCAACGGGCAGGCGCCGCTGCTGTCGATCTTTGGCGGCAAGATCACGACCTATCGCCGCCTTGCCGAACATGCGATCGAGAAGCTGCAGCCCTTCCTGCCGGTGCTGTCCGCATCGGGATGGACGGCGGACCGGGTCCTGCCTGGCGGCGACCTTGGCGAAGGCGGGTTCGAGGGCGCGCTGGCGCGCTTTGCGCAGGCGACGCCGTTCCTTGATGCGAACCAGCACTGGCGCCTTGTGCGCAATTACGGGTCGCGTGCGATGGAGATCGTCGGGGATGCGAAATCGGCGGCGGATATGGGGGAAAGCTTTGGCGGTGGCCTGACGGCGCGCGAAATCGATTACCTGATGACGCATGAACGCGCCGAAACGGCGGAAGACATCCTGTGGCGGCGTTCGCGCATGGGCCTGCATGTCACGGATGAAGACGCGGCGCGTCTTGACACCTATGTTCAGAAGAAGCGCGCGGCGCGTTGACATATTTCATCGCGGTGTGAACCTGCCGCACTTTGTGACATCTGGATCCCGATGGGACAGGAAACGACAATGAACAAGAAGAACAAGATTCTCGCCATTGACCAGGGCACGACATCGACACGCAGCATCGTGTTCAATCGTGAGATCGCGGCGCTGGCCACGGCACGGGTGGAATTCCAGCAGCATTACCCGAACCATGGCTGGGTGGAGCATGATCCCATCGAAATCTGGGGCAATGTCGTCTCCACCGCGCGCGAAGCCATGGACCAGGTCGGTGGCGCGGAACAGATCGCGGCCATCGGGATCACCAACCAGCGCGAGACCATCGTGGTCTGGGACCGTAGGACGGGTGAGCCGATCCATCGCGCCATTGTCTGGCAGGATCGCCGCACCACGGCGCAGTGCGCGCACATGCGCCAGGAAGGTCACGAGGCCCTGGTGCGCGAGCGCACGGGCCTGCTGCTCGACCCTTATTTTTCGGCCACCAAGCTGGCCTGGATCCTCGATAACGTCCCCGGCGCCCGCCATCGCGCGGAAGCCGGGGAGCTTGCCTGCGGCACCATCGACAGCTTCCTGCTGTGGCGGCTGACGGCGGGGAAGGTGCATGCGACGGACATCACCAATGCGTCGCGCACGCTGCTGTGCAACATCCATACCGGCGAATGGGATGACGACCTGCTGCGCCTGTTCCATATCCCGCGCGCGATCCTGCCGGTCATCAAGGGCAACAGCGAGGCGTTCGGCGAAACCGATCCCGCCCTGTTCGGCCATCCGATCATGGTGGCCGGCATGGCGGGCGACCAGAACGCGGCGCTGGTGGGGCAGGCCTGCTTCGAGCCGGGCATGGTCAAGGCGACCTATGGCACGGGCTGCTTTGCGCTGCTCAACACCGGCAACCGTCCGGTCATGTCGAACAACCGCATGCTCACCACCATCGGTTACCGCATTGGCGATGACATCACCTATGCCCTCGAAGGATCTATTTTCGTCGCGGGGGCCGCGATCCGCTGGCTGCGCGACGGGCTGAACCTGATCACCCATGCCTCGCAGACCGATGACATGGCAACCCGGGTCCCGCACAGCCACGGCGTCTACATGGTGCCGGGGTTCGTGGGGCTGGGCGCGCCGCACTGGGATCCCGATGCGCGTGGCCTGATCTGCGGGCTGACGCTGGACGCCACGGCGGCGCATATCGCGCGTGCGGCGCTGGAATCTGTGGCGTACCAGACGCTCGACCTTGTGGGCGCCATGTTCGAGGATGGCGGCGGGAAGCTCAGCGCCCTGCGCGTCGATGGCGGAATGTCGGTCAATGACTGGTTCTGCCAGTTCCTCGCCGATATGCTTCAGACTCCGGTGCAGCGCCCGCGGCAGGTGGAAACGACGGCGCTGGGGGCAGCGTTCCTTGCGGGGCTTGCCGTGGGGGTGTGGGACAGCATTCCCGAACTGGCCGGAACCTGGACGCAGGGCCGCCTGTTCCAGCCCCTGATGCCGGCGGAACAGCGCGAGGAGCTGGTCCGTGGGTGGCATCAGGCCGTCAAGCGTACCCTGACCAGCACTGTCGCATCGTAAGCGACTGCAAGAAAATCACACAGGAAGGACCGTTTTAATGACCGTCACGCCGAACCCCTATCAGGTTACTGACCGAAACCTCGCCCTTGAACTGGTGCGCGTGACGGAGGCGGCGGCGGTCGCCGCCTCCGCGTGGACCGGGCGCGGCAAGAAGAACGAGGCCGATGGCGCGGCGGTGGAAGCCATGCGCCGCGCCTTTGACACGGTGGCCATCAACGGGACGGTCGTCATTGGCGAAGGCGAGATGGACGAGGCCCCGATGCTGTTCATCGGCGAGCATGTCGGCGCGGGCGGTCCCGCGATGGATATCGCCGTCGACCCGCTGGAGGGGACAAACCTGTGCGCCAAGAACCTGCCCAACGCCCTGACGGTGGTGGCCCTGGCGGAGGAAGGCCACTTCCTGCACGCGCCCGACATTTACATGGACAAGATCGTGGTGGGGCCGAACCTGCCGGAGAACGTCGTTGACCTCGACGCCAGCGTGGAAGCCAACCTGAAGGCGCTGGCCGCGGCAAAGGGCAAGGATATCCGCGAACTGATGCTGTGCACGCTGGACCGTCCCCGCCATGAGGAGATCATCGGGCGCGCCCGTTCCATGGGCGCGCGCGTGACCCTGCTCAGCGATGGTGACGTTGCCGCCGCGATCGCCGCATGCCTTGAGAATAACGAGGTCGACATCTATCTCGGCTCCGGCGGGGCGCCCGAGGGCGTGCTGGCTGCCGCCGCCGTGCGCTGCGTGCATGGGCAGATGCAGGGGCGCCTCCTGTTCGAGGACGAAACCCAGCTGGAGCGCGCGAAGAAGATGAACCCCGGCGCCGACCCGTCGCGCAAGCTCGACCTGACGGATATCGCCAGCGGCGACGTGCTGTTTTCCGCAACCGGTGTCACCGGCGGCACGTTGCTGCGTGGGATCACGCAGAACAACGGATGGACGATCACCCATTCGCTGGTCATGCGTTCGAAGTCCGGCACGCTGCGGTTTGTCGAAGGGCATCACGACTTCACCACCAAGACCTGGCGATAAAATAACAAGAACAACGAAAGGCTGGTTTGACCATGGCTCATTCCGCACGTCCGTCCCTGCCTCCGGGGGTTGTCACGGGGGAAAACTACCGCAGGCTGGTCGCGACCTGCTGCAGCGAGGGATATGCCCTGCCTGCGGTCAACGTCGTCGGCACCGACAGCATCAATGCCGTGCTGGAGGCTGCCGCGCGCAACCGCTCCGACGTCATCATCCAGATGTCGAACGGTGGCGCGCGTTTTTATGCGGGCGAGGGGATGAAGGACCAGCATCGCGCCCGTGTGCTGGGCGCGGTGGCTGCGGCGCGGCATGTCCACACGCTGGCGGCGGCCTATGGCGTGTGCGTCATCCTGCATACCGACCATGCGGACCGCAAGCTGCTGCCGTGGGTGTCGGACCTGATCGACGAGAGCGCGGCCGCGGTCCGTGAAACGGGGCAGCCGCTGTTTTCGTCGCACATGATCGACCTTTCGGCCGAACCCCTCGAAGACAACATCGCCGAATGCGCGCGTTTCCTGCGCCGTATGGCCCCGCTGGGGATCGGCCTGGAAATCGAGCTTGGCGTCACGGGGGGCGAGGAGGACGGCATCGGGCATGACCTCGATGACGGGGCGGACAATGCCCATCTCTATACCCAGCCGGCCGATGTGCTGCGTGCGTATAACGAACTGTCGCCGCTGGGCTTTGTCACGATTGCCGCATCGTTTGGCAATGTGCATGGCGTCTACGCGCCGGGCAACGTGAAGCTGCGGCCCGAAATCCTGCTCCATTCGCAGCAGGCCGTGTCGGAGGCGACAGGGCAGGGGGAACGTCCGCTGGCGCTGGTCTTCCATGGCGGGTCCGGTTCTGAAAAGCACCAGATTGCCGAAGCCGTGTCTTACGGCGTGTTCAAGATGAACATCGATACCGACATCCAGTTCGCCTTTGCCGAAGGCGTGGGTGGCTATGTGCTGGAAAATCCGGAGGCGTTCCGCCATCAGATCTCCCCCACCACGGGCAAGCCGCTGAAGAAGCTCTATGACCCGCGCAAGTGGCTGCGCGTGGGCGAATGTAGCGTCGTCTCCCGCCTGGAGCAGACATTCGCTGACCTCGGCGCGACCGGCAAGACGGTCGCGGCCTCCTGATCCGGTGACGTGATGCCGGGGCCGGCCTGTCGGGATGTCATTCCTGTCAGGCCGGCCCGTGGTTTTGCATGTTCCTGAATTGCTATAGATTACGGATGATGTCCGCCCGCCGGTCCGGGGGGCGGTGAAGCGTGGCAAGGACGGGATTCAGGTTTATGGCCAGCATATCGGCGGGGGAACGGCATCGCGAGATCATGGAGCTCGTGCGCCTTCAGGGATATGTGTCCAATGAGGATCTGGCCCAGCGCCTGAACGTGGCGGTCCAGACCATCCGTCGTGATGTCAACACCCTTGCGCGACAGGGACTGGTGGCGCGTCACCATGGCGGGGCGGGGCTTGCTTCCTCGGTTGAAAATATTGCCTATGCCGAACGCCAGGTCCTGAACCGTAACGCCAAGGAGGCGATCGGGCAGATCGCCGCGCGCGCCATTCCCGACAATTCCTCCCTTTTCATAAGCATCGGCACCACGACAGAGGCATTTGCGCAGGCATTGCGCCAGCACAAGGCCCTGCGGGTCATCACCAACAACCTGCATGTTGCCTCCACCCTGTCGTCACGCACCGATTTTCAGGTGATCGTCACGGGCGGGCAGGTGCGGTTTTCCGATGGCGGCATCACCGGTTCCACCGCCAGCACGTCCATCGACCAGTACAGGACGGATTTCGCGGTCATAGGCATCAGCGGGATCGAGGAAGATGGCACCCTGCTCGATTTCGATGCGGACGAGATCAACATCGCCCAGGCGATGATGCGCAATGCGCGCAAGGTCTTCCTCCTTGCCGATCAGGACAAGTTCGGGCGTCGTCCGATGGGACGGCTGGGGCATCTGTCGAACATCCACGGCTTTTTTACCGATCGCCCCCCGCCGGCGCGTATCCGGCAGATCCTGAAGGAAAATGGGGTGCAGCTGCATATCGCACAGGATGCCGGTGCGAAAACGGCGCAGCGTTCGTGAAATATCCTCGCACAGGCCGGAATTTCTGAGGGGCACCTTGTTCCTGGGAGAGGCGTTCCTCAGGAGTTTTTGCAAAAAACCTTCACCACAAGCCTTTTGGCGATGGCGGTTTTTGACGTGGGCGTGCGGATTTTCGTGTGGGCGGCGTTTGTTATTATCGCACGTTAATATGATATTGTATCAGGAGTCTGATGTCGCCATGGCGCGTATCTGGCCCAGCATGCGATGCCTGATGAGGCCGCTGACAGGACGGATGGCGTACCAGTAGGGGGCAAAACGGCGGTATGACGTGGCGTCCGGGCAATCCACGCGGGTCTGTGTCATGACCGTTGCGTGCCCGGTGTCCTGATCTGCGGTGATGCGAAATCCCATCGCCAGGCGGCACAGGCCGGTGCGCCTGCAGGACGTGAAGGCATGGGGCGATGCAATCGGCACAAGGCCGTAATCAGGCTTCCAGAACGCGCCCATCAGGCCGAAGACGATTTCAGTATCCCCGTCCTGTCCCAGGATGCCGAAATCATCAAGGTCGAGCATCCGCCCCGCCCTGTATCCCAGCAGGCGCGCAGGCAGTTCGCGCATCCCGATCGCAATGCGGACCAGCAGGTCATGCCTGGTGCGGTAGGCACGGATGCACGCCATGATGCGCGCGGGTGTGGCGCGGATCGAGATGTGGTGTGTCTCGACAAACCGGTAGCATGGCAGGATCGTGTCGAGCAGTCCTGTATATGGCGTGGTCATTCCAGCAATGTTCCATGTGGGGGCCGTCACGTCATGCTACTGGCAGGGGGACGGTCCTGTCGCGCACGCATGGTCATAAAGATATTGTGCGCATCATGTGACCGGGTGTGCGTATTGGCGGGAACTTTGCCAATGCCGGGCCATTGGGCCGCAAAAGCGCGCCGTTTTTTGATTTTGGTCATGGGTAATGGGGTATAGGTTTGGCCCAACCCCGGCATATGGCATTGTCCCTGGCGTGTATTTGACTAAGGTACGAAGGCTCATGCCTGATGGATTGGGGGCGGGAAAGGCGGTGGGCGCCGTGCTGGCGTCGGGCCGATCGTGCGAACGGGTTGGAGCAGAGTGAGATGGCGCAGAAGTTTCGGATCGTGATTGTTGGTGGCGGGGTCGCCGGGCTTGCGCTGGCCACCCGTCTTGGCAAGTCGGTCGGGAAATCCGGGCGCGCGGAAATCACGCTGGTCGATAAAAGCTTTGCCCATGTGTGGAAGCCGATGCTGCACTGTTTCGCCGCCGGCACGGCCGCGAACGAGAACGACCGCATCAGTTTCATGTCACAGGCCAGCCGCCATCATTTCGAGTTCTGGCCCGGCGAGATCTCCGGCATGGACCGCAAGGCGAAGACCATTACCCTTGCCCCCGTGATCGACACCAACGGGGAGACGATCCTTGATGAACGCAGCCTTGAATATGACGCCGTCATCCTGTCGATCGGCAGCCGCGCCAACGATTTCGGCACACCCGGCGTGGCGCAGCACTGCATGTTCATTGACAACCTTGTCGATGCCAACGGCTTCAATGACCGCTTCCGCAAGGAACTGCTCAAGGCGTTTGCCTATCACCGTGAACTTGACATCGCCATCGTCGGCGGCGGTGCCACCGGGACGCAGTTGGCCGCGGAACTGCACAAGGCGCTGGGCCTTGCGGCACTCTACAGCTTCGGGCAGAAGCCGCCGGAACTGAAGATCACCCTGCTTGAGGCCGGGCCGCGCATCCTGCCCGCCTTCCCCGAAGCCGTGTCCGAGGCCGCGATGAAGCAGCTTGAGGCGATCGGCGTGAGCGTCAGGACCTCCGCCATGGTCAGTGGCGCGGACGAAAATGGCTTCATGCTCAAGGACGGGACGCGCATTCCGGCCACCCTGCGTGTCTGGGCGGCGGGCGTGAAGGCGCCGGACGTGACGCGGAAATTCGGCGATATCAAGCTGTCGCGTTCGGGACAGCTTGAGGTGCGCCCGACGCTGCAGCTTCTGGAGGATGACAGCGTCTTCGCCATGGGCGACTGCGCCTTCATCGCGGACAAGCCGGTGGCCCCCACGGCGCAGGCCGCGCGCCAGCAGGCGCATCATCTGGCGCGGCACCTGCCCGCATGGATCAATGGCCGCCCGCTGCCGCCATTTGTATTCAACAACAAGGGCGCGGTGGTTGCCCTTGGCGACTATAACGGCTGGGGCACGTTCCCCGGTGGCACGGTCTTTGGCGGGGGATGGCTGCACGGACTGTCCGCGCGCATGGTCCACCTGATGCTGTATCGCCAGCACCAGTTCGAACTTTATGGCCCGTTCCGTGGCATGGTGTCCTGCCTTGTGGACTGGCTGGATGTCTTTGTCCGGCCTTCGGTGCGGCTTGACTGAACATGTGGCGGTGCATTCGCTGGCGTGACCCTGTTGCGCATGCGGACTTTGGGATATGAAACGGCCCATGTCTTCTTTTCCCCCGCTTCCCCGACACTCGCTTGTGGAACAGGCCATTGCCGTCATGCGTGAACGCGTGACGCAGGGGGAATGGGCGCTGGGGGAACGTATCCCCAAGGAAACGGAACTGGCGCAACTGCTGCAGGTCGGGCGCAACACCGTGCGTGAGGCCGTGCGCGTCCTGTCGCATGCCGGCATGCTGGAGGTGCGGCAGGGGGACGGGACCTATGTCCGTTCCTGCACGGACCCTGCCGATGTCATCCATCGCATCAGCCGCTCCGGCCTGCGGGATCATTTCGAACTGCGCGTCGTGCTGGAGGCGGAGGCCGCCCGCCTTGCCGCCCTGCGCCGGACGGAACGTGACCTGAAGCATCTGGAAAAGCTGTTGCAGGCGCGTGGGGAAAAGGCGCCCGGCATGGACATGGAGGCCTTCGTCGCCCGTGACACGGCCTTTCACCTGGCCATCGCGCAGGCATCGCACAATACGGCGTTGAGCGAACTCTACCGCTATTTCGTATCGGAAGTGCGGCGCGGCACCCATACGGCCGTGGCGGAACCGACCCTGCCGGAGCCCGATCTTGCGGCACACCGGCGTATCCTCGATGCGATCCGCAGGCAGGATGCGCCCGGCGCGGAACAGGCCGCCCGCGCGGCCGTGGAAGGGCTGATTACCGCGATGTCGTGATGGTGCGATAATCCTGAAACATTTTCCGGTGCAGGATCTTTTCCAAAGGAGCTTCACCAGAAATTTCTGTTTTCAGGTCATGGGTTATCGGGCCTGGCAGGCAGCAGCATGTCGCGCACGCGCGCGACAACCCCGTCCCATGCGCCGGGCCGGTCCTGCCGCACGATGCGCAGGCCGGGATACCACTGGCTGTCGCTGCGCCCGGACTGCCACCGCCAGCAGTTGTCATACCGGTCCATCATGATGACAGGCCGGCCCAATGCCCCGGCAAGATGCACGATCGAGGTATCGACCGACACGACGAGATCGAGGTTCATGATGATCGCGGCGGTATCGTCCATGTCGCGCACGTCATCCATGGGATCATACAGTTGCATGCCTTCGGGAATGTCGATCATCTGCCGCGCATGCTGTCCGCGCTGGAGGTTGATGAGGTACAGGCCCGGAACCGTCGCAAGCGGGGCGAGTTGCGCAAGGTTCATCGAACGCTTGCGGTCGATGGCCTGCGCCTGCGCGACGCCCGGCCTGCTGGCCCCGCCCCAGACCAGTCCGACGCGCAGGCCGGGGCGGGGCGGCATGTAGTCCTCCCACACCAGGACCTTGTGCGGGTCGGCATGGAGGTAAGGGATGGGCGCGCCGATGATATCGGATGTCTGCCCCAGCACGCGCGGCAGGCTGCCGAAGGGGCAGTGCCAGTCATGGGCGGGAACCGGGCGCAGCGGGTCGATCACGCGTTCCACCCCGTAAATCCGTGCCGCAAGGGGCAGGATCTCACGCGGGACCTGAAGCGTCACGCGCGCGCCGCGCCGCACCAGCGCCGGGACGAAGCGCAGGTACATCAGCATGTCGCCCAGTCCCGCTTCCGACAGGATCAGGATGCGCTGCCCGCTCAGGTCGCTGTCCTGCCGCAGGGTGGGTAGCAGGCGTTCGGCCGGGTATTTCAGGCGGCCGGGTATGCGCAGGCGCCATTCATATTCGGGCCACCCCTGCGCATGCCGTCCCGCCTTCAGCAGGGTCATTGCGTGGTTGAGGTGGATGTGCGGGTCGTCAGGACGCAGTTCGAGTGCCCGCGCATGATGGTGCAGGGCCTCGTCCATCCTGTTGTCGACTGTCAGGATATGCGCAAGGTTCGCATGCGTCATCGCACTTTGCGGGTGGTACGACAGCAGGTGGCGCAGCAGCGCCTGCGCCTTTTGTGCCTCGCCGGTCTCGTTCTGGGTCACCGCCAGCAGGTTTCCCGTCCGCAGGGCGGAGGGATGGCGCCTGCATCCTTCGATCAGGACCTCTATGGCCTCATCCGTGCGGCCATGCAGCAGCAGGAATTCCCCCAACTGGTCATACAGGCGGATATCATCAGGGGTCTGGCGCAGGGTGGCGCGCAGGGTGACCTCGATTTCCTCAAGCCGTGAATGACGCAGCAGCAGCGTCATCATGTCCTGCGCGGGGTGTCGCGCCGTGGGGTTGTCATGCGCCAGCCGGCACAGCATCCGCGCCGCGCGCGTGCTGCGCCCGCTGCCCGCAAGGGCATGGGCAAGGATCACATCGGCGCGGCGGTCATCACACAGGGGTTCGATCAGGACGCGGGCCTGCGCGAACTGCCCGCCCTCAAGGCAGCGCATGGCCTTGCGCAACCGCTCGGTGCGGGCGGCGTCGTGTTCGTCCGTGCCCATCGGTTTCGTGCCAGACATGTGTGTGCTGCCCTGCCAGTTGCCCGATGCGTAGGCGATCAGGCCGCGGTGCCGGACGGCGTTGCGGCGGGGGGAAGCAGTTTCCCCGGGTTGAGGATGTTCTGCGGGTCGAGGGCATGCTTGATCGCGCGCATGACCTGCAGAGTATTTTCCCCGTGCTCGGCCGCCATGAATTCCAGCTTGCCGGTGCCGATCCCGTGCTCCCCGCTGCACGATCCGTCCAGCGCCAGTGCCCGGCGGACGATCTTGCGGTCGAGTTCCATGGCGCGCTCATACCCGCCGGGTTCGGGGGGGACCATGATGATGGTATGGAAATTGCCGTCGCCCACATGCCCGACAATCGGGGCCGCAAGGCCTGAGGCCTCGATATCCGCCTTGACGCCCGTAATCAGTTCCGTCAGGGCGGAAATCGGCACGATGGCGTCGGTCGCGATGCCGTTATGGCCGGGATAGGCCGCAAGCGCCGCCCAGTAGGCGCTGTGCCGTGCCTTCCACAGGCGGGTGCGTTCCTCCTGGCTTGTGCTCCAGACGAAGCCGAGGCCGTTATTGTCGGCAGCGATGGCCTCCACCATCTCGACCTGTTCGCGCACGGCCTCCGGCGATCCCTGGAATTCGAAGAACAGGGTGGTGATGGGGCGGTAGTCTTCCAGTTTGGAATAGGTGATGCAGGCCTGCATCTGCGCATCGTCAAGCAGTTCGATGCGCCCGATCGGCACGCCCACCTGGATGGTGGAGACGGCGGTGCGCACCGCATCGCCAAGGTTTTCGAACTGGCATGTCGCGGCGGCGATGGTTTCGGGGATGCCATGCAGGCGCAGCTGCACTTCGGTGATGATGCCCAGCGTCCCTTCCGACCCGATGAACAGGCCCGTCAGGTCATAGCCGGTGGAGGATTTGCGCACCCGTCCGCCGGTATCGACAATGCGCCCGTCCGCCATGACAACACGCAGTCCCAGCACGTTTTCGCGCATGGTGCCATAACGGACCGCCGCCGTGCCCGACGCGCGCGTGGCGCACATGCCGCCGAACGTAGCCTCCCCCCCCGGATCGACGGGAAAGAACATGCCCATGTCACGCAGGTGCGCATTGAGCGACTGCCGCGTCACGCCGGCTTCCACGCGGCAGTCGAGGTCATCGGCGTTGACGCCAAGCACGCGGGTCATGCGCGACAGGTCGAGGCTGATGGCATCCTTGCCGGGGGTGACGTGCCCTTCGACCGAGGTGCCGCCGCCGAACGCAACCACGGCCACCTGATGTTCATGGCAGGTGCGCAGCGCCAGCGCCACGTCCGCCGTGCTTTCGGCAAAGACCACAAGTGCCGGCAGGCTGGCATGTTTCCAGCCTTCGCCGTGGCTGTGCTGTTCACGGATCGATTCGTTGGTCGTCACCCGCTCGCCCAGGTGCTGGTGCAGGATACGGGCGACATCCGCGATCGCGGGGGGAAGGGCAGAGAACATGAACGGCGGTCCCATCAGGCAGTAATCCTTCCCTTCGGGTTATCCGCATATCCGCCCCGCCGCAAGGTCAGCGCGGCGGCGATGTCTCGCGCGCGGTCCCGTCCACGGTGATGCCGAAATGCTGTTCAAGCAGGGCGATGTTGCGCAGGTCCGCCTTGTAGACGGTATCGACCATGTCGCCGAGGACAGGGATGAAATCCGCCAGGAGTTCCACCGCCATATTCCCGATCATCCTGAGGAGGATCCGGCCCGGCACGTTCATCCTGTGGGCTTCCCAGATGATGTAGAGCGAGGGGAGCGCCATGACCAGCGTGCCCGCGACCGGCAGGAGGCCGATCAGGGTATCAAGCCCCCAGCGAAAGCGTGTGCCGGGTATGACGAAGGCCGCATCCAGCAGTGTCGCCAACCGGCGCAGTCGCGCGACGCGACGCCTGATTTCCGTGGCGTCAAGGGACGGGCGGTCCGTAAACGAAGATGAAGCGGTATGTGCCATGCCCGATCATATGGTGTGGGGACAGGAACAGCACAATACCGTAATCGTGCAGGCCATCAGGATGATGCCCTGTGGGAACAGGGACATGGGCAGTGATGACAGTTCCTCGCGAAGCTTTTTCCCAAAAGCTTCAAAAAGACGGTGCCCGGAAACTCACATCGCTATCAAAATGCTGTTTTAAAAAGATATTTTACCGATCGGTATGCCCAAGGTCGCGTCCGGGCGCGATGACGTCACGTACCCGCTGCTTGAGTTCCTTTGGCCCGGGGAATCCGCCATCGCGCTTGCGTTCCCAGACCAGTTGGGGGCCGACAAGGATTTCAAACCGTCCCCCGCTGCCCGGCACAAGGCTGACCGCGCCAAGCTCCTCGCCAAAGGTGGACAGCAGTTCCTGCGCCATCCACCCGGCACGCAGCAGCCAGTTGCAGCGTGTGCAGTAATGGATGGTGATGGTCGGTTTTTCATCCATGGCGGATACTTCGTCCCCGTGCGTTGCGCCTGTCACCTAATATGGATCAGGGACAGGCCGTGGAAAAGGGGACGCGGGGGTCAGACCGCATGCACGTGGGGCTCCCGCTGCCAGAAGCGCAGGGCGGCGCATGCCTTTACAAAGGCCGCCGCATCCCCGACCCCGCCAAGGCGGATGACGCCATCGTCCCGCGCGCCGGCCGTGACGCCTGCGGCATCAAGCAGCGCTTCGGCATCGGCCCCGTATCCGATGAACTTGGCATGGGCAAAGGCGTCGGCGATGAAGTCGCGCATCGTGGCCTCGCCCAGCAGCAGCCGGGTTCCCTGCGCCGAAGGAAGCAGCACCACGGCATCATACAGGACCGACGGGCCGCCATTGATCTTCTGCATCACGGGCAGGACCTTGCCCCGGTCATTGCAGATATTGCCGATGCGCGGGCCGACCAGTTCCGTCTCCGCGCCGATATCGTGCGCGGCTTCGAGCACGGCGCCCAGCAGGTCGGCATCCGTCCCCTCGGTCACCACGATGCCCAGCTTGCGGCCGTGGAAACTGTCGGGACCGTTTTTGAGGATGCTCAGCGCGTCGGAGGCGGGCAGGTCGGTGCGGACCGGCACGAAGGGCCTGGCCGCAGGTGGCAGCGGGGAGATGCCAAGCCCTTCCGCCACGCCATGGGCCAGCGTTTCATCCACATTGCGCAGGTGCGTCAGCATGCGCACGCGGATGGCCGGGGTTTCGACCTTGCTCAGTTCAAAGACGAACGCGTCCTTCATGTGGGTCTGCTCGACCGGGGTCTGGCTGATGTAGAACTGGCGCGCCTGACTGTAATGGTCCCCAAACGAGGCGGAACGCTCGCGCACCTTCTCCCCCGACTGTTCCTGCGGGAAAGAGCGGTAGCCGGTGGCGGGGTTTTCACGCGCCCCCCCCTGCGGCTGAGGCCACGAGTTGGGTTCGTAATTCGCCCGTCCCTTCGGGTTGTGCATCGCCATGTGCCCGTCCTGCTGGAAATTATGGAACGGGCATTTGGGGGCGTTGATGGGGATATGCGTGAAATTGGGGCCGCCCAGGCGCTTGGTCTGGGTGTCGAGGTAGGAAAAGTTGCGCCCCTGCAGCAGCGGATCGTTGGTAAAGTCGATGCCCGGCACGATGTTCTGCGTGCAGAAGGCGACCTGTTCCGTCTCGGCAAAGAAATTGTCCACGACCCGGTTGAGCACCAGTCGCCCGACGCGGCGGACGGGGACGAGTTCCTCCGGGATCAGCTTGGTGGGGTCGAGGATGTCGAAATCGAAACTGTCCGCGAATTCGTCATCGAACAGTTGCACGCCCAGGTCCCATTCGGGATAGTCGCCCGCATTGATCGCGTTCCACAGGTCACGGCGATGGAAATCGGGGTCCGCGCCGTTGATCTTCAGCGCCTCGTTCCAGACGACCGACTGCAGCCCCTGACGCGGTTTCCAGTGGAATTTGACGTAGGTCGAACGCCCCTGCGCATCGATCAGGCGGAAGGTATGCACGCCAAACCCCTCCATGAAGCGGAAGGAGCGCGGAATGGCCCGGTCCGACATGGCCCAGCAGACCATGTGCGTGGCCTCGGGCGAGAGGGAGACGAAATCCCAGAAATTGTCATGCGCCGTCTGCGCCTGCGGAAAGCCGCGGTCTGGCTCTTCCTTGGCCGCGTGGACGAAATCGGGGAACTTGATCGCGTCCTGGATGAAGAAGACCGGGATGTTGTTGCCAACGATGTCCCAGTTGCCCTGCCGGGTATACAGCTTCACCGCAAAGCCGCGCACGTCGCGCACCACGTCGGAAGAGCCACGCCCGCCCGCCACGGTGGAAAAGCGCACGAAGGCCGGGGTCTTTTCGCCGACATGCCGGAAGATGTCGGCATGGCACACATCGGCAAGGGAATCGGTCAGCTCGAAATAGCCATGCGCGCCATAGCCACGGGCATGCACCACGCGTTCGGGGATGCGTTCATGGTCGAAATGGAAGATCTTCTCCCGGAAATGGAAATCCTCCATCAGGGCCGGGCCGCGCGCGCCATTGCGCAGGGTGTTCTGGTCGTCGGAAACCGGCACGCCCTGCTGCGTGGTCATGGTGGGAATGCCTGCGTCATCCGCGCCCTGGTGTGTTTCTCCCCCCTGGCCTGCGATGGTATGCGATGGCTGTGGGCTGGCACTGGCGTTCATGGCCACTTCTCCTTTATACCGACGCGCCCGTGATGGCAGGTCCGGGGTAAAATATTCGGTAACATAACGGGATGTCCGCCTGATGGTTCCGGTGCGGGCACCGTGTGGGCGCGGGGCGGGGTGAAGGTGCGATGCGACGGAAGCTGAAATGGGGCCTTGCGATGGCCCGGGCATGTGCGGTGCTGTGTGGCGTGGCGATGCTCTCCGCCGGCCATATGGGCGCCCGTGCCGCCACGCCACAGGATGTCGTGTTCGAGCAGTTGACGTGGACGGAAATCCGCGACGCCCTTGCCCAGGGCTGGACCAGCGTCATCATTCCCGTAGGCGGGACGGAGCAGAGCGGCCCGTTCATCGCTGTGGGCAAGCACAATGTCCGCGCCACACTCCTGTCGCAGCGTATCGCGCGGGAGGTTGGCCACATGCTGGTCGCGCCCACCATCGCTTACGTGCCTGAAGGCGGGACGTCGCCACGCACGTCGCACATGCGCTTTGCCGGAACACTCAGCATCCCGCCAGCAGTCTTTCGTGAACTGGTCACGGGGGCGGCCGAAAGCCTGCGCGTGCAGGGGTTCCGGCGCATTATCCTGCTGGGGGACCATGGGGGATACCAGAAGGACCTGAAGGCCGTGGCGCTGGCGCTGAACCACAAATGGGCGGGGACGGGCGCGCATGTGGTCTATCTGGGGGCGTATTACGACGTCGTTGCCGGAAGCTATGCCGATTTCCTGCGCAGGCGCGGGCTGGGGGCGGATGTGGGCATGCATGCGGATATCAGCGACACCTCGCTGATGCTGGCGATACAGCCGGACATGGTGCGCGAAAATGCCCTGCGCCATGCGGCCCTGCCGGGACCGTCGCAGGGGGTGTATGGCGGCGACCCGCGTCCCGCCACCGCGGCACTGGGACAGGTGGGGGCCGACATGCAGGTCGCGGCGGCGGTCCGGGCGCTCCAGGCCGACCGGAATGGTCCGATTTCTCCGTGATTGCCAGATTTCTGCCGCGTGCTATAGGGGCGCCAGGAGATTGGATCGCATGAGCGTAAAAAAACTGTTTCTGATGTCGGGGCTGTGCGTGGCGGCCCTGGGATGTGTGGGATTGTCCGGGGCACGGGCACAGCAGGTGCAGACCATTCCCGGCATGCCGCCGGTCGTGGACCCGAAGAACATCTACACTGAAACGACGCCCGCCCATATTGCGCCGGAAGTGGCGCAGGACCCGGCGCGGATCTATGTCCCCAACCTTCGGTCGAACAATGTCTATGTCATTGACCCGCAGACCTACAGGGTCGTCAACCGCTTTCCGGTCGGCAAAAGCCCGCAGCACGTCGTGCCGTCATGGGACCTGCGTACGCTGTGGGTCACCAACAATGCCGAAGGCACGACCAATGGCAGCCTGACGCCCATCGATCCGCGCACCACACTGCCCGGGCCGGAGGTTGCGGTCGATGACCCGTACAACATGTATTTCACGCCCGATGGCAAGTCGGCGATTACCGTGGCCGAAGCGCGCAAGCGCCTCGATTTCCGTGACCCGCATACGATGCAGTTGCAGGTGTCGGTGGACGTGCCGCAGTGCAAGGGCGTCAACCATGCGGATTTCTCGATCGACGGGCGCTATGCCATCTTCACGTGTGAATTCGGCGGCTATCTGGCAAAGGTGGATACCGTCAACCATGCGGTGCTCGGATACCTCAAGCTTTCGGGCGGGGGCATGCCGCAGGATATCCTGACGGCGCCGAACGGCCACACCTTCTATGTCGCGGACATGCATGCCGATGGCGTGTTCATCATTGATGGCGACAGTTTCCGCGAAACCGGCTTCATCCCCACAGGGGTTGGCACGCATGGCCTGTATCCCAGCAGGGACGGCACGATGATGTACGTGGCCAACCGTGGGTCACACAAGATCCATGGAACCCCGCATGGCAAGGCCGGTGGCGTATCGGTCGTAAGCTTTGCAACCGAAAAGGTGGTCAGCCAGTGGCCCATCCCCGGTGGCGGCAGCCCCGACATGGGCAATGTCAGCGCGGACGGCAAGACGCTGTGGCTGTCGGGGCGGTTTGACGACGTGGTCTATGCCTTTGACACCACGAGTGGGGCGGTGCGCAAGATTCCGGTCGGGCTGGAACCGCATGGCCTGACGGTCTGGCCGCAGCCGGGTCGCTACTCGATCGGGCATACCGGGATCCTGCGGTAAATCATTGACGGAGCAACCGTTCGGCCTGTCCCGGCATCCGTGATGATATGCGCGGCGGTTTACGGGCAGGCTGTGTGAAACCGTCTGTTATGTGATGCAAGGTTTTGGGCCTGCCTGCGTATAGTGCCGTGGCAATGGGACAGGAGTACGCGACATGCCCGATCCGGACCTGATTCATTTCAGCCCCGCCGTTCCTGTGGAACTGCGCGACAGGGTGCTGTCGGCCCCGCATTTCGTGCGCTGGCGCGATGGACTGGTGGCGCGGTTCGATGTCCGTCGCATTGATGTGCATGACGTTGTCATGTTCGGTACGCGGGTAGGGTTCATCTTTGCCGTGGCGGACGCCAGCAGCGACGGCAGGCCTGTTCCTGGTGCTGCGATGCTGCGCGGGGATTCGGTGTCCGTCCTGCTGGTGCTGCAATGCCCGGACGAGGCACCGCGTACGGTGCTGACGCGCGAGGCACGCATTCCCATCGCACGGCCCGACCTTCTGGCATTGCCTGCGGGCATGCTCGACGGTGGGGAATTCGTCAGCACGGCGCTGCGCGAGCTGTCGGAGGAAGTGGGCGCGGACCTGAAGGTCACACAGGCGGATCTGGTGCTGCTTGATACCGTGTGGCTTTCACCCGGCGGCACGGATGAGGCCATCGCCCTGTATTATGCCGAAATCCCGGTGTCGGCCGAGGTCGTGCATGCGCTGGACGGGCGGCATACCGGTCTGGCGAGCGAGCATGAGAACATACACCTGCATGTCCTTCCCCTTGCGGACCTGCCGGCGATTGGCCGGACCGATGCGAAGACGCTGCTGTCCTACCACCTGTACATGGCGCGCGGGGACAGGAAGGATAAAGCCCCGGCGTGATTTTGTCCTTGACACATAAGCGTGAGTGACATCATAAAGCCGGGAAGCAGATTTGCCTTGGCAACCTGCTTCTTGGACGTTTCCTCCCTAAACTCAAGCGGTGCAATTGCACCGCTTTTTTTTGTTCGGGCTTATATATTTTTTTTATAATTGTCCAAGATCGCCTATGGTGAAAACGCTAGGCTAACTTCAGGGACATGATCATGAGTGGTATTTTCGACGACGTAATGGGCAAGCTGACCGACCTTGCGGCCAGTTCGGGGCTGGCGGAGCAGGTGCATACCTATCTGGCGCAGCTGCTGACCCCCGCCACGATTTCCTCGCTGCTGGATCAGGCAGAGAAAGCCGGCCTGACGGACAAGGTGAAGTCATGGATCGGGTCGGGCGAAAACCTGCCGATCTCCACTGATGAACTGCGCTCGCTGCTCAGCAGCCAGCAGGTGCAGGCGATGGTCGACCATACCGGCCTGCCCGCCGCCACGATCCTGCCGGTGCTGGCGCACCTGCTTCCGGTTGCCGTCAATGCGCAGACCCCGCAGGGTGAAGCCCCGGCCAAGGCCTGATTTTGCGTCCTGTCAGGTCCGGGCCGCCATATGGTGGGCCAGACCGGCCAGTTCCGCCATGACGCGGGACAGGGCCTGCTGCACGCTGGAAAAACCGTCATGGCGTTCCAGCGTGCCTTCGTCCATATACAGATGGCGGCTGATTTCCATCTGCAGGGCATGAACCCCCCTGCGTGGCCTGCCGTAATGTCGCGTCACGTAGCCCCCGGCAAAGGGCATGTTGCGCGCCACGCGATATCCGTGGGCCGTCAGGATCCTTTCGACCGTGGCGGTGACTTCGGGCGCGCATGACGTGCCCCATGCGTTTCCCAGAATGAAATCGGCACTGTCGCGCGGTCCCTGTCGTGGCATCGAATGCCCATCCAGCAGGATGCACATGCCGTGTCGCGCCACGCCGGTTTCGATCAGGGTGAGGAGTGCGGCGTGGTAAGGGTACCAGCAGCCACGGATGCGGCGTTCCGCTTCCGCGAAATCAAGGGGGCGGCAGTAGATCGGTCCGCCATTTCCCACCAGGCGGGCGATGGTGCCGAACCCGGCCTTTACCTTCCTGCTGGTGGTATTGCACCAGTCAGGCAGCGCATCGCGAAACATGCTGGGGTCCAGTTCCCATGCCTCCCGGTTGGCGTCGCAATAGGCGCGTGGGAAATTGGCATGAAGCAGCGGTGCGCCCCATGAGGGGGCGGAGTGCAGCAGTTCCTCCACAAAGCAGTCCTCGCTACGGCGCAGGGCCACCGGCGACAGGCGGGACAGGCTGAGAAAATGCGCGCTATAGTCGCGCCCGGAATGTGGTGATGCCACCACCAGCGGTGCAGGCGAGGCGGTAGGGGGCAGGATCTCGAACGGGGGCAGCTCAGCTAGTGGCATGGGAACACACACAAAACGTGACGTCTGGCCGATGGGACGGGGGAAAATCGCATGCCGGGCATAGGCGCAGGCGGCGGGGGACTGGTCAATCTGATTTTTTCTGAAAAAAGGGGGTTGCACGAAACCCCGGCGGCAGTTAGAAGCCTTCTCACCGAAGCAAATGGGCGCATAGCTCAGCGGTAGAGCACTACCTTGACATGGTAGGGGTCACAGGTTCAATCCCTGTTGCGCCCACCATTTGCTTCGGTCAGAATCCCCGGAAAACTGCCATATATCGCGTGTTTCCGGGTTTGTTCTCCCTCCCCGAAAAATCTGCCAGAATTCATCCCGACGTGTGAAAAATTTCCCTGATACGTGGAAAATCCGTGGAGCATTTCAGGGGTCTGATCGTGGGATTTCCGGGCCGTGATGTGATCGCGCTATCGGATCTCCCGCGACGGGACTGGTACGTTGCATAGCGCGACGCCATGCGCCGCATGGACAAAGAACGGATCCGTCCGTGCAGCGCGTGCCGTGAGATAGGCGTGGAATGCGGGGCTTTCGGTGCGCATCGTCTGGATGTTCGGGCGGTCCGCCGGCGGCAGGTCAGCGGCGAGCGTTACGCTTTTGATCGGCACATCCTGCCGTGGATCGGTATGGAAGCCTAATGCTCCCGTCCCGCGTGGGAGCGCACCGATCTGTTCCATCCCCACAAGGACCCGTCCCACAACCGCAAGATTGCGGTCGAGTTGTCGAGGGGCCTCTCCGTTGACGACATAGAGTTCCTGTCCGTCCCCCGTATCCGGCGGCATGTCGCGCGCCACGCCCACGGTTCCGTAACACTGTGCAGGCCAGACCCGCACGCCGTCGCTTCCTGCGGCCCATCCGGCCGAAAATCCGGCCTGTGGCGCATAGGAATCAGGATAGCCAAGTGGGCGAAACCCGATGCCCGCGACAGGACGGTCATATTCGGCGGGAGGGGTCTTTACCAAACCTTCGGGTGGCGTCTTTTCGTCCCGCACGCGCCATTGCACGACATAATTATCCTGCACGCGGATGATGGCGCCACCTTCCCACGCGTGGGTCCGTGCAAGACGCACGATATTTGCCACATGGACGGGAGCGAAGTCGCGGGCGAGTTCGATCACGATACGCCTGCCATCCGCCAGAGTCATCAGCATGAGCCGTTCCGGGGCAACCGTTTGCCATGCGCTGTCCGGTGCATGTGCGACGATGTCCGCAGGGGTCGGCGCTGCCGCATGCGCGGTCACGCCAGGAAGCAGGAAAGCAAGGAAGGCATGATACAGACGCATGGAAAGCAGGATGCCCGCTTTTCATGCGTGTGAACAGGCCATCCCGCAAGGCGCATGGATGATGTCCCCGTTTTCCAACGTGCTCCTGCACCGTCAGTGTCACCGTCGCTGGTGGCAGAGGCATGGCCCTGCATCTGCATCAGCCGAAATGAAGTCGGCGGATAGCTTTTCCAGCGTGTCCGATATTGCCTGTCACAAGAGGAAAAGCCTCAATATCCCACGCGTGCAGGGACGGTCCAGGGACCTTGGTACGTGTATGAAGCGCGTGGGGGTATATCTCGGTGTCTATGTATTTGTAGGCCTACGGCAAGGGGCATTGTCGTGGCGGCGTTAAACGCTTCTGGAAGATATGTCAGTCATTTTATCCCCGCGCATGCGGGGAACACGAGAAGGCGTCCATTTCCGTGATGGTAAACGACGGTTCATCCCCGCGCATGCGGGGAACACCCGAGTTTTTCGAGGCGGCAGGTCCTGCGATTCGGTTCATCCCCGCGCATGCGGGGAACACGAATCAGGCTTTCCGTCCTCGCTTTCGGCCGCCGGTTCATCCCCGCGCATGCGGGGAACACTACAATGGCCAGTGGGATATCGGCCCCTATTCCGGTTCATCCCCGCGCATGCGGGGAACACGCCGAATACGGCGTTTGTCGCGACTGCGATGGCGGTTCATCCCCGCGCATGCGGGGAACACACCACGTCCCGCTGCGGTTATTTCTGATCCGCCGGTTCATCCCCGCGCATGCGGGGAACACATCGGTATTCTTTGATGGTTCCATCAGCCAGCCGGTTCATCCCCGCGCATGCGGGGAACACGCGGTGGCGGGGCCGGTGATCGTGAAGCTGCCCGGTTCATCCCCGCGCATGCGGGGAACACGCTGCATCACGCAATTGCACGCGGTAAAGCGTCGGTTCATCCCCGCGCATGCGGGGAACACGAGCGCGACCGGCCGGAAGACGATTTCAGGCAGGGTTCATCCCCGCGCATGCGGGGAACACCTGGGCTACGTGACCCAGACCGTGTGCATTCCCGGTTCATCCCCGCGCATGCGGGGAACACACTCTGCAGGCGGAAAGCATCCGCGCGAAAGTCGGTTCATCCCCGCGCATGCGGGGAACACAAGCAGCCGCTACCGTCGCGATCTGCCAGCGTCGGTTCATCCCCGCGCATGCGGGGAACACGAGCAGGACTGACGCAATCCAATGCAGCCGACCGGTTCATCCCCGCGCATGCGGGGAACACATACCAAGTGTCTCACAAGGGTTCTCACCGCACGGTTCATCCCCGCGCATGCGGGGAACACTCTTCCCACAAGTTATTGATTTTAAACCACTATTCTGTTGTCAAAAAATCTACCGATCCCAACGCGTGTTTTTTACGCTTTTTCTGTATGCGATGGAAGGGGCATGACAGGCGTGAACTGTCCGGGTTTCCGGCCTTGCCTTATACCCGATACTCAGTCGCGCCGGGTTTGCCATTCGGTCCGTCATGTTGGTCGCAGCGACAATCCGGGGAATGGCAGCCGCATGAGTCTGATCATGCCCATATACGTCAGGGGCAACCAATATTCCCTGCATGTTCCAAGAAAATGAATATGTTCTTTGGAAGTATAATTGAAATAATGAATTTCAAACTGTAAATTTATATTTTTAAAATTGGCACAAGTTCTGTCCATGCCTGTCATCGGCCTATTATGGAATGTTTTCCTGATGAGGCATATATGCCCTGCATGCCTTGCCGGATACGGCGGAAGGACTTTATGATGAGGCCCTGTAAGTCGATGGTCCCGTGCGAACGGGTGAAAAGGGAATGCCGTGAAACTCTGGCAGGGGTGTGTTTCCCCCCGGGAGTCCAGTCGGCAACTGCCCCCGCAACTGTAGATGGCGAGCGTTACGGTCCCGGCTACCGGATGGGGTAGCAGCCACTGACCTTGGTTGGGAAGGCGGATGTAACGTGAAGACCCATAAGTCAGGAGACCTGCCATCGAGCCCAGACATGTCGCCGGGCGGGAGGCTCCGGAGGCGGATCAGGATGTGATGTATTTTCTTCTCTGAAACCCTGTCGTGGCAGTGTGCATGCCCGTTTCCTGTTCAGGAGATGGCTGCAACTGGAATTGTTGTTTATTTTTCGCCAGCATGTTCCTGACAGGTTCCTTTGATGATTTTTTCTGTTTCCCGGCGCATCCTGCGATGCCCGACCGGTGTGTTTCTTATCAATTCCGCATTGGCGGGAAGCCTTCTTACATATTCGAATGCCCGTGCGCAGGCACCCCAGACCCAGATTGCGCAGGATCGCGCCCGACTTGGCAATTCCACCCCGCTGATTGAACAGATCGATCCTGCCACCGTGCGGGATTCGCAACGGGCGCAGGCCGAGGAAAAGGCCGCAGAGGACGACAGGCTTGATACCAGTGGCAACCTGCTGGGGAACATGTGGGGCGCGCGGCCATGGCTGTACAGGCATGGCATCACCTTCGACATTCAGGATGTCGAGGAAGTCTGGGGGAATGGTACCGGGGGCACGCCCTCCAGCAATGACGGCGCGGACGGGTCCGGCACCGGCCCCGCCTATGACGCGGTGACCATGCCCACCCTGACCATCGACATGGAAAAGCTGTTCGGCCTGAAGGGCGGACTGTTCAATGTCAGCGCGTTGCAGACGCGCGGGCGCTCCATTTCGCAGGATCATCTGGCCGATTTCAATCCCGTCAGCGGGTTCGAGGCCGACCGTTCCACCCGCCTGTTCGAACTGTGGTACCAGCAGTCCTTCCTGAACGGGAAGCTCGATGTAAAGATTGGGCAGCAGGACCTCGATACCGAATTCCTCATCAGTGATTACGCAGCACTCTACCTGAACGCGAGTTTCGGCTGGCCGATGGCGCCGTCACTCAATCTGTATGCTGGCGGGCCATCCTGGCCGCTTGCCTCGCCCGCCGTCAGGGTCCGCTATCGCCCCAGCCAGGCATTCACCTTCATGTTTGCGGCGGCGGATGATAATCCGCCCGGGAACCGGGACAATTCCTTTGCCATCCAGAACGGCGGCAACGGGGCCGATCCAACCAGCCAGACCACGAATGACGGCAGCGGCACGCAGTTCAACATGGGCACCGGTGCGCTGCTGATTACCGAACTGCAATATGCGCTCAACCAGCAACCTGCCGACATGTCCAGCGCAGGGAAGGACCCGGGCCTGCCGGGTGTGTACAAGCTGGGCGGGTATTATGATACCGCCAACTTCCCCGATTACCGCTACAACAACATGGGGCAACCGCTGGGCGGACCGAACGACAGCACCGGCATTCCGCGCTGGGACCGCGGGAACTGGATGGTCTATGGAATCATTGACCAGATGATCTGGCGGCCCGCGCGCACATCCCCGCGCTCATTGGGAGTATTTGTCCGCGCCACGGGCAATGGTGGCGACCGCAACCTCATCAGTTTTGCCATGGATGCCGGCCTCAACATGAAGGCCCCGTTCCGCGGGCGCGACAATGATACGCTGGGGCTGGGCTGGGGGATTGGCCGCGTCAGTGCGGGGGAACGCCAGTTTGACCGCAACGTGGCACGGACCGGTGCCTACAGCCCGGTGCAGGGGAATGAAAACCACCTTGAACTGACCTATCAGGCGCAGGTCACGCCATGGCTGGTGATGCAGCCGGATTTCCAGTACATCTGGGCCCCCTCTGGCGGCGTGCCGGATTATGGCGTGTCCCATAATCGCCGGGTGGGGAACGAGGCCGTGTTTGGCCTGCACAGCAGCATTACATTCTAGCGTCAGGTTTCGCGCATGATGTGGGCGATCGTGAGATCGCCCCGTTCGCCTGTCGTCCAGAAACCGCGATGCAAACAGGGGGGATCTGGCGACTGCCTTTTTCAGGGCCGGGACCTTGGACCTTGTCCGGCTGTCAGGCCAGCGGGCAGGGGTCATAGGGCGGCTGCATGGCCCGCTGCCGCTTCATGGCCGCCAGCCTGCCCGCCATGCCGGGCCAGACCCACTTGAACATGGCGGAGGAGATGATCACCCCGATGCCGACGAAGGTCCAGTTGTCGGGCGGTTCATGGAACACATAGTAGCTGAACGCCACGGCCCACAGCATCTGGCTGTATTGCGGCACGGCGATCGTGCTGGCCTCGGCCCGTGTGGTGGCCAGCATCATGAGCAGTTGGCCAAGCGCGGCAAGGAAGCCATAGCCAAACAGGAACATCCAGACCGTGGCCCCGTGCGGCCAACTGGCATGTGCAAGCATGAGCAGTCCATTGCCCAGCAGCGGACCACAGAGGCTGGAACCGAACATGGACAGGCGGGGGGTATTCTGTCCCGACAGCCTGTAGGCGATGACGCCTGTCGCATTTGCCACGGCTGAAATCAGCGCGCACAGATGCCCGAACTGCAATGCACGCAGGCCGGGCCGCAGCACGATCAGGACACCAACGAACCCCACGATGACCGACAGCCACCCCAGTGTGGACACTTTCTCACGCAGCAGCACGACCGAAAGGACGGTCACGAACAGCGGCATGAGGAAAATGAGGGAAAAGGCCTCCGGCATGGGCAGCAGCATGAAGGCTTCGACACTTGCCGCCGTTGCGGCAAAGGTGGACACCGCCCGCACCAGCCACATCACGGGTTGGTCGATTACGAACAGGTCACGGCAGGATTCGTTTTTCCCACGCACGAACGGGATCAGCAGCAGGCCGAAGACGCCGCCGAAGAATGCCACTTCAAACGGGTCAATCCGCCCCGCGAGCAGCTTGGAATAGGCATCGCTGATCGAAAAAGAGGCGAACGCCGCGAATGCCAGCATCATGCCCGACAAAAGACCGGTATTCTTCATCCAGAGTGCTCACGAAAAAATTGTTCCGGCGAGATATGGATGCACAGGCGTAAAGACCAGCGCTTGTCAGTAAATCCAGTCATGCATTTCCTGCGCCGGATTTCATATGACAGGCCCCGGCTTTTCAGGTAGCAGACTTCGCCGAATTTTTCGGGCCATCGCCGGAATGCCGCACCCACCATGTGCGTGCCGCCCATGCCCCGGCAGCACAGACAAGGGCAAGTAATCATATCGGCCGTTTTGCCCCGCAGGTGGCATTTCATTGTAATGATAATTATTTTCACAATGGAATTGCCCGAAAAATCGTCCGGCGCGTCATTTGTTCAGGTTCGTGTCAGCTTTCCCTGTTATCATCGCGCGGTCATCGTGATGGTGACATGCTTCATATCTCTGCCGGGGAACCGCTACATATTATGCGAAGGATGTTTCTGGCCTGCATGTGCGCAGCCTGTGCCCTGTTCGTGGCCATGCGGGATGCGCGGGCGCAAGGGGGCAGCGAAGGCATATGCATGACGATCCAGCAGGGGATCCGGCTGCATGTGGACGGCATGTATGGCGGGTATCCCCATTCCGTGCTGCGCGATGCGGTGCTGCAGGGCGTGGCCTGCCCGTCCAGTGAGGCGGAACTGCGGGCGTTCGGCCAGATCGCCAGTCCGTCACCCCACCTGCGCATTACGGTCATGCGGCCGACAGGGCAGGGGCAGCAGGGATCGATTTCCGCGCGGCTGTTTTCGCGGGAGCATTTCGTCATCGGGGAGCGGATGTCCATGTCCCCGCTCGCACGTTCGCAGTCTCCCTTTTCGGTGACGTCGGATGTCAATCTCATGATGGCGCGCCTGTGGGACGACCTTGCGGCGCGGGCCGGCCATGGCAGTGCCGTCATCCCATGACGGGAACTGCGTGAACCGCCCGATGCTGCCGATCCTGCTTGCAACGATGCTCTGTGCCGTGGCGTGGGTTTCCCCCCTGCGTGCGCAGGCGCCGCCGTCCGCGCTGTCCTTTCATGAAGCGGTCGCGATGGCGTGGGCCATCGATCCCGTCCGCACCGAGCTGCAGGTTGGCCATCATTCCGCCCGCGCACGCGCCAGCGCGGCGGGATCGTGGTTCGCGGGCGGCCCGACCCTGTCGGGCGAATACATGGACGACCATATGCTGGGCAGTAACGAAGGCTATACCACCTACCAGGGCGGGGTGTCGGTGCCGCTGTGGCTGCCGGGGCAGGGCAGCGCCACGAAACAGGTCGCCAGCGCCGAAGCCGAGTCCATTGATGAACAGATCAATGTCGAACACATGGCGCTGTCGATCCGGGTGCTGGACGCCAGTGCGGCCGCGCGGATCGCCCGCACGCGCGTGGATGTCGCCCGTGAACTGTATGAGGCAACGGCCCGGATCGGCAGCAGTGTCGCGCATGCGGTGCATGGGGGCGAACTGGCCTCCGCCGATGGGCAGATGGCGCAGGCGGCGATGGAAAATGCCCGCAACGAACTGGCCATGGCGCAGGAGGAGGCCGGGAACGCCACGGCCGCGCTCGAGGTGCTGCTCGGCCGTCCGGGCATGCCCGACCTGTCACGTTATGGCGGCGATGATGTAACCCATGCCCGCTTCGTCACCCCGCGCGACATCGAGGAGAACGATCCGCGCATCCGGGTCGCGCACCGGAATGTCGAAGCCGCGGAGGCCAACATGAAGCTGGCGCGGCGTTCCTTCATGCCCAACCCGGAAATCGGCGTGGACGCCATTCATGAAAAGCAGTACGGCAGCCCGTGGGATGATCGTGTGGGCGTGAATTTCAGCATCCCCCTGCCCAGCGAGGTCCGTAACACGCCCATCATGTCCGAAGCCCGCAACCGCCTGGCCACGGCCACCAGTCAGGAAACGCAGGCGCGGCGCATGGTGCATCTGGAAATGATGCGCGTGCGTGAACGCCTGATCGCGGCCACCACGGCACGACAGGCTACCCGCAGTGCCGCAGAGAATATGGAAAAGCGGGCCCAGGCGCAGGAACGGGCCTGGCGTCTGGGGGAGGTCAGTCTGGACGCGGCGCTTTCCGCCCGGCAGGCGGCATGTACAAGCCGCCTGGCCAGTGCGCGGGCGGAGGTGGAGTGGCATGTCGCCAGCATCCGCACGCTGATCGCGACAGGCATCGTGCCATGACATGGGATGTCCGGCCTGTCGCCACGGTCATGTTCGTGTCGTGGCTGTCGCTCCTGCCGGCCCATGGCGCGGATGACGCGCTGCCCCCGGTCGTGAAGCTGGATGCGGCGGCCGTTGCGAATGAAGGTATTACGGTGGGCACGGCCACGCCCGGCACCATCGCGCCCACGCTGCCGGTCATCAGCAGGGTCATGGCGGATACGACGCGGGTGGTGCATATCCATCCCGCGGGCAGTGGCAAGGTGCTGGCGGTGCTGGTGCGGCCGGGCGCGCCGGTCCGTCGGGGGCAGGCGCTGCTGCGGTACCAGGACCATTCGCTGCATGTCGCGCGCCTGCAGGCGACGCAGATGCGCGCGGCGCTGGGTGCCGCCATCGCGGCCCGCAGTGACGCCGCCGCCGCGGTGCAGCGCGCCAGGGCGCTGGTGGGCGGGACCATTTCCGTGGCCGAACTGCGCCGCAGGCAGGATGCGCTGGCGCAGGCCGATGCCACCATGCGCGCACGCCAGGCGGATGTGGACACGTTGGGCCACCGTTTTGACGAGGAATTCAATTCATCCTCCGAACAGGGGGGGCGACAGGGGCAGGACGAGACCTCGACCCTGATTTCGCCGGTCGATGGCATCGTGCAGGCGATCGACACCTCCGTGGCGGGCGACCTGGCCCCGAGCATGGACGTGGCCACCGTCGCGGACCTGTCCTGTGTCTGGATCGTCTCCGACATCGCCCCCGACCAGGCGGCGCATGTACAGGCCGGGGGGGCGCAGGTGACACGGACGGCGCAGGGTCCGCTGGCGTCGCGCATCGATACCGTCGATGGCATGGCCAGTCCGCTGACGGGACTGGTCCGGGTCATCAGCAGCGTCGCCAACCCGCATGGCGTGCTGGTGCCCGGCATGGTGCTTGATGCGACGCTGGCCGAACGTGACGGCGTGGCGGGCATTGTCGTGCCGTCCGCGTCGATCCAGCAGATAGACGGCCACAGCGTCGTATTCGTCCGCAGCAGCGAAACCGACTACCGGCCCGTGATGGTCGATGTGGCGTTCGATGACGGGACGCGGGCGGTGCTGCGCGCGGGCCTGAAAGGGGGCGAGGCGGTCGTCGACCATGGCAGTTTCGCCCTGCGTTCGGTCATCGGCCTTGCCGGGATGGACGCGGACTGATGGCGCGGACCTACCTTGAGGCGCTGCTGCGTGCGCGCATGCTGGTGCTGGGCGGGCTTGGCCTTCTGCTGGCGGCGGGCCTCATGGCGGTGCTGGGCCTGCCGGTGGAGGCCGTGCCCGACATCTCGCCCAGGCAGGTGCTCGTCTCAGTCGTGGCGCCGGGCCTTGCGACGGAGGAGGTGGAGAAACTCATCACCTTTCCCGTGGAGGCCAGCATGACCGGCATCCCCGGCATGACCGACCTGCGCTCCGTCTCACGCGGCGGGGTCTCGGTCGTCTATGTGCAGTTTGGCGATGCGACCGACATCAACCTTGACCGCACCCGCGTGAACGAACGCATACAGCAGGCGCGCGCCAGCATCTCCGTGCCCGGCATCACCGTCAGCATGGGACCGCTGGCCACCGGCATGGGCGAGATCATGCAGTTCCAGATCCGGGGCGGGGGGCGTTCGCTCATGGACCTCAACCGGATCATGAACTGGACCGTCGTGCCGCAGATGCGCCTTGTGCCCGGCGTGGTGGATGTCAACGTCAATGGCGGGGCGGAGGAAACCTATGAGGTCACGCTGGACCAGGCGCGACTGATCGGGGCTGGCCTTTCGGTGGGCGAGGTCTATCGTGCGGTGGATGCGAACAATGCGGCGTCCGGCGGCGGGTGGATCACGCACCATGCCGAACAGCAGAGCGTGGTCGGGCGCGGGCTGGTGGGCAGCCTTGCGGATTTCGGCAATATCGCCGTGCGGACCAATCCCGATGGCTCGGTCGTGCGGCTGCGCGACCTCGGGCGCATCACCACGGGCGCGCGCACGCGGCTGGGGGCGGTGACGCGCGACGGGCGTGGCGAGGTCGTGATCGGCGTGGTGATGATGGAAAGCGGCGCGAGTTCCAATGCAACGCTTGCCGCCATCAACCGTGCGCTGCCCCACATCCGCCAGGCGTTGCCCGCCGGTGTGACGCTGGACCCCTATTACACCCGCGCGACCCTGACGGGGCAGACGATTGCCACCGTGCGCGACAACCTTGTCATGGGCGCGGTGCTGGTGGTTGGCGTGCTGGTGGTGGTGATCGGCCACTGGCAGGCGGCGCTGGTCATCGCCTCCGTCATTCCGGTTGCGCTGGTCTGTGCCATGGCGGGGATGCGGCAGTTCGAGATATCGGCCAACCTGCTCAGCCTTGGCGCGATCGATTTCGGCATGATCGTCGATGGCTCGCTGGTGGTGATCGAACATGTCCTGTCCCGGCGGGAGGAAGCGCCGGACATGCCCTTCATCCCGCTTGTGGTCTCCTCCGTGCGGCAGGTGATGCGCCCGGTGGGCTTCGCCATACTGGTCATCATCATGGTCTACCTGCCGGTGCTGACACTTCAGGGGATCGAGGGGCACATGTTCCGCCCCATGGCGCAGACGGTCATCATGGCGCTGCTGGCGTCGCTGGCGTACTGCTTCACCTGCATTCCCGTGCTGGCGGCCCTTGCGCTCAGGAATGTCCGGCCTGTGGGGGATACGCGGCTGGTTGCCCTGATGCGGCGTCCCTATGTCCGCATGGTGGCGTGGGGGGAGACGCACCCGCGCCTGCTGTTCGGCGGCACGCTGGCCGTGCTGGCCGTATCCGCGGGACTTGCCACGCGGCTGGGTGGGGAGTTCATTCCCCAGCTTGACGAAGGGGCGCTGGCGGTCACCACCACGCGGCTGCCTTCGGCCTCGCTCGAGACCGTGCTGGCGTCGGTCACGAAGCAGGAGCAGATCCTGCGCCGTTTCCCCGAGGTCCGCTCCGTGGTCAGCAATACCGGCACTTCCGCCATTCCCACGGACCCGATGGGCGTGAACGAGACCGACAGCTTCATCTTCCTCAATGATCCATCGACATGGAAGACCGCCCGCACGCAGGCGGGGCTTGTGGCCGCGATGGACGACACGCTGCGGCGCGAACTGCCCGACGCGCTGTATTCATGGAGCCAGCCGGTGCAGATGCGCATGGACGACCTGCTGTCGGGCGTGCGCACGCAGATCGCCGTCTCGATCTTTGGCGATGACCTTGCCAGGCTGGCCGAACTGGGCGACCGGGTGGTGGCGTCCATGTCGGGGGTGAAGGGCGCGGCGGATGTGGCGGCGGCGGGCGACGGCACCGTGCCGCTGATCGTGGCCGATATCGACCGCGCGCAGGCCGCAGGCCGTGACGTGGCGGTGCAGGACATCCTTGACGTGGTGGAGGCGATCGGCGGGCATATTGGCACCCGTCCGGTGATTGTTGACAATGCGATCATCAGCACGCAGGTCCGCCTTGACCCACGCTCGGTCGCGTCGGTCGCGGCCATTGGCGCGCTGCAGGTCCGGCGCATGGACGGGCGGGGGAGCGTCATGCTGTCGCAGGTCGCGCATGTGCATGAGGTCGATGGCCCGCCGCGCATCAGTCGCGATGGCGTGCGCCGGCGCATGGTGGTGCAGGCGAATGTGCGCGGGCGCGACCTTGCCTCGTTCGTGGCGGAGGCACAGGCCCGCGTGGCGCGTGATGTCAGGCTGCCGTCGGGTTATGCCATGCAGTGGGACGGGCAGTTCCGGAACCTGCAATCGGCCACCCGGCGGCTGGAAATCGTGCTGCCGATTGCCCTTGGGCTGATATTCGCGCTGCTGGTCGTGGCGTTTGGCGCGGTGCGGCCCGCGCTGCTGGTTTTCGTCAACCTGCCGGTGGCGGCCACGGGCGGGGTCATCGCGCTGACGCTGCGGGGCATGCCGTTCAGCATTTCGGCGGGGATCGGCTTCATCGCGCTGTTTGGCGTGGCCATCCTCAACGGGGTGGTGCTGGTCAGCGAGATCTCGGCCCTGCGGGCGCGGGGCATGGCGGTGGCGCAGGCCGCCTTTGCGGCGGCGGAGTCCCGGTTCCGCCCGGTCATGGCCACAGCGCTTGTCGCCAGCCTCGGCTTTTTTCCCATGGCATTTTCCCGGAGCGCGGGGGCGGAGGTCGAACGCCCGCTCGCCAGCGTGGTGATTGGCGGACTGGTGACATCCACGCTGCTGACCCTGCTGGTGCTGCCGTCGCTCTATGCCTGGGTGATGAAAGGGAAGGGGCAGGACTGATGCGTATTCTGGTGGTCGAGGATGAACACGACCTTGGCGCGGCGGTGCAGGAACGCGTGCGGCAGGACGGGCATGCGGTGGACTGGTTCACGACGCTGGAGGATGCGCGCGCCGCCATTGCCGCCGTCGATTATGACTTCATGCTCCTTGACCTTGGGCTGCCGGATGGGAACGGGCGCGCGCTGCTGCGTGAAATCCGGCAGCGATCCTCTGACATCGCCATTCTCATCACCACGGCGGAAGACCAGGTCAGCGACCGGATCGCCGGCCTGTCAGACGGCGCGGATGATTATATCGTCAAGCCATATGACCTCAATGAACTGGTCGCGCGCATCGCGGCCGTGGCGCGGCGCTATGCCGCCCCGCGCAGGCAGGCGTGCTACCGGATTGGCGGGACCGTGATCGACCGTGAAAACCGCTCTGTCTCGCGGGATGGGCAGAGGCTGGACCTGACCGCGCGCGAATGGGCGATCATGGAACTGCTGTCACGCAGTCCGGGCCGGATCTATTCCCGCCAGCAGATCGACACGGCGCTGTATGCACTGGACCGCGACGTGGACAGCAACACGGTCGAGGTGTTCATAAGCCGCCTGCGTAAGAAGGTGGGCACGACGGTCATCAGGACCGTGCGGGGCCGGGGATACAGCCTTGCCGATGGGGAGGCCGCATGAAGCGGTGGAGCCTTGCCGCGCGGATCGTCAGCAGCGTCCTGAGCGTTGTCATGCTGAGCCTGCTGACGCTCAGCCTCGCGGTGGCCGGTTTCACACGCTACGAAATAACGGAGCGGCTGGACAATTCCCTGCAGGAAGTCTCCGAACGCCTGCAGGCCACGATCGCAACTCAGCTTCATGGGCCACAGGCCGGGACCGTGGCGTGGGTGCCCGATGTCGGGCCACGGACGCTGGCGTACCAGGTGGTCGACCGGGCGGGGCATGTCGTGCTGCGGTCCCAGAATGCCCCCGCCCGGCCGTTCGTGCCAGACATACACACGGGATTTGCCGATACGCCCCTGTTCCGGGTCTATATCGCGGCCCCCACCGCAACGGCGTATCGTGTGCTGGTGGGCGAACCCACGCTGCACCGTCGCGGGGCCATGTTGCGGGCCACGGCAATCGCGGTCGTGCCGATACTGGTTTTCCTGCCCGTCATCTGGGTGCTGGTGCGCCTGATCGTGCGTCGCGCCCTGCGCCCGCTGGAACGGTTGCATGATGAAATGCAGGTGCGCGGCAGCGGCAACCTGCGGCCCATCGCCTCGCTCGACCTGCCGGTGGAACTGGTTCCCATACAGCATGCCGTCAACACCCTGCTGTCGCGACTGGAAACGGCGCTGTCGACCGAACGTGCCTTTGCGGCCAGTGCGGCGCATGAACTGCGCAACCCGCTGGGCGCCCTGCTGGCGCAGGTGCAGATGCTCGGCCGCATGGTGCCCGCGATGTCGGAGTCGGGAAAGCGGGTCGAGATCATCGCGGACCGGACCCGCCGACTGGCCCGGACGGTGGAAAAACTGCTGCAGTTCTCGCGCTCGTCTTCGGGCATCGCCTTCAGGCGCAACTGTTTCGACCTGCTGACCGTGCTGCATGTGCTGGTTGACGACCTGGGGCATACCCCGCGTGACGGGCGCAATATCGTCATGGCCACGAATGGCGTCAGCCACATCTTCGTGCATGGCGACATGGATGCGACCGGCATCATGCTGCGCAACCTGATCGAGAATGCGCTGCTGCACGGCAGCCATGGTACGGCGGTGCATGTCGGCATCATGCCCGATGGCAGCATCCACATCACCAATGACTGCCCGGCGCTGGCGCCTGACATGCTGTCGCGACTGACCAGTCCGTTCGTGCGTGGCGGCACCGGCGCACATGGAAGTGGCCTTGGGCTGGCCATCGCCAACAATATCGCCACGCAGATGGATGTTTCCCTGCGCCTGCATTCCCCCCTCGCGGGCACAGGCAGGGGGTTCGGGGTGTCCCTGACGTTCCCGGATGCCGAGGTCACATGCGCGCCACGGGGAAAATGACCATGCGTTCAGGCATGATGTCGTGAAAACCGTTGGCGGCGCCGCCCGTTACTGCCGGCATATCCGGCGGACGATGTCTTCGATGGCATGCCGTTCCAGCGGGCAGGGGTCCACGGAGTTGTGGATGCCCATGCCTTCCACCAGCGCGTCGAGCGCCCGACTGGTCAACGGGTCGAAGAAACGGCCGAGTGCCTCCCTGCTGGCGCGCATCCATTCGCGCATGATGGCGGCCAGTTCAGGCCTGCGGGCGGCAAACGCATATAATTCATAACTGAGCAGCAACGTCCGTGGCGTTGACCATATGTTGCCGGCAATGATGTCCACGATGGCCTCGATCGCGCCTTCGCGGTCCTGTGCCCTGGCCATCCGTGCCACGAATTCGGATGAACTGGTCCGCGCGACCTGCTTGAACGCCATGTGCAGCAGTTCGTCCATGCCCGTGAAGTGATAGGACATGGACCCAAGGGGCACGCCCGCGGCCTTTGCCACGCGCCGATGCGTGGTGCCCTGCACGCCATGTTCCACGATGACATCAAGCGCCGCGTTGATGATGCGCTGTTTGCGCTCGGGGTCAAAACGGCGGGTCGTATTCCGGTTACCGGTCATGGGGTGCGAAGTTTGATCTTGCGTGATGTGTACAAACGTACATAAATGAAAATCCTGACAGCTACCGGGAGTTTAACAGTGAGTGCGGAAGGCGAAAAGAACAGGTCCCCCGGCATGACGCGGCGCCGGGTGATCGCGGCGGGGGCCGTTGCGGGCGGCATGGCTGTCGGCGGGCGGGCATACGCACACGCGCCGGGCCTGTGGCATGGGGGCACCTGGCTGAACAGGCCGCGCCACAGCAGCATCACGGCAGGGATGCTGGAAGTGACCACTGACAGGGGGTCCGATTTCTGGCGGGAGACCTTTTACGGCTTTACACGCGACAGCGGCCATTTTTACGGCATGCCGGCGCCAGCGCGCTTTACGGCGCAGCTTCGCATTCGTGCCGACTATGAAAAGCTGTATGACCAGGCCGGGATCATGGTGCGTATCGACGAAGGGCACTGGGTCAAGGCCGGGATCGAACTGTCCGATGGGCGCGCCATGCTCAGCAGCGTGCTGACGGATGGCCGTTCCGACTGGGCGACGGCACCGTACGAGGGCGATCCCAAAGATTTCTGGATGCGCGCGACCGTGGCCGATGGTGTGTTGCGGCTTCAGGTATCCGGCGATGGAAAGGTCTGGCCGCTGGTCCGTCTTGCGCCTTTTCCGGTGGTGGACACCTGTCTGGTTGGCCCGATGTGCTGCACGCCGGAGCGGCAGGGACTGAAGGTCCGGTTTTCGGACTGGCAACTTGGCGCGCCACTTGGCAAGGCGCTGCATGACCTGACATGACATCCCGCCGCAGCGAAAAGCAGAAAATGCTTGCCGGGGAACTGTATGTCGCAAGCGACCCCGAACTGCAGCGCGACATGGCGCAATGTGCCGAATGGCTGCGTCGGTACAACAATCATGACGGGTTTTTACGCGATCGACTGGGTGGGGTCGGGAAGGACGCGACCATACGGGCGCCATTCCATTGTGATTACGGTTACAACATCTTTCTGGGCGACAATGTATTCCTGAACTTCGGGTGCATCGTGCTTGACGTGGCCCCGGTCCGGATCGGCCATGGCACACAGGTCGGCCCCGCGGTACAGATCCTTGCGGCGGACCATCCGCGTGATGCCAGCCTGCGTCGGCGGATGCTGGAGTCCGGCCGGCCCGTCACCATCGGTGAAAATGTCTGGATTGGCGCAGGCGCCATCATCCTGCCGGGCGTGGTGATCGGCAATGACGCCATTATCGGGGCAGGCAGTATCGTCACGCGGGATGTGCCCGCCGGCGTAACCGTCGCGGGCAATCCGGCGCGGCCCCTGCATAAAGGCTGAGGCCTGCGTCCACCCGTTTACATACGGGCGATCCCGCGTCCTACTTCCCTGCGGGAAATGCGAACATCGCGGGATGGTTGAACAGGCTTCCGGTAATGGCGGCATAAAGGATCGTCTTGCCGTCAATGCTCTCCGGACCACCGCCGATATTGAGCCATGTCAGCTCCTCTTTCGGGCTGTTGTCCGTGGTCTCGAAGCGCAGGCCGTAAATCGCCTCCCTGTTGAACAGGACAACCAGTTGGTGGTTGGCGCAGTCATGCTGCTTGCACGCCAGCAGCACCGTATAGGGCCTGCCGTCCATGGTGACGGATACGGCCTCTGATTCGGTGGCGTTGCGCAGCCAGTCCGGCTTTGGGGTCCTGCCGAACATCGCGTCGAACCGCTGCTCCCATGCGGGATCTTTCCGGTAGGTGCTGAATGTTGCCGGAGTGGCATTCGCTGCCGTCCCTGTCATGAGGACGGCCAGCAGGCCCCCCATCAGTGCACTGGATTTCATGGTGTCCTCCTGTCGGTTCCGGTCATGGGGCGGCGCAGTCGGCGCGACTGTCGGCAACCGCCGAGCGCCACAGCGAGAATGCGACCGCAATGACGGCGGGGCCGATGAACAGCCCCAGCAGGCCGCAGGCGTGCAGGCCACCCAGTATGGCGGTCAGGACCGCGAGGAACGGGATCTTCGTATTGCCGCTGATCAGTTTGGGCCGCACGAAATGATCACCAAAGAAATAGGCGATCCCCCCCACAAGCCCGACGATCAGCGCGGACGTGCCACCGCTTGCGGCAAAGGTGGTCGCGGCAGCCAGCGCCAGGATGACGGGGCCGCAAAAGGGCACGATGCTGACGATGGCGGTTGCCAGCATGAACAGTGCGGGGTGGGGGGTGCCCGCCACGAAATAGCCGATGCCGATGATCGCCCCTTCGCCCATCCCGACCAGGACAAGGCCCGCGACGGTGCCCCGCACCGAACCGACGATATTGTCGATGGCATCGGTCGCGCGACGGCCGAGGAATTTCTTGCCCACCGCGCGGATATCGCCAATCAGGCTTTCGGCGGACACCAGGAAGAAATAGACCGACAGGACCGCGATCATGAAGGTCTCGGCAATTTCCATCAGGCGATGGGTCAGCGTTTTTCCATCAGTGGTCGCGAATGTATGCGAAAGCGTCCCCAGCCAGTTGCGCAGTTCATCCGGGTCGGACAGGTATTTGCGCCACAGGGGGACGATCTTTGACCCTGCCCCCGGCAGGTCCTCCACCTGCCGCGGGACCGCGATGCCCGTCTGCGATGCCGACCTGGCCCAGTCATACAGCGACGGAAGGTCGCCCACCGCCTTTGCCACCATGGCCACGAGGGGAACCGCAAGCAGCGCGAAGATCCCGACGCTGATGATCAGTGACGCGACCATGTTGCCGCATCCGCGCTGACGCAGGACCTGGTACAGTGGAAATGCCGTGATTGACAGGATGATGCCCCATACGAACGCCCCGAGGAAGGACTGTTCGATATACAGCGATGCCATGATGACGAGGCATACGAATATACCTGTGGCAATATACTGGACCCGCGACGTATTTCCCATGAAGCATGGTTTCCTGACATTTCGGCAAGGACGGCAATATCTGGCGGATATGATGAGCATATCCCCAGTCATCCATTTCAGGATAACTTATTTACAAAAACAATAATGAAAGGTTCCGGACGGTGCCATTTTCGGAACGGCGGCATCCGGAACCTTCGGTGTCGGGTCGCGGTGGGGCAGGGCGTGCGTGGTGCCTATGCCTCCAGGTCGCCGCGTCCCACGGCGATATAGGTGAAGCCCGCGGCCTTTGCCTCGTCCGGGACATAGATGTTGCGCAGGTCCACCAGGACGGGCGTGCGCATCAGGCCGTGGATCTTTTTCAGGTCCAGCGCGCGCAGGGATTCCCATTCCGTGACGATGGCCACGGCATCCGCACCGGCGACCGCCTTGTAAGGGTCCTGGAAATAGGTCACATCGCCCAGCACGTCGCGCGCCTGTTCCATGCCCGCCGGGTCGAACGCATGCACCCGCCCGCCCGCGTCACGCAGGGTCTGGATGATGGCGATGGAGGGGGCGTCGCGCATGTCATCGGTGCGCGGCTTGAACGTCAGGCCAAGCACCGCGATGACACGGTCACGGATTTCCCCGCCGCATGCGGCGATGATCCTGCGTCCCATCCTGCGCTTGCGCCGTTCGTTGACATCGGCCACCGCCTCCACGATGCGGCTGGGGACATCGTAATCCTGCCCGGTCTTGATCAGGGCGCGGACATCCTTGGGGAAGCACGACCCGCCAAATCCCGGCCCGGCATGCAGGAATTTCGGCCCGATCCGCTTGTCGAGCCCCATGCCGCGCGCGACATCCTGCACGTTGGCCCCGGTCTTTTCGCAGATGTCGGCGATTTCGTTGATGAACGTGATCTTGGTGGCCAGGAACGCGTTGGCCGCGTATTTCGTCAGTTCCGACGTGCGGCGGTCGGTGAACAGCAGCGGCGCCTGGTTGAGGAACAGGGGGCGATAGACCGCGGCCATCACTTCGCGCGCGCGGTCATCCTCCACGCCGACGACAATACGGTCGGGGATCTTGAAATCCCCGATCGCAGCGCCCTCGCGCAGGAATTCCGGGTTGGACGCCACGGAGAACGCGACATCCGGACGCAGCGAGCGCACCAGTCGTTCCACCTCGTCGCTGGTGCCGACCGGGACGGTGGATTTCGTCACGATCACCGCATAGCCGTCGAGGTTGCGCGCGATCTCACGCGTGACCTCATAGACAAAGGTCAGGTCCGCATGCCCGTCCTCGGGGCGGGAGGGGGTGCCCACGGCGATGAAGATCACCTCCGCGTCCTTCATGCCGACCGCAAGGTCGTGCTCGAACGACAGGCGGCCCTCCGCCACGTTGCGCGCCGTCAGTTCCGCAAGGCCGGGTTCGTAGATGGGCATGCGTCCCGCGCGCAGCCCCTCGACACGATGCAGGTCCCGGTCGATGCAACGGACCTCATGGCCAAAATCGGCAAGGCACGCGCCCGATACCAGACCCACGTAACCTGCCCCGATGACGGCAATCTTCATCCGCTGTCAGTCCCTTCCAATCGCTTTTCGCAGGCTTAAACAGCACGGAGGCCGCTTCCTGACAAGGGGATGCGGGGCCGTGCGCGGGGGCGCAATTTTCCGTAACATCGTGTGTGCGGCCCACCCGAACGCACGGCCCGCGCCCGCGTTATGTCCCCATGCCGCCTGCCACCGCCACCGCAAGGGAAAGTCGCGTGCCCATGACCCATGCCCTCAACCTGCTGGGGAACATGCTGTTCGGCCTCATCGGCCTCGTCATCGCCGGAATTGTGATGGTCGAGGGGTTCATGGCGGCCATGCTCGATACCATCGGCATCCACGGGCAGGTGCAGCGCGCCGTCCTTACGCTCGTGCTCGTGGCGCTGATCGTCGCGGCGTTCCGCGCCTTTGGCCGGGCTTTCGGGCTTCTGGCCGCCGTTTTCCTGACGCTGCTGCTGCTGCAGGCCCTGTTCGGCGATCCCGCCGATGGCGTGCGCGCCCCCGCCCGTCAGGCCGACGCGTCGAGTGCCGCCTGGAGGATATAGGCCGCCGCCAACTTGTCGACGACCTGTTCGCGCCGCTGCCGGGTCATGTCCACATCCTGTATCAGCATGCGGTTCACCGCGGAGGAGGAGAGGCGTTCGTCCCACATCGCCGCAGGCAGGCCCACCTGCTGCGACAGGTTCATCATCCAGTCGCGCGCGGCCTGCGCCGCCGGGCCGAAACTGCCATCAAGCGAAAGCGGAAGCCCCCCCACCAGTCCGCCAACATCATGTTTTCGCGCCAGTTCCGCGATTTCCGCCGCGACAAGCGACAGCTTGCGCCTGCGCACGGTGGTGCAGGGCGAAGCCAGCATGAGCGAGACATCCGACAGCGCGAGTCCGATCGTCTTCTGGCCGGGATCGATTCCCATCAGGCGTTGTCCGGGCCGCAGGGCGGATCGCAGTTCGGGTATGTTGAACAGGGGCATGGTCTGGGGCTATTGTCCTTCGCGTTCCTGCTTGCAGGGTATTCTTGTCCCGTCACGATGGAAAGTTATTGCTTCATGTCGCTTGATCCCGCGACCGTCCGCCGAATTGCCCGGCTGGCACGGATTGGTATTGACGAATCCGACCTGCAGTCCCTGCCGGGGGAACTGAACGGCATCCTCGGCTGGATCGAACAGCTCAACGAGGTCAATGTCGATGGCGTCGCCCCCATGGTCGGGACCGAAACGGCGGTCCTGCGCATGCGTGAGGACATCGTGACGGATGGAAACATGCGTGACGCCGTCCTGTCCAATGCCACCGATACGGCTGGCCCCTATTATACCGTGCCGAAGGTGGTTGAATGATGCTGACCGAACTGACAATCGCCGCGGCGCATGACGGGTTGCGGCGGCGCGAATTCTCCGCCACCGAACTGGTGGGCGCGCATGTCGACGCGATCGGGCGGCTCAACGGGCGGCTCAATGCCTTCATTACCGTGACCTCCGAACAGGCTCTGGCTGCGGCGAAGCGCGCCGATGACCTGCTGGCCGGCAAGGATGCCCCGGTCCTGACGGGGATCCCGCTGGGAATCAAGGACCTGTTCTGCACCAATGGCGTGCGCACCACCGCCGCCAGCCGGATGTTGGAAAACTTTGTCCCCCCGTACGAAAGCACGGTGACGGCGAACCTGCTGCGCGATGGCGCGGTGTTCGTGGGCAAGACGAACCTTGACGAATTCGCCATGGGGTCGGCCAACATCACGTCGGCGTTCGGTCCTGTCGAAAACCCGTGGAAGCGTGAAGGCGATGCGCAGACCGCCCTTGTCCCCGGCGGATCGTCGGGTGGCTCTGCGGCGGCTGTCGCGGCGGGGCTTGCCATGGGCGCGACCGGCACCGATACGGGGGGCTCCATCCGCCAGCCCGCCGCCTATTGCGGAATCGTGGGGCTGAAGCCGACCTATGGCCGGTGCAGCCGCTGGGGCACCATTGCGTTCGCCAGTTCGCTCGACCAGGCCGGGCCGATGGCCCGCACGGTGGAGGATTGCGCCATCATGCTGCAGTCCATGGCCGGTTTCGACCCGAAGGACAGCACCAGCGTCGACCATCCGCTCGATGACTATCGCGCGGCCTGTTCGGGCAGCCTCAAGGGCATGCGTGTCGGCATCCCGCGCGAATACCGCGTGGAGGGCATGCCCGCCGAGATCGAGGCCTCGTGGGAAAAGGGGATCGAATGGCTGCGCGAGGCAGGGTGCGAGATTGTCGATGTGTCGCTGCCGCATACGAAATACGGGCTTGCGACCTATTACATCGTCGCCCCGGCGGAATGTTCGTCCAACCTTGCCCGCTATGACGGCGTGCGTTTCGGGCGCCGGGTGGAGGCGCCGACGCTCGATGAAATGTATGAAAAGACCCGGCGGGAGGGTTTCGGCACCGAAGTACGCCGCCGCATCATGATCGGGACCTATGTCCTGTCCGCGGGCTATTACGACGCCTATTACCTCAAGGCGCAGAAAGTGCGCTCCCTGATCCGTCGTGATTTCACAGAAGCCTTTGAGAAGGTTGACGTATTGTTGACACCGACTGCGCCTTCCCCGGCCTTTGCGCAGGGGGAGAAGACGGACGACCCGGTCCAGATGTACCTCAATGACGTGTTCACCGTACCCGCCAGCATGGCCGGCATGCCCGCCATGTCGCTGCCGGTGGGCCTGAGTGAGCGTAAGCTACCGCTGGGACTGCAGGTGATCGGCCGTCCCTTTGATGAAAAAAGCGTGCTGGCGGCGGGCCATGCGCTTGAACGGGCGGCGGGCTTCACGCACCGTCCCTCCATCCGTGCGGAGGGCGTGTGATGTCCTACCTGATCGAAGGCAAGACTGGGACGTGGGAAATTGTCGTGGGCCTGGAGGTCCATGCGCAGGTCATCAGCAACTCAAAGCTGTTTTCCGGGGCGTCGGCCACCTATGGCGGTGAGGCGAACACCCATGTCAGCCTGGTGGATGCGGGGTTCCCCGGCATGCTGCCCGTCATCAACCGTGAATGCGTGGCGCAGGCCGTGCGCACGGGGCTTGGCCTGAAGGCGCGCATCAACCTGCAGAGCCGTTTCGACCGCAAGAACTATTTCTACGCCGACCTGCCCACCGGCTACCAGATCAGCCAGTTCACCCATCCCATCGTGGGGGAGGGGACGGTCGAGATCGAACTCTCCGATGGAACAGTACGCCATATCGGGATCACGCGCCTGCATCTGGAGCAGGACGCCGGCAAGTCGATGCATGACCAGGACCCGACCCGTTCCTTCATCGACCTGAACCGTGCGGGTGTGGCGCTGATGGAAATCGTCAGCGAACCCGATATCCGCTCGCCGGAGGAAGCGGGCGCATACCTGCGCAAGCTGCGCATGATCCTGCGCTACCTCGGCACCTGTGACGGCAACATGGAGGAAGGCTCCATGCGTGCGGACGTGAACGTGTCCGTGCGCAAGAAGGACGAACCCTTCCGCACGCGCTGCGAGATCAAGAACGTCAATTCGATCCGCTATGTCATGCACGCGATCGAGGTGGAAGCCACCCGACAGGTGGAAATCTGGGAATCCGGCGGCACGGTTGATCAGGAAACGCGCCTGTTTGATCCGTCGCGTAACGAGACCCGGTCCCTGCGCAGCAAGGAAGACGCCCACGATTACCGCTATTTCCCCGATCCGGACCTGCTGCCGCTGGTGATCGAGGAAGAATGGGTGCGTGACCTGGAAAAAGGCCTGCCGGAACTGCCGGATGACAAGCGCGACCGTTTCGAAAAGGAATACAAGATCCCCCATTACGACGCTGGCGTACTGGTGGCGGAACAGGCGATCGCGGATTATTACGAGGCCGTGGCCCGTGGGCGTGACGGGCGGCTGGCGGCCAACTGGGTCACCGGCGACCTGTTCGCGGCGCTGAACAAGACGGGGCGCAATATTGGCGACAGCCCGATTTCGGCGGCGGCCCTCGGCGGGATGCTGGACCTTGTCGCCGATGGGACGATCAACGGCAAGATCGCCAAGGAAGTGTTCGAGGACATGCTGGAGACCGGCGACAGCGCTGCCGACATTGTCGAGCGCAAGGGTCTGAAGCAGGTGACGGACACCGGGGCCATCGACAGCGTCGTGGCTGACATCATGGCGAAGCATGCCGACAAGGTGGAGGAATATCGCAGCGGCAAGGACCGCCTGTTCGGGTTTTTCGTCGGTCAGGTGATGAAAGCGATGGCCGGGAAGGCCAATCCGGCCCTCGTGAACGAGGCGCTGAAAAAGGTTTTGTAAAAACTGGACATTTTTTTCATCTGAACGTTTGACGGCGCTGCTGGAACACGCTACAAGCAGCGCTGCAAACGCCGTGTAGAAATATACGCTTTTCCCCGGCGGAGGGGTGGCCGAGAGGCTGAAGGCGGCGGTTTGCTAAATCGCTGAACGGGGTAACTCGTTCCGTGGGTTCGAATCCCATCCCCTCCGCCAATTTCCCCTGACATACAGTGACAGCAGTTGACAATCCCTAGGGATTTCTGCCGTTTTATCGCCTTCTGGTCTGCCATGCGATGACATGGAAAGACGCCGAAGGACGGATACGATGGGGGTATATATGGGGGTATCTCTGCATGCATGGGGGTATCCATGCTGACGGATGCCGCGATCCGGCGTGCAAAACCAAAAGACAAACCTTACAAGCTGTCTGATGCCGAGGGGCTTTACCTTCTGGTCCAGCCGAACGGTACGCGCCTGTGGCGCATGAAATACCGTTTCGGTGGGAAAGAGAAGCTACTCGCGCTTGGAAAATACCCCGCTGTCTCTCTGGCTGGCGCACGAGCTGCCAAGGACGACGCCAAGGAAGAACTGCGCGCAAACCGCGATCCCTCCCTGACCAAAAAAAAGCGCAAGGCCGAAGCCGCGTGCATCAAGAATCATCTGCAGGCGGTCGGAGAGGGTTGGCTGGAAGTCAATTCCTCGAACTGGAGCGCGAAGCACGCAGAGGATGTCCGTAGCAGCCTGGAGCGTTTTGTCTGGCCAAAATTGGGGCAGATACCCGTGACGGATATATCCCCGCCGATGGTGCTCGATGTCGTCGAGGGGATCGAACGAGATAGCGCCCAGGAAACGGCCCGCCGCGTGCGGCAGCGTCTATCAGCCATCTTTACCTATGGAATCGCACGCGGACTGGGGCAGAGTGATCCAGCCGCCGTCATCAAGGGCGCGCTGCCACCTCTCAAGAAAGGGCGGCAGCCTGCCATCATCAATCTGGATGATCTGCGGGAAATGCTACGGTTGGCAGAGGCCACACCGGCGCACCCCATAACGCTGCTGGCCATGCGGTTTCTTGCCCTGACTGCCGTGCGTCCAGGTGAGGTCCGGAGCATGCCGTGGAGCGAGATTGAGGGAGACACATGGGTCATTCCGGCACCCAGAATGAAGATGCGGCGCGAACATGTGGTGCCACTGTCCCGGCAGGCCCTCGAAGTCCTTGATGTCGCCAGAACACTTACAGGGCGCGGGCCGCTGGTTTTTCCCAATTCGAGATGGGCGCATCGCCCGATGTCCGAAAACGCAATAGGGTATCTGTTGAATCGGGCAGGCTATGCAGGTCGCCATGTCCCGCACGGATTCAGGGCATCCTTTTCGTCCATTATGAACGAGCGGTGCCCAGACGATAGACAGATCATCGACCAAATGCTCGCACATGTGTCGAAAAATCAGGTTGAGGCAGCCTATAACCGGGCGGAATATAGGGACAGGAAGCGTCAACTGGCACAGGATTGGGCCGATACGCTGCTGGATGGATTTTGCTGTCCTGCAGACCTGCTTTCTCATCGACGACGCTAACGCCGCCCACCCACAAGCGATAAGACCGGTGCATGCGGGATGCATTGTTCGGCGCTCCAACTGTCGACCAGTTCCCCCACCCGATCCCGCAATGCCTGCCGATCCTCGATCAGCTGCGCCGCTTCCTGATGCCGTGCGTCGTCATTCTGTCCCAGCAGTTCCGTCTCGTAACCGACCTGCTGGATGCGCGTCCGGCTGGCCGATCCCTGCAGGCCAACGGTCGGAGCCGTGGTGATCGCGCCGGCCGTGAACTGCCCGGCCTGCGTGAACGACCCGGACAGCCCCAGCGTCACGTTGCCCGCAATCGTGCCGATGACCGGATCTGACGTGCGCTGGCTGCACTGGGCCGCACGCACGTCGCGCTCGAACCGCGCGGTCTGCTCCGGCGTCCAGTCGGCGGCGTGAGAGACGGACACAGCCCCGGCCTGCGCCAGTGAGGACTGGATGCCCGCCATGGCCGCCGGGATCGTGGTCTGCACGCGCGGCTGACTGGCGCAGGCGGACAGGGCCAGCAGTCCGGCCAGCAGTGCCGCCCTCATGCCGCACCCCGCAGATACGCATCGTTGGCGGCGATCAGCGCTTCCCAGACGTTTCTGGTTGCGGGCATGAGCTGCCGCCATGCCAGCCCGTGAGCCTCCATGATTCGGGACCGCAGCCAGCGCCATGTGGCCCGCTGTTTCGCGCCCCACGTCAGTAGCGTAACAAGGTCGGTATCGTCCGTGCCGGTATAGTCCCAGCCCAGCAGGCAGTGACCGCCCGCGCTGCCCGGTGTTGGATCGCCATGACCGGCAGGCGTGTCGGTGTCCCAGACAGGGGGCAGAGCGCCGGTCTCGTCCTGCCACATGTCGGCCCTGGCCAGCCGCACGCCCAGATAGACCGCCGACAATTCCGCCATGATGTTACGCAAGCCATTTTCATCGCCGGGATCGGCGCTGCCCCAGATGGGAAACAGGGTCTGGTTGGTGATGGCGTACCCGGATCGCTGGGCTGTGGCCAGCACGTCGACCTCAATACCGCCGTTGTCGGTGCGCGGATCGCCGGGGACGTAGCCGGTGGACAGGGAATAGAACGCCTCGGCCTGCGCCGTGGTCACGTCCACCTGAAACCTGTTGAGCGCCGCCGTGGCGCGGGCATGGTTGCCAATCCCGGCCGACGTGCAGTCCCCCAGCACGTCATTTCCCAACATCAGCGGGGCAGGATCGATACCGGTGCGGATCAGGCGCGCTGGAGCCTGTCGGGCCAGAAAGCCGCGCACGACGGAAAGCATGGGCTGCCCTAGACGGATTTCTGCCGGGCGACAGCCAAACTTGCGCAAGTTCGCAAGTCGGGGGCTTATTTCGTTCATTTATGACCGATTTATGTTGACATTCGCGCATATGTGCGCGATATTGTGGACATGAAAGCCGCTGACCTCCTCGCCCGTCTCCGCCGCCTCGCCAACAAGAATGGCTGGGACATGACCGAACGTAAGGGGAAGGGGTCGCACATCGTGGTGCGGCTGAACGGCAAGCCGACGGTGGTATCGAACCATCGCGGTGACATGGCCACCGGCACGTTCCGCAAGATCCTCAAGGATCTCGGGCTGACCGAAACCGATCTGGAGGTATGAGGATGCTTTACGCTTACCCGGTCGATCTGGAGACCAATCCGGACGGCACCATCACGGCTTCATTCGAGGGGTTGCCAGGGGCGACCGATGGCGCAACCCGGGAGGAGGCGCTGCGCGAGGCGCAGGACCTGCTGGTTACGTCACTGTCCATCTATGTGGACGATGGTGCGGCCGTGCCCGTGCCGCCAGCGGCCAACGGTCGCCTTCTGGTCTATGTGCCTATGCTGGAAGCGGCCAAGCTGGCCCTCCATACGGCCATGCTGGAGAACAAGGTCAGCAACGTGGAACTGGCGCGTCGACTGGGCGTGGCGGAATCATCCGTGCGTCGCCTGCGCGATCTACTGCATGAAAGCAAGATCGGACGCGTCGAGGCCGCCCTTCATGCGCTTGGACGGCAGGCGACAGTCGAGGTACTGGAGGTCGCGTGACCATGGACCTGACATCGCGCGCAGCAGCATTTGCTGCCGTTGCCCACGGAAAAATCAACCAGCGACGCAAATACACGGACGAACCGTACATCGTGCATCCGCACCGTGTTGCGCAGACCGTGAAGGAGACAGGTGCCCGCGATGAGGTGATCGCAGCAGCGCTGCTGCATGACGTAGTGGAAGACACACCGGTCACGCTGGAGGAGATCAGGGCTGAATTTGGTGAGGACGTGGCAGCCCTAGTCGAAATGGTGACAGATGTCAGCCGACCGGAAGACGGCAACCGTAGGGTGCGCAAGGCGATGGATCGGGATCATCTGGCCCAGGCCTCGGCTGAAGGTCAGACCATCAAGCTGGCAGACCTGATCGACAATACAGCATCCATCACCCGATATGATCTGGGATTTGCAAGGATCTACATGCAGGAGAAAGCGGAGCTTCTAGGTGTTCTGAAAAAGGGAGACGAGACACTGCACCAGCATGCTTCGACCCTCGTGAAGCTACATGGCAGACAAAGATAAAGTTCATTTTAATTCGGAATATCAGCTAACGCCTCACGTCGGACATAGATTGACGCGGGAAGTGCTTTCAGAAGCGGACGTGCTGGCACCACCAAATTCTGATTGGCTGCGCGTCTGTAAAGATTGTTGCCAGTCTGTACATCTATATTAAGCAAGATTACACATTCGCAGCATAACAAAAGGAGCGTTTCATGGCTCGAGTAGTCCCGACACAGATTATTGACCTAATTGACCAAACTAGGACGATCTTTAAATCGCAGCCCCCCCATGTGAGCCATCAATCGGTGGCAGGACTGACTGCCATAGTTCATTTGATTGATAACCTTCCAAGTGAATTTTTGACGATTAGTGGAACGGATTATAGCGATCTCGTTTGTGGAGTTGAGGCTATTAGAAACTCAGTTGCTTTTTGGCAGCGCAGAGGAAATCTTCAAGTTACAATATCAGACATACGAGACAAAAACGTTCTTCAGATACTTCGGGATGCCTTGGAAAAATGCCCGGATCAAATTCCATCGCCTATGACAACGGAGCTGGCATTCATTGAGGATGCCGACTTGCGGAACAGTATTCGACTGGACATCAGTGCAGCGACAAACGCGTTGCACAACGGAGAATGGAAAGCGGCGACCGTTTTGGCTGGCAGCGCTTCTGAGGCTTTACTTTTGTGGGCTATAGAAAAGTCGCCAGATCTTTCGACCTTGGAGGAGAGGCCCAAAGGATCACCGGAAAGATGGGATTTTTCCGGATATATAACGGTTGCGACATCTCTCAAATTGATCAAAGACAATACAAAAAAAATAACCGAGATAGCCAAATATTTTCGCAACCTTATTCATCCGGGCCGCGCTCAGCGTCTTAGCGAAGTCTGTGATCGGGCAACTGCGCTAACCGCGCTGGCTGCAGTGGAGTCTATTGCCCGCGATCTCGCATCTGCGCTCCCACATACAGCGCATGCAGCTTGAGCGGGATCGTGACCAGCAACCCGATGAGGACGACAACGCCGCCTGCACCGGAGATGATGCCCTCCATGAAGGGCGTCATGCTGTCACGCCCAGTGTAATGAGCGCCTGCTGTACCTGTGCTCGGGAGGGCGCAGCGGTAGAACCGGACAGCCGTGCCCCGACATTGCGCCGCGCGGCTACACTGTCCAGCACGCCCTTGAACGCCGACACGACCGTGCCCAGCGCGGACAGGGCGGTGTTGGCATTGGACAGGTCTGCGTTGGACACTTTCGTGGACGCCCCGGTAATTGCCGCGGTCAGGTTGCTCTGCAGCGTGGTCAGGTCGGACAGGATACTGTCGACGCGACTTTTCCAGTTCGTGTCGTCGTAGGTGATCGTCAGCGTGGATCCGGCCGCCGTGGAAAAACTGGTCAGGGCGGTCGACAGCGCCGTGTCCGCCAGGCTGATCACACCCAAGGCAGGCGTGCCGATGGCGCTGGCCACGGCCGCGATGGACAGGACGAGGGTGACCGCGTTCAGGCCTGCCTGACCGTAATCCTTGATCTCCGCCACGTTCAGGGTGACGGTCGTGACGTTGCCGGACTTGCTGACGGTGCAGGCTCCCAGTGCAACAGTGGCGGCGATACCGGCACCAAGGCCGAGGAAACCACGGCGGCCGGTCACAAGGTTGACAGGGTTGTTCATGGGCTGGTTTTCCAGTCTGGAAACGCAAATAGCCCACCCGTCCCAGCAGACCGCAGGAAACGGCCATTTCTGCGTGGAAACGGGTGGGCTATCTGTCAGGTGTCAGGACATGTGTGGCCCGGCGATCCGGTTTACAGATCGGCCGGTTCCGGTTGACAGGTCAGTGCGCGGGCTGTCCCGGCACGGACGGGCGCGGCACGCCGACCGTGGCGTTCGCCGCAGGCGCGGCTGCAACAGGTTTCGTCGCGATCGCGTCCTTCAGGTCCGAGATGCCCGTCAGGATCTTGGTCAGGGCGGCATCGATGCCGGACAGGTCCAGGTTCGGCGCGGCCTTCTCGACGATAACCGGGATCAGCGTCTGCAGCAGGTTGCCCGCCAGGGCGATATCGGCCTGCGTGGCGGCCGTGTCGCGCTTGCCGAGCGCGGTTTCGATCAGGTCCTCGAGGGCGGGAATGGCGGTGGTGGTGTTCGTATCGGGCATGCGTGGCGTCTCCGCACAAAAAAACCGCCTCTCGGGCGGTTGGGGAGTGGTGACGATTGATCCGGGACCGGCCAGTCAGCCGGGCGCGGATGCGCGCGCCGGGGGCTTGCCCGGACGGGTCGAACCCGGTGGCACGTCGAGCAGCTGCTCGACCGCCTGGCGCGGCACGGTGGCTGGCACCATCACGGCCTTTTTGCCGGGCTGATAGGCAGGCAGGTTCCATTTGCGCGCTTGGGCGATGGCGGAGACCACCGTCCATATCAGGGCTGCCCTGGATCCGGGGGCAGGAGGCCGCCAGTAGCGCATGATCAGGGCGGCCGTCGCGATCAGGAACGATCCCCAGTCCACCACCGCGCCGACATACTGCGCGGGGATGAAGGGTAGGAGTTCGGAAAGCAGCGTCGAAGGGTCCATGTCGGGCCTCGCGGGCACGCCGCTTATTGCAGCGTGCCGATAATGTGGTGATGGTGCAGGAACGGGACGTTGGCGAAGAAGAAGTCGTCCCACGTCTGGCTCGACAGCAGCGTGCCGCCCAGAGCGCCGAACACGGCAAAGACCAGACCAAAGATGGCTGCGCGCTTTTTCCACCGGCTTTCGGCAATCCGTGCCTTTGTCAGCTTGGCCTGGTCCAGCCGGTTGCGCTCCTTCTGCGCGCCGGTATGTTCGGCAAGCTGGCGGGTCAGGTCCTGGATGTCGCGCGACTGCCGGTCCATCGCGGCGGACGTTGCAGCGGACTGCGCCTGCCCCTCGGCCCGCACGGCGCTGAGTTCTCGCCGGATGCCATCCATCTTCCCGTCGGCACTGTCGCGCCAGCGTTCAAGCGATCCGATACGCTCCCCATGGTCATCGAGGATATCGTGCACATCCGGCGTCGGGTTCTCGGTCATCGGTGTTCCAGGCAATAAAAAACCGCCTCGATAGGCGGCAGGGCAGGCGGGGTCTGTCTGTCGGGTGGTTCAGGAAATGGCTGTGGTCGGGGTGTTCTGCAGCACCTGCTCGATCTGCGACAGGGAGAGATGCCCCGGCCCGTTTTCCATTCCCGATATTGCGTAGATCAGGCGCGCCATCGTGGCCGGGTCGTGCAGGTGCAGCATCGTGTCGGGACGGACGCCCACCACCGCACAGACAAATTCGATATAGGCGGCGGTCGCGTTTTCGCTGGCGGGAGCATAGACCGACACGATTTTGGCGACCGTATCCAGCCCCCGCGCACCGTAGCGGATCAACTGGTCGCGCAGCGCACAGATGCCGTCCGCCATGGTCGGGAATGCCGCAAAGCGCGGGTAGGGCACGCCGGTTTCCAGATGCGCGCCCGCCTGCCCCACGTAATCGAGGTTGCCGGGATTGTTGTTGCGGATGCCGCGTGGGGTCATTGTGGTCATGACATCAGTCCGTGTAGGCCGCAGGTGCCGTCGGCAGCGCGGTGCTGGTGGTATCGGTGCCGCTGGCAATCGCCTGCAGCGATTTCGTATATGCCTGCGTCAGTGGGCCGGACGTCTCCCCGGCGGCCAGCGCCTGCAATGCCTGCGCCTGCACCGTCACCAGCGCGCCCAGCGCCTGGCTCTGCAGGCTGTTGACCAGCGCGGATTTGGCCGTGGTGTATTCGGCCGCAGTGCAGGCCGTGTAGCCACTTGGCAACGTGGCGTCGTCCGCCGACCAGGTCGCAACGGATACGACAGCACCATCCGTATTTTTTTCGATAGCGTAGGTGGGCATCAGGATTTTTTCCTTACGTCGGGACAAACACGTAGCGCAGGGTGTGACCGATATTCGGGGGGGACGTTGCCGACGTGCCGCAATAGCTGGAAATCGTGACCGGGCCCGGCGATACGGCAGCACATCCACCGTTCGACATACAGGTAGTTCCCGTCACCTGATCGGAACTGACAGTCACACCGTTGATCGAGAGCGACAGCAGGGACTGGTTGGTGTTCTGCGACGAATAATTTGCCGACGCCTCAGCGTGCACGACGCCTGCCACGGGCGCGTTGAACGTCAGTTCGAGGCTTTTACTGCCCTGCGATTCGAGCTGGTAATACTGCTCGGTGCTGCCCGACTGGCCGAGGTTTCCTGCCCCGATCGTGGCGATGGCGCCGAAATCCGTGTTGTCCACGAACAGCCCCACGCGCGCGGCGCCCGACGTCACGTCAGCGCGTTTGCCGAGGAAAACCGCGTTGTCCGCCAGTGCCGACTTCCCACCCAACTGCACGAACAGCACTTTCAATGCCGCCAGCACCTGGGCGTTGTTGGTTTTGTCTTGCGTCAGGCCAGCGGCAATCACCAGATTCCGCAGTTCCTCCTGAACCATATTGAGCCACCAGTAACGGACTCTGGTGGGAGCGCCGCCGCTTGTGGAGCCACCTGTAAAAAATCCGGGTGTGCCGATATTGTCCGTCGGCAGCGCGGGCAGGGATGCCACGGCTGTTGCGTCGTCGATCTGATAGACCATTGGTACAGTTATCCGTAGGAAAAGAAAACGGTCGTCCGTGCCGGTTTGCGGGACTGGATTTCGCACTCCAGAACCGCATTTCCCCATTCGGCGAGGGGCTCGTCGGCAAACGAGATATCGGCCGAAAAATATTCGACCGTGACGGCGGATGCGTTGACGCGCCACATATAGGCCCAGAACGGGTCGTAGACGGGTTCGTCAGCGCACAGGAAATCTGCGCGGGCAGGCGCGAATTCCGTGATGGTGATTGCGTATCCGAGGTTGGCAGCGAACGTGACGAAATAGTCGATCGATGCGCCGCCGCTATCTGTCAGGCGCGCTACGACCTGTGCACGCTGCTGTTCGATTGTGGGGTCCGTGCCTGCACACGCATCCGGCAGGCCGAGGGACGCCTGCCATTCCGGCAGCAGTTCAACCGTCGTGGCCGGGAACGCATCAATCAGCAGATTCGCATCACGCTGGGCGAGGCGCTCCAGCGTAGGCATCAGGCACCCCAATGCAGCTGCCTGGGTGGACCCGGCCTCTCGCGGCCATATCGGCCCCGTCGGCAGGTGGCGCTGGAACGCCGCCAGAAAATCCGCAGCAGAGTAGCTCATTGATACGTCGGCTCCGCAGCGGTGGGCAGGGATCCGACCGGCACGGAAATACTGCCGACAGGGGCGATCACGCTGAACGCCGGGATATCCGGGATCGCATTGAGCGCACCTGCGATCTGGGACCCCTGCACGGTCATCCCCAGCGGCGTGCCGATGCGTAGGAACAGGTCAGCCAGAGCCGTGTCGATCTGTGCCTTCATATCGGTGGATATGCCGCCCAGTCCCGTCAATGTGATATCGATCGGGTAGGGCTGCGGTGCCATGGCGACAACGATATCCGTCACCGGTTTTTCCGATTGCAGGGCATTGGCGACCGTCAGCAGGTCCTGTGTTGCCGGGGTGTACCGTTTGTCCGTGGACGATGTTCCGTTGGTGCCACGCGGAAACCCGCCGTTGGCAGAATTGGCATCGTCCATCATCACGTAAACCGGCACCGTACCATCGCCGCAGAGCCCAGGAGTTCCGCACCATGCGCGGGTAACGCCGGGGACATCGAGTGCCCAGTTTTCGTAATCCGTTGCCGATCCACCCTGCGCGGTGCTGGCGTAACGGGCCAGATACCGCGCCTTGAACGCGCTCTCGGTCTCCTGGTCGGTGCCGGACGTCACGATTGCGGTTACGGTGCCCGAACCGTTGATGCTGTTCAGGGGGCTGGATATGCCAATCGCCGACCCGGCCGCCAGATTGTAGGCTGCCCCCGTGCCCTGGGACGTCGCCTGCACCGTCAGGGCGCCCGTGTCATCCACGGTGGCGTCAGCATCCGTGGCAAACGACAGGTTGCCGTCCGTCGTCAGGACAGTTCCGGCCTCCAGCACGGTGCCCGCGACACCTGTAAATGCCACGGCAATGACAGCGGCCGTGGCATCCTTACGGAAAATATTGACCAGCGCGCCCCACAGCGTCGCATATTCGCCCGTCGCACCGGCGGGCGTGGCCATGCGGGCGATATAGTCCTGATATCCGTAGTGCTCGTACGAGATCGCAGCGATCGCATAGCTGAGGATCAGCAGGACCGACGGGTCCAGCAGGGGATCAGCACCCTGCAGTCCGCCGTCCTGAACGTCCTGCTGGGCACGGTCGATCAGCTGCGTCAGTGTTGGGCGTGCGTAGGGCATCAGGGCACCTGCCACAGCCAGGAATACTGGCTGGTCGAACCGTCCGGGCGGGTCAGTGATACGCCGATGGCGGCGGTATCATTGGTTGCCATGCCGACCCGGACGGAAATGGATTTGACGTAACCGGCTGTCTGGAGCGGTTGCAGCGCATCGGTCGCGATGGAGCGGATGCGCTGCAGCAGTTGTGCGCGGTTGGCGATCTTGGACCGGTTGAGGGTCCACAGCAGGGATCCGATCGGCTGCGCGCGGTAGGTATCGGCCCACCAGCCGCGCCGGTCTGTCCCGGTATAGTCAGGCGGGGCGACACGATCCGTAAACAGGCAGATCATGACCATGTTTTTGAGCGTGTCGATGCCCGACGGGGTCCGTGCGACGGTGCCATTTTCCATGGCCCAGTCGCCGCGCCCGTTGGGCGTGTCCCATACGATCTCGATATCGCCGCCGCTGTTGGTGGTCTGGGTGACCGAAACCATGCGACCTCTAGGATTGGGGTTTCTGTGTCGTGCTGCTGCCGGACTGAACGCCGCCATGCAGATGGTCGAGAAAACTGATCCCGCCGATTGTGGCGTCGTCCGATACCTCCAGCGGGCCATTGATGACCGTTTTGCCGTTCAGGGTGATCGGCTGCCCGGACTGGGACGTGACAGTGATGCCGCTGCCGTTGGTCAGGAGGATCTGATCGCCCGCTGCATCAAACAGGCAGACCTGTCCGTTTTTCAACCCCTTCGGGCGCGATTGCTGATGGATCGACCGGATGACGACCCCGTTCGAGGCATCACCGGCCACGTTGAGGACAATGGCCTTGGTGCCCACCGGCAGGACCGCCGAAAACCCGTAGTCCTGGACAATAGGCATGCCGTCGCGCACGGCCGTGCCGTTCACGGTGACCTGTCCGGTCTGGACGGTGCCGGTATCGTCCGGCGGCGTGGAAATCTGTCCTATCTGGAGCAGCCCCTGCAGCCGCCTGAATATCCGGTCGGCGTAGGAGTGTACCGTCATGCCGGTTTCCCCGCGCCGCCGGACGGCAGGGCCGCCGCGACCTGCCAGTCGATGGCCTGCAGTACGCTGGGCTCCGGCTCGTAGGCGGCTGGCGGCATCAGGATCATATGGGCGTGCGTCCCGTCCTCACCCCGTGAAAATTCCACCTCGCCAATCACCAGTGTCTGGCTGATGATCTTGAGGGAGGGGATATTGACGGGCAGCAGATAGTTCGGAGTCCACAGTTTTCCGGCGCTGTCGCGCCAGCTGTCCACCGTGACCTCGATCGCCTGCGACTGCCCGATGCGCCGCGCCTTTTCCCAGTTCAGGCGCTGCATTGCGATCGGTTGCCCATTCTGGGTCTGTTCGGAAATGATCGCGCGCGGTCGGTAACGCGGCACCGTCGTGTCTGTCACATGCCCGACATCGCCCTGCACACCGATCTGCGAGAACTGGTCAACCGACTGCACGAACGCGAAATAATCCGAAAACCGGCCATCCATGGAAAACGTGGCGTCGGCCTGTTCCAGATTGACCCCTTCCTGCACGCCCGACGACATGGACTGCTGGCCAACGCGGGAAAGGACCAGGTTGCCGTCTGCGCCCTCGTAGCAAAGCAACTGTGCCCAGCGGGTGATGCGATCAATGATGTCCCACGGCGTCTCGCCCAGGTTGACGTTGAACTGCGGCACCGCGCCGCTGGCGGATATGTCGCCCTGCACCGTGACATCGATGCCGAACACCTGGGCCAGCGGACGGATGATGCCATCCGCCTGCAGCCCGGAACCGCCGATGGCCATGGTGGGCAGGATGGCCGAACAGTCCACCAGATCCTGCCCCTGTCCACGACCAGAAATGGTCATCTGATGGGACGCACCGGATACGCTCAACCGAACCCGGTCAACGTATCCGGTGATGACGGGATCATCGCCCAGGAGGATCCGCATTTCCTGTCCCGGTTCGACTGTGATGCTGGACGGGTCAAACGGGGATTTGTCCGTGGCCATGACCTCGAAATCACGGGGCATGCGTTCCACGCCGCAACTGACCCGCTGCTCCTGCCACCCCGCGTACGATTTTCCGCCGACGACCAGGCGCAGCTGATTCGGATCGTGATGCCGCCGGTTCGCGGTCACGTGCATAACCGTTGTCGTCACGACTGGAGCGCCTCGAAACTGGTGGGCATGAACGCGGGATGGACTGGGTCGGCCCTGCTGATCAGATCGTCCGCCCGTGTGGCATCGCCATACAGGCGATAGGCGAGGGGGAGCGCACTGTCGGGGGCAGGCGTCGTGACGGTGATCAGTGCCGCCAGTTGTGCCCCGCGCGTCGTGATATCGATAACAACGGTAGTGCGCAGGGAGCGGAGCGCCTGATAGGTCGCATCCTGATATGCGTCGGCAGCGGCGAGGATTTCGACGTCAAACGCCTGCACCACCTGCGCCCGGATCGACAGGGCATCATTATACGACGACGGCTCATATTCGGCGCAGGCATTGGCCAGCGACACGAGCGCACACCGCCGGAGCGTCTGCCCCATGGCGCCGACCAGTGTCGCGATCGCGGCACCAACCGGCGCAGTAGATGGCAGCGCCGTTGGCGTCCAGGTTGCCAGCGAAAGAAGGAGGCGAATGGCATCCGCCGGGTCCGCGCACGCGGCGCGCAGGGATTCGGTCAATGCCTGCACCGACGCGCAATATCCGTTGTCTGTTGCCGTGGTCACAGATTTCCAGCCAACTGGGTGGTGAGGGCACCTGCATTGGTGATGCCGGTGCGGGCCGTAATGACACGGCCGATGGCCTGTTCCGGCGTGGTCACGCCAGACAGGAGCGTCGTTCGGCTGCCGTTGGCGTACCGTCCGTAATTGCCGGACAGGCCTGTTACCGCAGACAGGACCAGGCCCGGATCGGAACCGAGGGCCGCGACCTCGCCCCCCATCGAGCGGGAGGCCGCGACACCGGCAGTCACGACGTCCACGCCCTCTGTCAGGGCCGGGCCGACGCGGGACAGGAAATCGGATGTGATCGCCGACATCGCGCCCAGTGCGGCAACGCCGACAGCCGCCTGCGTATCAGTGGACCCGGACGGATAGATGGGGTCGGAACTCTCGATGAATTCCATGCGCAGCCCGACGGCACGGCCCCGGTCCACGCGCTGTTCCGTGGTGATGGGGCCGACCAGGCATACGGTTCGCGAACCGAGGGTCGGGTGGTACAGGATGCCCGGTCCCGGCTGTTCGGCCGCCGCCAGCAATGCCTGTTCCTGCTGGTAGCAGTCGTCGCCCACCACGAACCCGTAGAACGAATATCCCCGGACACCCCGGCCGAGATCCTCGACCCAGACCTCGTTCCGGTAGGGGTATTCGTGGACGGTCGTGCGACGACCCATTCGGGTTTCGGAACGCTCCACCGCAAACGGGACACCACGCCACGAGGCTGGCTGGAGCTGCTCCAGCCACGACAACAACAGCTCTTCAACAATCACGGCACTGTCCTGGTCACGTTGCTACGCACGACACGGGTGGCGCCAGACGGATCCGTGACCTTGGCGCGTGTTCCGGGCGCGGCGGAAACCTCGACACGGTGGACCGTATCCTGCGCCCGGCTGCCTGCCATTGTTGTTGACCCCGACGAGGCTGCGCCAGCCGGTCCTGTCGAGATTGACGCGACCTGCATCGGCGCGCCCGCAGCACCCTGAGAACGCATGAAATCCGCCTGTATGGACTGGGCGAGGGCACCCCTGCGGTACGCCTCGCCCGCGCGGTCGCCAGGACGCTCGTAATACAGGGACGCGGCGGCACCGGCCTCCCGGCCCGTATCCTGCATTGCGATGTGCTGTCCGGCTGCGCGTTCTGCACCCTGCCGCAGCTCGTAATTGACGGCCTGCAACTGCTGGGCGTAGCTCATGTTGCCGACGGCCGTTCCGAAATGCCGCTCAATGGCTGCCAGCCTGCCCGGATGCCACTGGGCGATCCCCGTCGCGCGCCCTCCATCTCCGACGGCGCGTTCGTTCAGCCCGCTTTCCCGGCGCAGGTTGGCTACGATCCCGGCAGCCTGTGCGGCAGTCCAGCCCTGTCCGACGAAATAGCGCATCGCCTCGGTCGTGCGACGGGTAGTCTCGGTGCCAGACAGGCCAGGAGCAGAGGAACCATCGGGAGAGGAACCACTGGGAGAGGACCCCTCGGTATTCCCAAACCCCATCATATTATCGAGGGATTGGGCTCCTGCACTGGCGATGCCTGCGATCTTCCGACCTACCCAGCTATTGCCGATGTAATCAATCGCACTGCGAAGTTTATCGAGGAGGGGAGAAACATAAGACCATGCGCCAGTAAAGGAAGTCTTGATTCCATCCCACAGGGAACTGAAGAACGTTTTTAGTTGCGCCCAGTGTCCAATGATCGCCATCGGAACAGGAAACAGAAGTTCAGCCGCTGTGCGGATATATCCTGTATTAGATCTGAACGTGTCTGTGACAGCACTCCACAGGCCCGAGAACAGCCCCCTGATCCTGCTCCAGTGCTGCCAGATCTCATAAGCGGCAACGCCAATCCCCCCGACAGCCGCGACAGCCAGTCCGGCAGGTGAAACCAGAGCAGGGATAATGCCTGCCCCCACCGATACCACCACGCGCCCCAGGGATCGCAGGGCGGTTCCGGCGCGTGTCGCCATTGCGCCAATCCCGCCTCCTCCTGCGACTGACGCGGATGCCATGGCCCCCTGCGCTGCGGCCGCTTTGGCAACTGCGGCACCCGTTCGCATCTCCCTGGCCCATAATGCCAGTTTGACTGTAGATTTTCCTACGGCAATACCGAGCCCAACCCACGGGGCTGCCAGACGCAGGGCAAATCCGCCAGCCATCAGGATCAGCAGGTCACGAACCGCCTTTCCCGGCCCTCCAAGCAGGTTGGTCACCCAAACGATACGGTCGCCCCAACGCTGGAACCCCTGTCCGATGGCGGTCCAGTCTATGCCCCTGAGCCAGTTGGCGAAACGCTGCACCCCGTCACCGAGCGCATTGATGCCCGCCGTGACTTTCGGGTTTGTCGCAATCCAGTCCGCAAACTGCGTCAGCAGTGGCCCCAATATCGGGGCCAGCCGTTCGGAGATTCGGTTTCCTAGCCCCTCCACGGCGAGCGTCAGGCGTGTCTGTGACTCCCGGAACGTGTTGGCCGCCTGCGCCGTCTGGGGCGTAATGTGCAGGTAGCGTTCGGCGGCCTGCTGGTATTCGCGGATACCGGCAGCCCCACGTCGCAGGAATGGCAGCATGGCGGCAGCGGACCCGCCGAACAGGGTCGATGCGGCCTGCGCCTGCGCATACGGATCCTTGAGCGAGGCGATCTTGTCCGCCAGTTCCGGCAGCACGTCTGTCACGCTGCGGGCCTGTGTTGCGTTTTTGCGGAATGCCACGCCCAGCGTGTTCATCATGACCACGGCGCTGGCATTCCTGCCGCCGACCGCGTCATACAGGTTCTGCCCGAGCGCCCCGAGGCCGTTGGTCAGGGCTTCCCCTGATGACCCCGCCATCTGGGCTGCGCCCTGCAGGTTCCCCAACGCCTGGGCGGTAATGCCCATATTGCGCGAGACGTTGCCCAGTTCGGTGCCCCAGTTGGACCAGACCGAGACCATGCGGTACATGCCGCCCAGCGACGCGGCCCCAGAAATGGCGCCAAGCGGGGCGATGATCGCTGACAGGCGCTGGAACGCGTCCCGTGCGCTGCGACCCACATTTCCCAGTGCCCGTGCAACACCCGAAACGCCTGTCGTGCGCATCAGTCGCGTGACCGCGCCGCCCAGTTTGCGGAACGGAGCAAGGGTGCGGTTCGCGTTCTGGTTGATGCGGTTCAGCGTTTTCGACAGATTGTCGACCGCTGAAATCGTAACGGCGTAACCGGCCATGACACCTCAATCCGCAAAACCGGGGGATTATTGCTGCGCGCGCGCAGCCTCTTTGGCCTGCCGGTTTGCCTCGCGGCAGGCCTCGATCAACTGTGACCCGGTCATGTCCCAGAACGCCGCCGGGTCACACCCGTAATGTTTTGCGAGATCCCAGGTCAGCTGGCGCCAGTTTGACGGCCAGCCATGGAAAAACCCTCGATCGCGCGCGCGGCCTTCATCACGATCGTCACGGGGAAACGGTGCACGTTCGCGGACGGCACGCCGGTCACGAGGCTCACCAGGGCCATCTGGTAGCGCAGCTGCGACGCAGGTCCCTGCGAATTGCGCAGGTGACTGTTCGCCTTGATGGCCTCACCCGACGTGGGTTCGCGCAGGGAAAGGGAGGTATATTCGATATTTCCCACCGTGACCGGCGCGGGAAACACGAACTCCGTTTCCGATTCGTCCAGCTCGAAACCCTCGACCTCGGACGCGATCGCATCCGACAGCCGTTCCGCGCCGGTGACCATGATCGAGATGGGCAGATCGTTGACTGCGGATTCCGGAAGCCCGCTGGATTTGGCAACCAGATCGCGGGCGAAAATCACGGATGATTCCGGGTTTGCGCCCGTCTCGATCGCGCGCCAGGCGAGAAACATTTTCTGCGCCTCGGGCTCGGTCAGGATCAGTTCGGGGATCTCGCCCCCGGCATGACGCAGCGGCGGATCAAGGGGAATGATAATGGGCTGCATCAGCTGCTGCTCTCCATGACCGGCCCTTCGAATTTGACCTCGAACGTGCCCTCGGCCGTGTTCACGCCACCGACGTCGGTGGCGATCAGATAGGAGCCCGCGACAATTTTGCCGCTGGCGAGGATCGCGACGACGGAGACGGGGCCGATATTGACGATGTTGGCCTGCGACATGGTGGCGGAATCGCGCAGTGTGGCCGAGATGAACCCGGCCTTGATATTTTCCGTCCACCCCTGCAGGCCACTCTGCCCGACGAGGTATTCCCGTTTCACGGTGGTGGCGTCGTAGGTCAGTTCACTCGCGACATCGACGGCCACGCCGTTGATTTCGAGACTGGCAACGCCCGCGCGCGCGTTCTGCGGCGAGGGTGTTCCGCTGTAGATATCGACCATTGATTATCCGGGAATGAAATTGATTTTCATCGCGATCACCCGCAGCTGCCCGACCAGATTGAAGGGCAGCAGCAGCGCGACGGTGCCATTGCCCAGGTTCTGGGCGCTGGCGGCCGCTTTGAACGCGGCGTAGTTCTGGGCATTCCCGTCGTCGCAATACTGTTTGTAGCGCGCGACAGCAGATGCCAGGACGGTCTGGCTGGTGACCAGATTGGATCCGCCGGGGATGTTGGTCCCGTCGGCGACCAGTTTCTTGCGGGCGTAGATGGCCTGCAGCCACGCCTGCATGTCGCGGATCAGGGCCACCAGACTGTACGGCGTTTCGACGTTCAGCCATGTGGTGTCGGCACCACCGGCGGCGTCCTTCTGGTAGAAGGTGATCGCCCGATCGATGACAACCTGCCCGGCCGCGTTGACGGTGAACGTGCTGATCCCGTCATACAGCAGCGTGTTGCGTTCCGAGATGTCGAACCGGCTGGCAAGCGGCGGGGCCTTCACCGGGAGGACGAGGTCCTGCAGCGGCAGCCCCGGATCCGCACGCAGGCTGACGGCACATGCCCCGGCATATCCCGCCGCCCAGAGCCACGCGGGATCCGGCGAGTCATCAAACCCCATCGGCGTGCCCTGATACGCATTGCGGGCCGCGCCAGCAGTGCCCAGGGCACCGACGGTGCCGCGCAGGGCGCAGAAATACCCGCCATAGAGCATCTGGCTCCATGCCCAGCGTCCCGTGGTATCGTCGAGGAACTGATCCAGCAGGTCCAGCGATGCCGTATCGGTATAGGGCATGATGATGAAATCGAACGTCTGCTCGCCCAGATTGAGGAGCGTGGCAGACAGGCCGGTGTCCGGGTTCTGCGTCCCGCCGGACATGGCGGTGAACGCCAGCGTCAGGCCTGCGGGGATGTTTTCCCCGCCCGCACTGCCCAGATAGGCGGCACGCAGGTCGATCTCGTTCCCGCACGGCCCCTTGTTCAGGGCCGTGAACGTCACGGGCACGCTGCCGTCGGTATTGGCCGCGCCCGCCGCAGCGGTGACCATGATATCCTGAGTGGCGTTGACAGCGGCCACGATCGCGGCGGCAATGTCCGCCAGCGCCATGCCCAGCGTCACACCGACCGCGACGTAGGTGCCCCCGATATACAGCGGGATCGTGCCGCTGGCGGTCAGGGTGCCGGAGACGGTCAGCGAACCCGTTGCGACGACTGCCGCCGGGTCATCGGCCTGCGGCGCGATCCAGACTTCGCCAAACGAATCCGCCTCCAGATACCGCGCATACATCAGTTCCGCGACGGACCCGGCCCCCAGGCTGACACGGGCATCAGAGATGCCGGTCGCGAGGAACGGGGTGTTCGCGTCCGCATTCCCGCTGGACAGTTTCTGTCCGAGGATCAGGGTGCGCAGGTTCTGGCTACCACCCTGATTCTGGGGATCGATCTCGGCAAACACGCCATGCGTGCGCTGGCTGGTCGGGTAGTTGTTGAACGTGATCGAGCCGCTCATGCGTGGGCCTGTTCAGCGGTCGTGGCCGCAGCCGGTGTTGCAGGAATGGGGGACGGCGTTGCAGCAACGGTTGCGCTGGATGCGGCCGGGGAGGCGCCCGATGCCTTGGCGGGGGCCGCAGGTGTTGCGGCGGGAGGCGTCCTGGTCACGTCCCCGACGCGCAGGCGGCGCTGCCAGTAGAACGAGGCGGGGATACCGTTGCGGTCGGGGACCTCGACGCCACTGGCCGGGATCACGGCGTGCGTGATCGGGTCGCGGATCTGGAGACCCGCAGCAGGATAAAGGCGCATGTTTTCCTGGATTATTTCTGGAGATTTGCCGCGACGAACGTGGCGAACGGATCGCCGCTCGTCTGGTCGGTGATGCTGGCCTTGATTTCATCCAGCGGGGTGGTCGGGATCTGGAAACCCTCGGCGTCGGTGATGGTCACGTCGATGGAGAAATCGAACTGCCACCACAGCCGCGCCCGGTTCGGGTCACCGACCAGGCCGCCGCGCGCATAGCGGAAACCCTGCGCGGCGTTGATATCGGGAGGACGCCAGTTAAGGACTGCCGAAAAAAGGCTGGTTTTCAGGTCGCTGACGGCGGTCGTCACGGCGGCCTGTCCCCTGCGGTCGGTGCTGTTGTCCAGCAGGCACATGACCATGAACGTCTCGGTCACCACCTGCTGCAGCCCGGTCAGTTTCTGATTGGGGCCGGGTTCGTCATCCAGCGGCACGACGTACCCGCAGGGGCACGCCATCCACGCCTGATCCTGGGCGAGGGCATATTCAGCAGCCCCCGCCACCCGACCGCCAAAGACCGGAGCATAGGTCCGTATCTGGCTGATGATCGTATCGATGTTCAAATCGGATTATCCATGCCCCGATTCTTCGGGCGGTGGCCCGGTGGCGGGGAATAAGGGTTTCAATGCACCGGCTTTGATGGCAGCAGGTCCAGAAACGTGTGCAGTTCCTGCGCGCATCCGGCCTCGACCGCCGTACGCCACATCCTGTCTTTCGAAACATTACCCCCCAAGGCACCCTTGAGGATGATTTCCATTTTTTCCCGCTTATCGGCAGGCAACCGGCGCATTTCTTTCAGGAGTTCCAACTCCTCCTGACTTCGGCAAATGTGCGGGTCGGGTTCGGGAATAACGGGAACAGCATGGCCTGCAGGACGCACCGGCACGGGCAGTCCGCCTTGCAACTCCGCCAGCAGGTCGATGCCCGTATGCTGCTTTGCGGCGGCGTTGGCGGCGCGGGCTGCGTCCTCCCGACTCATGCCGGTCAGCTTGCCGACATGGTTCAGTGAGCGGAAGATGGCGGCAGCCTGTTTATGGGCTGCTACCGCATCCACAGGCGGGGGCAGGGCGGTTCCCTGCATCATGGCATCGAACGCGCGGATGACCCGCAAGTGGAAGGCTGGACTGATCCACATGGCGTAGGCGTAGACGAGTTCCTTGACGACATATGTGCCACGTTTCTCGTTTGGCCCGGTTTTGATGATCTTGATAGGGTCCGGGGAATTTCCCCCAGACCTTAATTCTTCAATCAGCCCATCGGTCTGAGCATTTTTCGTCCATTCGTTGGGGCCTTTATGGGAAGGGGAACCGGCTGCTTTATAACAATCATTCAGGCAGTAGCGACCGAAAGGGTCCTGTCGGATCGTTGTATTCAATATGGAAAGAGTTGTGGTATGGGCGCGCTTAGCCGCTGGCATGGGGACCGTCCCTTGCTTGAGGTTAGGGCTGGTGCCAAGGTTGCCGCCTTGCATCAGCCTGCCATTATCGGTATACCAATAATATGACGCAGTCAATTAAGGTGCACCAAAAAAAGAGAGGACGTCCGCCAACAGGGCGAGACCCGCTCGTGTCTGCACGCTTGCCTGAACCAGATGTCAAAGCGATTGAAGGGTGGGCGTCCAGTCAGGATTTGACTCGTTCCGAAGCGATTCGTCGTCTGATCCAGTTAGGTCTGGAGACGGCGAAAGCTGCGAAAAACAGCTAATCAATAGCATTCCGCTGCTCTGAATCGGTATCCATTACAGACTTGTTTGTAAAATTATGCTTCTATCATGGTTCGCGCGGTAGAAGCATAAACAGGTCATATAATGAAAAAATTACTCAAATTTGTAGCTATTTCATTTGGAGGCATTTTTGCCCTATTACTTATAATTGGCTTTCTGGTCGGAGATCCTGACAAGAAGAACGGATCTGCGCCTGAAACTTCGTCAGCAGATGCGTCGACGCCTGCACCTGCTCCCGTGCCCGCAGCGCCAACAATCTCGCTACCACCGGTCGAAGCGAAGCTGATTGATATCGTTGAGCAGAAAAGAACGGCTTTTGAAGCTGCTGAAAACGATTTCGCGAAAGGATCGACCCGTGCCCAGCGGGGGAAGGCGATCTGTGCGGCTCTCCCGAATGGTGTAGCCAACCAATGGATTGGCACGGTCGAAACTTTATCTTCAACAAGCGATGGCAAGGGCGTGCTTGGGGTCAGAATTGGGCCACACGTCACCATTTCCACGCATAATAACAATATGTCAGATTCGCTGGAAGGTGGATCATCCACCCTGATTGACCCCTCTAGCAGCCTGTCGGGTTGGGGTACCCTGTGAAGAGGTGAAGTTGTAAGGTGGTGAGATGAGCAGCTTCATCCCGTTTGACCGGTCTCAGCCGTATCTTCTGCCGCCTGATCTGAAGTCGTGGCTTCCTGCTGATGATATGGCGCATTTCATTGTAGCCGCCGTTGAGCGGGTTCCGATGAGTGCGTTCTGCGTGCCAGTGCGCACGGGAGGCAAGGCGCAGTATCATCCGCGCCTGATGCTGGCCCTTCTGATCTTCAGCTATGCGAACGGGTTGTTTTCCTCACGCCGGATCGAGCGGGCGACATATCGCGACATCG
>NZ_POTC01000002.1 GCF_002906255.1 Novacetimonas maltaceti | reverse complement strand
GGCCGGGGGGCGGCATCCTCCCACTTGGGCAGGGTGCGCCACACGCGCAGGGCGTCATTGGGCTGGATCTGTTCGGCGGGGATGCTCGCGCCGACATGCAGCGCATGGCATACGCTCTCCCCCCAGGCCCAGCCCATCTGGCGCATCCTGAACGCCAGCGCGGCCATCATCGGGCCATGTTCGCCATCACGCTGGCGCGCGATGCGTTCGAGCAGTCCGTCGGCCATGTCCAGCAGCAGGTCCGCTTCCGCATTTTCGACGCGGGCCAGCGGGAAGTCGAGCGCGCGCGCCAGTCCCCGCACCGTGGGGGGCACGGTCCGCGCGGGCATGGCGAAGGCGAACAGTTCCAGCAGGTCCAGCCATGGCGTTGGCTGTCCCGGTGGCGGCAGGTCGAGCCTGCGCGCGGTGGCGGGCGCATGGATGACCACGGGCGCGGGCCAGTGCTGCAGTTCGCGCCGCACGTCGTCATGCGAAAGCGACAGGATCTCCCCGTCGGGCGTCAGGACCGAACAGGCGTCATGTCTGACGATCAGGGCAGGCGCGGTATCCGGCAGGGACGGGGGGGCTGTCATGATCGTGAACATATAGGGCACATATGCGCGGATGTCGCCTGTTCCCTGTAACGGAAGTTATCTTTGCCGCCAATTATGGTGTAAGGTGACGATTGACCCGCCCTTCCGCAATTCATAGCTTTCGGCCCCATGTCAGAACAGTATCGCATTCCCTCCTCCCCGCTGCCCAAGGCATGGCCTTTCGAGGAAGCCGCAAAACTCGCGGCCCATGTCGGTGACAGGGCCGTCAGCGTCGAACGTCCCGTCCTGCTGGAAACCGGGTACGGGCCATCGGGCCTGCCGCATATCGGCACGTTTGGCGAGGTCGCGCGCACGTCATGGGTCCGTCAGGCCTTTGGCGCCATCACCGGCAAGCCGACGCGCCTGCTGGCATTTTCCGATGACATGGATGCCCTGCGCAAGGTGCCCGACAATGTCCCCAACCAGGACATGCTGCGCCAGTATATCGGCAGGCCGCTGTCGCGCGTGCCCGACCCGTTCGGCACGCATGAATCGTTTGCCGCGCACAACAATGCCCGGCTCCAGGCCTTCCTCGACAGTTTCGGCTTCGACTACGAATTCGCGTCCTCCACCGCCTATTACGAAGGCGGCCGTTTCGATGCGGCCCTGAAGCGCGTGCTGGAGGTGCATGACGAGATCGTGGCCGTCATCGCGCCCACGCTGGGCGCGGAACGGCGCGCCACCTATTCCCCCGTCCTGCCGATCCACCCGCGCACCGGGCAGGTGATGCAGGTGCGCATGGATGCGATCGACCCGGTCGCGGGGACCGTGCGCTGGACCGATGAGGACGGCGAGACGTTCGAGACCCCGGTGACCGGCGGCCATGCCAAGATGCAGTGGAAGGCCGACTGGGCCATGCGGTGGTATGCTCTGGGCGTCGATTATGAAATGTCGGGCAAGGACCTGATCGACAGCGTGCGCCTGTCGGGGAAGATCTGCCGCATCCTTGGCGGGCGCGCTCCGGCGGGCCTGACCTACGAACTGTTCCTTGATGAAAACGGGCAGAAGATCTCCAAGTCGAAGGGCAACGGCATTTCGGTGGAGGAATGGCTGCGTTATGCCCCGCCCGAAAGCCTGGGGCAGTACATGTTCAACGCCCCGCAGCGCGCGAAGCGGCTGTTTTTCGACGTGATCCCCAAGGCGACAGACGAATACCTCGCCAACGTGACGCGCGCGCTGGCGGCGCAGAAGGCGGATGACCCCGCGCTGTGGGCCAACCCGGCATGGTTCATCCATGCAGGCCACATCCCCGACAATGCGGGCAGCCCGATCACGTTCGGCATGCTGCTCAACCTCGCCAGCGTGGCCAACGCCGAAACGCCGGACGTGCTGTGGAAGTTCATCCAGCGCTATGACGCGGACGCCACGCCCACGCGCGACCCGATGCTGGCGCGACTGGTGGACCACGCGATCGTCTATTACGCCGATTTCGTGCGTCCGACGAAGCAGTACCGCGCGCCCGAGGGGAAGGAACGTGCCGCCCTGTCCGACCTTGCCGAGGCCCTGCGTGGGATGGACGCGGCCACCGCCACGCCCGACGATTTCCAGAACCTGGTGTTCGAGATCGGCAAGCGGCACGGGTTCGAGCCGCTGCGCTCCTGGTTCGGCTGCCTTTACGAAGTCCTGCTCGGGCAGAAGGAAGGGCCGCGTTTCGGGATTTTCATCGCGCTTTATGGTGCTGGCGAAACCGTCGCCCTGATCGAGGCCGCCCTGACCCGCAGCATGTCGCAGGCCACACAATCGTAGGCGCGCCGCAGAGTGCACGTGCGATGATTTCGCGTCCGATGGGACCGTATTTCCCGTGACGCCCGGCCTTCCCCCGTCACGCCCGCCCGGATCATCCCCCGCCGCCGAAGGGAAGGGGGAGACGGGCGGTCGCAGGTGGCTGCGGCACCTGCCCCATGTCATGGGACTGGTGCTGATGGTCGCCGCCATCATTGTCGTGCAGCGTGAGATGCGTCACCTGCACTGGGCGGACATCCGTCACGCGCTGGCGATCATCCCGGCCACGACCCTGTGGGCGGGGGCGGGGATGACCGTCCTGTCCTATGTCATACTGTCCTTCTATGACTGGCTGGCGGTGCGCCAGATCGGGCGCACGCTACCGTTCCGGCGCACGGCGTTTGCGGCCTTCTGTTCCTATGTCCTGTCGCACAACCTTGGCTTTTCGGCCATTTCCGGTGCTGCCGTACGCTTCCGCCTGTATGGCAACTGGGGCCTGCGCCCGCTGGAGGTGGCGCAGATCATCGCATTCTGCTCCGCCACCTACCTGCTTGGCGCGGCGGTCCTGATTGGTGGCGTCCTGCTGTGGGAGCCTGAAATGGTGCCGGTTGTCGGCGCCCGGGTGCCGCACCTGCTGCTCGAAGCGGTGGGACTGCTGCTGTGGGGCGGGGTTGCGCTGTATATCCTGCTGGGCCGTCGCCTGAACGAGGTCACGCTGTGGCGGTGGACCATTACGTTCCCGTCCTCCTCCATGGCGGTGGCGCAGACGGTGGTGTCGGCGGCGGAGGTCGCGGCGACGGCGGGCATTGCCTACATCTTCCTGCCTGAAGCGCCGGGACTGGGCTATGGCGTGTTCCTTGCGATCTATATCGCGTCCTATACCGCAGGGCTGGTGGCCAGCGTCCCGGGGGGGCTGGGTGTCTTCGACGGGGCGATGATGCTCGCGCTGGGCAGCTACATGCCCAGCACCAGCATCATTACCGCCATCCTGATCTTCCGGCTGTTCTACTACATCGTCCCGCTGTTCCTTGCGGGGGTGATGTTCGCGGGGCATGAACTGTTCCTGCGCGGGGATGCGGTGCTGCTGTCGCGCAAGGCGGGGAAGGACAGTCCCGCGCGCGGGCCGCGCACCACCCGGCCCAGCGTCGTGATCCGTGAGAGCGAGGCGGATTTTTCCGTCGCCGTGGCCACCGGCGCGGTGTCGCTGTGTGGCGGGGTGCTGATCGCGCTGACCATCCTTGACCCCGAAACGTGGGACAATGCGGCCGGGCGGCTGCATACGCTGTTCGGCATGGCGGGGGATTACCTGCTGTCGCTGATCGGTGTCGCGCTGATCGGCCTGGCCATCGGCCTGTCGCAGCGCGTGACACTGGCGTGGAAGGTCACGCTGGGCCTGCTGGCGGCGGCGGCGGGCCTGACGCTGCTGCGCGGTTCCCCCCTTGTGATCCCGGCCCTGATGGCGCTGGTGGCGATCCTGATCGCGCCGTTCCGCAATTCCTATTACCGCCATGCCCGGGTGCTGAGCGAACCGCTGTCCTTTCCCACGATCATGTCGCTGCTGCTGCTGATCGCCTGCGTGGTCGTGCTGGCCTGTGCGGGGCCGCATGACGCGCTGGGGGGAAGCTGGTGGGAAATCATGCTGTTCGCGTCCTCGTCCGGGGTCGGGCGCTGGACGATGGGGCTTGCGGTCATGCTGGGGCTGCTGATGATCATGCGCCTGATCCGTCCCGGCCGCATCGCCATCGAGCCATGGGATGGCGAAGGGCAGGCGCGTTACCACATGCTGGACCATGCGGTTGATGCCGTGGGTGTGGCATGGATGCCATCGGGCCTGATCGTGGGCGCGCGGGGACAGGCGCTGCTGCCGTTCGTGCGGCGTGGGACGTTCCTGATCGGGCTGGGTGATCCCGCCGGCAATGCGGAGGACTGCGTGTCCGCGATATGGTGGCTGCGTGACCTTGCGGTGCAGGAGGGGCGGCAGCCTGCCTTCTGGTGCGTGGGATCGATGTTCCTGTCGGTTTACAACGACCTGGGGCTGACGGCATGGCCGCTGCCGGTTTCGGCGCAGGAGGCCCATTCCCCCGGCATGGAGACCTTTTACCTGTGCGCACGGGCCAGCGATGCGCGCGTTCTGCAATCGCTCATGCACAACTAGGGGTGGATAAGGCGTGGATCTGCGGATAAGGCATGTCTTTGGACATTGCAGGGCATGTTCCGCTGGCCTCGTGGGGGAGGATGGCGGGGCAGGCCGGAGAAAAGGCATGAAGCGTGGCCGTTTCCCATGACGTGCTGACCCATCTGAGCGTGCCCATCGGCCTGACCAGTGCGTCGGGCGCGTTCCTGATGGCGTTCCCGGCGCTGTTTTCCATCGTCAACCCGTTGGGGGCCGCGCTGATCTTCGCGCAGGTCACGGCCGGGCGCAGCCGGGCGGAATGTCTGGCGCTGGCGCGGACGGTGGCGTTCTATTCCGCCATGCTGATGATCGCCTCCATCTGGATGGGGGGCACGATCCTGTCCTTCTTCGGCATCACGATCGACGCGCTGCGCATTGCGGGCGGCCTGGTGGTGGCGGTGCGGGCCTGGGCGCTGTTGCAGGCGCCCGAGACCGAGGAGGCGCGCAAGCAGGCGCAGGCCAGCCAGGGGGGGCTGAGCGCCACGCGGACCAACGGGATGGAACTGGCGTTCTTCCCGCTGACGATGCCCTTTACCGTCGGGCCGGGCACCATTGCCGTGGCCATTGCGCTGAGTTCCGAGGGATCGGCTGGCGTCAGCACCGTCATGTTCTATGGCATCCTGTCTGCCGCGGCGCTGGCCGTGGCGTGCATCATCTGGATCGCCTATGCCTATGCGGAACAGTTGATGAAGCTGCTGGGGACGACCGGGACGCGCATTGTCTCGCGTCTTGTGGCGCTGATCCTGCTGTCGATCGGGGTGCAGATCCTGATTTCAGGCGTGCAGGGAGTCGTCATGTCGATGGCGCGCAATGTCGTGCAACTGACGCACTGAGAAAAACCGGAACAAAGGTTTTTCTGGTGAAGCGTTTTTCCCAAAACGCCTCGAAAAACGCCGCCACCTTGTAAACGGCAGCATCTGCAGGCTCCGGCCCTTTACAGCAGCGCATGCACCGCGCCGCGCAGGGCGGGCAGGACTTCCGCCGCGAACCATGGGCTGCGGCGTTCCCATGCACCGGTCCGCCATGACGGGTGCGGCAGGGGAAAATACTGCGGCAGGAAGTCACGGTAATGCCGCACGCGATCCTCGACCTTGCCCGGACCCAGCACATGATTCTGTGCATAGGACCCGACCAGAAGCGTCAGGCGGATATCGGGCATCAGCGCCAGCACCCGGTCGCGCCACAAGGGCGCACATTCCCGGCGCGGCGGCCTGTCGCCGCCCTTTGGCATGCGGCCGGGATAGCACATGCCCATCGGCATGATGGCGATGCGCGCGGAGTCATAGAAGGTCGCGCGGTCGATCCCCAGCCAGCCGCGCAGCCGATCGCCAGAGGCGTCGTTGAAGGACTGTCCCGTTTCATGCACGCGGGTGCCGGGCGCCTGGCTGGCAATCAGGATGCGCGCGGTGGAGGAGACATGCAGCACGGGACGCGGGCCGAGCGGCAGGACGGAGGCGCATGCGGTGCAGGCGCGGATGTCGCGCACCAGTTGTTCCAGCGCCTGTGCCCCGGCGTCCTCGGCCAGCATGGTGGTGCGGGGCTTCATGACCCGGTGACGTCGCGTACCCATCGGGGCACCGTTTTCGTGGCAGGGCCAAGCATCGTCTGGTCGAACAGGTCTGTCCCGGCGGAAGGTTCCATGTTGAATTCCATCGTATCGGCATGCGTGCGGGCCTGCTGCACAAATCCTGCGGCAGGATAGACCACGCCTGATGTTCCGATGGCCACGAACAGGTCGCACGCCTGCAATGCGGCCTCGATCCGGTCCATGTGATAGGGGATTTCCCCAAACCAGACGACATCGGGCCGCAGTGTCGGGCGATGGCAGTGCGGGCATGGTGTCCGGGGCAGGCAATCAGCATGCCATGCGGGCGTGGCCCCGCAGGAAGTGCAGCGCACCCGCATCAGTTCCCCATGCATGTGTACGACATTGCAGCTGCCCGCGCGTTCGTGCAGGTCATCGATGTTCTGCGTGACAATCACGACTTCACCGTCCCATGTTCCCGTCGCGGCGCAGTCCTCCAGATGGGCAAGCGCCCTGTGCGCCGCATTGGGCCGTACATTGGCCAGTCCGGCACGCAGCCCGTTATAGAACCGGTCCACCCGCAGCGGATCGCGCGCAAACCCTTCGGGGGTGCAGATGTCGGAAATCCGTTCGTGGTTCCACAGCCCGTCTTCCCCCCGGAAGGTCTGAAGGCCGGATTCCTGGCTTATTCCCGCGCCGGTCAGGACAACGATGCGCTGCATGGGGGCTTCCTGTCTTCATGGCTGTCTGCTGGCACAGTGTGGACGATTGGCGCGCATAAGAAAACCGCCGCAGACAGTGTCTGCGGCGGTCCCTGATAGTCACGACCGGTATGGAACCAGTCAGCCTTACTGCGCGTTGTCTGCGCCGGTGTGCGTCTGCGGTGCAAACGTCCAGCCATGGCCATAAGGCTGCGGCTGGAAGACCAGCCATCCGCTGCTGGTGGCGTTCCAGCCCGCGCTGGAGACCGGGGCCCCCGTGTCGCGCAGCTTGGTAACGTCGGCGGCAGTGACGGTGCCCTGCGCCTTGTTGCCCCAGCTGGTGCGGATGAAGTTGACAACGTCCGCGATCTGCTGGGCCGACAGCGACTTGCTGTAACCCGGCATCGCCACGGCGGACGGTGCCCAGTTGCTCGGCGGCAGGACGCCACCATGCGTGATCACGTTCACCAGCGAGGTCGGGTCGTCGGTCACGACAACCGGGTTGCCAGCCAGCGGCGGGAACATGCGCGGCACGCCACCACCGTCGTTGCGGTGACAGATGGCGCATTCCTTGACGTAGGTATCGGCGCCCGGAATGCTGGAGATGTTGCCCGAAGCCAGCGTGTTCGCCGTCGTCGCGTCATAGCTGTAGGGGGCCTGCGACGGCGGGACCGGCGGCAGGCTCTTCAGGTATTTCGCGATGGCATGCAGGTCGTCATCGGTGAAGTACTGCGTGCTCCACGCCACGACATCGCCCATTCCGCCGAAGACGGCCGAGTGGTCGATACGGCCGGACTTCAGGAACAGGTAGATGTCATCCTCGGACCAGCGTCCCAGACCCACGTTCGGGTCGTTACGCAGGCTGGGGGCGACCCAGTTGTCGATCGGTGCGCCACCGGCCAGGAAGTCGGGGCCACCCGAAGCATCCAGGGCCTTTTCCTGCATGGCGAAGCCACGCGGGGTATGACACGCACCGCAATGCCCGGCGCCCGTCACGAGGTATTCACCACGTGCGACCTCAGGATCCGTACCGGGGGCCGGCGTGAAATCCTTCGGCGAGGGGGAGAACATCATGCGCCAGATCGACAGCGGCCAGCGCATGGACATCGGCCACGAAATCTCGGGCTGCTTGTCCGGCTGCGCCACCGGCTTCACGCCGTGCATGAAGTACGCATACAGCGCACGGGTATCTTCCTTCGTCATGCGGGAGAAGGAAGGATAGGGCATCGCCGGATACAGCGTGGAACCATCCTTGCGGATGCCATGACGAACGGCCTCGTCAAATTCCTCGTAGGTGTAGCGGCCGATACCGTACGTGGGATCGGGGGTAATGTTGGTCGAGTAGATCGTCCCGATCGGGCTCTTGATTTCAAGCCCGCCGGCATATGCCGTTCCGTGCAGGGCCGTGTGACATGCCACGCAGTCACCCAGCCTTGCGACATATGCCCCTTTCTGGACCAGCTCGGCATCGGGCGTCTGCGCCAATGCCGTGCCAGCCAGCAGACTAAGCGCTGCCGCGCCGAAAGTCACCTTAAGCCTGTTGATCATTATGTTCACCATCATGCGTCGCGTTGATGCGAAAAATTAAGAAAAGCGGGTTTACGGCAGCTGCTCGGGGATACCGGCTGCGTTCTTCCGCGCATCAACTTCCCGCTGGTAGGTTTCGTTCGCACGCTTGATCAGGTACTGGCGAATATCCTCGATCTCGTTCGGGTTCATGTTGCCGTCGAAGCGATCCATGCCGTAAGCGGTCAGCGCACCGCGACCAACGACGTTGTAGAACGCATCGGTGTGGCGGATGGAACCGGACCAGCGCAGATCAGGCAGCACGCCCGCGCCTTCGGCGTTATCGCCATGGCAGGCCGCGCAGTAGGTCTGGAACTGGAAGTAGCCGTTATCGGTGCGGCTCGCATCGAACTTTTCAGGCGGCTTGACGGGCAGGAAGCCCTGGTCGTTCTGCTTCGGCATCGGACCGGCCTTGCCGTCGAGCGAGAAGGCAATCACGTGGGAGTGGTTGACCGTCCAGCCGCTGGTGCGCGCAAGGCCACCAAGGAAGAACGGATAGATGCCGCCCCAGCCCACTTCGACCGCAACATACTGCTTGCCCTTGGCAAGGTAGGTCACAGGCGGAGCGATGATGCCGCTGTCTGCCGCGAAGTGGAACAGGTCCGTGCCGTTGGTCGCGTCATAGGCGTGGAATTCACCATTCGCCAGACCCTGGAACAGCAGGTCACCACCGGTTGCAAGGATACCGCCGTTCCACGGCCCCTTGTGGTCAACGCGCCATGCTTCGGCCTGCTTCTGCGGATCCCATGCGACGATCCAGCCCTTCAGGTCCTTCACGAAAGCGGCTTTCGCTTCGGGGGAGTCGGGGATGCCGACCTTGTTCATGTCAAGGCCAAGGTTCCAACTGTCAGGATGCGGAAGGAACCCACCCTTCTGGTTGGTGTACAGGAAGGGAACCTGCTGTGCGGGGATGTAGACCAGACCCGTCTTGGGGCTGAAGGCCATCGCCGCGAAGTTGTGGCCACCAAGGTCACCCGGAATGCCGTACCAGTCCTTGCCCGTAAGCGTATACAGCGCGTCTGGGTTGTAGATCGGACGACCCGTCTTCGGATCCAGGCCGCTGGCCCAGTTCACATAGACGTAGTTCTTGCCGGAGATGAACTCGCCGGTCTTGGCGTCGATGATGTAGAAGAAGCCGTTCTTCGGCGCATGCACGACGACGTGGCGGGTTTCACCATTGATCGGCAGGTCAAGCGTCATGATCTGCTGGACCGAGGTGAAGTCCCACTGGTCCATCGGCGTTTCCTGGAAGTGCCAGACATATTCGCCGGTTTCAGGCTTCAGCGCGACGATGCTGCCCAGGAACAGGTTGTCGCCCTTGCCTTCGGAACGGTACTTGTAGTTCCACGGCGAGCCGTTACCCACACCAAGGTAGACCAGGTCACTCACGGGGTCATAGACGATGGAATCCCACACGGTGCCGCCGCCACCCTGGCGGGTCCAGGCGCCGGTCGGGCTCCAGGTCTGGTAGGCCTTGTTCATCAGCACGCTGTCGGATGCTGCGTGATCGGGTTCGTTCTTGGGGTTGGGAACCGTGAAGAAGCGCCAGTCGACCTTGCCGGTTTCCGCGTCGAACGCGGTGACAAAGCCACGGGCACCGAATTCGGAACCACCGTTACCGATGATCACGCGGCCCTTGGCGATGCGCGGGGCGCCGTCAACCGTATAGGAACGCTGCTTGCCGAGTTCGGCTTCGGGGGGAATGGTGTTCACGCTCCAGACCAGCTTGCCGGTCTTGGCGTCCAGGGCGATCAGGCGACCGTCGAACGTGCCGAAATAGACCTTGCCATTCCAGTACGCCGCACCGCGGTTGACGGTGTCGCAGCAGCCCTTGTCGGCGATGTTGCCGGGCACGCGCGGGTCATAGGACCACAGCAGCTTGCCGGTGGCGGCGTCGATCGCCTTCATCATGCTCCAGTTGGTGGTGGCGTACATGACGCCATCGACAACCAGCGGCGTGCCTTCCTGGCCACGGTTGGTATCAAGGTCCAGATACCAGGCCAGCTTGAGGTTTCCGACATTGGAACGGTTGATCTGATCCAGCGGGCTGTAGCGCTGTTCAGAATATGTGCGACCATAGGTCATCCAGTCGCCGGGATGGTCATCCGCATGGATGATCGCCTCGCCCGTCTGGCCCTGACCCTCATCAGCGGAAAATGCCATGTTGGCGTAGCCGGAGACGAGAGCCGCACATATCGTTCCGGCTGTAAGCGTTCTGCTCAGAGAACGTCTTTTTCCGAAAACGGCAGAAATCATATGTGATGTCCTCAGAAAACTAACGGTTTCGAATTCGGGACGCCGCCGCTGCAACTTTCCGCCGCAGGAGGCTTTTCATTTCCAGGGGCAGGAGCGGAGCCACAAATCCGGCCCCAGTCACTACACGTCCCCAAGGGATTGAAAAACCGGCCTTCGGCAGGGAGAAAAAGCAGGTAGTCCGTTTCATCCGAACATACCGGCGGGATTACATACGTCTTCTGACATTTTAGTGTTCGAGATCACTAAGTTGTGAACAAGGTGTCGGAGAAGCAATGATTCGCACAAGATGAATCTCGTGTAATCTTTTGAAATGTTCCTGTTTTTAAAGGATATTTTCCCATTTCGTTGCGAGTGGCAGGTCATGTGCCGGTAACTTTATATGCCACATATGTATTTCATATATTCATAACAGATGTGACCAGACGGTCTCGAACGGGCACTTGTTTCGAAAGTGATGCAACCCCGCGTCATGGACTCAGGGGGTAATCCTCCAGCACTTCGTAGACGGGAGACTCCTTCCCCCGCAGCGAACTGTAGAGGGAGAAGGCATGGATCGTGGCTGCCGCGCCATCGGACATGCCGTGACGTCCCAGCCACGGTCCCAGCCGGGCCGGGTCGGGATGGGGGATGGAGCCAAGGGTGATGTGCGGCACGAACCGCCGCCGCCGGTCCTCCATCCCGACACGCCGCATGGCGGTGTCCACCTTGCGCTGCAGGTGGAGGAGGGAGTCGTTGCGGGCGACTCCCATCCACAGCGTCGCAGGTGCGGCGGGACGTTCGAACAGGCCCGGCGCATCGGCGAGGAGGTCGAAGGACGGCGCGCGGATGGCCGAGAGCGCGTGGTGGATATCCTCCATCAGGTGGCGGTCCGTGACCTCCCCGATGAAGCGCAGCGTGAGGTGGTAGGTTTCCGGCGGCATCCAGGTCACGTCGGCAAGGCTGCCGCGCAGCTCCGCCAGGCGCGAGGAAAGGGGGTGGGGAATCCCGAGGGCAATGAAAAGTCTCATCAGGCGGACCAGTCAGGCAGAATGGGTGAAAGATGCCAGCCGCAGGGTGACGTGCGCGATTATTGCCCCGTCTGTCGGGCCAGATGATGTTAGGCTGTACTATATACTAATGTACGTATCTATGACGCAGTGGCCTTTGCCGGGTATCATGCCCGGACAAGAGGCATGTGTTGCCATCTTTTAATGTGTTGGCCACGCGCACGTTCTTGAAGCCTCCATAGGATGCCCCACATTCAGGGATGACGCGTTCGCACGACGTGGATGAAGGAAACTTGAAATGGCTTTTGGCCCGGATTCGCGAACTTTTGCCAGACCTACGGCAGATGGTACCGCCGGTTCCATCGACATGGGACTGCGGACCTACATGTTGCGCGTTTATAACTGGATGACTTCGGGGCTGGTGCTGACAGGTCTGGTTGCCTACCTGATCGCACACAACGCCACGCTGCAGGCCCTGTTCTATCAGGCGGTGCAGACACCTGGCGGGACTATCTTCCGCCCGACCGGGCTGGGCATGCTGGCGATGATCGCGCCGCTGGGATTCGTCCTGGTGATGTCCTTCGGCGTGACGCGACTGTCGCTGCAGGCGGTGCAGGGTCTGTTCTGGCTGTTCTGTGGCGTGATGGGCTGCAGTCTTGCCAACATCTTCCTGGTCTTCACCGGGGTGTCGATCACACGGGTGTTCTTCATCACGGCGGCGACCTTCGCCACGATGTCCATATGGGGATACACCACGCGTGCCGACCTGACCCGTTTCGGTTCGTTCCTGATGATGGGACTCTTCGGGTTGGTGATCGCCGGACTCGTGAACCTGTTCCTGCACAGTCCGGCTGTCTATTTCCTCTACAGCGTGGTCGGCGTGATGCTGTTCATCGGTCTGACCATGTTCGATACGCAGCGCATCAAGTTCAACTACCAGCAGTTCGCCGCCTATGAAGGCCCGGACATGGCGGCCCGCCGTGCGGTTTATGATGCGCTGGACCTCTATCTGAACTTCATCAACCTGTTCCAGTTCCTGCTGCAGTTCATGGGCGTGCGTAACAACAACAACGACTGATATCCTCTCACATGCCCCGGCATGCTCCCGTCGGGCGCGATGGGGACGGGGATGAAAGACTCAGGCAAGATCAGCCCGTCACGAAAGTGGCGGGCTTTTTTCATGTCATGGCCCAGATCTGCGGAGAGCATGAACAGGATGGGAACATTTCGGGGCACAGCGGAACAAACGTTGTTCGAAATAAGACTTATTCATTATGAGAAACAGTTAGTTGACAAGAGTGTGATGGACAGGAGAAACAGTTAGTGCATTGTTTTCGCGCATAAAAATGAGATATTTCCCTGTCTCTGAAATCTATTGAAATATTATGTGAAGACTTGCTTATGGAGGGGTTCAGGTCGGATAACCCTTGAATAGAGAAAACATATGAAAGGGAATACGGCACGAAAAAGGTACGCTTCAAGACACAGGACGGCATCGCGATTACCGGTCCGATCTGCCCTGACTGAAACAGGATTGATATCTGATGGGCTGGATTGATCGAAATCATGGTCAGCCGGTCGGCAACCAACTCATGACAGATGCAAACCGAAAAAAACCATATGTTTGATTTTCGGGAGTTGACGAAGGCGCGATGTCGCTGTTGTGGGACGTTGTTGCCTGCACGAATGCAGATGCATGGCCCGTGGCGTGCGTATAACGTGACCGTTGTTGTTAGTGCCCGTGGATGAAGCGAGGATGTGAGCGAAATAGGGTGATGTCGAAACCAACGAGGCGTGAGATGAAGAAAAAAATCTTGCCAAGATTATCGAAGTTAATGTGCTTGTCCTCCGCAGCCCTCCTGGCAGGATGCGACTGGGATACGCTCAACCCCAAGGGTGTGATCGGGGTTCAGGAAAAGAGCCTGATCCTGACCTCCACCGTGGCGATGCTGCTGGTGGTCATTCCGGTGTGTATCCTGACGCTGTGGTTTGCCTGGCACTACCGCCAGTCCAACACCTCGGCCGAGTACCTGCCGAAATGGTCGCATTCCAACAAGATCGAGGTGGTCATCTGGGCCGTTCCCAGCCTGATCATCCTGTTCCTGGCGGTGCTGACCTACCAGACCTGCCATTCGCTTGACCCGTACAAGCCGCTCGAGGCCGAAGCGAACGTCAAGCCGATCCACGTCGAAGTGGTGGCCCTGGACTGGAAGTGGCTCTTTATCTATCCGGATGAAGGTATCGCCACGGTCAACCAGATGGCGATGCCGGTGAATACGCCGGTTGATTTCCGGATTACCTCTGATTCCGTGATGAACTCCTTCTTCATCCCGCAGCTTGGCACGATGATCTATGCCATGGCGGGCATGCAGACGCAGCTTCACCTGATTGCGAATGAGGCTGGCGATTTCCAGGGTGAATCCTCTAACTTTAGTGGCCGCGGCTTCTCCGACATGCGTTTCCGTGCGCTGGCAATGCCGGCGGACCAGTACAGCGCGTGGGTGGAAAAGGTGAAGGCTTCGTCCGAACAGCTGGACAGCGCAAGCTATCCCAAGCTGGCCGCCCCGAGCGAGGCGAACCCGGTCGAGTACTTCTCGCATGTCGATGCGACTCTGTTTGACGATATCGTTGCCAAGTACAACAACGGCATGGTCATGGATAAGAGCACCGGCAAGATGCTGCACATGCAGCAGTCCGCAATGTCCGACATGAATATGAAGGAATAGGACAGATGTTAGGAAAATTAACCTGGTCGGCCATTCCTATCGATGTGCCGATTCTTGTAGGGACCTTCATCGGTGTCGCGATCGCGGGACTGGCCGTTCTGGGTCTGATCACCTATTATGGCAAATGGGGTTACCTGTGGCGTGAGTGGCTGACCTCGGTCGATCACAAGCGTATTGGTGTCATGTATATCGTGGTCGCGCTCGTTGCGCTGTTCCGCGGTTTTGCCGACGCCATCATGATGCGTTCACAGCTTGCGCTGGCCTATGCCGGGAACCCCGGTTACCTGCCGCCGCACCACTATGACCAGATCTTCTCCGCCCACGGCACCATCATGATCTTCTTCATGGCCATGGCGTTCATGCAGGGTCTGATGAACATCGTGGTTCCGCTGCAGATCGGTGCGCGCGACGTTGCCTTCCCCTTCGTGAACACGCTGAGCTTCTGGATGACGACCATCAGCTTCCTGCTGGTCAACGTCTCCCTGTTCATCGGTGAGTTCTCGCAGTGCGGCTGGCTGGCGTATCCCCCGCTGTCCGAACAGCAGTTCAGCCCCGGCGTCGGTGTTGACTACTACATCTGGGCGGTTCAGCTGTCGGGTGTCGGCACGCTACTGACGGGTGTGAACTTCTTCGCGACGATCGTGAAGATGCGTGCGCCTGGCATGGACTACATGCGGATGCCGGTGTTCACCTGGACCATCTTCTGCACGACCGTGCTGATCATGGTGGCCTTCCCGATCCTGACCGTTGCGATGGGTCTGCTGGGTCTTGACCGTTACCTGGGCATGCACTTCTTCACCAACGACGGCGGCGGCAACCAGATGCTCTACCTGAGCGTGATCTGGGGCTGGGGCCATCCCGAAGTGTACATCCTGGTCCTGCCTGCCTTCGGTGCCTTCTCCGAAATCACCCAGACCTTCTCCCGCAAGCCGCTGTTCGGCTACAAGACGATGGTGTACGCCACGGCCTCCATCATGGTCCTGTCGCTGGTCGTGTGGGTTCACCACTTCTTCACCATGGGTGCCGGCCCGAACGTCAACGCGTTCTTTGGCATCATGACCATGATCATCGCGGTCCCGACGGGCGTGAAGATCTTCAACTGGCTGTTCACCATGTATAAGGGCCGCGTCGAATTCCACGCGACCATGTACTGGGTCATCGGCTTCATGATCACCTTCTCCATCGGTGGCATGACCGGCGTTATGCTTGCGATCCCGGCTTCGGACTTCGTGCTGCATAACAGCCTGTTCGTTATCGCCCACTTCCATAACGTGATTATCGGTGGTGTGTATTTCGGCTACGTCGCGGCGATGAACTTCTGGTTCCCCAAGGCTTTCGGCTTCAAGCTGAACGAAGCGTGGGGCAAGCGGGCGTTCTGGTTCTGGTTCGTTGGCTTCTACTTCGCGTTCATGCCGCTGTATGTCCTGGGCTTCGAGGGCATGACCCGTCGTATGAACCACTACGACAACCCCGAATGGCATCCCTGGCTGCTGATCGCGGAATTCGGTGCGGTCCTGATCGCCCTGGGTATCGTGTGCCAGCTGACGCAGCTGTATGTTTCGATCCGTGATCGCAACCTGGCTGAAAACCGTGACATGACGGGCGATCCCTGGAACGCTCGTACCCTGGAATGGTCCACGTCTTCGCCCCCGCCGTTCTACAACTTCGCGGTCCTGCCGGTTGTTCATGAACTCGATGCGTTTGCCCACGACAAGGAAGCCGGTATCGACACGCGCTGCGCGGGTGCTGATTACCAGCCCATCCATATGCCGAAGAACACGGCCTGTGGTTTCCTTATCGGTGCGTTCAGCTTCATCCTTGGCTTTGCTGCTGTGTGGTGGATCTGGTGGCTGGCTGCTGTTGGTCTGATCGGCGTGATCGCTACGGTGATTGCACGTTCGTCCGACAACGATGTCGACTACTATGTGCCGGTCTCCGAGGTTGCCCGCATTGAAAACGAGCACACTCACAACCTTATGGCAGCACAGGCAGCAGAATAATGGCGCAAAATATTACTGCTGATGCGGCCCACGCCCACGAAGAACACCACGAATCTCCCGTGGTGTTCGGGTTCTGGCTGTATCTGATGACGGACTGCATCATCTTCGGCACGCTGTTTGCTGTGTTCGCGGTGCTGCGGACCCAGTTTAACGGCGGACCGAACGGTCATGAGGTCTTTGAACTGTCGGGCGTTGGAATTGAAACGGCGATCCTGCTGTTCAGCTCCATCACCTACGGTTTCGGCATGATCGCCGCACACGAGAACAAGATCAGCACGATGCGGGTCTGGCTGGGGGTTACCTTCCTGCTGGGCCTGGGCTTCCTGTTCATGGAAATCCGTGAGTTCACTCACATGATTGCCGAAGGCAACGGCCCGGATCGCAGCGCGTTCCTGTCGTCGTTCTTCACGCTGGTTGGCACGCATGGTCTGCATGTCACCTGCGGCCTGCTGTGGATGGCGGTCCTGCTGTTCCAGACGGCTGGCAAGACCGAGCTGAACGAGCGCATGATCGGCAAGCTCACCTGCCTCAGCCTGTTCTGGCACTTTCTGGACATCGTCTGGATCTGTGTCTTCACCTTTGTCTATCTGATGAGTGTGATCTGATGTCTGATGCACATACATCCGCCTCAGGCGAGAGCCACGGGAGTGTAGGGTCTTACCTCACCGGGTTCGTGATCTCTGTTCTGCTGACGGCAGCGGCTTTCGGCCTGGTGATGGCGCATACGTTCTCACCGTCCGGAACCGCCGGGGCGATCACGCTCCTCGCCGTGGTGCAGATCGTCGTTCACCTGATCTTCTTCCTGCACATGAACGGTTCGTCCGAGCAGCGCTGGAATATCATGGCCTTTGCCTTCACGGTCGTGACGGTTCTGATCCTGGTTGGCGGCACGATCTTCATCATGCACGACACCTCGATCAACATGATGTCGCGCTAACCCGCGACATCAGCCGGGTCCGGGTATCCTTCGGGATATCCGGCCAGCGGTTGAAAGACTGTGGTCGAAAAAAAGGGCCGGCGAGGATTTCCTCGCCGGCCCTTTTTGATGGAACGGTGTTACCGGATCAGTTTTACTTCTGGGGTTCCGGCGACAGCAGCTCAGCCTTGTTGGGCTTGTCCTTCCATTCTTCCGCATCGGCGGGGGGTTCGCCCTTGCGGGTGATGTTGGGCCACACGCCAGCATATTTGGCGTTGATTTCCGCCCATGCGGTGGCGCGGTCATCGCTGTCGGGGAAGATTGCCTCGGCCGGGCATTCCGGTTCGCACACGCCGCAATCGATGCACTCGTCCGGGCTGATTACCAGGAAGTTTTCACCTGCATAGAAGCAGTCGACGGGGCAGACCTCGACGCAATCCATGAATTTGCAGCGAATGCAGTTTTCGGTGACCACATAGGTCATCGCCTATCTCCGATCATTATTTACAGGCCAAAGCGGTTTATCTTCAGCCAGGGACATGAGATGAGGGCGCCAGCCAGGGCAGAAAACCTCATCCGGAATGGCCGAAGATATGAGAGGGTTTTGCCATTGTGGCAAGTCAAAGACGCCCACAAATGAATAATCCGTGGCGATGTGGGCTATGTGTGATGCTTTTCATCAATTTCTGGAATAACGTCATATAACATTCGAGCAGCAGATGCGCCTTCGCGACGTCGGGCGAAACCTGCGACGCGAATGACCATGACGCTGCGCCGATCCGGCGATGGCAGCGTCAGGACATCATCCAGATGCACCTGCGCATGGGCCTTTACGGTGCGCTGGCGGTTGATGCGCACCTGTCCCGCCGCGATGAATTCCGCGCAATCATTACGACTCCGCGCAAAACGGGCATGCCACAGCCACAGGTCAAGGCGCTGGGCCTGCGGGGCCTCTTCGCGCGGCCCGACGACATCCCGTGCGCCCCTGCGACTCATGACTGGCGTGCCTTCAGCACAGCGAGGGCCGCGAAGGGATGATCCGCATGGTCATGCCCGCCACGCAGGGGGGCACGGGGCCTGCCCTGCCCTGTCGGGGCCACGGCCGCAGCCTGCTCCCGCGATGCGGTGGCCTGTGTGGCCCTGTATGCGGGCCTGTGGCGCAGGCGTCCCATCAGCATGGCGGGGGCGGGGGGGCCGAATTGCGCGGGTGGCATCGGGCGCGTCGGGCGGACATGGATGTCCAGCCCCTTGAGCACCGCCATGACCGCGTCACGCCGGATGCTCAGGCGCGAGGCCAGGGCATTGGACAGCGGCACGGGATGGTGCCGGGTCTGGCGTGTGAGTTCGTTGACCAGCTTTTCCGCGATATCGGCGCGGATACGCACCGGCCCCGCGCGCATCCAGCCCATGCGGTCCATGAACGTGGCGGGCAGCAGGTCATGGGGAATGGATATCACGCTGGCGGCCGGCAGTTCGGGGATGTCCGTCTCCATATGCGCGCAGGTCAGGATGGCGCGCAGGCGCATGCAGCGTGGTTTCATCAGCGCGGGCATGAACAGCGCCAGATGTCCCATGCGGATGCCCAGACGCCCCAGGTGCCCGTGCAGCACGCGGGAGCGCGCCTCGTCGCGGTGCAGGGGGGTGACGCCGCCATCCTCCATCAGGCGATGCACGATCCCGCGCAGCGTCGGGTCGTCGGGCACCGCCGCCTGGGCTGCGAACAGCGGCGCCAGCACGTCGCGCACGTGACGCTCCAGCCAGTCCTGCAGGCGCTCGCGGATGCGTTCGCGCTGCACGTTGTCGAGCAGCGGGTTGTCCAGAACCTCAACCCTTGGACGCAGCAGGTCGTGCCCACGGCGCAGGCGCGCGACATTCACGCCTTCCCACATCAGGTGCCGTCCGTCGCGTGCAATATCGAAGCAGGAGTCGGGCGCATGGGCCAGCACATGCACGCGGCGCGGGATTTCGGTGCGTACCGCCCGTCGTGCCGCGCGCATCAGCAGGCGGCGGTCCGGCACGTCGATGCCCTCGGCCATCAGGTCCAGCCCCGCGATACGCCCGACGGGATGCCCTTCCACCAGCACCTCGCCCTGTGCGGTGACGGCGGACAGCAGGTCATCCGCGCTGCCTTCGTCAAGCCGCCGTATCAGGGTGGCAGCACGGCGGTCCACGAAACGCGCGGTCAGTTGCGCATGCAGCGCATCGGACAGCTGGTTTTCCGCATCGCGCGTGCGTTCCTGCCAGTGTGCGGCATCGCGCAGCCAGTCGGGACGCGCGGCGACATAGGCGCACACCCGGATGCCCGACAGGCGGTGCATCAGGGAATCGATCGTGCCTTCCGGCCGCAGGAAGGCGGCGATCTGCCCCTCGATCCATGCCGGGGGCACCCGCCCGTCGCGGATGACGTGGGAGAAGATGCGCGCACACAGCCGGATGTGGCTGTCATCGCCAAGCTTGCGGAAGTCCGGGATCTGGCAGGCTTCCCACAGCAGGCGTGTTGCAGCGCGCGACCGGGCGAGGGTGCGGATCTCGGGGCTGGCGGCAAGGCTGGCGAGGGCGAGCACGTCCGACGCCTCATGCCCCGCCGTCAGTTCCGGTCGTGGCGGGGAACGCCCGAGGCTGGCGAGCAGCGCGTCGGGGCTGGAAAAATCAAGGTCGCTGTTCCGCCATGACAGGCGCGACAGCGGGTCGAAACGGTGTTCCTCCACCGCTTCGGCGACTTCCTCGGACAGGGGGCGGCACATCCCGGTGGTGCCGAACGTGCCATCGCGCAGGCCACGCCCCGCGCGCCCGGCGACCTGCGCGATTTCAGCGGGCGTCAGGGGGCGCATGCGCGTGCCGTCGAACTTCGACAGGCTGGCGAAGGCGACATGGTTGACGTCCATGTTCAGCCCCATCCCGATCGCATCCGTCGCGACGAGGTAGTCGACTTCCTTGTTCTGGTACAGCGCGACCTGCGCGTTGCGCGTGCGCGGCGAAAGCTGCCCCATCACGATCGCGCATCCGCCACGGCGGCGGCGGATCAGTTCGGCAATGGCATAGACCTCGGCGGCGGAGAAGGCGACGATGGCTGAACGCGGCGGCAGGCGTGTCAGCTTGCTTGGCCCCGTATGCGCCAGTTGCGACAGGCGCGGGCGGTGGTCGATCTCGATTCCCGGCACCAGCCGACGCAGCAGCGGGCGGATGGTGTCGGCGCCCAGGAACATCGTCTCCACCTGTCCGCGCGCATGCAGCAGGCGGTCGGTGAAGATGTGCCCGCGGTCGGGATCGGCGCAGAGCTGGATCTCATCGACCGCGACGAACGCCACCCGCCGGTCGAGGGGCATGGCCTCCACCGTGCAGGAAAACCAGCGCGCGTCGGGCGGGATGATCTTTTCCTCGCCGGTGATGAGCGCGACCTTCCCCGCGCCCTTGCGCGCGACCATGCGGTCGTAGTTTTCGCGTGCGAGAAGGCGCAGCGGAAAGCCGATGATGCCACTGGCATGCGCCAGCATCCGTTCGATGGCCAGATGCGTCTTTCCGGTGTTGGTGGGGCCGAGTACGGCGCGCACCTGCGCGGAGGACGAAATGCCGGTCGCGCGTCCGGCGGCGGAATGAAGGGGGCCAGCCCCCATGGGTACACCCGTCATATCCGCATGCTCTGGCGAGTGACGGGCAAATGCAAGCAAAACCCGCACATTGCGCGTGACAGGTTGCATGCCGTGCGTGGTGGACGCACGCTGCGGTGGCAAATGACCTGAAAGGGCAATGTCATGACGTTTGATGATTTTCCCGGCCTGCTGCCTGATGCGGCGGCAGGAGACCTGCCGGTGCGCGTGGTCCATGCGCTGCGCCCGGCGCAGTTGCCGCAGCTTGCGGACCTGATTGGCGCCGGGGCGGCGGCGTTTGCCACCGATGCCGGGTTTGGCGCGGCCCATGGGCAGGTGCTGCTGCTGCCGGGGGACAGCGGGGTGGAGTCGGCGCTGCTGGGTCTGGGGGATGATCCGCAGGGCGGGGCGTGCGATCCGTTCGTGTACGGCGCACTGCCCACACAGCTTCCCGCCGGTGCGTGGCGCGTGCAGGCCCCGCCGGATGTCGGGGAGGGGGACATCGTCCTTGGCTTCTGCCTTGGCGGTTACCGCATGCCAGTCTTCGGGCGCACGCCGTCCGGGGACGGGGCGGACGTGCGCCTGGTCGTGACGCCGCAGGCCATGGCCGCGGCGCAGGTGGCGGCGTGCATGTGCCAGGCGCGCGACCTGATCAATACGCCGCCCAACCTGATGGGGCCGGAGGAACTTGCACAGGCGGCGCGTGCCACGCTGGAACCGCTGGGAGCCAAGGTGCGCGTCGTCACGGGCGAGGCATTGCGCGCGGCCTATCCCACCGTGGCCCATGTCGGGATGGGATCGGACCGCCCGCCCTGCGTCGTCGTGGCGGAATGGCGCGGCAGTACGGCGGATGCCGCCGCGCCGCTGCTGTCGCTGGCGGGCAAGGGGGTGTGTTTCGATACGGGCGGATACGACATCAAGCCCGCGTCCTCCATGCTGCGGATGAAGAAGGACATGGGGGGCGCTGCGCTGATGCTGGTGCTGGCGCGACTGGTCATGCTGCGGGACCTGCCGCTGCGGCTGGAACTGCGGCTGGGCTGTGTCGAAAACAGCGTGTCGGGCCATGCCATGCGGCCGTCCGACGTGATCGTCACCCGCTCCGGGCAGACGGTGGAGGTCGGCAATACCGACGCCGAGGGACGGCTGGTGCTGTGCGACCTGCTGAGCGAGGCCAGCGACTCCGCCCCCGACCTGCTGCTTGATGCCGCCACGCTGACGGGGGCGGCGCGCGTGGCGCTGGGGCCGGACCTGCCCGCGCTGTTCAGCAATGATGACGCGGTGGCGGCGGACCTGCTGGCGGCGGGGGACATGTGCGCGGACCCGATGTGGCGGCTGCCCCTGTGGAACGGGTATCGCGCATGGCTGCGCAGTCCGGTGGCAGATATGAACAATATTTCATCCCGACCGATGGCCGGGGCGGTCACGGCGGCCCTGTTTTTGCAGAATTTTGTCAAAACTGGTGTGCGCTGGGCTCATATCGATACATACGGATGGAATGATTCTGCGCGGCCCGGTCGTCCAGAAGGCGGAGAAAGTCTTTGTTTAAGAGCGGCTTACGGCGGGATATTAAAAATATTTAATATCTAGGACATATTGGGACACTGATGTAACGATCCGATCCGGAAACTAATTTGCATTCTGCGACTTATATATGCCGTAATTGCCAATTATATGTGCAACACCATCTTAGCCATGTCCTGCCAGGTGCGGAGTCTTCGCATCGGGTCCGGCCATGGACAGCAGAACAAGGATTGAAATGATGGCACAGTCATCAGGTTCGGATTCCATGATCAACGTCCTGCGTGATACCATTGTCTCGATGGTATCGCGTGATGGGCAGGATCTCTCCGCGCGCCAGCTCGCGGTCTTTCTTACCTGCTACCTGCAGGACGATCCGCAGACCGTGCGCGGCCTTGCGGCGCACCTCAACGTCTCCAAGCCGGCGATCACGCGTGCGCTTGACCGGCTGTGGCAGCTGAAGCTGATCAAGCGCGTGCGCGACCCGATGGATGGCCGTTCGGTCCTGATCTTCCGCACGCCGGTCGGCACGAATTATCTGGCTGAACTTTCCGCCATCGTCAGCGAGGTCGGGGCCGCGCAGGGGCAGGAGGCGCCGGCCCCCATCCGCAAGGCCAAGACACGCATGCGCAGCATGGATACCCGCACGCGCCGCGCGGGCTGACCATGGCTGCATGATGGCGGCGGGGGACGGTGCAACCGCGCCCCCTGCCGCGCATTATGCAGGGACTATGGTCCTTCATACGGCAACGGACAGGAGAATTCGATGATTCGCATGGTAACCCGCGCTGCGGCGGTCGCCCTGATGGCGATGCCCCTTCTTGGGGCAGCCGCCCACGCCGATGATGCGCTTGGGACGCCTGTGGGACATGTCACGATCAAGGTCCAGTCCGCCGATATCGGGATCGGCCGCACATGGGGTTCGGGACGCCTGACGTTCCAGCACCATACCTACCGTTTCCGTATTGATGGCGGCTCCATCGCGGCTGTCGGCTATTCCAAGGTCACCGGAAGTGGCGACGTGTATAACCTCCACGCCGTCAAGGATTTCGAAGGCAGCTATGCCGCCGTCAATGGCGAAGCCACGGCGGGCACGGGTGTCGGCGGCGTCGTGCTGAGCAACCCCAACGGGGTGAAGATCAAGCTGGTGACGCAGAGCAAGGGCGGACGTCTTGCCGCCGCGGCGCAGGGCATGAAGATCACCCTCGTCAAATAATCCCGACTTTCCTGCCACGGCCGCAGGCAGCAGGGATGGCAGGGACCGCGCCTTTGGGCCGGTCCCTTTTTTTGCCTTGGTCCCCGTGGCGGATGGTGAAGCGACGGCCTACCACCGGCCGACGGGATGGGCGCGGACACGGTGGCGGACATAGGCCGCCCAGGCCGCCTGCATCCCGGCGGCCAGCACGAAGGCGGCCCATGGCGGGATTTCGCCCCGGCGCAGCAGCCATGCCAGCACGCCGCCCCACAGGCACATCCCCCATGCCAGCGGGGCCAGCAGCGTGCAGGGCAGGCCGCTGCGATGGGCGACCTGGTACAGGTGGCCCCGGTGCGCGGTCACGATCGATTCGCCCGCCCGCCACCGGCGCAGCAGCGTGAAGGCGACATCACAGGCCAGGCCGGAGACCAGCAGCGGCATGACCGCCCATCCGGTGTCCCCGCCCCGCGCCAGCAGCAGGCCGAGCGTCCCCAGCACCATCCCGCATCCCTGGCTGCCGACATCGCCCATGAAGATCCGCGCGCGGGGGAAGTTGAACGGCACAAAGCCCGCGATCGCGGCGGCCATGCTGGCGGCGATGGGAATGACGGTGGCGGCCACGGGCGCGGGGGCCAGCCATGGCAGCATCAGGCACGCGCACAGCGACGTGCCGGAGACAAGGCCATTCATCCCATCCATGAAATTCACGCAGTTGGACATGAACACCAGCCATACGATGCCGCCGATGGCCCGCAGCGGCGTGATGGGCGGCAGGCAGGCCACGATCATGATGGCGGCGGCGAACTGCGCCAGCAGCTTGACGGCCACCGGGCGTGAACGCAGGTCGTCATACCATGAAACGGCGCAGAGCAGCGCCAGCGCGCCGATGAAGCCGGCCCCCATGAAATGATCCGGCACATCCCCCCATGTCGCGCGGGCAACCGGCATTCCCGCCATGAAGGCGGCCATGATGCCAATGCCGCCGCCGGTGGGGACGGGCGTGCTGTGGGCGCTGCGTGCGACGGGATGGTCCAGCACCCGCACGCGGATCATGGCCCGTACCAGCAGCATGGAAACCGCCGCGATTGCGACCATCAGCGCTGCGAACGGCAGTAAGCGGGGCATTACCGGGCTGACTTTACGCTTTGGGACATGATCTTTCCTTTGGGCGCTTTCGCTGCTGGGCTATAGGGGGAGGGGCAATGGTTGTGCAATCCCTCAGGCCTGATGCGCTTGTCCACCGGTTCCTTACGGCCAGGGCGATCATGGTGAACACAAGCCTCGATTTCTGTATCGGGGCGTGCGCCGTGCCGTGCGCGCGGTGGCTGGACCATCCGGGCGGCGGGATGGCGTGGGACTGGCATGCGATGCTGCCCGGTGGCGCGGCGCTGCTGGCGGCGGGGATGCCCTTTCGCATTGCGCAGCAGCACTGGCGCTTTTCCGGGGCGGCGGATTTCTGGCGCCTGGCGTGGGCCGCGGCCCTTGCGGCGTTCCTTTACGCGACCGGCATGGCGCTTGCCGGGCATGGGGTGCCGGGACCGGCCCTGCCTGTCATCCATGCGCTGGTCCTGCTGGTCATGCTGGTGGGCAGCCGCCTGACCTACCAGCGCTGGCGGTTGTGGCGTCGCCAGCGCAGGGCGCGCGGCGGGCAGGCCGGGCAGTACCGCGTCGTGCTGGTTGCGGACGGGCGCAGCGCGGACCTGTTCCTGCATGCGGCCTCGGCCCCGATGGCGGTCACCGGGATGGTCGTCAATGGCGCGCACCGTCGGGGGCGGCGCATCCATGGCGTGCCGGTGCTGGGCACGATGGAGGAACTCGATACGGTGCTGGCGCGCCTGTGCCGCACGAAGGCGCAGCCGTCGCCGCTGCTGATTGTCGATCCGTGCTGCAAGGGGACCGCGCTGGCCACCGTGCTGCGCACCGCGCAGGCGCATGGCGTGCAGGTCCGTCGCATGCCCGACATCGCGGCGGTCACGGCGCCGGAGTGGAGCGAGCTTTACCCCGTGGAGATCGAGGAACTGCTCAACCGGCCCCCGGTCGCCCCCGATTTCGGGCGACTGGCGGACATGCTGCGCGGGCGCCGCGTGCTGGTGACGGGGGCGGGCGGGTCCATCGGCATGGAACTTGTCCGCCAGATCGCCCGCTATGCCCCCGCCAGCCTGATCCTGCTGGATAACGGGGAATATGCGTTGTGGCGGATCGACGTGGACCTGTCCGAACAGGCCCCGCAGGTGCCACGGCATATCGTGATCGCCGATGTGCGCGACCCGCAGCGCATCGAACAGGTCTTCGCACAGTACCGCCCCGAACTGGTCTTCCACGCCGCGGCCCTCAAGCATGTGCCGATGGTGGAGGACAATCCGTGCGAAGGGCTGCTGACCAACATAGAGGGCAGCCGCGTGGTCGCTGACGCGGCACGGCGGCATGGCACGCGCGCCATGGTGCAGATTTCCACCGACAAGGCGGTCAACCCCTCCAGCATCATGGGCGCGTCCAAGCGCGTGGCGGAGATGTACTGCCAGGCGCTCGACATCATGGCGCGGCGTGACGGGACGGACCTGCGCTGCATCACCGTGCGCTTTGGCAACGTGCTGGGCTCCGCCGGGTCGGTCGTCTCCCTGTTCCGCCACCAGATCGAGCGCGGCGGCCCGCTGACGATCACCGACCCGGACATGGAACGCTATTTCATGACCGTGGCGGAGGCCGTGGCCCTTGTGCTGCAGGCCAGCGCCTGCGGGCTGGACAGCCGTCCGGGCGAAGGGGAGATCGACGACATGCTGCGCATGGGGGGGATCTTCGTCCTCGACATGGGCCAACCCGTGCGCATCGTCGACCTTGCCCACCAGATGATCGTGCTTGCCGGCCTGCGGCCCGGGCAGGATATCGAGATCCGCTTCACCGGCGCGCGCCGGGGCGAGAAACTGTCCGAGGACCTGTTCCACCAGCGCGAGGTGCCACGTCCCACCGGCTGTCGCGGATTGCGCATGGCAACGCCGCGCACGGTGGACCTTGCGCTGGCGACGTCTATCATGGATGCGATTGTAAGGGCGTGCAGGACGGGCGACGATCGGACCGCGCTTGCGCTGCTCAAGGAGCTTGTGCCTGAATTCGTCCATACGGGACAGCCTGGCGACCCTGCGGCGCCAGCCCGACGGACCGACCGCGAAAGGAATGCGTCATGACCTCCACGGCTGAAAAACCGATCGGTTTTCTGGACCTGGCCCGACAGCAGGAGGAAATCGGCCCCAACCTGCGCACGCGCATCGACGCCGTGATGAAGCACTGCCGCTTTGTCATGGGACCGGAAGTGACGGAGCTTGAGGCGCGTCTTGCGGCCTATGCCGGGGCGGCCGCCTGCGTGGGCGTGTCATCGGGCACCGATGCGATCCAGATCGTCCTGATGGCGGAAGGAGTCGGGGCAGGCGATGCGGTGTTCCTGCCCGCCTTCACCTACACCGCCACGGCGGAGGTGCCGCTGGTGCTGGGGGCGACGCCGGTTTTCGTCGATGTCGATCCCCACACGTTCCAGATCGACCCCGCCAGCCTGCGCGCACGCATCGCCCATGTCCGCGCACAGGGGAAGCTGCGCCCGCGCGCGATCATCGGCGTGGACCTGTTCGGGCAGCCCGCGCCATGGCCCGAACTGCGCGCCATCGCCACGGCGGAGGACATGTTCCTGATGGCCGACTGCGCGCAGTCCTTCGGCGCGAGCCTGTCGGGCCGGAAACTGGGGCGGGAGGCCGCCGCGACGACGCTGTCCTTCTTCCCGTCAAAGCCGCTTGGCGCCTATGGCGATGCGGGCGCGATCCTGACCGATGACCCGGAGCGCGCGGAACTCTACCGCTCCCTGCGCAGCCATGGGGAGGGCAAGACCCGCTATGAGGTCCTGCGTACGGGAATGAATGCGCGGCTTGATACCCTGCAGGCGGCCGTGCTGCTGGCGAAGATGGACATCTTCGATCATGACCTGAAGCGTCGGGGCGAGATCGCGCGCGCCTATGACGCGGGCGTCGCGCAACGTGTCGTCCCGCCCGCGCGCGTGCCGGACAGCGAATCGGCGTGGGCGATCTATTCCGTGCTGGCGCGCGATACGCAGGACCGCGCGGCCCTTCAGGAACAGATGAAGGCCCGTAACGTCGCATCGGCGGTCTATTACCCCATGCCCCTGCATCTCCAGCCCGCGTACCGGCCGCATCATGACGGCGTGTCCCTGCCGGTGTCGGAGGACCTGTCGCACCGTATCCTCGCCCTGCCGCTGCATTCCGTGCTGACGGATCATGACGTGGCGCGGGTCGTGGCCGCCGTATGCGGTGCATGACGTCACCGGGCGAAGGTGGCGGGGATGGCGGTGATGCGCGGCTGTCCCGACGTTGGCAGGCTGTCGCGGACGGGGCATTTGCGGTATTGGATCACGATATCGCGGCCTGCCGCGTGATCCGGCAGTGATGGGACGTGCGTCCGCGCGTCCCGCGGCACACGGCGCACATCCACGCGCCAGGGAGAACAGACACATATGAGACGCGAGACAGCCCTGCTGATCGGGTTCCTGGTCATCACGATTGGTACGGCCGCGGGGCTGTGGTCGATGGCCATGCCCAATTTCCATCCACTGACCTTCCCGCAGTTGCAGTCGGGAACCATGTCCGTCGGCCCGATGCGCAAGGACCGGGTCCTGACCACGGCGCAGGTCAGGATGCTCAATGACTGGCTGGCGGCGCACAAGTCGGGCTGGGGCCCGCTGGGCCAGACCCCGCCGTCGAGTGGTGACGCCGTGATGGAAATGCAGGTGGCGCATGTGGACAACGCATCCGGCGCGCCTGCGGATTCCGGGCCGTTCCGCATCACCCTGTGGACCGGGATCAGTGCCGCCGACTGGAACAATACCGTCTTCATCGAGGAAAAGCCCGGCGCGGTCATCCGCATCCATCATTTCAATGACAAGGATTTCGCCCCGCTGCGCGAACTGGCCAACCAGTTCGACTATCCCCGGTCCGCCTTTCCATGAGTATCGTGCCGCCGGGGGTGAAGGCGCTGATCTTCGACTGCGACGGGACGCTGGTCGACACGCTGCCGCTGTATGTGCGGGCGTGGATGACGACGCTGGAGCAGGTGACCCGGCGGCCCATTTCGCGTGAATGGTTCCGGGGACAGGGCGGCCTGTCGGAACATATGGTGCTGGATATCGTCGAAGACAGGCTGGGGGCCACGGTGGATCGCGAGTTGATCATCGCGACCGCGCGGCAGAGCCTGCATGACATGCTGGTGGAGCTGGAGGAAATCCCGGTCGTGGCGTCGATCGCGCGGGCATATCACCGTCGCCTGCCCATGGCCGTCGCGTCCAACGGGTCACGCCGGATCGTGGAAGCGTCGCTGGTGCGCGTGGGACTCGACCACCTGTTCGATGCCATGCTGACCATTGACGATGTCACGCATGGCAAGCCCGCGCCCGACCTGTTCCTTGCCGCGGCACAGCGCCTTGGCGTGGCCCCCGAACACTGTTTCGTCTTCGAGGACAGCCGTGAAGGCATGGCCGCCGCCCGCAATGCGGGCATGGCCTATGTCGATGTCACGACGCTGGCATAGGTCCGCCCGGAATATCCTGTTCATCAGAATAAAAGTTTTTGGTGAAGCTTTTTCCCAAGAAGCTTCGAAAGATGTCGCCTTTTTTAGATCAAAAGGCGACATCTAAAACCTTTTGCAACTTGATTTCCCTGCCTGTTCAGACCCGTTCGTCATCCGACAGTTTCGGCGTGGCCCTGTCCATCATCGCCAGCAGCGCTGCCGTCAGCGGGGAGGCGAGGATCAGTCCCGGAATGCCAAGGATCGTGCCGAAGATCGTCTGTGACAGGATGGTCAGGCCGGGCGGCATCTTCACGGCGTGACGCTGGATCAGCGGCGCCATGACGTTCCCTTCGAAGAACTGGATGGCGGCATACAGGCACAGCACCGTCAGTCCTTCGCGCGTGCCCTGTGACAGTCCGATCAGCACGGCGGGCACCGCCCCGACGAACGCGCCGATATAGGGGATGAAATTCGCCAGTCCCGCCACGACGCCAAGCGCGAGCGCAAGCGGCACGCCAATGATCCACAGCCCCATGAAGGACAGCAGGCCCACGACCGTCATGTCGAGCGCCTGCCCCGCCGTCCATGCCCACAGCGTCTGTCCCGCCGTCAGCAGCAGGTCGCGCGTGCGCATGCGGTATTCGCGCGGCACAAGGCGCAGCATGCCGTTGACATAGATTTCGGGCGAGATGGCAAAATACAGGCCGGCGATCAGGATGACCGCCAGCGTGCCCGCCGCGCCGAAGGCGGAGGTGACGAACCCGGTCATCGACCCGGCGATGGAGCCGAATCCGCTGCCGCCGGAGGAATGTTCGTTCCCGCCAAAGGAGGTCGGCAGGTTGTCGAGGATCATGCGCCCCAGCGTGCTGTCACCCATATGGTCGCGCAGGGTATGTGCCTGCTCGCTCAGCGCGGTGCGCAGGCGGATGGCCTGTTCGGAAATCTCCGGGCCGCTGCTCCAGATCATGGCGGTCAGGGCGGAGATGATGGCCAGCACGACGATGCTCAGCGCGATCCAGTAAGGCATGCGTGTGCGCCGTTCCAGATGGCGTGCAAGGTTGTGCAGGATCACGGCCACCAGCGTCGCCGCGAACAGCACCATCAGCACATCGCCCACCAGCCAGATCGACACGACCAGGACCGTGATCGTCAGGGCCAGGCGCAGCAGGTGGTGAATGCGCGCAAGCTGTTCGGCCTGCGGGTTGGTCGGGGCGTCGTCACCAGCATCGTCACGGGACTCCGGCGCGATGTCGTGGCCCGTGCCATGGCCGGTATCATGCTCTGTCGTGGGAGAGGCCATAAAGATATCCAAGGGTTGGTGAATGATGGGGAAGTGGTGGAGTGATCGGACCCATTTTGCGCCACCAGCGCAAGGGGCTCAGGTCAAACGCATGGGCCTGCCCGCTGCCCCTGCGGAGCGACGATTTTTTTGCAATGAAGGCAGGGCACGGCCGGGAACGACAGATGCACATCCCGGAATGAAGGAAGCGTGTAGGACCGGCTGAAAATCACCTGAAGGGTACTGGCAAAGTTTTTTTGCCCAAAAGCTTCTGGGAAACGGTTTCCCGGCCGCTTACTCGGCTTCGGCTTCCTCCAGTTCCGTCTCTGCGGCCAGCCAGTCCTCTTCCGCCGCCGCATGGTCACGCCGCAACGCGGCAAGGCGGGTGTTGAGCTTCGTGACTTCGTCCGCGCTGTTCGCCGCTTCATACAGGGTGGGGTCGGCCAGACGCGCCTCCACCTTCTCCTGTTCGGCCGCCAGCTTTGCCATGCGGGCCTCCGCGTCGCGGATGCGCCGGCGCAGCGGGGCCAGCGCCTTGCGGGCCTCGGCACGTTCGCGCCGGTCCTCGCGCCGGGGGGCGGGGGCGGGACGCGCACTGTCGCCGCCGGAGGTCGCGGCGCGGGCGCGTTCGATCAGCCACGCGCGATATTCCGCCATGTCGCCCTCGAACGTGCGCACCGCGCCATCGCCCACCAGCCACAGCCGGTCGGCCACCAGTTCGACAAGGTGCGGGTCATGGCTGATGAGCAGCACCGCGCCCTCGAATTCCGCCAGTGCGCGGATCAGCGCGTCACGCGCGTCGAGGTCGAGATGGTTGGTCGGTTCGTCAAGGATCAGCAGGTGCGGCGCATCGCGCGTGGCCAGTGCCAGCAGCAGGCGCGCCTTCTCCCCGCCCGACAGGTCGCGCGTCACCGTTTCGGCACGCGCCGCGTCCAGCCCGAAGCGCGCAAGTTGCGCGCGCACCGCCACCGGTGTCGCATCGGGCAGGGCGCGCGCCATGTGATCGACCGGCGTTTCGTCGGGGCGCAGTTCCTCCGCCTGGTGCTGCGCGAAATAGCCGACGCGCAGGCGCGGACTGTGCGACAGGGTGCCCGACTGTGGCGCAAGCCGCCCGGCCACCAGCTTGGCGAAGGTGGACTTGCCATTGCCGTTCGCGCCGAGCAGGGCGATGCGGTCCTCCATGTCGATGCGCAGCGACAGGTTCGACAGGATGGTGGTGTCGCCATACCCGACCGAAACCCGGTCCATCGTCAGCATCGGCGGCGGCAGGGGAGAGGGTTCGGGAAAGGAGAACTGGCTCGGCGCGTCTTCGACCACCGATTCGATGACCGGCAGCTTCTCCAGCGCCTTGAGCCGCGCCTGCGCCTGCTTCGCCTTGGTCGCCTTGGCGCGGAAGCGGTCCACGAAGGACTGCATGTGCGCGCGGCGGGCATTGATGCGTTCGGCCATGCGCGCCTGCTGCAGGGCCTGTTCGGTGCGGATGCGCACGAACTCCTCATACCCGCCGGGGGTCAGCGTCAGCCTGCCGCGATCAAGGTGCGCGATCGCATCCACCGCGCGGTCCAGCAGCCCGCGATCATGGCTGACGATCAGCGCCGCACCCGCGAAGCGCGCCAGCCACCCCTCCAGCCACAGCGTCGCCTCAAGGTCGAGGTGGTTGGTCGGCTCATCCAGCAGCAGCAGGTCGGGATTGAGGAACAGCGCGGTCGCCAGCGCCACGCGCATGCGCCACCCGCCCGAAAAGTCCGAAACCGGGCGCGCCTGCGCCGCCATGTCAAAGCCCAGTCCCGACAGGATGCCCGCCGCGCGGGCCGGTGCGCTGTGGGCGTCGATGGCGCGCAGGCGTTCGTGGATGTCGGCGATGCGCATGGGGTCGGTTGCGCTGTCGGCCTCCGCCAGCAGGGCGGTGCGTTCGGTATCCCCCGCCAGCACCGTGTCCAGCAGGGACCCATGCCCCGTTGGTGCCTCCTGTCGGATGCGGGCCATGCGCGCGCGCGACGACAGGCGGATTTCCCCGCCATCGGGCGCGATATCCCCTGCGATCGCGGCCAGCAGCGTCGATTTCCCCGCCCCGTTATGCCCGACCAGCCCCACCTTGCGACCGGGGTCGATGGTCAGGCTGGCCCCGTTGAGGAGGGTGCGTCCAGCAATGCGAAGGGTCAGGTCGGATATGACAAGCAGGCTCACGAAACGCGATACTCCGGGAATATGTGGCGCGGATGGCAGGATTCGTCGCGCTAGTACCTACCAGTCCTGACCGATATGCTCTAGATGGCGTGAGGCAGGGACACCTGCCCTTCGACGGGCATCCTGTCCTGTCGAACCCATGTATTTGAGTTAAAAGGAGCCAGTTCCATGGCTGTCGAACGTACCCTTTCGATCATCAAGCCCGACGCGACCCGCCGCAACCTGACCGGCAAGATCAACGCCGTGTTCGAGGATGCCGGCCTGCGCATCGTCGCGCAGAAGCGCATCCAGCTGACGCCCGCCACCGCTGGCGCGTTCTACGAAGTGCACAAGGAACGCCCGTTCTACAAGGACCTGGTGTCCTTCATGGTCTCCGGCCCGGTTGTCGTGCAGGTGCTGCAGGGCGAAAACGCGGTGGCGAAGAACCGTGAAGTGATGGGTGCCACCGACCCGAAGAAGGCCGAGGCCAACACCATCCGCGCGCAGTTCGCCGAAAGCATCGAAGCGAACTCCGTCCATGGCTCCGACAGCCTGGAAAACGCGAAGAACGAAATCTCGTTCTTCTTCGCAGGCACCGAAATCCTGCCCTGATCGTCCCTTCGGACATCAATGGGGAAAGCCGGCAGAAATGCCGGCTTTTTTCATGCGCATGGGGAATGTTTCAAAGATCAAAAGTTTTTGGTGAAGCTTTTTTCAAAAAGCTTCGAAAGACGCCGCCTTTTCGAAAAAAGACGGCACCCGAAAACTTTTATTTTTATCAACAGATTGTTTAAGGCAGTCTTTCAGACACACAACAGCGCATCCGCCGTCGCCTGCGGTTGTGTGTCGGGCATCAGCACCCGGCGCAGCGCCGCCGGATACAGCAGGTGTTCCTGCGTCAGGATACGTGCGGCGAGGGTGTCGGGCGTATCACCATGCAGGACCGGCACCGCCGCCTGCCCGATGATCGGGCCTTCATCCATGGCTTCGGTCACCATGTGCACGGTGCAGCCATGCAGCCGCACCCCGGCGTGCAACGCGCGTTCATGCGTGTGCAGCCCCGGGAAGGAAGGCAGCAGGCTGGGATGGATATTGAGCATCCGCCCCGCCCATGCCTGCGTCAGGAACGGCGTCAGCAGGCGCATGTACCCGGCCAGGCAGACGACCTCCACCCCGGCATCGCGCAGGGTGGCGTCGATGGCGCGTTCATGCGCCGCGCGGTCGCGCCCGAACGGGCGGTGGTCGATTGCCTTCGTCGCAAGCCCCGCCGCCCGTGCGCTCTCCAGTCCCGGCGCGTCGGGGTTGTTGCTGATGACCATGGCGATGCGCGCCGGGTAATCCGCCGCCGCGCACGCCGCGATCAGTGCGCCCATGTTGCTGCCGCGCCCGCTGATGAGGATACCGATCGGGCGTTTCTTCGTGACCGTCATCCTCAGGCGCCCGCGCCCGCCACACCGAAATCGGGCGACACCTTCATGTCCAGCGAAGCCGGGGCGTCCGTGCTGTCGGCAGCCTCGATCCGGCCGATGACATGGGCGGTCTCCCCGGCGTCATTCAGGCGCTTCATCACGGTTTCGGGGTCGCGGGTGACCAGCACCATGCCAAGGCCGCAGTTGAAGACGCGCAGCATCTCCTCCGTCGCGACCTTCCCGGCCTTCGCCAGCCAGCCGAACACGGGCGGGACGGGCCATGCGGCGTCGATCACGGCGCGCGTGCCATGCGGCAGAATGCGCGGCAGGTTGCCCGGCAGGCCGCCGCCGGTGATGTGCGCCGCCGCCTGCAGCAGGCCCGCATGATGCAGGTTCAGCACCTGGTGGACATACAGCTTCGTCGGCGTCATCAGCGCCTGCGCCAGCGTCTGCCCCTGTGCGAAGGGGCACGGCGCGTCCCATGCCAGGCCGGAGCGTTTGACAATGGCGCGCACCAGCGAAAACCCGTTGGAATGCACGCCCGCCGACGGCAGGCCGACCAGCGTGTCGCCGGGGCGGATGTCGCGCGGCAGCAGGGCGGTGCGTTCGGCCGCCCCGACAGAGAATCCGGCAAGGTCGTAATGGCCTGCGGCATACATGCCCGGCATTTCTGCCGTCTCCCCGCCCACAAGGGCGCAGCCGGAGCCGGAGCAGCCAGCGGCGATCCCGCGCACCACCTTCGCCGCGTCATCGACCGACAGGTGGCCGGTTGCGAAATAATCGAGGAAGAAAAGCGGCGTCGCACCCTGCACCACAAGGTCGTTCACGCACATCGCCACGAGGTCGATGCCCACCGTTTCATGCAGGCCGCTTTCGATCGCGATCATCAGCTTCGTGCCAACGCCATCGGTGCACGACACCAGCACCGGGTCGGTGAAGCCCGCGGCCTTCAGGTCGAACAGGGCGCCAAACCCGCCCAGGCCACCCATCGTGCCGGGCCGGTCGGTCGCGCGCGCTGCGGGCTTGATCACCTCCACCAGCGCGTCGCCCGCGGCGATGTCCACGCCCGCGTCGCGATAGGTCGCGCCCGAGGCTGCATCCGTGGCGTCGCTGGATGGAGGGGTGGGGGAGGTGGAAGCGGCGGAGGTCATGCGCAAGGGCCTTCATCGTCAAACTATCGCTTTCCCGGACTCCCGCACGCAGGCTATGGAGGACGCGATGGATGCGACAGCATTGGGGTCAATACGGTCTTCGCGCTTCTTTACGTCAAGCCGGGGCCGCGCTCCAAGCGGTGGTTGGGCGCATGGGGCTGAAAACGGAGAAAATGCCGATCCGCGACACGATCGGGCAGCTTGTGTTGCCCTTTGCGCACATGCCGCGCTTCACCCGCGCGGATTTCGTGGCGGCGCCATCGAACGCGGTCGCACGTGCATGGCTGCTTGGCCGCACGGCATGGCCCGACCGGCGGCTTGCGCTGTGGGGCGCGCGCGGATGTGGCAAGACGCACCTGCTGGAAATATGGGCGGCCGAGCATGATGCCGTGCTGCTGTCGGGGCCGGACCTGACGCGCGCGGATGTCGCGCGGATATTCGGCGCGGGGCGCGGGTCGGGCATTGTCGCGATCGCGGTGGACGATGCCGAACGCTGCGGGGACGAACGCGCGGTGCTGCACCTGCTCAACGGCGCGCGCGAACATGGCATGGCCCTTGCCCTGAGCGGCCGCCGCGCGCCCGCGCACTGGCCCGTCACGCTGCCCGACCTTGGCAGCAGGCTGCGCGCGACCATGGCAGTGCAGGTGCGCCAGCCCGAGGACGTGCTGCTGCGCATCGTGCTGCTGCGGCTGCTGGCCGAACGCCAGATTGTCGTGGCCCCCGCCGTCGTGGACTGGCTGCTGCCGCGCCTGCCACGCACGGCCGCGACCATGCTGGAGGTGGCGCGACGGCTGGACCATGCCGCCCTTGCCACCGGGCGCGCCGTGACGCGCGCGATGGCGATCAGTGAACTTGGCGACCTGCTGGCGCACGACCCGGCCATGACGGACATGGACGCAGGTACCGGCCCGCTCATGGTGGATGACGCGTAAACAGGCGCGCGCCCTCTGGTCAAGGTTCGGGCGGCTGGCCTAGTGTGGCGGGACCTGTTTTCTTGGCCATGCCCGTCCCCCGTACGCAGGCCCCCAATCGGGAGATCGAGTTCGTTGTCCAGACCTCCGCGCAAGTCAGCCTCCACCACTCCGGCTGCCAGGGATGGCAAGGATGCGCCGCGCCGGCCCGCACGCCGCACGTCGCGCGCACGCACGCGCAAGGAGCCGCCATCGCAGGCGCTGGTGGTGCATGAGGCCGCCGCAGAGGCGCCATGCCCCGACATCCATTCGCCCGAACGCTTCATCAACCGCGAACTGTCATGGCTCGACTTCAACCAGCGCGTGGTGGACGAGGCGGACAATCCCCGCAATCCCCTGCTGGAGCGCGTGCGCTTCCTGTCCATCAGCGCCAGCAACCTTGACGAGTTCTATTCCGTGCGTGTCGCGGGCCTTGTCGGGCAGGTGCGCGAGGGACTGATCGCGCCATCGCCCGATGGCCTGACCCCGGCGCAGCAGCTTGTCGCGGTGCGTGAGCGTACCGCCCGCCTGCTGCATGAGCAGCAGCGCATCTGGCGCGACCTGCTGCATGAGCTTTCCGGCGCGGGCATCGTGCTGTGTGACGAGGACCAGCTGGACACGGCGGAGCGCGAATGGCTCGACACCTGCTTCATGGAGCGGGTCTTCCCGGTGCTCACCCCGCTTGCGATCGATCCGGCCCATCCGCTGCCGTTCATTCCCAACATGGGAATCGCGCAGGCGCTGCGCCTGATGAACGCGCGCACCGGGCAGTTCGTGATGGAGGCGCTGATCCTGCTGCCCTCGCGCATCGAACGCTTCATCCGCATGCCCGATTCCCTGTCGCCGCCGGGGCAGACGCGCTTCATCCTGCTCGAACGCCTGATCGTGATGTGCATCGGCCGCCTGTTCCCCGGCCTTGTCGCGGGGGAATGGGGCGTGATGCGCGTCGTGCGCGACACCGACGTGGAATTCGAGGACGAGGCCGAGGACCTGGTCCGTTCGTATGAAAGCGCGCTGAAACGCCGACGGCGCGGGGTGGTCATCCACCTCGATATCGAGGCGCGCATGCCAGAGGATCTTGCCCGCTCGATGGCAGCTTCGCTCGATGCGCCACCGGACGAGGTGCTGGTGCAGTCGGGGCTGATCGGGGTGGTCGACCTCAAGCAGATGATCGTCGATGACCGGCCCGACCTGCTGTTCCCGCCCTATACGCCGCGATTCCCCGAACGGATCATCGATTGCGGGGGCGACTGCTTTGCCGCCATCCGCGCGCGCGACATGATCGTGCACCACCCGTTCGAAAGTTTCGACGTGGTGGTGCAGTTCCTGCGGCAGGCGGCGCTGGACCCGGCGGTGGTGGCGATCAAGCAGACGCTGTACCGCACGTCGCGCGACAGCCCGATCGTCAAGGCCCTGATCGAGGCGGCGGAGGCGGGCAAGTCGGTCACGGCGATGGTCGAACTGCGCGCGCGTTTCGACGAGGAGGCGAACATCCGCCTCGCCCGCGCGCTGGAGGCGGCGGGCGTGCAGGTGGTCTTTGGCTTCTCCGACCTCAAGACCCATGCGAAGCTCAGCCTCGTCGTCCGGCGCGAGGGCGGGACGCTGCGTTCCTACGCGCATTTCGGCACCGGCAATTACCACCCGATCACGGCGCGCATCTATACCGACCTGTCGTTCTTTACCTGCGACCCGGAACTGGTGCGCGACTCGGCGCGGCTGTTCAATTACATGACCGGCTACGCCATGCCCGCGCGGATGGAGGCGATCGCGTTTTCCCCCGTGACCATCCGCTCCACCCTCAATGAACTGATCGATGCGGAAATCGAGCATGTGAAGGCCGGGCGGCCGGGGCGCATCTGGCTCAAGATGAACTCCCTTGTCGATCCGGGGCTGATCGACCGGCTGTATGCGGCGTCATGCGCGGGGGTGCATGTCATGGCGGTGGTGCGCGGCATCTGCTGCCTGCGCCCCGGGGTGCCGGGCCTTTCGGAAAACATCCGGGTGAAGTCGATCGTGGGCCGCTTCCTCGAACATGCGCGCATCTATGCCTTCGGCAACGGGCACCGCCTGCCGTCGCGCAAGGCGAAACTCTACATCTCCTCGGCCGACTGGATGGTGCGCAACATGGACTGGCGGGTGGAAAGCATGGTGCCCATGCGTGACCCGGCGGTGCATGACCGGGTGCTGAACCAGATCATGATGGCGGACCTGAAGGACAACCTCCAGTCATGGATATTGCAGCGAAATGGCGTATGGAGACGGCTGGAGCCGGGACGTGCGCCGTTTTCGGCCCACGAATATTTCATGGAACATCCATCGGGCGGTGGACGTGCCCCCGGTGATGGCGGTATCCGCGTCAGCGCATCGCAGCCGTGGCATACGGAGCAGAGTATTGAGGACTGAGGACAGCAGCGTCATGGCCCGCATGAAAGACATCCCTGACGCGCCCGCCCCCGCCACCATGGCGGCGGGGCGGGCATGAGCGGCGCATCGGGACAGGACCGTTCCGCCGTCATCGACCTGGGGTCGAATTCCGTGCGCCTGGTGGTGTTTGACGGGATTTCGCGCAACCCGGTTCCGATCTTCAATGAAAAGGTGGTGCTGCGCCTTGGCCGTGGCCTCAACGCCACGGGCCGCCTGAACGAGGAGGCGGTGCCGATGGCCATGGAGGTCATGGCCCGTTTCAACGCCATCGCCCGCGGCATGGACGCCAGCCCGTTCGAGGTGCTGGCCACGGCGGCGGTGCGTGACGCCACCAACGGGCCGGAATTCGTCGCCGGCCTGCGCGCGCGCCTGCCCGGCGTGCCGATCCATATCCTGTCGGGGGAGCAGGAGGCCGACTATTCCGCAACCGGCGTGCTGTGCGGCATACCCGACGCGGATGGGCTGGTGGCCGATATCGGCGGTGGTTCGCTGGAACTGATCCGGCTGGTGGGGGGGCAGAAGCTCAATGCCTGCACGCTGCCGCTTGGGGTCATCCGCCTCAATGACCGTGCGCAGGGCGACCTTGCGCAGGCGCGGCAGGTGGTGGACACCGACCTGTCGCAGATCGGGTGGCTGGATGATGTGCGGGGACGCTCGCTGTATCTGGTGGGTGGCGGGTTCCGCGCGCTGGCGCGCCTGCAGATCGCGCGCACGTCCTATCCGCTCAATATCGTCCACCTTTATGAACTCGGGGCGGAACCGGCGCGGGAAATGGCGGACTGGATCATCGGGTCGTCGCGCCGCGCGCTGGAGCGCCTGCCGGGGGTGCCGCGCAAGCGGCTGGAGGACGCGCCCTTTGCCGCCACCGTGCTGCGCCGGCTGATCCGCCGGATGCAGCCCGCGCGGCTTGTCTTCTGCGTCGATGGCCTGCGTGAGGGGTGGTACATGCGCAAGGTCGCGGCCGCCGTGGCCGACATGGACCCGCAGGAAGCCGTCGCGCGGGAAATGTGTGGCCGCCTGGGCCGCAGCATGACGCTGCCGCTGCGCCTTGCGACATGGACCGCGCCGCTGTTCCCCGGTGAGGGCGACGTGGCGCGCCGCCTGCGCCATGCCGCGTGCTGGATGTCGGATGTCGGGTCGTATGACCATCCCGAATACCGGGCGGAGCAGACCTACCTGCGGATCCTGCGCATGCAGGGGGTGGGATTCACGCATGGGGCGCGTGCCTTCCTCGCGCTGACGCTGGCGGTGCGTTATGGCGTGGACATGGCGACACCATGTCTTGAACCTTCCCGCCTGCTGCTGGACGAGACACAGTTCGCACGCGCGCTGGTGCTGGGGCAGGCACTGCGCCTGGCCTACAGCGTCAGTGGCGGGACGGATGCGCTGCTGCGCGGCACGGAACTGGTGTTCGATGGGGACCAGTTGGTCCTGCGCTTTGCATCGGGACGGGCCGTGGTGCAGGGCGAAAGCGTGCGCCGCAGGCTGGACCGGCTGGGCAGCAGCCTGTCCGTCGCCACCGGGATCGAGGAATGTGCCTGAATCGGGGACCGTACCAAAGGCAAACAAAAAGTTTTTGGTGAAGCTTTTTTCAAAAAGCTTCGAAAGATGCCGCCTTTTTGAAAAAAGCCGGCACCCGGAGACGTTTGTCAATCACTTATCCATGGCGGGGGTATGATGCTGCTGGTGCGTGGCGGGACGGTGGTCACGGCGGAGGCGTCGTTCAGGATTGACGTCCTGTGTGGCGACGATGGCGAAATCGCCGCCATCGGCCCGTCGCTGGACATTCCCGCCGGTTGCGACGTGCTGGATGCGGGCGGCCTGCTGGTGATGCCCGGCGGGGTGGACCCGCATACCCGTATCGGCGCGGATGCGCATCGCATGGCCTGCATGGGACCGGCACTGCTGGCGGCGGGGACAACGACCATCATCGACTGCGTCACCGCGCCGCGTGGGCAGGGGCTGCGCGCGGCATGGCGGGACTGGCGGCATGCGGCACGCGGGGCAGGCGTCGATGTGTCCGCCCATATGGTGGTCGGGCACTGGGACGTGGATGTCGCGCGCGGCATGGCGGAGGTGACGCAGGCATGTGGGGTGAACGCCTTTCGCCTGTCCTGCGGCGGGGCGATGGACGATACGCAGGTCATGGGCGTGATCGACCATGCGCTGGCGCTGGGGGCGTTATGCGCGTTCGACGGCCATGGGGGGCAGGTCGCGGCCTACCTGCGCGCGGGACTGCACCGCGCCGGGATCGAGGGCGCGGAGGCGCAGGCCCTGTCCTGTGCCGCCCCGATCGAGGGAAGCGGCATTGCCCGCGCCATCATGATGGCAGGCGTGCTGGGCGCGCCGGTCCATGTCGGGCCGGTTTCCACGCGCGACGGTGTTGACGCCATCGCCGCCGCGCGCCTGCGCGGGCAGCGCGTCAGTGCGGAGGTGCTGCCCCGGCATCTCGTGCTGGAGGCGGATGATGACGACGCGCCCGCCTGCGATGACGGCCTGCCCCCCCTGCGTGATGGCGCGCAGCATGCGTCCCTGTGGGGCGCGCTGGCGGCGGGCGTGCTGGGGATGAGTGCCTCCGGCGCGGGTGGGGACGGGACGGACGCCATGCCGGACCTTGTGGGGCGCATGGGGCTGCTGTGGCATCATGGTGTGCGTGCCGGTCGCCTGTCGGCGGAGGAATTCGTGGCCATCACGTCGGCCAACGCGGCGCGGGCCTTCAACATCCATCCCCGCAAGGGCGCGATCATGGTGGGGGCGGATGCCGACCTGCTGCTGTGGGACCCGCAGGCACCGGCGCGCGTGCTGTCGTCATGCCGTGGCGCGCCAACTGTCTCCGGCGCGGTGCGGCATGTAGTGCGCGGCGGTGTCGTGGCATGGTCGTCCACGCATCCATGCGTGGCGGGTGGGGGCGCGTATGTCGACCGGCCCTGTTTCGGGCGCGACCTTGCCCCGCGCGTCCGGCGCAGGGCGCACCTGGCGGCGGAAGGGGGATAGCGCGGGTTCGTCTTTTGCCGGGGCGCTCTCTGGCGGTGGCGCGGGAATGAAGTATCATCGCGGGGAATGTTCCGTATCCCGTGCCCCCATGCGCGCGGCGATGCCGGGTGCGATGGTTGCTGGGGTGGACCTTGATGGGAGATGGCGTGCGATGCGCGATGGTGCAACGATGGTGTCACGCCGCCATGGCGGTTACGGGCATGGTGATGCCGCCCGTCGCGCAGCGGGGATGGCGGCATGAGTGAGCCCCTCCTGCGTACCCCGCGCATGATGCGCCTGCACGCGCGGGGGATTTCCTATTTCAACGCCGTGCGCGAATGCCGTTCCATCCGCGAGGCCGCGCGCCGCCTGAACGTCACGCCCTCCGCCCTGACCCGGCAACTGGCGCAGATGGAGGCGGAGGTGGGCGCGCCGCTGTTCGACCGCCTGCCCGAAGGCATGGTCCTGACGGAGGTGGGACGCATCATGGCGCGGCACATCGTCACCGTCATGCAGGACGCCGCCCGCACGGAGGAGCAGATCAACGCCCTGTCCGGCCGGCAGGACGGGCGGTTGCGGATCATGGCGGTGGAGGGCGTGACAGGGCAACTCCTGCCGCCACTGCTTGAACGGATCACGCGGATGTATCCGGCCGTGGACCTCAATGTGGAAATCGGCTCGCCCAAGAATATCGTCTCCGCCCTGCAGGATGGCAGCGTCGATCTTGGCATCGCGTTTTCGCTGGCGCTGTATCCCGACCTGCGCCGTGTCGCGGTGGCGCATTTCCCGGTCGGCGCGGTGGTGCGCCCCGACCACCCCGTCGCGCACCTGCGCACCGTCACGATCGAGGAGTGCGTCCGCCACCGCCTGATCCTGCCGACGCGCACCCTGTCGCTGTACCGTGTCATGGAACCGATGCTGCGCCCGTGGCACGAACACCTGCATGTCGTGCTGCATACGGGGTCCATCGAACTGACCAACCGCATGGTCGCCGCCGGCAGCGGCCTTGCGTTCCAGTCGCCGCTGGCGGTGGAAATGCAGGCCGGGCATGAACGCCTGTGCCATGTGCCGCTGCGCGATACGCGCGCGGTGACGGACCTTGGCGTCTATGTGCGGGAATCGCGCTGGCTGCCGCCGTTGCTGGAAACGGTGATCGAGGAGTTGCGCCAGGAACTGCGCCGCATCCAGGGGGTGGGGGACGAGCAGGTGCTGTAAGCGCCTGTTCCGGTCTGCTGTTCTGTTTTAGGAAACAGAATGGTCAAATCATTCTACTGGACGAAACACCTGCCCGCCTGATTACACTGTTGCATCAACGGTGCGGTTGGGGGGACAGCCTATCATGGCGTCGGGGGACGCCATGGCCGCTGCATCGGTAACGACGCGAATGACAGTGGGACAGGCAGATGACGATGCACGGACATGACGGCACGGATGCACGCGATGGTCTTGGCGCGCTCGGCAGGGCCGTGCGGCGTGACCTCGGGATCATCGGCTATCCCCGGCGTGAATGGGTGCCTGCGCGCTATCATGACGGGCGGCGGGTGCTTGATGTCGCGATCATCGGCGCGGGGCAGGGGGGGCTTGCCACCGCGTTCGCGCTCAAGCGCGGCAGCATCGACAACGTGCAGGTGTTCGACCGTGCCCCGCGCGGCGGCGAGGGGCCATGGGTCACGTTCGCGCGCATGATCACCCTGCGCACGCCCAAATATGTCACCGGCCCCGACCTTGGCGTGCCCAGCCTGACGCCGCGCGCCTGGTTCGAGGCCCGTTATGGCGTGCAGGCGTGGGAAAAGCTCGACAAGATCCCGCGCCAGGACTGGCAGGCCTACCTGGACTGGTATCGCGACATCCTCGACCTGCCGGTCGCCAACGACCATGCGTTCGAAGGGGTGACGTGGGAAGACGGGCTGCTGCGCCTGTCGTTCCGTAACGCGGCCGGGGAACAGCAGGTCCATTACGCGCGCAAACTGGTGCTTGCGACCGGGATCGAGGGATGTGGCGAATGGCATGTGCCCGCCTTCATCCGCGACAGCCTGCCGCGCGACCGCTTCGCCCATACATCCGAATCCATTGATTTCGCGGCCCTGAAGGGCCGGCGCGTGGGCGTGCTGGGTGCGGGGGCCTCGGCCTTCGACAATGCCGCCACCGCGCTTGAGGCCGGGGCGGCGTCGGTCACGCTGTGCCTGCGCCGTAAGGAAATCCCCTCCATCAACCCGTACCGCTGGATGGAGAACACGGGCTTCCTCGCCTATTTCTGCGCGCTGGAGGACCGGCTGCGCTGGGGCTTCATGCGGCGCATCTTCGAACTGAACCAGCCACCGCCGCAGGATACGTTCTGGCGTTGCCGCAGGCATGCGAATTTCGCCTATCACACCGGCTGTCCGTGGCAGGGCGTATCCATGCGCGGGGACGAGGTCGTGGTGCAGACCCCAAAGGGGGAGATGGCGTTCGATTTCGTCATCATCGGCACCGGCTTTGCCGTGGACCTGTCACGCCGTCCCGAAACCCGTTCGTTCGCGCATGCCGTGGCCCTGTGGGGGGAGCGCTATACCCCGCCCGCGGGCGAGGAAAGCGAGGTTCTGGGCAGCTATCCCTACCTTGGGGAGCGGTACCAGTTCGTCGCGCGCGACCCGGCGGACCCGCTGGCGCCGATGCTGGCGAACATCCACAACTTCACCTTCTCCGCCACGCCGAGCATGGGCCTTTCGGGCGCCTCCATCAGCGGCATGCGCTTTGGTGTCGAACGCCTTGCCCAGGGGATCGGGCGCGACCTGTATGTCGCGGACGGGCAGGCCCATCTTGACAGCCTGCTGTCGTATGACACCCCCGAACTGATCAGCCTTGACCCCCCTGCATGTGATCCCGTCTAAAAGAAGTCGGTAAACGACACAAAGCTCCGGGAGACGAAGCGCATGAGCAGCCCCATGAATGACGATGCGGTGCCACCACCGATGCCGGTGGCGCAGGGCGGCGATGACATCTTTCCAGTGGTCCAGGCCGCGCGCTGCATCGGGCTGGGCGTCCCGGCCGCCTGCATGAACGACGTGGCCGCGAATGCCGCGCTGCTGCAGGGATATGCCGACCTGCTGAATGGTTTTGTCCTGCCCGATACGTGTGAACCGGCCGGGGAGTACATCCCGTGACGCAGGCACATGACACGCAGCATCCGGGCACGGCGCTGCAGATCGCGCAGGACGTGCGCGCCGGACGGCGCAGCGCGGTTTCCGTCATCACCGGCGTCATTGCCGACATGGAGGCACGCGACACCCGCTTCAACAGTGTCACGCGCATCTTCGGCCCCGCCGCCGTGGCGCGTGCCGAAGGCATCGACCAGCGCATCGCCCGGGGGGAGGACCCCGGCGTGCTGGCGGGTGTTCCGTTCGGGGTCAAGGACCTGTTCGACATCGCGGGCGAGGTGACGACGGCGGGTTCCCTCGTCCTGCGCGGCAATCCGCCTGCAACACGCGATGCAACCGTCGTCGCGCGCCTTCAGGCGCAGGGCGCGATCGCGGTGGCCAGCCTGAACATGGACGAGTTCGCCTACGGCTTCTCCACCGAGAACGCGCATACCGGCACGACGCGCAACCCGCATGACCCCGCCTGCCTTGCCGGTGGGTCGTCGGGTGGTTCGGCGGCGGCGGTCGCGGCGGGCCTGATGCCGTTTACGCTGGGGTCGGACACCAATGGCTCCATCCGCCTGCCCGCAGCACTGTGCGGCGTGTGGGGGCTGAAGCCGACATTCGGCCGCCTGCCGCGTGACGGGGCCTATCCGTTTGCCGCCAGCCTCGATGTCGTGGGGCCAATGGCCGATACGGTTGAAGACCTGCGCGCCGTGTTCGCGGTCATGGACGGCCGCGCGCCCGATGCGCTGCCCGATGTCGCGTCGCTGCGGATCGCGCGGCTTGGCGGATGGTTCGCGCGGAATATCGACGCCGGTTTCGTTGCCGCCATTGACGAAGTGATGCGCCATCTCAACAGCACGACGGTCATCGAACTGCCCGAGGCCGCGCGTGCGCGTGCCGCCTCCTTCCTGATCACCGCGGCCGAAGGCGGCAGCCTGCACCTCGCCCGTCTGCGCCAGCGCGCAATGCAGTACGACCCCGCCACGCGCAGCCGCCTGATGGCGGGCGCGATGCTGCCGTCAGCCACGCTGGTGCAGGCGCAGCGTTTCCGTAGCTGGTTCCGTACGCGCATCCACGAACTGTTCAGCCAGCATGACGTTCTGGTCGCACCCGCAACCGTCGGCCCCGCGCCGCGCATCGACCAGCCGACCATCATGGTGGAGGGGCGCGAGGTCTCGGCCCGTGCCAACCTTGGCCTGTTCACCCAGCCCATCAGCCTTGCAGGCGTGCCGGTGCTGTCCGCGCCGCTGGCGCACCCGTCGGGCCTGCCGCTGGGGCTGCAACTGATCGGCGCGCCGGGGGCGGAGGCCGCCCTGTTCGCCGTGGCGGCGGAACTGCAACGCGCGGGACTGGCCCGCTGCACGCCGCTGACCATGGGGAGTAAGTGACCATGCTCAACACGCCGCGCTCCTGCCGGGGGATGGTGACATCGCCCCATCACCTCGCCAGTCAGGCGGGGCTGGACATCCTCAAGGCCGGGGGCACGGCGATCGAGGCCGCCGTCGCCACGGCGGCGGCGCTGGCGGTGGTCTACCCGCACATGACGGGCATTGGCGGTGATGCGTTCTGGCTGACGCTGTGGCCGGACGGGCGCGCGGAAAGCATCGACGCCAGCGGGGCCGCGGCCATGAAGGCCGATGTCGCATTCTACCGCAATGCCGGGCTGGACCGTATCCCGTGGCGTGGGCCGCTTGCGGCGAACACGGTCGCGGGCACGGTGTCCGGGTGGGACATGGCCCTGTCATGGAGCCACGCGATCCAGCCCGGCCTGCCGCTGGGCCGGATCCTGGCGGATGCGATCTATTACGCCGAACAGGGCGTGCCGGTTACGGCCGGGGCCGCGGACATCACGCGCGCCAAGGTTGATGAACTGCGTGCCGTTCCCGGTTTCGCCGATCAGTTCATGCCGGCAGGCCGCCTGCCGCATGCGGGCGACATCCTGCACAACCCGCGCCTTGCCCGCACGCTGCGCGTGCTCGCGGATGAGGGGCTGGACAGTTTCTATCGCGGGCGCATTGCCGCCGACCTTGCCGCCGACCTTGCGGCGCTGGGCAGTCCGCTTGCGCTGTCGGATCTGCAGTCGCATCGCGCCGTGCACCAGCCCGCGCTGCATGCGCGCATCCGTGGCGCGGACCTTTACAACGTCGCGCCGCCGACGCAGGGCGTGGCCTCGCTGCTGATCCTGTCGCTGTTCGACCGCCTGCGCGCGGCGAAGGTGGACAGCTATGACTACATGCACACGCTGGTGGAGGCGACGAAGCTTGCCTTCCGCTATCGTGACACGCATGTGGGCGACCCGGCGCTGATGACGGTGCAGGCGCAGGATATCCTTGACGATGCGGGCGCGCTGGACCGCATGGCGGCCTCCATCGACCCGCAGCGCGCGGCCCCGTGGCCCCATCCGTCGCAGGCGGGGGATACGGTATGGCTGGGCGTGATCGATTCCGACGGGCTGGCCGTCAGCATGATCCAGAGCCTGTATTTCGAATGCGGGTCGGGCGTCGTCCTGCCGCGCACCGGCGTGGTGTGGCAGAATCGCGGTACCAGTTTCGGCATGGACCCTGACGGGTGGAATGGCCTGCGTCCGGGGCGCAAGCCGTTCCATACCCTCAATCCCGCTGGCGCGCGCCTCGATGACGGGCGGACCATGGTCTATGGCACCATGGGGGGGGAGGGGCAGCCGCAGACGCAGGCGGCCGTCTTCACCCGTTATGCCTGTTATGGCGTGCCATTGCAGCGCGCGGTCACCGCGCCACGCTGGCTGCTGGGCCGGACATGGGGGGAGGAAAGCGTCAGCCTGAAATACGAGGATCGCTTTGACCCCGAACTGATCGCGCGCATGCAGGCGGCGGGCCATCAGATGGAGCGGATGGGGCCGTTCACCTCCACCATGGGGCATGCGGGCGCGCTGGTGCGCCATGAAAAGACCGGCCTGATCGAAGGGGCCACCGACCCGCGCAGCGACGGGGGAGTCGCAGCATGGTAGGATTGCAGCCGATTTCCGCCCCGCCCCCTTCGGGGCAGCGTGCGCTGGCGCGGTGTGACCTGCTGGGATCCGCGCCCTATTCCGATGATGCGGACGGGTTGTTCCGTCCCTACCTTGGCGCGGGATACCGCGCGACGCTGGACCGGATCGCAGGGTGGATGGATGACGCGGGCATGTCCGTGCGCGTTGACGCCGTGGGGAATGTGGTCGGACGGTACGAAGGCACGACAGCGGACGCGCCATCGCTGCTGATCGGGTCGCATGTGGACAGCGTGCGCGATGGCGGGCGTTACGACGGGATGCTGGGCGTGATCCTCGGGATCGAGGTGGTCGCCAGCTTCGCGCGGGCAGGGCGGCGCTTTCCCTTCGCGCTCGAGGTCATCGGGTTCGGGGATGAGGAAGGCTCGCGCTTTCCCGCCGCCATGCTGACTTCGCGCACGGTGGCGGGGGTGCGTGACGGGTTCGACCTGTCGATGGCCGACCGCGACGGGATCACGCTGGCCGAAGCGCTGGCGGAATTCGGCCTCGACCTTGCCGCGATCGACGAGGCCCGGATCGCCCCCGGCCGCGTGCTGGCCTATGTCGAGGCGCATATCGAGCAGGGCCCCGTGCTGGAGGCCGAAGGCCGCGCCGTGGGCGTGGTCAGCGCGATTGCGGCGCAGCACCGTTACCGCGTGACGATGCAGGGGATGGCGGGGCATGCGGGCACGATCGCCATGCACCTGCGCCGCGATGCGCTGGCGGCTGCGGCGGAGGCGATCGGCACGGTGGAGCGGGTCGGCCGCAACGGGCCTGCCGACCTTGTCGCGACGGTGGGACGGCTGGAGGTGCAGCCCGGTGCGGCCAATGTGGTGCCCGGCGACGTGATGTTCACCATCGATGTCCGCGCGGGCACCAATGCGGTGCGCGATGCGGCCGCGCGGGAGATCATCGACGGCATCCGCCAGATTGCGGCGCGGCGCGACATCATCCTTGACGTGACGTTGCAGCAGGACCTTGACGCCACCCCGTGCGATGCGCGCCTGACCGGCCTGATGGAACAGGCGGTGGCGGACGTGACCGGGACGCCCGCGCGCGTGCTGGTCAGTGGCGCGGGCCATGATGCGATGGTCATGGCGCACCTTGCCCCCGTCTCCATGCTGTTCATCCGTTGTGAAAAGGGCATCAGCCACAATCCCGCCGAGGCCGTGACGGCGGCGGATGTGGAGGTCGCCCTGCGCGCGCTGACGGATTTCGTGTGCCTTTTTGAAAGACGTTCCTGATGACACAGAACATTTTTGGTCAGATTGACCCCCCCTCGCGCATGTTGATGGGGCCGGGGCCTGTCAACGTGCATCCGCGCGTGCTGCGTGCCATGGCCGCCGACATGCTGGGGCAGTTCGACCCGGAAATGACGGAATACATGAACCAGACGATGGCGCTGTACCGTACGGTCTTCATGACGGAAAACCGCTGGACGCTTCTGGTTGACGGCACGGCCCGCGCGGGGATCGAGGCGGCGCTGGTCTCGCTCCTCGAACCGGGATCGCGGCTGCTGATCGTGCGGGCGGGACGCTTCGGGCTGCTGCTGTCGGAAATCGCGCAGCGGATCGGCGCGGAGATCTTCACCATCGACATCCCGTGGGGCGAGGTCGCGACCCTGAAACAGATCGAGGACGGCATCATCGCGCACCGCCCGAACGTGCTGGCGTGCATCCATGGCGATACCTCCACCACCATGGCCCAGCCGCTCGACGGGGTGGGGGAACTGTGCCGCAGGCATGATGTCCTGTCCTATGTCGATGCGACGGCGACGCTGGGCGGGATGCCGGTTGCGACCGACCGGTGGGGCGTGGATATCGTGACGGGCGGCCTGCAGAAATGCATGGGGGGGCCGCCGGGGTCCTCGCCCATCACGATTTCGGACCGTGCCGCCGCATACATCATGTCGCGTCGCCATGTGGAGGCCGGGATCCGCAGCGCGAACACCACGGATGGCACGCGCGCGCGCATCGCCTCGAACTATTTCGACCTGGCCATGATCATGGATTACTGGTCCGAAAAGCGGCTGAACCACCATACCGAGGCGACGAGCATGCTCTATGCCGCGCGGGAGGCCGCGCGCATCATGGTCGAGGAAGGGCTGGAGGCGCGTTTCGCCCGCCATGCCGCAGCAAGCCGCGCAATGGGTGCTGGCCTGCGTGCGATGGGGCTGACGCTGTTCGGCAGTGACGAACACCGCATGGCCAACGTGACGGGGGTGTACATCCCCGAAGGCGTTGATGGCGAGAAGGTGCGCACGCGCATGCGCGAGGATTTCGAGATCGAGATCGGTTCCGCCTTCGGTCCGCTGCAGGGCCGGATCTGGCGCATTGGCGCAATGGGCTACAACGCGGCGAAGCACAAGGTGCTGCTCACGCTTGGCGCGCTGGAGGCGGTGCTGCGGCAGGAGGGGCATGGCCTTGTTTCCGGCCGTGCCGTGGATGCCGCCCTTGCGGAATATGGGGAGTGAGATGATGGGGCAGCCCAACGGATATCCGCGTGACCTGGTCGGCTATGCCGGATCACCGCCCGACCCGAAATGGCCCGGTGGCGCGCGTATCGCGGTGCAGTTCGTCATCAATTACGAGGAAGGGGCCGAGAACTCCATCCTGCATGGTGATCGCGGGTCGGAGGCGTTCCTGTCGGAAATGATCGGTGCGCCGTCGATTCCCGGCGCGCGCGCGATCGCGATGGAAAGCCTGTATGAATATGGCGCGCGTGCCGGGTTCTGGCGCCTGCACCGGATTTTCACGCAGCGCCGCCAGCCGGTGACGGTATTCGGTGTCGCGATGGCCATGGCCCGCAATCCCGACGCGGTGCGTGCGATGAAGGATGCCGGGTGGGAAATCGCCTCTCACGGGTTGCGCTGGATCGATTACCAGCACATCCCCGAAGCGGTGGAGCGCGCCCATATCGAGGAATGTATCGCCCTGCATACACAGGTGACCGGGTCGCGCCCGCTGGGCTGGTACCAGGGCCGCACCAGCCCCAATACCGCGCGCCTCGTCGCGCAGGAAGGCGGCTTTGTCTATGACGCCGACTCCTATGCCGATGACCTGCCGTACTATGACCGCAGCAATGGCCGGGCGCAGTTGATCGTGCCCTATACGCTCGATGTGAATGACATGCGTTTCGTCGCCCTGAACGGCTTTACCGAAGGGGAGCAGTTCTTCCGCTACCTGCGCGACACGTTCGACGAACTGTATGAGGAAGGGGCCAGCGCGCCGAAGATGATGTCGGTGGGGCTGCATTGTCGCGTGGCCGGGCGTCCGGGGCGTGCGCGCGCCGTGGCCCGGTTCCTCGATTACATCGCCGGCAAGGAACAGGTGTGGGTGACGACCCGGCTGGAGATCGCGCGCCACTGGCTTGCGGTGCATCCGGCATGACATCGGCCATTGCACGCGCCAACGCGCTGGATGAGGCCCGTTTCATCGAACTGTTCGGCCCGATGTTCGAACATTCCCCATGGGTGGCGGAACAGGCGCTGGATTACCGGCCCTTTGATGACGAAGCGCACATGCTGCGGGTCATGGTGCATGAAATGCGCCGCGCCACCGATACGCAGCAGATGGCCCTGATCCGCGCGCATCCCGAACTGGCCCGGCTGGCCGGGGTTGACCCGACGCTGACGGACGCATCCGCCAGTGAACAGGCCTCGGCCGGGCTGGACCGCCTGACGCCGGAGGAATTCGCGCGGTTCCGGGCGCTCAATGATGCCTATGCGGCCAAATTCGGCATTCCGTTCATCATCTGCGTGCGGCTGTCGGACAAGGCACGGATCCTGGACGAGATGGAGCGGCGGCTGGCGCATGACCCGGAGACGGAGATTGGCGCGGCCCTCGACGAAATCGCGAAGATCGCGGCCCTGCGGCAGGCCGATATCCTCAAACGGCTGGAGGAAACGCCATGAGCACCCTTTCGACCCATGTCCTTGACCTTGTGTCGGGGCAGCCTGCGGCGGGAATGGAAATTACCCTGTGGTCGGGTAATGAGCGCCTCTTTGCCGGCGTGACGAACACGGACGGGCGCTGTCCCGACCTGTCGGCGGCAGTGGGGGATATGAAAGCCGGGACCTACCGGCTGGAATTCGCGGTCGCGGCCTATTTCCGTGGGCGCGGCGTGGCGCTGTCGGACCCGCCGTTCCTTGATGTCGTGCCGATCGCATTCGGCATGGCGCAGCGTGCGGCGGGGGAGAAGGGGGGGCATTACCATGTCCCGCTGCTGGTCTCGCCCTACGGGTTTTCGACCTATCGCGGAAGCTGACAGGTTGTTTTTCAGAAAGACTACATTCTTCGAAGCTTTTTGAAAAAAGCTTCACCAAAAACGCTTGATGTCTTTAAGAGACAACAGAACGCAAAAAGGGCCGTGGCAGGGGAATGCCACGGCCCTTTTTTACCACTCCCGCGACGGCAATGCGCCGTTGCGGGAACGGGTGGTCAGGTCAGACCAGCGCCTGCTTCAGCGCCGCCGTCAGGTCGGTCGTGGTCGCCTTGCCGCCAAGGTCGCCCGTGCGCACCGCGCCGGAGGTGATGACCTTCTTGATCGCGCTGTCGATACGATCGGCAAGGTCCTTGCGGCCGACATGCTGCAGCATCATGTTCGCCGCCAGCAGCAGCGCGGTCGGGTTGGCCTTGTTCTGGCCCGCGATGTCGGGGGCGGAACCATGGACCGCCTCGAACACGGCGGCCTTTTCGCCGATGTTCGCACCGGGGGCGAGGCCGAGGCCACCGACCAGGCCGGCCGTCAGGTCGGACAGGATGTCACCGAACAGGTTGGTGGTGACGATGCAGTCGAACTGCCACGGGTCGGTCACCAGCTGCATGGCGCAGGCATCGACGATGCGTTCGTTCACTTCGACGCGGCCTTCATATTCCTTTGCGACCTTGCGGCCTTCCTCAAGGAACAGGCCGGTCAGCAGCTTCAGGATGTTGGCCTTGTGCACCAGCGTCACGCGCTTGCGGTTGTTCTTGACCGCGTATTCGAAGGCGTAGCGGACGATGCGGTTGCATTCCGCGCGGGAGGTGTAGCCGGCGCTCGTCGCGATGGCGTGCGGGTCATCACCGACCGGGATGTAGTTTTCGAGCGCGGCGTAGTAGCCCTCGAGGTTTTCGCGGAAGATGACGAGGTCGATGTTTTCGAAGCGGCCGCCCGGGACGATCGTCTTTGTGGGACGGACATTCGCGAACAGACCGAACTCCTGGCGCAGTGTCACGTTGATGGACTTGAAGCCGCCCCCGACGGGGGTGGTCAGCGGACCCTTCAGCGCGAGGCCGGTGCGACGGATGCTTTCGATCGTTTCCTTGGGAAGCGGGCTGCCGGTGGCGTCAAGGGCGGACACACCGCCGAGCGCCTTCTCCCACTTGAACGGTGCGCCGACGGCGTCAAGGATCTCGATGACGGAGTCAACAATTTCGGGGCCGATCCCGTCGCCGGGGATCAGGGTGGCGGGAATTGTTTTTTCTGCGGACATTTTGAACGTCTCCCTATCGTGCTTGCACCTGACTGCGGGTCAGGTTGCGCACCGGCTTGGCTGTTTCCGGGCATCGCTGTCGGACCCAGTTGCGTCGGAACTGGTAAAAAGTCCTAGGCCCCAGACCGGCATGTGACAATTCCATCACCCCCGTCCGGGACCATATTCGTGGTCACATTATCTGGCGCTCAACGGTGCGCAGGCCGCCTCCAGCCATGTCTGCCCGGCATTGTCCAGATGTGGGGACACCTGTTCAAAAACCCGTGCATGATAGGCGTCGAGCCACGCGATTTCGGTGGTGTTGAGCATGTCCACCGCAATCAGGCGACGGTCGAACGGGGCGAGGGTCAGCACCTCGAACGCGAGGAAGGGACGGTTTTCGCCATTGGTGACCGCAGGCTGGACCAGCAGCAGGTTCTCCAGCCGGATGCCGAACGCGCCGGGGCGGTAATATCCCGGTTCGTTGGAGATGATCATCCCGGCTTCGAGCGGGACCGGGCGGTAATGGGTGGAGATGTTGCACGGCCCTTCATGCACCGACAGGTAGCTGCCGATTCCATGGCCGGTGCCATGGTCGTAATTCAGCCCGCCTTCCCACAGCGCCTGGCGCGCCAGCACGTCGAGCGCATGGCCCGTGGTGCCGAGCGGGAAATGCGCCCGCGCCAGCGCGATATGCCCGCGCAGGACACGGGTGAAGGCGTCGCACACATCATCATCGGGCTGTTCGGGGCCGGTCCACACGGTGCGGGTGATGTCCGTCGTGCCATAGGGATACTGCCCCCCGCTGTCGATCAGGTACACCTCGTTATGGCGCAGGACGCGGTCGGTTTCGGGGGTTACGCGGTAATGGATGATCGCGCCATTGGGGCCGGAACCGGAAATGGCGGGGAAGCTTTCCTCGCGGTAATCCAGGCACTGCCTGCGGAAGGCGTCGAGGCGCTCCGTAGCCTCGAGTTCGCCCGTGCCCACGCCCTCGGTCTGCAGCCAGTGCAGGAAGCGGCAGATGGCCACGGCGTCATGTTCATGGGCGCGGCGCGCGCCGTCCTGTTCCACCGGGTTCTTGATCGCCTTGGGCAGGATGCACGGGTCGGTGGCGCGCAGGACGGTGGCCCCGGCCTGTTCCAGCGTCTGGATGAACCACACGGAATTGGCGGCCGGGTCCACCTGCACCCGCTGCCCCGCCAGCGCGGCAAGGTGCGCGGACAGGTCATCGGGAAGGAAGGTGCGCACGTCCCCGCCCAGCCATTCGCGCGTGCGCGGCGTCAGCTTGGTCGGGTCGATGAACAGGGAAACGCCCGCATCGGCACGCACGATCGCGAAACACAGGCTGAGCGGCGTATAGGGGACATCGTTGCCCCGGATGTTGAGCAGCCACGCGATGGAGGCCGGGTCGCTGAGCACGACGCAGTCCGCGCCCGAGTCGCGCAGCCCCGTGGCAAGGGTCGCGCGTTTTGTCGCACTGTCGAGGCCGCTATATTCAAGCGGCTGTTCAAGGCAGGGGGTGCAGGGCGGCATCGGGCGGTCGGTCCAGATGGCGTCCACCGGGTTGCGCGCCAGCGGCACCAGCGTCAGCCCCGCCTCGAGGAAGGGCACCAGCGCCTTCTCGCTCAGCAGGCGCGGGTCATATCCGATGCGTGCGTTGGCGCCGTGCTGCGCCAGCCACTGCGCGGGCGGGGTTTCGATCAGGTGCAGCCGTTCCCAGCACAGGCCGTTGACCTGGTGTTCCATCTGCGTGGTGTAGCGGCCGTCGGAAAAGACTGCCGCGCGATCCATCAGGACCGCCGCCATGCCCGCGCTGCCGGTGAAATCCGTCAGCCATGCCAGACGTTCGGAACAGGGGGCGACATATTCCCCCAGATGTTCGTCCCCGCGCGGCAGGATGAAGCCATCGACGCTGGCCTGTCGCAGGGTTTCGCGTAATGCGTGGAGGCGGGTGGGGGCATCCGTCATGGAACGTGGCTCCGGTTAAAAAGGAGGGAAAGGCTGCGGCGCGTCATGTCCATGACGGCGGTCAGTCGTTGGGGACAAGTTTGTACAGGAACATCAGGTCCATCCACCGGCCGAATTTCGTCCCGCATTGCGGGATCATGCCGCCGGGCTGGAAATCGAAGCGTTCATGCAGCAGGCGCGAGGGCGTGTTCGACGCGGTGATGGCCGCGACCATCACATGCACATCCGATTTGCGCGCAAGTTCGCACAGATGGCCCAGCAGCAGGCTGCCGATGCCGCGCCGCTTGAACGCCGGGGCGATGTAGATGGAATGTTCGACCGTGTGGGCATAGCCGGAGAACGGGCGGAACGTCTTCCAACTGCAATATCCCGCAACCGTGCCGTCGGGCGTGACCGCGACAAGGATGGGAAAGCCCTGCGCATTGCTGTCACGCAGCCATTCCAGCCGCACGGGCACCGTGGTTTCGCGGGTTTCCCATAATGTCGTGCTGTTGCGGATGGCATCGTTGATGATGTCCACGATCGCGGGGATGTCGTCGGGTGTGGCGGGCCGGATCCGGATGTCCGTGACGGTGACGGGGTCAGGCATCGGGTTTCCTCAGGATCAGCGTGGCCCAGTCCCCCTCGCGCAGGCGGCGTTCGAGCACCAGCCCCTGCCGGCGGTGCGCCGACAGCACCATGCGCACCTGCGTGTCGAGCAGGCCGGCAAGGATGGCCGTGCCACCGGGCAGCAGGTTGTGCGCCAGGTCGGCCGCCATCGAACACAGCGGACGGGCAAGGATGTTGGCGAACACAAGGTCATAGGGCGCATGCCTGCGGATGGCGGGCGTGCTCCACCCGTTGCCCAGATGGCACGAGACAAGGTTCGACAGCCCGTTCATCCGCGCGTTGCGCCGTGTGACGCGCACGGACCACGGGTCGATGTCGGTGGCGAGTACCGGGCGTTTCAGCAGCGCCGCCGCCGCCATGGCAAGGATGCCTGACCCGCAGCCAAGGTCGAGGATGCGGTGCGGGCGGCGATGGGCGATCATTTCCAGCGCGCGCAGGCACCCGCGCGTGGAGCCGTGTTCCCCCGACCCGAACGCAACGCCTGCATCCAGCACCAGCGTGATGCGCTGCGGGTTCGCGCCGGGTTCGAGGTGCGTGCCGCGAATGGCGAAGCGACGGCCCGCCGTCTGTTCGGGAAAGGCCTCGTACGTGCGGGCAAGCCACCCTTCGGATTCGGTTGGCGTGCGCTCCAGCGGCGCGTCCACCCCCGTCAGCGCCGCCGCCAGCACAAGGGCGGTGCGCAGTTCGTCTTCCCCGTTGCCCAGATCACGCACGCCCTCCACCCGCCATGCGGTCTGCGCGTCGTCCACTTCGAAAATGCCGATGGTCGCGCAGACGATGGACAGCGCGTTTTCATAGGCCTCCACGGCTTCGGGCGGGACGGTGACCGCAATGGTCTCCAGTTCGGTGGCGTGGCGGCGGGGGGGAAGGGTCATGATACCTGCTCAACAAAAGTGTCGATCACCCGTTTGGGGCCGGCTTTTTCAAACGCGACCTCCAGACGGTTGCCTTCGACGGACGTTACGGTGCCGTAGCCGAATTTCTGGTGAAAGACACGCGTGCCGATGGGAAAGGCCGACCTGCGTGCCGGTGTGTCCGATGTCGTGGCGTCCACGACAGGGCGGCGCCGTGCCACGACCGGGAACGGCGTGGCCCCGAATACCGGGCTGCGCATCGCGCCGTTATGGCGCGCGCGCGTCGCATCCCCGGTGGCGTGCACGTATTCGGGGGGCAGCTCCTCGACAAAGCGGCTGGGGATTGCGGACTGCCAGTTGCCATAGATGCGGCGGTTCGCGGCATGGCTGATGATCGCGCGCAGGCGCGCGCGCGTGATCCCGACATAGGCAAGGCGGCGTTCTTCCTCCAGCCCCTTCGCCCCGCCTTCGTCAAGCGTGCGCTGGGAGGGGAAGACCCCTTCCTCCCAGCCCGGCAGGAACACGGTGTCGAACTCCAGCCCCTTGGCGCCATGCAGCGTCATGATGCTCAGCCGCTCGTTGCCCGCGTTCTCCTCCGTCTCCATCACCAGCGCGACATGTTCGAGGAACCCGCCAAGGTTCTCGAAATCCGCCAGCGCGCGCACCAGTTCCTTGAGGTTGTCCAGCCGCCCCGGCGCGTCGGGCGACTTGTCCGCCTTCCACATGTCGAGGTAGCCGCTGTCCTCAAGCAGCCGCTCGACCACCACCACATGCCCTTCGCGGGGCAGGTCCTCGCGGCACTGCCCGAAACATTTCATCAGCGCGGTGAGGTGTTCGCGCGCGCGGCCCTTGATCTGGCCCTCGGCCAGCATCTCCAGCACGGCGGCGGTCAGGGGGATGTCGCGGGCGCGCGCGTGCAGGTGCAGCTTCTGCAGGCCGGTATTGCCGATGCCCCGGCGCGGGACATTGATGATGCGCTCGAACGCAAGGTCGTCCGAGGGCTGCGACAGCACCCGCATGTACGCCAGCGCATCGCGGATTTCCGCGCGTTCGTAAAAGCGCAGGCCCCCCACCACGCGATAGGGCAGGCCGATCGCGATCAGCCGTTCCTCGAACGCGCGGGTCTGGAAGCCCGCGCGGACCAGGATGGCACATTCCGACAGGGGGTGGCCGTCCTTGTGCAGACGCTCCAGCTCCTCGCCCACCATGCGGGCCTCGTCATCCGAATCCCATACGGAGATGACGCGCACCTTCTCCCCTTCGGCATCGTCGCGGCCCGGATGCAGCGTCTTGCCCAGCCGTTCTTCGTTATGGGCGATCAGGCCCGACGCCGCGCCAAGGATCTGCCGGGTGGAGCGGTAGTTGCGCTCCAGCCGCACGACATGGGCGCCGGGGAAGTCATGTTCAAAGCGCAGGATGTTCTCCACCTCCGCCCCGCGCCAGGAATAGATCGACTGGTCATCATCCCCCACGCAGCAGATGTTGGCCTGCCCCTCGCCCCGCTGGGCCAGCAGGCGCAGCCACAGGTACTGGATCGTGTTCGTGTCCTGGTATTCATCGACCAGGATGTAGCGGAAGAAGCGGTGGTACTGCGCCAGCACGTCGGGATGGGTGCGCATGATTTCCGTCATGTGCAGCATCAGGTCGCCAAAGTCGCAGGCGTTGAGCTGTATCAGGCGCTTCTGGTAATCCTCATAGATCGCGCGGCACCTGCCATCGGCAAAGTCGCAGTCCTCCGCCTTGCTGACGCGCGGCGGGGTCAGGCCACGGTCCTTCCAGCGCTGGATGACGCCCATGATCCCCTGTGGCGGCCAGCGCTTGGTATCGATGCGGTAAGACTCGATCACCTGCTTGAGCAGGCGCATCTGGTCATCGGTATCGAGGATCGTGAAATTGCTCGACAGCCCGACATATTCCGCGTGGCGGCGCAGCATGCGCGCGCACAGGGAATGGAACGTCCCCAGCCACAGCCCCTCCGCCGGCGCGCCGAGGAGCGCGCCGATTCGCTCGCGCATTTCGCGGGCGGCCTTGTTGGTGAAGGTCACGGCGAGGATCTGGTTCGGGCGTGCACGTCCCGACAGCAGGATATGGGCGAAACGCGTCGTCAGCACGCGCGTCTTGCCCGTGCCCGCGCCGGCAAGGACCAGCAGCGGGCCGTCCGTCGTCTCGATCGCGGCGCGTTGCTCCGGATTGAGCCGGGCAAGGTACTCGGGCGCGTCTTCGGCGGGAACGCGGGCGGGGGGGAAAGGACTGTCCATCACGCGGCCATCTATAGCAATGTCGGTCCCGGCAGGCCATGACCACGCGCACCAGACCTGCATCATTGTGGTGATGGCGTGCAATCGGCCATGATGCGTGCGGCACAGGCAATGGGCGGGAGGTGACGTGGCATCACGTGCAGGCAGCGGCAGGACCGGCCCCGGCGGCCATCGCGCCCGCATGCGCGCGCGCATACGCGCGGCGGGCGGGGCGTCGCTGGCGGATTACGAGATCCTTGAGGTGCTGCTGTTCGCCGGGATCCCGCGCCGCGACACCAAGCCGCTGGCCAAGGACCTGATCGCGCGTTTCGGATCGCTTCCGGCGGTGCTGTCGGCGGGTCATGACGCCCTGCGCGCGGCGGGGGTGGGACCACGCGCGTGCGCGGTGCTGGGCCTGCCCGCCATCGTGGCGGGACGCCTGTGCCGGGCGGATGTGCGACCGCAGCCCTATATCCACGACCTGCAGGCGGCCTGGACCCATTACATCACCACGCGCGCCGCCATGCCCGCGCGGGGGCGTGCGGCGGAAGGGCAGGTGACGATCCTGCTGCTGGACGCCACCAACCGCCTGGTGGGGGAGGAGCGGGTGCCCGATGGCTCCCCCGCCGAGATGTGCCGGGATATCCTGCAGCGCGTGCTGCGGCTGCATGCGGTCTCGCTCGTGGTGGTGTGGGACGACGGGACATTCCCGCCCAGCCCCCGCCAGATGGAAGGGGCCGCCACCGTCATGCGGCAGGTGGAGGCCCATGGCCGCCTGCTGTCCACGGTCATGCATGACTGCATCATCGCAGGTGACGTGGACTGGACCTCCCTGCGGCGGGAGAAGCTGCTATAGCGCCTCAGGCGGCGTGTTTCGCCATCAGCCTGAACTGCGTGTCGATGGCTTCGAGCAGTTCGTCGGGCTGGCTGACCAGCGCATCGGCCCCTGCGGCGATCAGTTCGTCGCGTCCGCCATATCCCCACAGCACGCCAAGCGCGCGGACATGGTTCGCATGCGCGCCGGTGATGTCGAAACGCCGGTCGCCGATCATCAGGGCATGGTTGCGCGCGACATCATGTTCCCGCAGCAGGGCCGCGATCAGTTCGGGCTTTTCCGCGCCGCTGTCATCCGCGCGCGCGCCGGACAGCCCGTCGAAATACTGCGACAGGTCGCGCAGGTGCAGGATCTTGCGCGCGAGGTAGCGCGGCTTCGACGTGGCGACGAACAGTCGCGTCCCCGTCGCGTGCAGGCTTTCGATCACATGGCGCATCCCGTCGAACAGCGGGCTTTTGCGCATGCCGCCGCCTTCGTAATGCCTGCGGTACCGCTCCATCGCCTCATCCACGCGGTCATCGCCGTAATGGGCAAGGATATGGGCCAGCAGGTCGCGAAGCGGCGGTCCCACCACCCATGTCAGGTCAATCGACAGGTCCGGTTCATGCCCCATGTCGCGCAGCACGGCATGGATGGATTCGATGATGCCGTCATGGGAACGGATGATCGTGCCATCAAGGTCGAACAGGACCGCGTTGCGCGGGGCGGGGGGGGCGGAAAAATTCATGCGGGTATGTAACCTCCGTCTGTTATCGATTATTGGACCCTACTATGCCCTGCCGTCGGGCCATCTGTCCCGAAATTATCGACATCTGCATGGATATGTCCGCGAATGGGAAGCCGCGATCCCCACCATGATGCCCTGCCTGCCCCGTGGGATGCCCCAAGGGATGCCCCAGGGGATGGCCTGCGCCATGACGTTCGCGACGGCGCGGGGATGAATGACCGGGCGCTGCTGCGCCATGTGCTGGGCACGCTCGATCCGGGGAATGCGGAACCCGACAGGTGCGTCGACATGCTGCTTGCGCGTTTCGGCTCCGCCGGGATGGCGCTGTCGGCCCATCCGAACGACCTTGATGCGGTGCTGGGGGACAGTCCGTCGCTTTCCCCCATGATCGCCATCGTGCGCGAAGCGGCGCTGCGCCTGCACCATGCCTATGTCCGGCAGGGCGACGTCCTGTCGGGACACCGCAGGGTGGTGGAATACCTGCAGGCGGTCATGGGGCATGACAGCACGGAACAGTTGCGGGTGCTGTTCCTTGATGGGGAGCATCGCCTGATCGAGGACCGCGTCATGTGGGTCGGCACCGTGGACCAGGCCCCGGTCTACCCGCGGGAGGTCATGCGCCGTGCCCTCGACCTTGATGCGCGCATCCTGATCCTTGCGCATAACCATCCCAGCGGTGACCCGACGCCATCGGCCCCGGATATCCAGATGACCCTGCATATACAGCAGGTCGCCAGCATCATGGGCCTGCACCTGCATGACCACCTTGTGGTCGGGAACGGGCACAGCATCAGCTTTCGCAAGATGGGGCTGATCTAGGGGCCTTCAGCCAGACCCCGACCATGCGGCAGGCAGACGGTTACTGCGTGCGTGTCGCCAGCGGGCCAAGGGCGTCCTCCACCCCGAACTCACCGGGCAGGCCACCATGGGGGAACAGCACGTTCACATGCCCCATCTTGCGGCCGGGACGGGCCTGCGCCTTGCCGTAATGATGCGCCAGCAGGCCGGGCGTCGCCATGATCCGCGGCCACAGCGCCATGTCGTCCGGCCCGATCAGGTTTTTCATCACCGCGTCGCTGTGCCGTGTCGCGGGCGGCAGCGGCAGGCCGGTCACCGCGCGGACATGCATCTCGAACTGGTCCACGGGGCAGGCATTCATCGTCCAGTGGCCCGAATTGTGCGGGCGCGGCGCGATTTCATTGACCAGAAGCCCGCCATCGCGATCGACGAACATCTCCACCCCCATGATGCCGATCAGGTCCAGCGCGCAGGCGATGTCCGTTGCCAGGCCACGCGCGCGGGTGGCGAGTTCGGAAGGAATGCGCGCCGGCGCGAGGCTGAGGTCGAGGATGCCGTTGCGGTGGCGGTTTTCCGTCGCATCGAACGTCACGACCTCGCCCGCGGCATTGCGCGCGACCATGACGCTGACCTCGCAGGCGAAATCGACCATGCCCTCGGCCACCAGCGGATGCGGCGACAGGCGGGCGAAAGCGGGGGCGAGGTCTTCGGGTGCATGGGGGCGCGCCTGCCCCTTGCCGTCATATCCCAGTCGTGTGGTCTTGAGGATGAAGGGATAGCCCAGCGCATCCGCCGCCGCCGTCAGGTCCGATTCGCTTTCGACCAGATGGAACGGGGCCAGCGGGATACCCGCGTCCCGCAGGAACGTCTTTTCCGCGATGCGGTCCTGGCTGATGCGCAGGATGTGGCCCGACGGGTGCACCGGCCGCAGGGAGGACAGCAGGTCCAGCCCATCGGCGCTGATATTCTCGAACTCGAACGTCACGACATCGACCGCATTGGCAAAGCGGCGCAGCGCGTCATGGTCGTCATAGGCGCCGACGGTCACCGCATGGGCCACCTGTGCCGCCGGGCCATCGGCCTCCGTCGTCAGGATGTGGGCGCGAAAGCCCAGCCGCGCGGCCGCCACCGCCGACATGCGGCCCAGTTGCCCGCCGCCCACGATGCCAAGGACGGCGTTCGGGGACAGCGGCGTCATGTCACGGGTTCCTCTGCCACGGAGTCCGTCTGTTGCGCGCGCCATTCCTCCAGCCGCTGCGCCAGCGCCCCGTCACCAAGCGACAGGATGGACGCAGCAAGCAGCCCCGCGTTCTTTGCCCCGGCGCGGCCGATCGCAAGGGTTCCGACCGGCACGCCGCCGGGCATCTGCACGATCGACAGCAGGCTGTCCATGCCCTTGAGCGCCTGCGATTCCACCGGAACCCCCAGCACCGGCAGGCTGGTCCACGCCGCGCACATGCCCGGCAGGTGGGCGGCCCCGCCCGCGCCCGCGATGATGACCGAAAGCCCGCGCGCGCGCGCCGTGCGGGCATAGTCCGCCAGCCGGTCGGGCGTGCGGTGGGCGGAGACGATGCGGATTTCGTGCGAAATGCCCAGCGCTTCCAGCACGGCGGCGGCGTGGCGCATCGTTTCCCAGTCGGACTGGCTGCCCATGATCAGGCCGACGCGCGCGGCGCTGTCCTTGGGGGAGGAAGGGGCAGGGGAATTGGTCACGGCGTCTTTACTCTCACGGCTTTCGGGCTGGGACACGGCATTGATATGGGGGCAGATAGGTGAAACGCCGCGATCAGGCAATGCTGTCGGGGATCAGCCGGCTTTCAAGCCACATGATCTCGTCCTTGAGCAGCAGCTTGCGCTTCTTGAGGCGCTGGATCTGCAACTGGTCCACGGGTTGTTCACCCATCCGGCTGATGACGGTGTCAAGATCGCGATGCTCGCTGCGCAGTTCGTGCAGCTTGCGAAGGAGGGTATCCCGGTCTGTCAGCATGGCGCTCCATCCAGCACATGAACATGGACCCATCCTAACCACATCGCGCACGAAAAACGAAATGGTCGCGAATTCGCCGACACCTGCGATTTTGTCATGGCATCTGGCGCGCGCCTTGCGTTAGCGTACCCGCGTCGTAGCCAAACATGCTGGAGGAGAGTCCATGCTGTACGAAGCGCGTATCAACAGCCTCAAGACACGTCACGCCCGTCTCGATGACCAGATCTTCGACGAGGACAGGCGACCGATGCCCGACCAGCGGGTGCTGATGCGGCTCAAGCTTGAAAAGCTGCGGCTCAAGGAGGAGATCGAGCGGCTCAGCGTGCAGGGCTGAGCCCCGCGCCATCGCGTAACTTCCGGCCCCCGGCATGAGGATGGCGGGGGCCGGGACATGGGTCAGATCGGGTCGTTGTCGAGTTCGATCGGCTGCGGCACAGCCTGCCCTTCACGGGCAAGGCGCTCGTTGGCGGCATTGACCATCGCATTGAGGTCGGTCTGGCTGCACAGGCCAAGGATCACCGGATCGCGCGGCTTGATGTTCGGGCTGTTCCAGTGCTGGCGGGTGCGGACCTTTTCGATCGTGTCCTTGGTCGTGCCAAGCAGCTTGACCATCTGCACTTCCGACAACTGCGGGAAATTGCGCAGCAGGAACGCGATCGCGTCCGGGCGGTCGTTGCGCTTGGCCACGGGGGTATAGCGCGCGCCCTTGGAACGGCGGTGGATCGGGTTGGGGGCGGGCAGGATCTTCAGGCGCTGGGCCGGGTCCTTTTCGCAGCGTTCAATTTCCGCCTGCGTCACCTGGTGGTTCTTCACCGGGTTGTAGCCCACGATCCCCTGTGCGACCTCACCATCGGCGATGGCCTGCACCTCAAGCGGGTGCATGCCGCAGAATTCGGCGATCTGGGTAAAGGTCAGCGCAGTCTTTTCAATCAGCCACACTGCGGTGGCCTTGGGCATAAGGGGCAGAGCGTTCATTGCAAAACAGGTCCTACTGCGTGTGATGGCGCCACGCGCAGGCACCTTGGGGAAAAGGGCAAATCGTCAGTGCCGCCGACGACACCGTGCGTGCCTGCTGGCGCGCAAAAAACAAAAGCACTTGAAGCAACGGATATGAAGGTGACGCACGCAAAAGGTCAAGGGCCGTGTGCGCATGGGACGCCATTTCATCGCGTTACGTACATGAAAATGCGGACATGAAAAAAGGGAGGCCGCCCAGGGCAGCCTCCCCCGTACATGTCCGGGTGGAATGATGTCAGGCCGCCTGCCGTGACGGCGTGGCGCCTTCCGCCGCTTCCGTGGCGAAGGGGGCGGACGGCACACGGGCGGGAAGCGCCGCGTCCGCCTGCGCCGCCGTGACGGCCACCGGGGCCTGTGTTTCAGGCGTGGTGCGGTCTTCCCCATGCTCGGCCGCCTGCGTCACCGTTGCGGGCGCGCCGGAGGAAATGGGGATGCGGCGCGGCTTCAGCGCCTCGGGGACGACATGGCGCACCGCGATGCACAGGAGGCCATTATCGAGGTTGGCATTTTCCACCACGATATGGTCCGCAAGGACGAAGCGACGTTCGAATGCGCGCTTGGCGATGCCGCGATACAGGATTTCGCGTTCCGGCTGGGTGCTGGCGACACGCCCGGCCACGATCAGCGTATTGTCCTGCACCGTCAGTTCGATGTCACCGGGGCCGAACCCCGCGACCGCCATCGTCAGCATGTACTGCGAATCCGCCACCTTCTCGATGTTATAGGGCGGGTAGGACGCGCTGACGGGGTTCTGTGCCGCCGTATCCACCAGTTGCGCCAGACGGTCGAAGCCGATCGCGCTGCGGAACAGGGGGGCAAAATCGTAACTCATGAGAAAACCTCCTGAAGCTGAGCAAGGTCTGCTGTCATGCGGTCCCTCACGCCGGAGCGGACCGCGGTGATGTCGGTATCCGTCGCAACCCGGCATGCGGCATTGCGACCCACTGGAAATGGAAATGCCCGGTCCCTTTTTCAAGGGCCGGGCATTCGCATACTGACAGGCTGACCTTACGCAGGGCAGGGAGGCTTGTGGGCCTCAGGCCTTCTTGCGCTGACCCAGACCGCCGAACTTCTTGTTGAACTTGGCCACCTGGCCCCCGGTGTCGAGCATGCGCTGCACGCCGGTCCACGCCGGATGCGACTTCGGGTCGACATCGAGGCGCAGCGTCGCGCCGGGCGTGCCATAGCACGAGCGGGTCTTGTACTCGGTGCCATCGGTCATGATGACGGTGATTTCGTGGTAATCGGGGTGGATGCCGGGCTTCATGTTCAAAAACTTTCGCGCTGAAGGGCCCCGATGCCGACCGGGGCGTGACTTTCGCTGGCGTATAGACGAGGACGCGCGCCCGATCAACATCTGATTGCCCCGCTGCCCGGCCTTCGGGGGACCGTGCGGTCCGGTTGCATCGCAAATGTATCTGCTGCGTTACAAATATCCGGGCAAAAGGCCAAATTCTGTCACCCGTAAGCATCACTTGCACCCTTGATGACACAGCATGTCATTTCCCCTGTCGTAAATGGAGCGGGGGATTGTTAGACAGGTCGCAGAATATACTTTTCAAAAAAGGAAGATACAGATGGCGCAAAAGCCTACGCATCTGCATGTACCCGATATCCATGCCCCAGGCTGGCTGGGGGATTTCCGTTCGTTCCTGATGCGCGGAAACGTGGTGGACCTCGCGGTCGGTGTGATCATCGGCGCGGCCTTCACGGCAATCGTCAACAGCCTGGTAAAGGACATCTTCACCCCGTTCCTCGGGCTGCTGATCGGGGGCATCGATTTTACCAACCTGTTCATCACCCTGCGTGGCCCGCACATGCCTACCCTGGCGGAAGCGCAGAAGGCCGGTGCGGTGACGCTGAACATCGGCGTGTTCCTCAATGCCGTGATCCAGTTCATCATCATCGGTTTCGTGATTTTCTGGGTGGTGCGCATCATCTCCCGCTTCGCCGCGAAGAAGGAGGCCGCACCGGCAGCACCGCCGCCGCCGCCGCGCAGCGAAGTCCTGCTGCAGGACATCCTTGATGTCCTCAAGGAGCAGGAAAAGGCAAAGACGCCGCCGACCGCCTGATCCGAGATCATGCGTCGTGATGCGTCCATGGCCTGATGCGGCCATGGCAGGGGCGGGTCCGGACATTGTGCCGGACCCGCCCTTTTTATATCCGTCCCCCGGCGGGGAAAACGGGCGGTGATCTGATCCCTTGCCCATGGCGTGCGGGAACGTGCTAGGCTTGAGGTCTGATGAAAAGTATTTTCAGGCAATTACGCATGTCGGTCGTCGCCATGGCCGGGTGCTGCACCCTTGCGGCCTGTCATGGGCAGGTGCGCGACGTCAATCACCTGCCACCCGATGTGCAGAGCTACCTGCTGGTCACGACCTATGCGATGGCGGAGGGCGGGCTGCTCAGCCGTGTGCAGGATGGCGCCCTGTCGCGCGAACAGGTGCAGGACATGTCGATTTCGCTGAAATACGGCAAGCTGATGATCCTGAACAACCTGATGCACCCGTCGCGGCGCAGGCGCGAACGCGCGCGCCAGGCGGTTGAACTCATCATCGCCTGCACGGACCAGCCCGATACCCTGAGCAAGGATGCCCCGCCCGCGCCGCGCTGCATCCCCGATGCCCGTGCCCTGCTGAAGAACGCCGGGAAATAGACCCTTAAAGGACTGAGTGCTTCTGGCGAGGCCGTTTCCAGAACGCTTCAAAAAAGGAATGCCGCCTTTCGGAAAAGGCGGCATCCCGGAAACGTCCCTGATTTCATGAGGCCCCGACCGGCGTCTTAGCCCCGCGCGCCGGGCCGTGCGTTGCGCCGCAGCCGCTTTTCACCAAGCAGCAGCAGCAGGGGGGCGGCGATGAAGATGGACGAGGACGTCCCGACCACGATCCCGAACAGCATGACCCACGCAAAGCCCGACAGGCTGGCGCCACCGAACAGCGCGAGCGGCAGTGCGGCAAGGAACACCGTGGAGGACGTGCCCAGCGTGCGGCTCAGCGTTTCGTTGATCGACAGGTTGATCAGTTCCGCCAGCGGCATGGAGCGGTACTTGCGCAGGTTTTCGCGGATGCGGTCATACACCACCACCTTGTCATTGGTGGAGTAGCCAAGGATCGTCAGGATCGCCGCGACCATCACAAGGTCGAATTCGAAATGCGTCAGCACAAGGAACCCGACCGTCTTCGTCAGGTCCAGCACCAGTGTGACGACGGCGCTGACCGCGAACTCCCATTCAAAGCGGAACCAGATATAGGCGAGGATCATCAGCAGGCTGATGCCCAGCGCCAGCATGCCGTTGCGGAACAGTTCCGCCGAGACGGAAGCCCCGACCGCATCCGCGCGCAGGACCTGCGCGCCGGGAATGGTGCCGATGGCATGGCGCACGGAATCCACCAGCGCCTGTGTCTGCGCTTCATGCGCGGGGTCGCCCTGCGGCGGTGCGTCAAGGCGGATCAGCACGTCGTCGGGACCGCCAAAGGACTGCACCCCCGCTGCCGTGACATGCTGTGCCGCCAGGGCCGTGCGGATGGCCGACACATCGGCCGGTCCCTGCGTGTGGGCTTCGACGACGATGCCGCCGCGGAAATCGAGGCCGAGCGTAAGTCCGGGATGGAAGAACAGGATCAGCGACGCGATCGACAGCACGGCCGACGTCGCAAGCCCGATGAAGCGCCCGCGCATGAAGTCGATCTTCGTGCCACGGGGGACAAAACGCAGAAGGGGACGATCAAGGATCATGTCAGCGCGCCTCAGACCGGCAGGACTGTCGGACGGGTGCGCGCATACCAGCGCACCATCAGCATCCGTGACAGCACAAGGGTGGTAAACAGGGTCGTCACGATGCCGATCGTGATGGTCAGGGCGAAACCCTTGACCGGCCCGGTTCCGAATACGAACAGCATGACATGCGCCAGCAGCGCGGTGGCATTACTGTCGATGATGGTGGAGGTCGCGCGTTCAAACCCGGCCTGCATCGCCTGCAGCGCGGTGCGGCCGCGCGCGATTTCCTCGCGGATGCGTTCGTTGATCAGGATGTTGGCGTCCACCGCCATGCCAAGGGTCAGCAGCATGCCCGCCATGCCCGGCAGCGTCAGCGTCGCCTCGAACATCGACAGGATGGCGATCATCAGCACCAGGTTCGCCAGCAGCGCGATGTTCGCGTACCAGCCGAACCGGCCATAGAACAGCGTCATGAACGCGATGACGAGGACAAGGCCCGCCAGCAGGCTCATCGCGCCGGCCCGGATCGAATCGGCGCCCAGCGACGGCCCGATGGAGCGCTGCTCGATCACGTTCAGCGGCGCGGGAAGCGCGCCCGCACGCAGCAGCAGCGCCATGTCGGTCGCCTGCTGCGCGCTGAACCCGCCGGTGATCTGGCCCGACCCGCCGGTGATGGCGGTGCGGATGACCGGGGCCTCGATCACCTTGTTGTCGAGCACGATGGCAAAGCGCTTGCCGACATTGGCGCGCGTGACCTCGCCGAACTGGCGGGCGCCGACGGAATCGAAGGTGAAGTTGACGGCCCATTCGCCGCTCTGCTGGTCGATCGACGCCGATGCGTTCGTCAGGTCCGCGCCATCGACATCCACATGGTTATAGACCGGCAGCGTGCCCTGCGCGGCCTCGCTCATCGGCAGGATGCTTACGCCCGGCGGCGGCACGGCGGACCCGATCGCGGAATCCGCGACAAGGTGGAAGGTCATCTTCGCCGTGGTGCCCAGCAGGTGCTTCACGCGCTCCGGATCGCTGATGCCGGGCAGTTCGACGATGATCCGGTCTTCCCCCTGGCGGGTGATCTGCGGGTCGATCGCGCCGGTGGCGTCAATGCGGCGGCGCACGATCTCGATCGACTGCGTGATCGCGTCACGTGCGCGCTGGTGGCTGGCATCTTCCGACAGGGCGACGGAAATCAGGCCGTCGGGCGTCTGGCTGACGCTGAACTCCGAGGGCACGTTCATCGGCATCGCCCGCAGCGCCTTCAGGTCGGCCTCGGCCTCCGTGGGCGCGCGCGGGGTAAAGGTCACCGCCTGCGCCCCGGTCGCAAGGTTGCGGTATCCCAGCCCGTTCTTCAGCAGCGTCTGGCGGGTTTCATCGGTCAGCGTGCGCAGGCGGTCGGAGGTGACGCTGTGCATGTCCACCTGCAGAAGCAGGTAGGAACCGCCACGCAGGTCAAGCCCGAGGTGGATCTGCCGCCACGGGATGGAGGCTGCGGGCTGGCGTATGAAATTGGGCAGGCACAGCGCCAGGCCGATCAGGCATATGCCAATGACCGAAGCCATCTTGAGCCGACTATAATACATCATGACTGAAAGGAGTGCTCCCCACGCCCGGCCGCGACCGGCTCCCTGTCTGTTGGTGTCGTATCTGTGGCGTCATGGCGTCATGGCGCAATGACAACAGGGCGGGAACATGCCGGTCCACAGCGCAGGATGCAACCGCTGTTGCGGAGGTCGGGGTCATTGCGTTGCCGTTTTGTCGCATCTGCGTGAGGTCCGGGGCGCCCCGGCATGGCGGCCACTCCCGCCGGGCGGGTTGTGAAACGCGCCCATTCATGAGACTGCTTCGGACAGGTATTGCGATGGTTGGGAGCGGCGGTCATGGGGCAGGCACGGTCGGATGTCGGGGGGGGGCAGCGCCGCCTGCGCGTTGGAATCGCGGGGGCCGGTCATTTCGGGCGCTACCATGCGCTCAAGGTTGCGGCGTCCGCGCGCGAAACCCTTTCGGGCATCTACGACCCTGACCATGCGCGCGCCGAAAAGGTGGGGCGGGAGGCCGGGGGCGCGCCTGCGCTGTCGTATGCGCAACTGCTGGAGGTCTCGGACGCCATCGTGGTGGCGGCCCCTGCCGAATATCATTTCGAACTGGCGCAGCAGGCGCTGGAGGCCGGGCGCCACGTACTGGTGGAAAAGCCGATCGCCGCCACTCTGGAACAGGCCGACCGCCTCGCGGCACTGGCCTGCGCGCGGGGGCTTGTGCTGCAGGTCGGCCACCTGCTGCGCTATTCCGCGGAACATCGCGCGATTACCGAACGCATCAGCCGCCCCCTGTATATCGAGGCCACGCGCATCGCGCCGTACAAGCCGCGCGGGACGGATGTTTCCGTCATCCTCGACCTGATGATCCATGACCTCGATCTTGTGCTGGCGATCGTGGACAGCCCCATCGCCAGCGTCGATGCGCTGGGGGCCGCCGTCAGTTCGGAGCATGAGGATATCGCCAATGCCCGCGTCCGGTTTGAAAATGGCTGTGTCGCGACCATTACCGCAAGCCGGATTTCGCTGAAGACCGAGCGGCGCATGCGCCTGTTTTCGCAGGAGGGTTACCTGTCTGCCGATTTCGTGCGCCGCGAACTGACGATGATCGGGCGCAAGAGCGGCCTGCCCCTGCCGGGGACGGGCGGCTTCCGGCGGCAGAGCGTGACATGGAGCGACCATGACACGCTGGCGGCGGAGCATGAGGCCTTTGCCGCCTCCTGCCTTGATGGTGCGCCGGTGCTGGTGGATGCGCAGGCCGGGCGCCGGGCGCTGGCAGCCGCGCTGGCCGTGGGGCAGAGCATTGCCGATACCCGCGCGCGGATGGAGGCGTCGGGACTGCTGCACGTCCCGGATTGAAAGGAGATTCAAAGGTAAAAGTTTTTGGTGAAGCTTTTTTCAAAAAGCTTCGAAAGACGCCATCTTTTTAAAAAAAGGCGGCACCCAGAAACTCTTATCTACCGTGCTAATTCGGCTAGCCGGATTTCAGCGATTCCCTGAGCATCTCCAGTTCCAGCCACCGTTCTTCCGCCGCCGTCAGTTTCGCCTGCGCGTCCTCCAGTTTCTGCGTGGTGGCGGTGAAGCCGTCCGGATCGCGGGCATACAGGCCGGGATCGGCCAGGATGGCGCGCAGGCGCTCGATCTCCGCCTCAAGTTCCGCGATCTGTCCGGGCAGGCGCTCCAGCGCGTGCTGGTCCTTGTATGACAGCTTGCGGCTGGCGGGTTTTGCCGCCGGTGCCTGCGCCGGGCGTGCCTTTGTGGGGGCTGGCGCCTCATGCCGGGTGGCCAGTGTCTCGTCCTGCCGCTGTGCCAGCATGTCGCTGTAGCCACCGGCATATTCGACCCACCGGCCCGCCCCTTCGGCCATCAGCACGGAGGAGGCGACACGGTCGAGGAAGTCACGGTCATGACTGACCAGCAGCACGGTGCCGGAATACTGCGCCAGCATGTCCTGAAGCAGGTCGAGCGTTTCGAGGTCAAGGTCGTTGGTCGGTTCGTCAAGCACCAGCAGGTTCGACGGCCGCGCCAGCGCGCAGGCCAGCATCAGGCGCCCACGCTCCCCCCCAGACAGGACGCCCACCGGCGTGCGGGCCTGTTCGGGACGGAACATGAAATCCTTCATGTATCCGATGACGTGGCGCTTTTCGTGCCCGACCTGCACCATGTCGCCACCACCACCCGTCAGCGTGTCGGCAAGGGTGCGGTTGGGGTCAAGCTGCCGGCGCTGCTGGTCCAGCGTCACGATGGACAGGGCCGTGCCAACCGTGACCGTGCCGCTGTCGGGCGTGTCCTGTCCCGTCATCAGGCGCAGGAGCGTACTCTTGCCCGCGCCATTGGCCCCCACGATACCCAGTCGGTCGCCGCGCAGGATGCGCAGGTCAAGGTCGCGCACGATGTCGTGGTCGCCATAGGACTTGCACAGGTTTTCTGCGACGGAAACCAGCTTGCCCGACAGTTCGGCCTCGCGCGCTTCCATTTTCGCGCCGACGGCGGGCTTGATCGCCTCGCGACGTGTCTGGCGCAGGGTGGCAAGTTCGGCCACGCGGCGGACGTTGCGCTTGCGCCGCGCCGTCACGCCATAGCGCATCCAGTCTTCCTCGCGCGCGATCTGGCGGTCAAGCTTGTGCGCGTCGCGCTCTTCCTGCTCCAGCACCTCTTCGCGCCAGGCCTCGAATTTCGCGAAACCATGGTCCAGGCGGCGCGTCACCCCACGGTCGAGCCACACGACCGAGCGCGACAGCGTTTCAAGCAGGCGGCGGTCATGGCTGATGATGACCATGGCCGATGACAGCGACAGCAGTTCACGCTCCAGCCATTCGATGGTCGGCATGTCGAGGTGGTTTGTCGGCTCATCCAGCAGCAGCAGGTCAGGCTCCGGCGCCAGCGCGCGGGCCAGCGCGCAGCGCCGGGCCTCCCCCCCGGACAGGTTGGCCGGGTTTTCACGCCCCGTCATGCCCAGTTCCGACAGCAGCGCCGCCGCCCGGTAATCCGGGTCGCCCGGCCCCATGCCCGCCAGCACGTAATCCAGCGTGGTCTCGAACCCCGACAGGTCGGGTTCCTGCGGCAGGTAGCGCACGGTCGTGCCGGGCTGCAGGAAGCGCGTGCCGCTGTCGGCCTGCAGTTCGCCCGTGGCGATGCGCAGCAGCGTCGATTTGCCGCAGCCATTGCGCCCGACAAGGCAGATGCGTTCACCGGGGGCGACGCCAAAACCCGCCCCGTCAAGGAGCGGCGCGCCACCGAGGGTCAGGGTGATATCCTGAAGAAGGAGAAGGGGAGGTAAGGCCATGCGCGTTTGTCACCTACTCCCGCCGCCCGCGCAAGGGGAACGATGGGCCGCGCGCTCAGGCCACCGTGGCTTCGAGCGTGCGCAGGAACGCCTGCCCCCAGCCCAGCGCGGTGCAGCCGTCAAGGTGCGCGCGGCATGTCTGCCAGCGGTCGCGGCGTTCGGCCTTGGGCATGCCCAGCGCCCGGTTCAGCGCATCGGCAAGGTCGTCATGGTCCAGCGGGTTGACCAGCAGCGCCGCATCCAGCTGCCTGGCGGCCCCGGCCATGCGCGACAGGATCAGCACGCCGGGATCGTCAGGGTCCTGTGCCGCGATATATTCCTTGGCCACAAGGTTCATCCCGTCACGCAGCGGCGTGATGTAGCCGATCTGCGCCTGGCGCATGTAACCCGCCACGACGCGGCGCGGGCTGCCGCGTGTCAGGAAGCGCAGCGGGGTCCAGTCGGCCTGCCCGCGCCGTGCGTTGAGCCGGCCGATCATGCTTTCAAGCTCGTTGCGCAGCGCCTTGTAGGCGGCGACATCCACCCGGCTTTCGGCGGCGATCTGCAGGAACGTGACGTTGCGCTGCCAGATGGGATAGCTTTCGAGCAGGCGGTCATAACCCGCAAGCCGGTCGCACAGCCCCTTGGTCGGGTCCATGCGGTCCACCCCGAAGATCAGCTTGCGCCCGGCAAGGGAGGAACGAAGCTGTTTGAGTTCCGGGGCCTCCACCGCATCGGCGGCCGTTCTGGCGAAGGCGTCGGGGTCGATTTCCACGGCAAAGGCGCCGACGCGGACCTTGTGCCCCTCGAACGACAGCGTGTCGGGGGCGACCAGCTTGGCGCCCGCCGTGCGTTGCGCGGCAAAGATGAAATTGGCGGTGTCGTCGCTGGTCTGGAACCCCAGCAGGTCCGCGCACAGCAGGTCGCGCAGGAACGTGCCCCCGTCGGGCGCGATGGCCAGCATGTCCGGCGCGGGGAAGGGCGTGTGCAGGAAAAAGCCGATCGGCATGTTGACGCCCTTGCGCCGCAGTTGTGCGGCAAGGGGCAGCAGGTGGTAGTCGTGGATCCAGATCGTGTCGTCTTCGCGCAGCAGCGGCAGCAGGTTGTCGCAGAACCGTTCGTTCACCGCCCAGTAGGTCGAAAGTTCGCGGCGTTCGAAATGGATGAACTCCGGCAGGGAGTGCATCAGCGGCCACAGGGTCGAGTTGGAAAAGCCGGTGTAATAATGTTTGTGCTCGGCCGGTGTCAGGCCGATCGTGGCGTATTCGACGCCGCCTGCGTGCTGGATCTGCGGCGGTGTCGTTTCCGCATCCGCGCTGGTGGTGCCGTTCCAGCCGAACCACATCCCGCCCTGCAGCGCGAGCAGGTCATGCAGCACGACCGCCAGCCCCCCCGGCCGCAGGCCTTCCTTGGGGACGGGAACACGATTGGAGACGATGACCAGCCGTTTCATGTTTTCCTCTTCCAATCTGTCCACACGTGCACTGCGTGCGTCCCCCGGGCATGCGTGATCCGGGTATCCTCACAATGTCGCAGGGCGTGCGGCGGATGCAAGGCAGTCATTGTCATGCCTGTATCGCGTGACTGTTCTGCGTCCGCCCGCCGCATCCCGCCATGGCGGCCGGGTGGTCATGCCGTGTGGCGGGGCAGGGGGGCGCCTTCATCCGGCGCGCGGCCGGGGACGGTCTGCCCGGGCGGGGCGCAACCCGCGGGTGCGGGCAGCGCCCGGATCAGGCCAGCGGAAGGCCGCCGCTGACCGCCTGGTAGGTCGCGATCGCCAGGGTGAGGGGTTCGAACGGCTTGGTGATGACGAAGGCGGGTTCGATCCGCTCCCCCGTCAGCAGGCGCTCGGGGTAGGCCGTGACGAAGATCACGGGAATGTTCTGCTCCTGCAGGATCTGCGACACCGCCGTCATGCCGTCGCCCCCCGCGCCGAGGTTGATGTCGGCAAGGATGAGGCCCGGCCGCGTGCGTGCCGCGATCTCGATGGCTTCCTTTTCGGTTGCGGCGACACCGGCGATCCGGTGGCCGCACTTGTGGACCAGTTCCTCGATATCCATCGCGATGATGGGTTCGTCCTCGATGATCAGGACATTCGTCTGCGCGCAGGATCGCAGCCCGGAATAGGCATGCTCCAGCGTGACGCGCGCCGTCGCCTCGTCCAGTCCCAGCACGCGCGCGGCGTCCGCAAGGCCCAGTTCCTCCAGCGCGGTCAGCAGCAGCAGTTGCCGGTCGAGCACCGTCAGGTCGCCCGCCGCGGGCGGCGTGGTGGAGGAGGTGTAGTGGCGCGATATCCATTGATACAGGCGCAGGCGCGGGCGCATGGTGGGATCATCGACGGCGATAAGTTCACGCAGACTCTCGGCCACAAGGAGATCCCCCCGTGACTGGCTGCCGGACAGCGCCCTTGCATAGCGTCTGGCGTAAGGAAGGGCGCGGAGCAGATCTTGACGCCGGGAAAGCGGCATGTGGACTTCATCTCCCCGAAGAAATTGTTACACCGTAAACCATTACGGCGTTAGGCTGCGCTGCTGGAACACGGAGAGTCAAACACACTGACCCAGAGCATGTCAGCCAATTCGCAGAGCGTAACCCAACTGCGCAAGGAGATCATGTCTCTTTTGCCGCAATTGCGGGGCTTTGCCAGATTTTTGACCGGGGAAGTCTCCTCGGCCGACGATCTCGTGCAGGAAACGGTGCTGCGCGCGCTTGCCGCGCTGGAGCAGTTCCAGCAGGGCACGAACCTGCGCGCATGGTTGTACACCATCGCACGCAACCTTTTTTATGAAACCGCGCGCAGGCGCAGGCGTGAGCGCGACGTGATGTCCGATTACGCCACCAGTCCCGACCTTGCCCGTACCGACGCACCGGCCAGCAGGGGGGATGACCTGCGGGACCTCGACAGCGTGATATGGCGGCTGACGCCCCGCCTGCGTGAGGCGCTGCTGCTCGTGGGGGTGCAGGAAATGACCTATGCCGAGGCGGCGGAGGTCTGTGGCGTAAGTGTCGGCACGATCAAGGCGCGGGTGTCGCGCGCACGCGCGCAGATCATGGCCATGGTCGCCGCCGCGCGTGACGGGCATCCCCCGCCGGACCCGGATGCAGAGGGGTAGGGGCTACAACTCACGGTTTCGTTACATTCTGTATGCAACCCTTTCGCCAGCCCGTCCATTGGACGTGTATGAAAGGGGACACGACAATGACAAATGACTTTCACGACCAGGTGATTGCCCTCCTGCCCCGACTGCGGGTCCAGGCCCTGTCCTTGACGCGCAACCGCGCCGCTGCCGACGATCTCGTGCAGGATGCGGTGTGCAATGCGCTTTCGGCGCAGCACAGCTTTACCCCCGGAACGAATTTCCCCGCATGGATGCACCGCATCCTGCGCAACCGTTTCATTTCCGACCTGCGCAAGAAGCGCGAGACCGGCGATATCGAGGACGTGCCCACCTCCGCGCTGGCGTGCAGCGGCGCGCATGAGGAGCGCCTCGCCGTCAAGGAACTGGCCAGCGCCATGGACCGCCTGCCCGCCGACCAGCGCGAGGCGCTGGTGATGGTTGTCATGCAGGGCATGAGCTACGAGGAGCTGGCCGAGGCCAGCGGCTGCGCCGTGGGGACCGCCAAGAGCCGCGTCTTTCGCGCCCGCCGCCAGCTCGGGACATGGCTGGAGGGTGAGGAGCAGAGCACGGAGACGGTGCGCCTGCGCAGCGTCGTCGCCCGCCTGCGCCAGGGGGTGGGCCAGCGCGAGGCCACACGCCCCCGGGCGGGGTGAGGATAGGGACGCAAACGTAATCAATTCTTAAAATGATGCTTTGAATTGTGATCAAAATGTGGCACGGGGAAGGGGCGGGATCTGGGTTGCTCCCGACTTCTTTCGGAAAATAGATTGCAACTGCGATGCTTATCCGAAGTTTGTGGGTGCATGAGTATAAGCTTCGGGAAAATGAGATGCCGTTAAAGGAGAACTGTCCTCCTAGGCAACCAGAGAAGAAAAGCAAGAACGGGTCGAATGACGCATTCGAACTGTGGTTGAAGCGGGGACTGCACCAATTGTTCGATGATGTCGCCAACGAACCGGTACCTGATGAACTGCTGCGATTGATAGAAAACGACCGCGAGCGCAAGAAATAGATGAAAACCATGTTCCGCCGTTCCTCCTCCCGGAACGGCGAGGGCAGGCCCTGGCGCCCGCTCCTTCGCATCGGGCGGCTGTTCGATGCGGTGCGGATGCGCATGATGGCCATCATCCTGTTCGCGGCGATGCCGATCGCCCTGATCGGCGCGGTGCAGGCATGGCGGAATTATGACAAGACGATCGCCGCCCCCGGGTACCGGACCGACCTGACGCTGGAGCGCGTCAACCTCGAAATCCGTCATGAGGTCGATGACCTTGGCAGCATGCTGCGCGTCGTCGGCCACATGGCGCTTGATGACCAGGGCATCAAGCGCATGCTGGAACTGGCGCAGTCCCTGACGGGGCATCATTACGACCAGATCGCGCTGGTGGATGCGCTGGGCAACATCCTGACGCAGGTCGGGCGGACGGAGGGGCACAGGCGCCTCGTCCTTGACGACATGCCGCGTTTCCAGGGCGACGTGCGTGTTTCCTCCATCAATGGCGGCGCGGAGGTCCACGGGCTTCCCGTCGCCTTCCGCGTGACTGTCGCCACCATGATCGGCGATGGCAGCGGCCACCTTGCCCGCAGCGGTTTCCTGACGGCCATCATGCCGCTGTCGTGGGATGAATGGACGCTGCGCCCCGGGGACCCCCGGCTGGATATCGTGCAGCGTGACAATCCCGTTGCGATCTGGGTGCTCAGCCCCGATGCGTCGGCCGCCGCCCCCCTGTGCGGGGACTGCGACTGGCCGCGCATGCCATCGGCCATGCTGATGGAGCGGGTGCGGCGGATCATGCGCACGGGCCATGACCATGCGAGTGGTGCGCTGCCTGATGGCGCATTCTCCCTCGGCCGTGTCGAAGGGGGCGTGGTGGTGCTGGCGGTCACGCGGCGCAATGCCAACGAACGCCATGCCGTGCTGATGTTCGCCATCGCGCTGGTCGGTGGGGGGCTGCTGCTGCTGACCGGGCTGCTGGGCGCGTCGAAAAGCGCGGACGTGCTGATCGTCTCCCCCCTGCGCAAGCTGACGGCGTCGGTCAACCTGTGGCAGTTGGGGGGCGTGTATGACGTGCGCTCCAACTGGGCCATGCCGTTCGAGGTGCGCCAGTTGGCCCATGCCTTCAGCAAGGCGACGCGCAGGCTTGCCCGGCATGAGCGCAGGCTGGAGCGCGCGGCCGTGCGGCAGGAACTGCTGCTCAAGGAAATGCACCACCGGGTCAAGAACAACCTGCAGATCGTGGCCTCCCTGCTCAACCTGCAGGCCGGGCGCATCACGCAGCCCGCCGCGCGGGAGGAATTCGCCCAGGCGCGCGACCGCGTGCGCGCACTGGCGACGCTGCACCGCTACCTCTATGCCGAGGGGGGGCTGTACAACCTGAACATGCAGAGCTTCGTGCGCGAACTGTGCGGGCAGATCATGCATGCGATCGGGGAGGCGGATGACGGGCGCATCACGCTCGACATCCATGTCGAGGACCTGCTGATGGTCCCTGACCAGGCGGTGCCGCTGGCCCTGATCGTGACCGAGGCGGTCAGTAATACCATAAAATACGCGTTTCCCGACGGCGCGCGCGGCACGCTGGAGGTCGGGCTGCGGCAGGTGGACAAGATGCGTGCCTGCCTGTGGATCGCCGATGACGGCGTGGGCATGGCGGCCGGGCGCGTGCGGCGCGGAAACGAGGAGCGCAGCGGCATCGGGCTGCAGCTGATCCGCGGTTTCGCCCGCCAGCTGGGAGGGGAGTTGCAGATGTTCGAGGAAAACGGCACGCGCTATGTGCTGGTATTCGTCCTGCAGCAGCCCGAACCAGACCAGGACGATATCTGAGGGGTAAAAATTGCATGGCTGCCCCATGCCAGCGTTACACCCGCACGGGGCCTGATGACTGTCCCTGACCCGGTTCATTCGGTATAGGGAGCGATCATGAGTGATGACAAGACAGTGATGAAGGCGTGGACGCGGGCGCAGTCACGTCTGGGACGCAGGCAGGCCATGCCCGTCGTGTGCCTTGGCCTGATCTCCAGCATGCTGGGCGCGGGGCAGGTGTGGTGCGTGGCCAATGTGCTTGGCCATGTGCTGCTGCCGTCCGACGCGGGCACGCCTGCGGGATGGTCGCTTGGCGCGCTGGTGGTGCTCGTGCTGCTGCGGGGGCTGTGCCAGGCGCTTTCGGACATGGCGGCCGCGCGCGCGGGCATGCAGGCGCGCAGGCGGCTGCGTGGCGATGTCGTGTCGTCCATCCTCCATGGTGGCCCCGCCCTGCTGCGCCAGCAGCATACGGGCGCGCTGACGGCGCTGGCGGTGGACCGGATCGAGGCGCTGGACGGTTTCTTCGCCCGCTGGCTTCCGGCATCCATCCTGTGGATGGCCGCCCCCTTCGTCCTTGGCGTCATCGCGGCCTTCGTGCAGCCCGGATCGGCGCTGGTCATGGCGCTGTGCGGGATTGCGGTGCCGTTCGGGCAGGCAATCTTCGGCATTGGCGCCGCCGTCGCCTCACGCAACCAGTTCCTTGCGATGCAGCGTCTGCAGGCGCGTTTCCTTGACCGCGTGCGCGGGATCGCGACCATCGTGCTGGCCGGACGGACGGAGGATGAGGCCCGCAGGCTGGCCACGTCCGCTGATGACCTGCGGCGCCGCACGATGAAGGTGCTGCGCGTGGCGTTCCTGTCCTCGGCCTCCATCGACTGCGCCATGGTCGTGGCGCTGGTGGTCATCGCGCTGCGCAACGGGGCCGTGCTCATGGCGCTGCACCAGTCCGGGGCGCCGGCGGCGCAGATGACGGAAACCGCCGTGCGCGCGCTGTTCGTGGTGCTTCTGGTGCCGGAATTCTTCGCGCCGTTCCGGGGACTGGCGCTGGCGTACCAGGACCGTGCCCATGCCTCTGGCGCGGCGGCGGCCATGGTGGCCCTGCCGTCGGCCACGCAGGTCCGCGCAGCGGAGGACAGGGTTCTTGCAGGCGGGGGGGCGACCGGCCATGGCATCGGCGTGCGTTTCGAGCATGTCGGTTTCACGTGGGATGCCGCGCGTGGCCCGACCCTGCGTGATGTCAGCTTCAGCGTGCCTGCGGGCCAGACGCTGATCCTTGCCGGCCCGTCGGGTTCGGGCAAGTCGAGCATCATCGAGATGCTGCTGGGCTTCATTACGCCTGAGCAGGGGCGGGTGCTGTTCAACGACACCGACATCACGACGATCATGCCGCAGGCGCTGAGCGAGATGATTTCATGGATCGGGCAGAAGCCGGTCCTGTTTGCCGGCACGCTGCGCGAGAACATCCTGTTCGCCCGTCCCGGCGCGGACGAGGCCGCGCTGCAGGCAGCGATCCGCGCGGCTTCGGTCGATCGCTTTGCCGATGGCCTGCCGCAGGGACTTGAAACCCGCATTGGCGAAGGGGGCTTCGGCCTGTCGGGCGGGCAGGCGCAGCGCATCGCCATCGCGCGCGCCTTCCTCAAGGATGCGCCGCTGCTGCTGCTGGACGAACCGACCTCCCACCTCGATCCCGCGACGGAGGCCGATGTCTTTGAATGCCTGCGCACGCTGGCGCAGGGGCGCACCGTGATCCTCGCCAGCCATTCTGCGGCGGTGGGCATGTTCACGGGGCAGCGGGTCGATCTTGACCATGGACAGGTGATTTCAGGGGAAACGGCGGCATGATGCGCTCGCGCACGGAACATCGTCACCATACCGGACGGCGGGCGCATGTGCTGGCCCCCGTCCTGACGATCCTGTCGATCTGGCGGCTGCGTGCGCCGCTGCTGACGGCGGGGTGCATCCTGTCGCTGCTGGCGCTGCTGTGTGGCCTGCTGCTGATGCGTGAGGCGGGGATCCGTGTCGCGGGCATGGCGATGGGGGGCATCGTGATCACGGTCGCCGCCCTGCGGGTGCTGGGTGTCGCGCGTGTCGTCATGCGGTATGTGGAGCGTCTGGTCACCCATGACGCGATGTTCCGCGCGCTGGCGGACGTGCGTGTCTGGTTCTTCCGCCATCTGGCGCGCGGCGCCGCGGCGGGGCTTGGTTTCCGGCGCGCGGGGGACCTGCTGTCGCGGCTGGTTTCGGATGTGGAGACACTGGATGGGCTGTACCTGCGCATCATCGTGCCGCTGGCCGGTGCGCTTCTGGTGCTGCCGTTCCTGTTCATCGCCATCAACCTGGTCAATTCGCCGCTGGCCATCACCATTGCGGTGCTGTTCGCGCTTGGCGCGTTCGTGATGCCTGCCTGCGCCGCCGTTCTGGCGCGGCGTGACGGGGGGCTGGTCAACCATCAGGCGGCGCAACTGCGCATTGGCGTGCTGGACATGGTCAGCGGCCTGCGTGAAATCCGCACCTTTGGCGCGGAAGGCCGCATGCTGGCGCATGTCACGGCGCGCGATGACGCCCTGTACCGCGCGCAGATGCGCCAGTCGCGCGCGCTGTCGCTTGCGGGGATGGCGTCGTACCTGTGCGGGCAGGCGGCGGTGGTCGTGGTGCTTGCGGCCGCGCTTGGCATCGGTGGCATGGGGCCGCTGGCGCCGCTGCCTGCCGCGGGCGTGCTGTTCCTGACGGTTGCGGCGTTTGAAAGCATCGGCGGCCTGACCCGTGCCGGCGCGCTTGCGGGGAATGTGACTCGGGCGGCCGAACGCGTGGTCGCGGTGGATGAAAACCCCCATGGCGTGGCCACGAAGGGGACCGCCCCGGCGCCCGCAGGCACGGACATCCGCTTTGACGATGTCCATTTCCGCTGGGCCAGCGACCGCGTGCCCGTGTTCGATGGCCTGTCGCTGGATATCCCTGCGGGCAGCCGCGTTGCCGTGCTGGGACCGTCCGGGGCGGGCAAGTCCACGCTGGCGGCCCTGCTGCTGAAGGTCGTGGCCCCGGATGCGGGGCGCGTGCTGCTGGGCGGGGTGGATGTCGCCACCATCGACGATGACGCCCTGCGCCAGCGCATGGCGTGGCTGTCGCAGGCGACGCACCTGTTCGAGGATACGATTCGCGCCAACCTCCTGCTGGGGCGGCCCGATGCGACGGATGATGACCTGTGGGTGGCACTTGACCGTGCGCGCGTGGGCGACCTTGTGCGGGACATGCCCGAAGGCCTCGATACATGGCTGGGCGAGGGCGGCGCACGGGTTTCCGGCGGGCAGGGGCGGCGCATCGCGCTGGCGCGGACGCTGCTGTCACATGCGCCGATCCTGATCCTTGACGAACCGGCTACCGGACTGGATGCCCAGACGGAGCAGGATTTCCTGCGCACCCTGAATGAGGTGACGCAGGGGCGCACCGTCATCCTGATCGCCCATCGCCTGACGGGGGTGGAGCAACTCGATCAAATATGGCGTATTTCGGGCGGCCATGCCGTCGCGGTGCCGGGTAATGGGCGTTCTGCGGCCGGAAAGGATTGACGCAGGGGCACTCAGAGGGCACGAAGTAGCGGAAATTAAGGGTCGTACCGGACCCGTGTTACAAAATGATACGCGGTCACGACGATCCCGCGTAAATATATTTTTATCAGGAGTGGTCCATCATGCGTCGCCTGTCTCTCCTTCTGGGTCTTGGTCTGCTGACGGGTTGCGCGGGGGGACACCCCGCCAAGTTCGTTGTTTTCTTCACCCAGAACTCCACCCAGCTTGATACCCCGGCCCAGACGGTCATCTCCCAGGCGGCGCAGCGCGCGCTGTCGGGCAAGGGCACGGTTCGCGTCGAAGGCTATGCCGCCGCGTCCAAGGACCTGTCCGCCGATGAACTGCTTGCGATCGACCGCGCCAAGATCGTGGCCCGCCAGCTTGCCGTCGATGGCGTGGACGCCAGCCGCATCCGCCAGCAGCCCCGTGGCCCCGTGAACAACGAGGACGGCGCCCTTGCGTCCCGCCGGGTCGAGATCGAGGTCACCCGCAACTGATCCCCGACGGGATGCGTTTGCCCATGGCATGGTCCCGTGTGGCCGTGACGGGGGTGTGACGATGACTGCGGACATCGACACACCCCCGCGCGGCATCCTTTCGCGTGTCTTCGGCTTCCCTGATTTCCGCGGCCTGCAGCAGCAGGCGGTGGATCAGGTCATGGCCGGGCAGGACTGCCTTGTCCTGATGCCCACGGGCGGGGGCAAGAGCGTCTGCTACCAGGTGCCCGCCCTCAGCCGTCCGGGCACCGGGCTTGTCATTTCCCCTCTGATCGCGCTGATGGACGATCAGGTCGCGGCCCTGCGGCAGTTGGGCGTCAATGCCGGCGCCCTGCATTCCGAACAGGAAGCCGACGACGCGGCGCGCGTGCGCTCCGACCTTGCGGCGGGGCGTCTGGACATCCTCTATGTCTCGCCAGAGCGCCTGCTGTCGCCGGGGATGCTCGAACGCCTTTCGCGGCTGACGCTGTCGGTCATCGCGATTGACGAGGCCCACTGCATTTCCGCATGGGGGCATGAATTCCGCCCCGAATACCGCGCGCTTGCCACCCTGCCGGAGCATTTCCCCGGCGTGCCGCGCATCGCGCTGACCGCGACGGCCGACCCGCGCACGCAAAGCGACATCCTCGAAGCACTGGCGATGCCCGACGCCACGGTGCTGAAGGCCAGCTTCCACCGTCCCAACCTTGACGTCGTGGTGCGTCCCAAGACGTCGGAGATGCGCCAGCTTGTCAGCATCCTCGACCGTCACAGGGGGGAGGCGGGCATCGTCTATTGCGGCAGCCGCAACAAGACAGAGCGGATTGCGAAATCCCTGTGTGATCGCGGCTATGTCGCGCTGGCGTTCCATGCGGGCCTGTCGCCGGTGGAAAAGCGCGCGGCCCTGATGCGTTTCCGCTCCGGCGAGGCGGTGGTGATCGTCGCGACCATCGCGTTCGGCATGGGGATCGACCGTCCCGACGTGCGCACGGTGGTGCATCTGGACATGCCCTCCTCGCCCGAGGGGTATTACCAGCAGATCGGCCGCGCCGGGCGTGATGGCGAACCGGCGGAGACGGTGCTGCTGTACGGTGGCGACGACATCGCACGCGCCCGCTACTGGCTGGAGCAGTCCAGTGCGCCAGAGGCCCAGCGCCGGATCATGAGCGCGCGGCTGGAGGCGATGATCGCGCTGGCGGAAACGACGGGATGCCGGACGGAGGCGTTGCTGGCGTGCTTTGGCGAACGGCTGGAGCAGCCCTGCGGGCATTGCGACAACTGCCGCAACCCGGCGGTCACGTTCGACGGTACCGTGGCGGCGCAGAAGGTGCTTTCGGCCATCTATCGCACGGGGCAGCGTTTCGGCGCGGTGCATGTGGCCGCCGTCCTGCGTGGCAAGGCATCGGACATGGCCGCGCGCCATGGCCATGACCGGCTGAGTGTCTATGGCATCGGCAAGGACCGGCCGGAGGCCTTCTGGCGTGGGGTGATCCGGCAACTGATCGCCCGTGGCGCCATCCGCGTCAGTGGCGAATACAATGCCCTTTCCCTTGACGAGACGCGCGCGCGTCCCATCCTGAGGGGGGAGGAGGTCGTCTCCCTGCGTGAGGATGCGACCGAGGACCTGCGTGCATCGGTGGGGGAGAAACGCAGCAGCAGCGGCCGGTTCGACCCCGATACGCTGCCCCCCGACGTGGCGGCGGTGTACCGCGCCCTCAAGGCATGGCGGCTGGGGGAGGCGCGGGAGCAGGAAATCCCGCCCTATGTCATCTTCCACGACGCCGTGCTGCATGACATCGCGCAGGAACACCCCACCACGCTGCACGAACTCGGCACCATCAAGGGGGTGGGGTCGTCCAAGCTGGAACGCTATGGCGATGCGGTGCTGCAGGTCCTGTCCGAAACCCCGTCGGCCTGACGTGTGCCGCGACGTCCTGCGAAGGACATGTTTTTCTGCTAATGGAATGTGAAGGTGCGCGACCGTGGGGGGCCATGGCCCGCGCAGCATTCCCGCCTGAATTGAGTGGTTGCCATGCGTTGCCCGTTTTGTGGACATGAAGATACCCAGGTCAAGGACAGCCGCCCGCACGAGGACGGGGCCGCGATCCGCAGGCGTCGCATCTGTGCATCCTGCGGGCAGCGTTTCACGACGATCGAGCGCATCCAGCTGCGCGACCTGATCGTGGTGAAGGCGGATGGCAGGCGCGTGCCGTTCGAGCGTGACAAGCTGGCGCGTTCGGTGCGCATTGCGCTGCGCAAGCGCCCGGTGGACGAGGAACGGATCGAACGCATCGTCAATGGCCTTGTCCGCCACCTTGAGGCGGCGGGCGAGCCGGAGATCCTGTCGATCGATATCGGACGCAGGGTGATGGAAACTTTGCGGGAGGTCGATTCGGTCGCCTATATCCGCTTTGCCAGCGTGCACTGGGATTTCAGGGAAACCAAGGATTTCGCCGCGATACTGGAGACGATCTCCACCTCGGTCGCGGCGGATGTGACCCCGCAGGACGGGGAGAACCCGCCCGTGGACGACAAATGACGGCAAAAGCCTATGGACCCCATGCGCCAAAGAGGCGATGAAGCCCTGCATTGCGCACGATGCCCGACAGCAGGAGACAGTTGACATGACACAGACAGGCGAGACCCCCCGGGGCGGCAGGAACCGTTCACGCACGGCATCGCGCGTGGGCGCGGTGCAGGCCCTGTTCCAGATCGAGCAGGCGGGCGACAACGCCGAAGCCGTGGTGTCACAGTTCACCCGCCATCGCCTTGCCACCGGCGATGCCGCGTCCGGCTATGCCGAAGGGCTGGTGCCCGATGCCGACGTGCGGCTGTTCACCGCCATCGTGCGTGGCAGCGTGGCCCGGCAGAAGGAAATCGACGCGATGGTGGTCGATGTCCTGCCGTCGTCGTGGCCGATGGAACGCCTTGATCCCGTGCTGCGCGCGCTGCTGCGCGCGGCGGGCGGGGAACTGACCGCGCAGGACCCGGCGCCCAGCCGCGTGATCATCAATGAATACATGGATGTCGCGCACGGTTTCTTCTCCGGCGATGAACCGCGCATGCTCAATGGCGTTCTCGATGCGATGTCCCGGCGCATTGCGGGCGGGGAAGCCGGCAATGCGACTCCGGCGGTGGATGCCGGGCCTTCGGCCTCCTGACCCCACGCCAGATATCGCAAGGGCCGCAGGGGAGAAAAGCATGTCCACCCGTCCATCAGGCACCTCTGATGCCCTGCCTGCGGAATTCGGCTTCATCGGCCGCATATTCCGTCCCCTGGCGGGGGAAGGGGCGCTCGACCTGCGTGACGATGCCGCTGTCCTGACCCCACCTGCGGGACGGGAAATGGTGATGGCGGTCGATGCGATGGTCGAGGGCGTGCATTTCCTGCCCGATGACCCGGCCGACACGGTGGGGCGCAAGCTGCTGCGCTGCAACCTGTCGGACCTTGCCGCCATGGATGCGACGCCGTTGGGCTACCTGCTGACGGTGGCGCGCCCCCGCCATGTTGCGGAACCGTGGTTCACGGCCTTTGCCGATGGCCTGCGTGCCGATCAGGGAACGTATGGGCTGGGCCTGCTGGGGGGGGATACGACGTCGACCACCGGGCCGCTGGTGCTGTCCCTGACGATCGTGGGGCATGTGGCCCCCGGATGCGCGCTGCGCCGTACCACGGCACGTGCGGGCGACGGGTTGTGGGTGACGGGAACCATCGGGGATGGTGCGCTGGGACTGCTGGCGCTGCGTGGGCAGGTGCCTGACCCGGACCATGCCCTTGCCACGCGTTACCGCCTGCCATGCCCGCGCCTTGGGCTGGGGCTGCATGGGATTGCCTCCGCCGCGATGGATGTCTCCGACGGACTGGTGCAGGATGCGGGCCACCTGGCGCGTGAGAGCGGGGTGGGCGTGGTGATCGAGGTCGATCGCGTGCCGCTGTCCGATGCCGCGCGGGCGGCGGGGCCGCAATGGCGCGAAACCTGCCTGACGGGTGGGGATGACTACGAACTGCTGCTTGCGGTGCCACCGGAACATGAACAGGCGCTGCTGGCGCGGGGACGCCACCATGGGGTGCGCATGACGCGCATCGGGCGTTTCATCGATCCTGCCGGGAGCGCTGGCGTGCAGTTGCGTGATGCGCATGGTGCGGAGGTGAAGGTCGCGCACACGGGGTGGAGCCACCTGTAGGGGGCAGCAGGTTTTTTGTAAAAAAGAACCGGAAGCCGGCGATCCGTCACTCAGGTTATCCTGAACAATGCTCCCAACAACCCACTGAAAATTATGAAAGTTTTTGGTGAAGCTTTTTCCAGAAAGCTTCAGAAAGCGTCGCCTTGTGAAAAATGGCGACCCCAAACAGCTTCATGACTCAGGAAAGGGTCGCAATCCGTGGCTTACAGGTCGTCGTCGGTCAGGGCGCGGTCATACACGCGATAGCGCTTGTAAGGCTGTGGCGCGATCCGTTCGATCAGGCGGCGGATCGGCAGGTTGCTTTCCAGCACCCAGCCCAGTTCGACCGTCCGGTAGGGCAGGCTGCGCCCGCGTTTCATGAGTTCGGAGATTGCCAGCGCGGGCATGATCGCGCCAAGGGCCGTGCCCTCCAGCCGGGAGCTGACGCCAAGCAGGATGACGCGCGCGGAATGGAATTCATGCCGCAGCAGCCGCTTGCCCAGCTTCAGCCACCCCACGGGGGACGGCGCGCCGCCAAGGTCGGCGGAAATGTCATACACGTTGGGCACCACCAGCGCGAAGGCCACGGGCTGGCCGTCCTGTTCGATCAGGACATAATGCTCGGGCTTCAGCAGGGGGCGCAGCTCGCTGATCATGCCGGCCATCTCGTCACGGGTCAGCGGCAGGGAGCCCCAGTTGTTGCGCCATGCGTCGTTGTAGAGTTGGCGCAGGGTCTCCCCTTCCTCATGCAGCCGGCTCATGTCCAGCCCGCGCGTGGTGATGCTGCCCAGCCGCCCTTCGCCCATCTTGAGGCTGGAGGGGACAAGGTGCGCCTCCTCCGCATCGGGGCCGGTGAAGATGCGATAGGCGAGCAGGTCCTCCTGCCCGACCATGCCGCAGGCCGCCATCATCCCCGGCAGCCAGTGCGGGTGCCACGGCATGGCGACCATGGGCAGTTCGTGCTGCCCCTCGATCATCATCCCGAACTCCCCATTGCTGTTGGGGGTCTGCGGGCCGCGCATGACCTTCATCCCGCGTTCACGCAGCCACGTCGCTGCCGTGTCGATCAGCGCGGAGACGACGCTGAGGTCGTCCACCGCGTCCAGCGCGCCGAAGAAGCCGACCTTCTCGCCAATATGATTGATCGCGACGGGATCGATCTGTGCGGAAATGCGGCCGACGGCCTGCCCGTTGCGCATGGCAAGGAAATACTGCGCCTGGCCACGGCGGAAGAACGGGTTGCGCGAAGGCAGCAGCAGGTCGCGCTGCACCATGTCCAGCGGGGCCACATATCCGGGCAGCCCCGCATAGAGCAGGCGCGGCAACTGGATGAAGGTGGTCATCTGACGAAAACCGGAAACGGGAATAATGACAAGTTGGTCGGCTTCGTTCATGACCTGTCCGCAGCTTCCTGACTGTGCGGGCGTCAGCCAGTGCCGCGCGGGGGCGTGGCGTGGCGGAGATGCCCGCGAGTGGTGTAGAAAGGTTGAATAACCCGTTCGTTGTGCTGATGGCACAAAATGGTGGTGGAAAGGAAGACAGACAATGGAAGCACAGCCCAGCCAGACCATGAACGGGGCCCATGGACGGGTGCTGATTACCGGTGCATCGGGGGGGATCGGCGCGGAACTGGCGCGGCTTTATGCCATCCGGGGGCGTGATCTCCTGCTCTGGGGGCGGGATGCGGGCCGGCTGGAGGCCATTGCGCGCGACTGCCGCAACTGCGGGGTGAATGTCACGACGCGCGCGCTTGACCTGCAGGACGGGCATGCCGCCATCACGGCCTACCGCGAGGATGATGCCGCCAGCCCCATCGACCTTGCCATCCTTGCCGCCGGGCTTGGCGACATGAAGACCGCCGATGACGCGACCGAAAAGGCGGAGACGGTGCTTGAACTGGGGCTGGTCAATTACGCCACCCCGTCGGCCATGGCCGCTGCCGCGGCGGAGGCCATGGTCGGACGCGGACGCGGGCATATCGTGCTGGTCGGTTCGGTCGCGGCCTTCCACGCCATACCGTTCGCCGCCGCCTATTCCGGGTCGAAGGCCGGGCTGAAGCGGTTTTCGGAATCGCTGCACATGGCGCTGGCCCCGCATGGGGTGGGGGTGACGCTGATCTCCCCCGGCTTTGTCGATACGGCGATGAGCCGCCGCGTCGTGGGCTTCAAGCCGTTCCTGCAGACGCCGGCCTCCGCCGCGCGGCGGATCGTCCATGCGGTGGACCGTGGGCAGGCGCATCTGGTGTTCCCGTTCCTGTTTTCCATCCTCCGGTTCGTGGATGTCATCGTGCCGTGGCCGCTCAAGCGGTGGATCCTGTCGCAACTGAAGGCCGGGCAGGTGCCGCGCGGGCAGGCCGCGGGGGATGGACAGAAAAAATAATATTCCTGCGATCCGATGTCGGAATTGATGGGATAACGTGACTTTTATCAATGTCATTCGTCATCTCCCTGCCTTAGCTGGGGAAGACAACCCATCACTATTTTAGAGGATCTGATTTGACGGGGACGGGGCCTGCGACGTTTCATGGCGTGCGACAGGCCCGCACCCCCGAAAGAAGATTGCCTGCTGACCGCGGAGAGTAATCCCACATGAAAGAAATCGTAGCCGTCGATATCGGGGGCACCCATGCCCGTTTTGCGCTGGCACAGGTGGAAGGCGGCCGTGTCGTCAGCCTGGGCGAGGCCACGACCCTGAAATGCGCCGAACATGCCAGCCTGCAGCTGGCGTGGGAGGCATTCGGCCGCGTGGTGGGCAAGCCCCTGCCGCGTGCGGCGGGCATTGCCGTGGCATGCCCGATCAAGGGCGACATCCTGAAGCTGACGAACAACCCGTGGGTCATCCAGCCCGCGCAGCTTGGGGCGAAGCTGGGCATTGACGAACATGTGCTGGTCAATGATTTCGGCGCCGTCGCCCATGCCGTGGCGCAGGTGGGCGAGGAAAGCCTCCAGCATGTCTGCGGGCCGGACGTGCCGCTGCCCAAGGAAGGGATCATCACGATTGTCGGTCCCGGCACGGGTCTGGGCTCCGCCTATGTCGTGCGGCGCAAGAACGGGTATTTCGTGTGCGAGACCGAGGGCGGGCATATCGATTTCTCCCCCCTTGACCAGTTCGAGGACCGTATCCTGCAACTGCTGCGGCTGCGCTATCGCCGGGTGTCGGTGGAGCGCGTGGTCTCGGGGCCGGGACTGGCCAACCTGTATGAGGCCATTGCCGAAATCGGCAACCTGCCGGTGCGTACCCGCGATGACAAGACGCTGTGGACCATGGCGCTTGATGGCAGCGACCATGTGGCAGGCGCCGCGCTGGAGCGGTTCTGCCTGTCGCTCGGCACGGTGGCGGGCGACCTTGCCCTGGCGCAGGGCGGCGGCAGCGTGGTCATCGCCGGTGGGCTCGGCCTGCGGCTGGCCAAGCATCTCGGTGCGTCTGGCTTTGCGGAGAGGTTTGTCGCCAAGGGGCGCTTTGAAAGCCTGATGGCGGCAATGCCGGTCAAGCTGATTACCTATCCCCAGCCGGGTCTGCTGGGTGCTGCCGCGGCATTTGCCGAGGCCTATCGCTAAGGACCACGGACATCCTGCCCGTGCGCGTCGCCTGAGACGCGCCGGGAACAGGCAGGGCGGCGGGATTCATGATCCTGCCGCCCTTTTTTGTGCGTGGTGGGGCAGGGGGCCGTGCGGTGTGCGCAGGTGGCATCCCGTCCGGGTGATAATTTTATCGCACGTTACATAATTCATAATGTTCTGGATCGGCGTGCCTGTATGTGCCGCCCTGGCAACTTCCCGTGGTTTCGTGGGGTTGTGCAGGAAGCGCGGGCAGGCGGGTCACATACCGGGCCTTCCGGCCTGCGTGGTGTCGTGGCGTGCAATGAAGGGGAGGGTGACGAGATTACGACCTGCTGCAGGGTGCGCAGTCGGTGCGGAAGCGATAGAAATGTCAGTGAAACCCGAGGGAGAAGATCCGATGAATCTCAAACCGATCCTTGATGCCTATTCCGCCCTGTCCGCGCAGATGGACCAGAGTTCCAGTGACGTGCTGGACATTGCCAACCTGCTGAAGGATGGGGTGAAGAACAAGGACCCGCAGGCTCTTGCCTGCATGAAGCTGGTGCAGGACATCGCGGCCTCGCACGAGGCGGAGCACCAGAAGCTTGCGGCATTGTGGCGGGAACTGAGCACGGCCATCCCCACCTTGCCGAAATATCCGGAAGATGGGGTCAACGGGGTGGCCATCGAACAGGCGCAGTCCCCGCGACTGGGGCTGAAGTCATTTTTCGACGGGCTGATGGACGGGTTCGACCCGAAGCCCTGATGCGTCCGGTCACGCCATCATCCCGGTCGGCACCGCGATGATGGCGTGACGGTCAGGTCGTGGCCAGACGATCACGGAACAGCTTGCGGATTTTCGCGATCTTGGGCGGGATGACTGCGGCGCAGTACGGGTTGCCCGGATTTTTGGCGAAATAGTCCTGGTGATAGGTTTCGGCCGGATAGAAATGGTCCAGCGGTTCAATCTGCGTCACGATCGGGTCGGGCCAGACATGGGCGGCCGCCAGTTCGTCGCACACCTCGTGGGCGATCCTATCCTGTTCTGGTGACAGGGTGAAAATGGCCGAACGGTACTGCGTGCCGACATCATTGCCCTGCCGGTTCAGCGTCGTCGGGTCATGCAGGACGAAAAACATGCCCAGCAGGTCGCGATAGGACAGGAGGGCGGGATCGAATTCGATTCGCACCACCTCCGCATGGCCTGTCTTTCCGGTGCAGACCGCCTCATAGGTCGGGTCGGGCGTCTGCCCGCCGGCATAGCCGGGTTCGATCGAAAGGACGCCGCGTATGTCACGCAGGGGCGCTTCGATACACCAGAAGCATCCACCGGCCAGAACGGCTGTCTCTGTCTTGTGCTGTGTCATGGAAGGCTCCCTGCCTGCGTGAAACCAGTAGAAGTTTTTGGTGAAGCTTTTTTTAAAAAGCTTCGAAGAACGCCGCCTTTGTCATCCAGAAGGCGGCGCCCGAAAACTTTTACTTTTTTACCAAGCGATTGTTTTTCAACAGTTTGTCAGGATGAAGGTCCGCCGCCAGTGATGGCGGCGGCACGATCAGGAAATACGCGCCAGCGCGGCATCAAGGCGGATGCGCTCCGCACGGAACGCGGCCAGGCGTTCGCGGTTTTCCTCCACCACTTCGGGCTTGGCGCGGGCGACGAAATCGGCATTGCCCAGCTTGCGCTCGACCTTGGCGATTTCCCCATCGACCTTGCCGCATTCCTTCTCCAGCCGCTGGCGTTCCTGCGCAATGTCGATGATCCCGGCAAGCGGCAGGACCAGCGTGGCCTCGTCCACCACCAACTGCGCGGCCCCCTGCGGCATGTCACCTTCCAGCGGCAGGACTTCGGAGACGCGGGCCATGCGGCCGATGGCCTCTGACCATTTTTCCGCCCGTGCGACGGTCTGCGCCGACGCATCGCGCAGCAGGACGGGGGCAAGGCGTGACGGCGGCACGTTCATTTCCGCCCGCACGGTGCGGATTTCGGTGATGAAGCGGATCAGCCATTCCATCTCCGCCCCGGCCTGCGCCGCGTCGGTCACGGTATCGGGCGCGGGCCACGCCGCCTGCATCAGGCTGCCCTGCGGGCCATAGCCGAAGCGGTGCCACAATTCGTCGGTGATGAAGGGCATGACCGGCTGCAGCAGGCGCAGGATCAGGCCCAGCACATGTGCGGTGACGGCGCGGGTCTCGGTGGCTTCGGGCGAATCCCCCTCGGCATTGAAGACCGGCTTGGCGAATTCAAGGAACCAGTCGCAGAAGCAGTTCCACACGAAGCGGTAGCAGGTGGCCGCGTATTCATCGAAACGGAACGCCTCCAGCGCCGCCGTGGCATCGGTGATCGCGCGCCCGGCCTCGGCCAGCAGCCAGCGGCCCAGCGGGGACTTTACCGTGGCGGGATCGAAGCCTGCCACCGGGGCGACGCGGTTCATTTCGCAAAAACGCGCCGCATTCCACAGCTTGGTGGTGAAGGAGCGGTATTCCTCCACCTTCCTGCGGCCCAGCTTTACATCGCGGCCCAGACCCGTCAGCGCGCAGATCGTAAAGCGCATGGCATCTGCGCCATAGGTGTCGATCATTTCCAGCGGGTCGATGCCGTTGCCCTTGCTCTTGGACATCTTCTGCCCGCGTTCGTCACGGACCAGCCCGTGGATGAACACCTTGCGGAACGGCACGTCCTTCATGAAGTGCAGGCCCATCATCATCATCCGCGCGACCCAGAAGAAGATGATGTCGAACCCGGTCACCAGCACGTCGGTGGGGTAATAGCGCGCAAGTTCCGGCGTCTGCTCCGGCCAGCCAAGGGTGGAGAACGGCCACAGCGCGGAGGAGAACCACGTGTCCAGCACGTCCTCGTCGCGCGTCAGGGCCTCGTCCCGGCCATAATGCGCGCGGGCCTGCGTTTGGGCGTCGGCTTCGTCATGGGCGACGAACACATGCCCGTCCGGGCCGTGCCAGGCCGGGATGCGGTGCCCCCACCAGAGCTGGCGGCTGATGCACCAGGGCTGGATGTCGCGCATCCACGCAAAGAAGGTGTTTTCCCACTGGCGCGGCACGAATTCGACGCGGCCCGTCTCCACCGCCTCGATCGCGGGGGCGGCGAGGGTGGCGGCATCGCAGTACCACTGCGTCGTCAGGCGGGGTTCGACCACCGCGCCGCTGCGTTCGGCATGGGGCACCTGATTGGTGTGCGCCTCGATCTTCTCCAGCCATTCCAGCCGTTCAAGCTCGGCCACGATCGCCTTGCGCGCCTCGTCACGCGGCATGCCCTGCAGCGTGCGGACAAAGGCGGGATCGGCGATGCCGTCCTCGGCGCGCAGTTCGTCCTCGATCTCCTCCAGCGTGATGCGGGCGTCAGCGTCGAGCACGCTGGGCATGTCGAGCTTGTGGCGGCGTCCGACCTCGAAATCGTTGAAGTCGTGGGCGGGCGTGATCTTGACCGCGCCGCTGCCTTTTTCAGGGTCGGAATGTTCGTCCGCGACGATGCGGATGCGCCGTCCCGTCAGCGGCAGGATGACCGACTGTCCCACAAGGTCGGCATAGCGTTCGTCATCGGGATGGACCGCCACCGCCATGTCGCCCAGCATGGTTTCCGGCCGGGTGGTCGCCACCGTGATGGTGCGGCCGGGCTGCCCCTCCACCGGGTAGCGGATGTACCACAGGCTGCCGCGCATTTCCTTGTTGTCGACCTCAAGGTCGGAAATGGCGGAGCGGAACGCCGGGTCCCAGTTGACAAGGCGCCGGTCGCGATAGATCAGCCCCTCGCGATACAGGGTGACGAATACTTCGCGCACGGCCTTCGACAGGCCATCATCCATCGTGAAGCGTTCACGCGGCCAGTCGAGGGAGGAGCCGAGGCGGCGCAGCTGCGTCGTGATGCCGCCGCCGGACTGCGCCTTCCATTCCCACACGCGCTTCTCGAACGCCTCGCGGCCCAGTTCCTGCCGCGACGTGCCTTCCTTCTGCAGCATCCGTTCGACCACAAGCTGTGTCGCGATCCCGGCATGGTCGGTCCCGGGCTGCCACAGCACGTCGCGCCCCTGCATGCGCCGCCAGCGGATCAGCGTGTCCTGCAACGTCATGGTCAGGGCGTGGCCGACATGCAGCGTGCCCGTGACGTTCGGCGGCGGGATCATGATGGTATAGGGGCGGTGCGGACTGCTGGGATCGGCGGCGAATGCTCCGCATCCCTCCCACAATGCGTAAAGGGAGGTTTCCGTCTCGCCGGGGGAGAAAGACTTATCGAGCATTGCTAAAAACCAGATCCACCTAAATCAGACGCAGGGCGCACGACATGTCCGCCGCACGCAGATATACCCCAATCCGCCACGAAAGAAACGGCGCAAGATGCGCGGGTTGTTTGGGGGAGGCTCAGGGCGCTGCCCTGAAACCCGCCAAAGGGCATTGCCCTTTGGAAACCATGACTTCGGTCCCGGCATGGCTTTGCAGAGTATCAAAAGTTTTTGGTGAAGCTTTTTTCAAAAAGCTTCGAAGAACGCGGATGACTTGAAAAAGACGGCACCCGCGCTCAGCGTCCCGGCTCCTTGAGGGCATAGTCGCTGATGCCCCACAGCCGGTCATGCACGGCCCTGTAATACGCCTTTTCATTATAGAGCGGCACATCGAGGTTCAGGTCACGCGCCGTCAGCCGCCCGATTGCCGCGACCTCCTGATAGGACGCCTGCACAAGGCTGCCGAGGCTCATGACCAGGGCGACCTGCGCCTGTAGCAGGGTTTCCTGCTGCTGCAGGACGGCAAGGGTCGTGCCGGTGCCGACGATGGCCTGCCGCTCCACCCCGGCAAGGGCGGAGATGTTGGCCGAAATTGCCTCGCGGTTGCTGGCGATGGCGGCGCGGTTCGCAAGGATGCGCTGCCAGCTGGCCTCGGCCAGCTGGATGGCGCTGCGACGCTGGACCTCCACCGCGCGGTGGGCCTGCGTGACCTGCTGCTTGGCCTCGCGCACGGCGGCATATTCGCTGCCCCCCTGATAGAGCGGGACCGACGCGGAGACGAGCGCCATCTTGTTGTCGTAGTTGGAGCGCCCTTCCTCCTGGTTGATGTCGTGGGCGTAGCTGGCCTGTGCGCTGATGGAGGGCAGCAGGGCCGCAAAGGCGACGCCCACCGCGTCCTTGCGCGCCGCCTCGTCAAACAGGGCGGCGATGACGCCGGGGTTGTTTTCCATCGCGCGGGCCGTGGCGTCCTGTTCCGACTGTACCGGCAGGACAAGCGGCTGTGGCGGCTGCAGGTTGTCGGGGGCTTCCGCGCCCACGACCTGCAGGTAGGTCGCGCGTGCGGCCTCCAGCGTGCCTTCGGCCTGCTGGCGCGTGGCGCGCGCGGCCGACAGTGCGGCCTGCGCCTGCGCGACGTCGGTGTGCGTGATCTCGCCCCCGTGGGCGCGCAGTTCCGTGGTATGGAGCTGCTCCTGGTACAATTTCTCGTTATTGATATCGATCCTGAGGATCTGCTCATCCTCGATCACGCCGACATAGGCGTTGACGACATCGGTGAAGACCTGCTGTTCGGTCTGGATCAGGCGCGCGCGTTCGGCCATCACGTCATGCACCGCGCGGTGGGTGGAGGCCGTGGTACGCCCGCCGGTATAGATCGGTTCGCTGATGTTCACGCCCGCGCCATAGCCCGGCAGGTCATAGCGGCGGGCATACCCGTTTCCGCCGCCTTCGGGCGCCATCAGCATGCTGCCGCTGTAATAGCTCATGTTGGCGGTGCCGGTGATGGTCGGCCGCCATCCGCCAAGGGCCGCGGGCACCTGTTCGTCGGTTGCGCGCAGGGTGGCGCGTTCGCGGCGCAGGACCGGATTGCTCAGATACGCGGCGGCCAGCGCCTCCTGCAGGGTATGGGGAACCGTGGCCGGGGCCTGCTGCGGCGCGGGAGCGGGCCTGCGTGCCAGCGCAGTGCCCAGCTGGAGGCTTGCGGCAAACCCGATTCCAACGACCCAGTATCCCTTCATGTGATATCCCCAGCGTCCGGCCCATGACGCAGGCGCAACTGCCTGCGGGGCAGACACTATCGCGGGGATATTGCGCTCAGGTTAACCGTTCCCGGCAGGGGCCGCGTGGGGAATGTCGTGGTCTTTCAGGCATAGGCGTCGAACGAGAATGCCGGCGCGGGGGCCAGTTCCGGCAGCAGCGGCACGTTCGCGTCGAATGCGGCGCTGGTCGCGCTGCCATCTGCCGTGGGCACCACGATGCACACCGATGCCACCCCGCCTTCGGGCCAGACGGGTGCTACGATGCGCCCGTTCGGCGCGCATTGCGACACGATGGCCGGCGGGATGGCGCGGACCGCCCCGTCGATCAGGATCAGGTCATAAGGCGCATTGCCCGGCACCCCGGCCGACAGGGGACCGGCATGCCATGACACGTCAGGGGCGAACGTCTGGCACAGGGCGCGGCCGATGGCGGCAAGGGTCGCGTCGGATTCCAGTGCGTCGATGCGCAGCCCTTCCTGCATTGCCGAGGCCAGCGTCACGAGGTAGCCCGTCCCGGCGCCCACGACCAATACACGCTCGCCCTCCTGCGGGGCGGCGACCTGCAGCATCCGCGCGACCACGCGGGGTTCCGTCAGCACCCGTCCGTCGGGCAGCGGCAGGGACTGGTCCGCATATGCGAATTCCCGCATGGATTCGGGCAGGGCGAGTTCACGCGGCACGCGGCGCATTGCGGCGATGATGCGCGGGTCGTTCACCTGTGCGGGGCGGATCTGCGCATCGACCATGCGCTGGCGCGCCGCTTCGTAATCAAGGGGGGGATATTCGATAACTGGCTGCTTCATGACCTTCCCTTCCATCGGCTCCCGCCGGGGCGGGGGCGGCGATCCGTGCAATCGCGACGGGTGCTTGATTGTTGTTGCCCGCAGGTTCCGTTCTATTCCCGCTTTTCATGTCTGCCTAGCAGGTTGGCTGCACACAACGGCTTGACCTGCGGCGCGATTGAGTGGATATAGCGCTTGTCCCGGTCAGGTCCGGTGGCAGAGTGGTGATGCAGCGGACTGCAAATCCGTGAATGTGGGTTCGATTCCCGCCCGGACCTCCAATCCTTCCATGACAGGGAAGGGCCGTAGTTGACATATTCCCCGAAAACCGCAGTTTCTTATGTCCCCTTGTGCGGGTCATGGTATCAGGTCATTGCGCGATGACTGGGTCTGTGGGGGTGACGTTTACGGTCAATGGGAAGGTGGCACAGAATACCCGAGTCGGACGGCCAGTATGGCCAGCTTCTGGCTGGAGGAAGTCTTGTTTAAATATATTGGCAGTAAAAAACCATGAAGGTTTTGGGATGTCGCCGTTTCATCCGGGTATGTGACGTCTCCTGAAGCTTTTTGAAAAAAGCTTCACCAAAAACTTTTGTAGTTTTCAGTCTTCCTTCTGGGTCTTTCCTGTGGCCTCAGACCGCGCCGTTGCTCCGGTCGCGGTCGTCAAGGAAAAGCTGGTCCGCTTCTTCATCAAAATCGAACAGTTCGGCATAACGCGCCCACCCGATCAGGGTCTGCAGCGTCTGTTTCGCATAATCGGGCGACATGCTGTCTTCCAGTTCATCGCGGAAGCGTTCGGCGCTGGCGCGATGGTTGGGACGTTCATCAAGGACGGAGCGGATGGAACGGACCATCGGGATGTTGCGCAGCAGGCTGTGCGACAGGATCTGCTTGCGTTCGTCATGCTCGCTCTGGACAAAGCGCATGCCCTCGGGCGTCAGCAGGATGTCCCCGTCCTCAAGCTCCGCGAAGCCCAGAAGCTGGAGCGATTCGCCAAGCGGGAACAGGTCGTCGAGTTCAAGCTGCAGCCGACTGGCAAGCAGCGGCAGGTCGGCGCGTCCGTCCAGCGGGTCGGCGGCCAGTGTTTCCATCATGCCGACCATCGTATTGATCGCAAGGCGCGGCAGGGCGATGGCTTCGACCGGCGCGGCGGCCGTGGCCATCCCGGTCTCGGTCAGGTCGGCTTCGGAAATGACCGGGGCGCGACGGGTCATCAGGGCATAGATACGGTCCACGAACTGCCGGAAGGCCGCGTCCTCGCGGTTGCGGGGATGGTCGAACGGCACGCTGAGTTCATGCGCCACCCGCCCGGGGTTGGAGGAGAAGATCAGGATGCGGTCGCACATCAGGACCGCTTCCTCGATATTATGCGTCACCAGCAGGATCGACTTGATCGGCAGCTTGCGCTCCGACCACAGTTCCACAAGGTCGGTACGCAGGTTTTCCGCCGTCAGCACATCGAGCGCCGAAAACGGTTCATCCATCAGCAGCAGGTCGGGATGCACCACCAGCGCGCGCGCCAGGCCCACGCGCTGGCGCATGCCACCCGACAGTTCCTTGGGGTAGGCATTTTCGTAACCGCCCAGCCCGATCAGGTCGATCGCGCGTTCGGCCAGGTCCTCGCGCTCGGCGGCGGGAACGCCCTTGGCCTCCAGCCCCAGTTCGACATTCTTCTGCACCGTCAGCCACGGGAACAGCGCAAAGGACTGGAACACCATGGCGATGCCCGCGGCCGGGCCGGTCAGTTTCTTCCCCTTCCAGATCACCTCGCCCGATGTGGGCGTCAGCAGTCCGGCGATGATGCGCAGCAGCGTGGACTTGCCCGACCCGGACCGGCCCAGCAGTCCCACGATCTCCCCCGAATGCAGGGTCAGGTTCACATTGTCCAGCACAACCAGGTCGGTCGCGCTTTCCTTGTGGTAAGCCTGCTTGCAGTCGATGATCCGGACCAGGGTCTCGCTTTCGGGGGGTGTATGCGGGGAAGGCGGTGCGGAAGGCATCTCGGGCTTTCAGTTGAAGGTGAAGTGGCGCGCGGCGTAATTGGCCAGCGGACGCCATACCGCACGGTTGAACAGCAGGACGAACAGGGACATGACCACCATCCCCAGCCCCACGCGGTCGGTCGCGCCGTCGATCGTGGCCTGCGCGATATAGGCGCCCAGCCCCTGCGCGCGCAGCGTGGTGGACCCCCAGCTTGCCATTTCCGTGGCGATGGCGGCATTCCATGCCCCGCCCGATGCGGTGATCGCCCCGGTGATGAAGAACGGCACGATACCCGGCAGCATCACGCGCATCCACCACAACCTGCCGCGCACCTGGAAATTGCGCGCCGCTTCCAGCAGGTCGGTGGGATAGGACGCGGCGCCTGCGACGATGTTGAACAGGATATACCACTGCGTGCCCAGCAGCATCAGCGGCGTCAGCCAGATGTTGCTGTTGAGGTTGAAACGCACGATGAACAGCACGAACAGCGGAAAGAACAGGTTGGCGGGGAAGGCGGCCATGAACTGTGCCACGAACTGCGCCCGGCGTGCGCGGCGTGCGTCCAGCCCCAGCCAGATGCCCACCGGCACCCACACCAGCGACGCCACCAGCAGCGTCGCCAGCACGCGCAGCAGCGTCAGTCCGCCCAGCCCCATGACATGCAGCACCTGCGATGCGGTGAAATGCCCGGCGGCATAGGTCACGACCCGTTCGCCCACCACAAGCGTACACACGCCAAGACACGCCCACCAGACAAGGTCGAGCACCCGGCCCGAGACATGCGATGGCGTGATGTCGGAGGGCGCGCGCCCGATGCGCAGCCAGCCGATGAAGGTCAGCGCCCGGCCCAGCGCATCGCTGGTGCGGCGCAGCAGCGACGTCCGGCGCAGGAGTGCGAGCACCCACGGGTCGGGTGCTGCCTCGCCCTGCGTGTCCTCGACGCTGAAACGCGCCGACCACGCGACCAGCGGGCGGAACAGTAGCTGGTCATAGGCAAGGATGACCACCAGCATGGTCACGATGGCATAGAAGATCGCCGGCAGGTCGCGATGCGCGATGGCGGTGCCGACATATGACCCGATACCCGGCAGGGCGATGTCCGTATTGCCCACGGTGATCGTCTCGGAATAGACGACCATGAACCAGCCGCCCGACATGGAGATCATGGCGTTCCACACCAGAGAGGGGATGGCGAACGGCACCTCCAGCCGCCAGAACCGCTGCCATGCCGTCAGCCCGAAGCAGCGGGCCGCTTCCTCCAGGTCGGCAGGCACGGTACGCAGCGACTGGTACATGCTGAAGGCCATGTTCCACGCCTGGCTGGTGAAGATGGTGAAGATCGCCGCGAGTTCCGCCCCCATCATCCGGCCGGGGAAAAGTCCGAGGAAGAAGACCACCGTAAAGGTCAGGAACCCGAGGATCGGCACCGATTGCAGGATGTCGAGCATCGGGATCAGGATCTGCCCGGCGCGGCGGCTTTTCGCGGCCCATACGGCATAGGTGAAGGTAAAGGCCACCGACGCCAGCAGGGCGGCGAACATGCGGAACGTCGTGCGCAGGGCGTAGCCCGGCAGCCATGTCGGGTCGAGATGGATGACCTGTGCCGCGGCAGGGGGCAGCGGCACCAGCATGCGCCGCCCCACCGTGGCCAGCGCCACGGCAAGCCCCATCAGGATGACAAGCCCCACAAGGTCGAACAGGTTCGGGCGGACCCTGTGGCTGTGTGCGGGAAGGGGCGGTTCGTTCACCCTGTCGTCCCCGGTGCCGTTCCCGTCGCCGTCCCGGTGCTGCCAAAGCCGCCCGTGCCGCGCGCGGTGTCGTCAAGGGTTTCGCATTCCTCCCACACGCCACGCACCACGGGGGCCAGCACGGCCTGCGCGATGCGCATGCCGCGTTCGATCACGAACGCCTCCTCCCCGGTGTTGAGCATGATGATCCCGATCTCGCCGCGATAATCCTCGTCAATCGTGCCGGGGGCGTTGGGCAGCGTGATGCCGTGTTTCAGCGCAAGGCCCGAACGCGGGCGGATCTGCAGTTCGTATCCCGCAGGCAGCGCGACGCACAGGCCCGTGGGCACCAGCGCGCGTCCCCCCGCCCAGATCGTCATGGGTTCGCGCACCGCCGCGACAAGGTCCATGCCCGCGGCCCCCGCGGTGGCATAGGCAGGCAGCGGGAGCCCTTCGGCATGGGCAAGGCGGCGGATGCGGACGGGAAGGGAAGGGGGGGTCATGCAGGAACTCCGTCAGGGGCGGTATCAGGTGTATCGGTATCAGGTATGGCCGCGAACGCCGCCACGATCCTGCGGGCCAGTCCCTGCGCCACCGCGTCCTTGGACATGCGGGGCCAGTGTTCGCAACCCGTGGCGGTGATCAGCGTGACCTCGTTTTCATCCCCGCCCATGATGCCGGTTTCGGCGCGCACATCGTTGGCGATGATCCAGTCACAGCCCTTGCGCTGGCGCTTGGCCGTCGCATTGTCGCGCACATCGTCGGTCTCGGCCGCGAAGCCGACCACGAGGCGCGGGCGCATCGGGCCGGGCTGCGACAGGTGGGCAAGGATATCGGGATTGGGCACCAGCGTCAGGGTTGGCGGCGGCGCGCCGGGTGTCTTCTTGATCTTGTGCGCACCTGCCCCCGCCACGCGCCAGTCGGCCACGGCGGCGGTGCAGACGGCGATATCGCACGGCAGGGCGGCCTCGCACGCGGCCAGCATCTGAACCGCCGTTTCCACCCGCCGCAGTTCGACGCCCGGTGGGGGCGGCAGGGTGGTCGGCCCGCTGACCAGCGTGACTGTGGCTCCCGCGCGCGCCAGCGCATTGGCGATCGCATATCCCTGCCGCCCCGAAGACCGGTTGGCGAGGTAGCGCACCGGGTCGATCGGTTCGTGCGTCGGCCCCGCCGTGACCAGCGCGCGCAGGCCATGCAGGGGCCGCGCGGCAGGGCGCAGGGCCCCCATGATGGCATCGGCGATGGTGTCGGGTTCGCTCATCCGGCCGGGCCCGGTCTCGTTGCAGGCCATCAGGCCGTCTTCCGGCCCGACGAAGGTGACGCCGCGCGCGGCCAGTGTCGCGACATTGGCGCGGGTTGCGGGATGTAGCCACATGCGCACGTTCATCGCGGGCACGGCCATGACCGGCGTGTCGGTCGCCAGCAGGACCGTGCTGGCCAGGTCATCGGCCAGTCCTGCCGCCATGCGCGCCAGCATGTCCGCCGTGGCGGGGCATACGACAATCAGGTCGCTGGCGCGCGACAGGGCAATATGGCCCATTTCCTGTTCGTCCGTCAGGGAAAACAGGTCTTCATAAACACGCTCCCCCGTCAGCGCCTGCAGGCTGAGCGGGGTGACGAAGCGCGCGCCCGCGCGGGTCAGGACCGCGCGCACCCGCACGCCACGCGCCGTCAGGCGGCGGACAAGTTCCAGCGCCTTGAACGCGGCGATCCCGCCACACACAACCAGCAGGACGGACGGGCGCGCGTCATTCATGGCCGCAGTCCCCGTCAGATGCGCCAGCCCGAATGGATGGCCGCGATCCCGCCCGACAGGTTCTGGTAGGTCACGCGTTCCAGTCCGGCCTCGCGCATCATCTCCGCCAGCGTCTCCTGGTCGGGGAACATGCGGATGCTTTCGGCAAGGTACTGGTAGCTTTCGCGATCCCCCGCGATGGCCGCCCCCATGCGCGGCAGGACCTGGAACGACCACGCGTCATAGACCGGGGCCAGCGCGGCCACCTGCACGCGGGAGAATTCAAGGCACAGGAACCGCCCGCCCGGACGCAGCACGCGCCGCGCCTCGCGCAGGACCTGCAGCTTGTCGGTGCAGTTGCGCAGGCCGAACGCGATGGAGACGCGATCGACGGAACAGTCGGCGATGGGGATGGCCTCCGCATCGACGGCAACGAAATTGAGGCCGGAGACAAGGCCGCGCGACAGGGCGCGGTCACGCCCGACCGCCAGCATGCTGACATTGATGTCCGACAGGATCGCGGGGCCTCCGCCGCCACGCAGCCAGCCGAACGAGATGTCGCCCGTCCCGCCAGCAAGGTCGAGCAGGCGCAGGTCCGGATGCGGGCCGAGTTCCGTGACGAAGATCTTTTTCCAGGCCCGGTGGATGCCCAGGGACATGACATCGTTCATGACGTCGTACTTGCCCGCGACACTGTCGAAGACCTGGCGGACCATGGATTTCTTTTCCGTGACGGGAACGTCGCGGAAACCGAAATCGGTCGTGCCGGAGGGACCGCCGCCTGGCGCTGCGCCGGCGGACGGGGATGGGGTGGGGTGTGGGTGGTGGCTATTGTCGCTCATGATGAGGAGATATAACCTTATAATCAGTCATGCCGGAACTCCCTGAAGTAGAAACTGTGATGCGCGGGATGCGATTGCATCTCGAAGGTCACAAGATTGCAACTGCCACCCCCCTGCGCGAGGGGCTGCGCTGGCCTTTCCCGCCGGGACTGGCCGACTCGCTGCGTGGCCGCGTGATCGCGCGGTTCGAGCGGCGGGGCAAATACATCCTCGTCCACTTTGATGACGGTCAGGTGCTTCTGCTGCACCTTGGCATGTCGGGGCGCGTCGTGCTGGGCCATGACGCCGGCGTGCCCGCCGCGCGGCATGAACACCTGCTGATCCTGACCGAGCAGGGCGCGCGCTGCGGTCTTGTGGACCCGCGCCGCTTTGGCATCGTGGACCTGCTGGCGGCCGATGCGGTCGCATCCCACCCGCTGCTGGCGCGCATGGGGCCGGAGCCGCTGGGCAACGGGTTCAGTGCCGAAGGACTGGCCCGCGCGGCACGGGGACGCAGGACCTCGGTCAAGGCGCTGCTGCTGGATCAGCGCGTCGTGGCGGGGCTGGGCAACATCTACGTGTCCGAGGCGCTGTTCCGCGCGGGCGTGCATCCCGAACGCACGGGGGCGAGCCTGGGCGATGGGGACTGCGCGGCCCTTGTCACGAGCATTCGCGATGTCCTGACCGAGGCAATCGCCGCCGGCGGGTCGAGTCTGCGTGATTACGTGAAACCCGACGGGGAGCTTGGGTATTTCCAGCATGCGTGGCGTGTCTATGGCCGCGCGGGGCAGGGCTGCCCCGACTGTCCCGGCCCGTCCGCCTGCGATGGCGTGGTGCGGATCGTCCAGGGCGGGAGGTCGTCATTTTTCTGCCCGCGACGGCAGGAAACCGCGCCGGGGGCGCAAGACTTGTCTTGACGGATGGGGAAAGGGTGGACTAGACCGCGATCCTGATATCTGGATGTCCGCAACTATCGGGTGGCGGACCGCCGTAACCTGATTTTTTGCTGAACTGAGAACGATGGCCAATACTGCATCAGCGCGTAAGCGCATCCGTCAGACCGAGCGCCGCAACGCGCGCAACACCGCCCGCATCTCCCGCGTGCGCACCTTCGTCAAGAAGGTCGAAGCCGCGATCGAGGCAGGCAAGAAGGAAGACGCCTCCGTCGCCCTGCGCGCGGCGCAGCCCGAACTGCAGCGCGCGGTTGGCAAGGGCGTCATGCACGCCAACACCGTGGCCCGCCGCATTTCGCGCCTGTCCGCACGTATCAAGGCGCTGGCCGCCGCCTGATCCATTGAACTGGATTGAGGACTGCCTGCACGGGTAAAGTATTGCACGTGTAACGATTGGGACCGTATCGTGTCATTTGGGCATGGTGCGGTCCTTTTTATTTGCGGGGCGTTTCCTTTTCGTGCGTTTTTCTGTCGCGGAGTCGGTTTTGATCGCCGCGCGGCCAGATTCCCGTTGCTTCCTCCGATTCCCTGCACTAACTTCTGCACATCCTCATCGGTATGCTGCTGGGGCGTCGATGTGTCGGCGCATGGGTTTTCGTGCCTTCATGGCGCGGAAAACGCGAACGTGTCCGCATGCGTTGGGGATGGTGTGTTTAACGTTGAACAGGCATTTCGCGGGCGCGGACTGTCATGTCCCTGAATGGCCGGGAGTGAAGATGACGGGCGGACTGGAAGGATATGACGAGGTTGCCGAGGCGAATGCGCAGAAAAGCATTCTCGACATCCATTGGTCGCGTATCTGCGCCCGCCTCAAGGCCGAGGTCGGGGAGGTGGAATACAACACCTGGCTGAGACAGATGGGTGTCGGCACCGTCGAGGAGGACGAGATCACGCTGTACCTGCCCACGCGCTTTTTGCGCGACTGGGTGCGGGGGCAGTATGGCGATCGCCTCGGCGCGCTGTGGCATGCGGAAATCCCGGCCATCCGCCGCGTCGAACTCCAGGTCGCGCGTGGCCCGTCCCCGGCAGGGGATGGGGAGGCCGTGATTGCCGAGTCCGTGCCTGCCTCCGCCACGGCCACGCCCGCCGTGGAAGTCGCGGCCGCGGAGGCGGAACCCCGCGCGGCGGAAGTGCGCAGCGACCTTGCCGCCCCGCTGGACCCGCGTTTCACGTTCGAGACCTTTGTTGTCGGCAAGCCCAACGAATTCGCCTATGCCTGCGCGCGGCGCGTGGCCGAGCGCCCGTCAAGCCCGGGGTTCAACCCGCTGTTCCTGTATGGTGGCGTCGGCCTCGGCAAGACGCACCTGATGCATGCGATCGGCTCCGAACTGGTGCGCGAGGGCAGGGTCTCGGTCGCCTACATGTCGGCCGAAAAGTTCATGTACCGCTTCATCGCCGCCATCCGTTCGCAATCGACCATGGAATTCAAGGAGCAGTTGCGCTCGGTCGATGTGCTGATGATCGACGACCTGCAGTTCCTGATCGGCAAGGACAACACGCAGGAAGAATTCTTCCACACCTTCAATGCCCTGGTCGATGCCGGGCGACAGATCGTCGTCTCGGCGGACAAGTCGCCCTCCGACCTGTCGGGGCTGGAAGACCGGCTGCGCACGCGCCTTGGCTGCGGGATGGTGGCCGATATCCATGCGACCACGTTCGAACTGCGCATCTCCATCCTTGAGGCGAAGGCCACGGCGTCCGGCGTCGATGTGCCGGCCAAGGTGCTGGAATTCCTTGCGCACAAGATCACCTCGAACGTGCGCGAGCTTGAGGGCGCGCTCAACCGCCTGATCGCGCATGCCAACCTGTTCGGCCGCCCCGTGACGCTGGAGGCGACGCAGGATGTGCTGCATGACATCCTCAAGGCGAACAACCGCCGCGTCACGATCGAGGAGATCCAGCGCAAGGTCGCCGAGCACTGGAACATCCGCCTGACGGACATGTCTTCGGCGCGGCGTTCGACCGTGGTGGCGCGGCCGCGGCAGGTGGCGATGTACCTGTCGAAGCAGTTGACCTCGCGCTCGCTGCCCGAAATCGGGCGCAAGTTCGGCAACCGCGACCATACTACCGTGATCTATGCCGTGCGGCGGGTCATGGAACTCATGGAGCAGGATCCCGCTTTCGCGGAGGATGTCGAACTGCTGCGCCGGATGCTCGAAAGCTGACTTTTTCGCACGGGCCTCTTTTCGCATCTCCATCAGGCTGCTAGACCTATTGCCCCCATTGCGCTGTCCTGTAACGGGCTGTGCCGCCGGGCAAGGAGGATTTGTTACACATGAAGCTGAAGGCTGACCGCGCGACCCTGCTCAAGGCGCTGCTGCATATTCAGGGCGTGGCAGAGAAGCGTAACACCATCCCCATCCTTGCCAATGTCCTGATCAATGTCACGGACGGCCTGATGACCATGACGGCAACCGACATGGAAATCGCGGTGGTTGAGGGGATTTCGGCGGAAACCCTGCGTGACGGGGCGGTGACCGCGCCGGCGGCCGTGCTGTGCGACATCGTGCGCCGCCTGCCCGATGGCGCGGTGGTCGAACTCGACCAGGCCGGGGGCGATGCGCCGCTGGGCCTGCGGGCGGGGCGTTTCACCACCAGCCTCAACGTGCTTGATGTGGACGACTTCCCCTCCATGATGGCCGGGGCGCTGCCGCATGAATTCACCATCGCGTCGCAGGCGCTGCGCGGCCTGATCGACCGCAGCCGCTTCGCCATCTCCACGGAGGAGACGCGCTACTACCTCAACGGCATCTATTTCCATGTGGCCGAGACGCCGCAGGGCCAGATGCTGCGCGCGGTCGCGACCGACGGGCACCGCCTTGCGCGCGTGGAGACCGACCTGCCGGAAGGTGCCGCGGGCATGCCCGGCGTCATCATCCCGCGCAAGACGGTCAACGAACTGCGCAAGCTGCTGGAGGAAGGGCCGGAACATATCGGCATCGCCCTGTCTGACACGCGCATCCAGTTCACTGTGGGCAACGTGATCCTGACGTCGAAGCTGATTGACGGCACCTTCCCCGAATATGAGCGTGTGATCCCCACCGGAAACGACAAGATCCTGCATGTCGGCAAGAAGATCTTTTCCGACGCGGTATCGCGCGTGGCGGCGATCAGCCAGGAACGCTCCCGCCCGGTCAAGCTGACGGTGACGCAGAACCTGCTGACCCTGTCCGCCGCCAGCCAGGACCAGGGCACCGCGACGGAAGAACTGGACGACAGCCACGTCGTCTATGACGCAAGCCCGATCGAGATCGGGTTCCAGGCGCGCTACCTCAACGACATCACCGACCAGATCGACAAGAACGTCGAATTCGCGTTTTCCGACAGTTCCGCCCCCACCATCGTGCGCGATGTGGACCGTCCTTCGGCACTGTATGTGCTGATGCCGATGCGCGTCTGACCGCGCGTCGGGTTTTCGGGCACGTATGGCCCATCTTTCGCGGCTGGTCCTGACGGATTTCCGCAATTACCGCCACCTGTCATGGACGCCTGAGACGCCGGTTACGGTGGTCGTGGGCGAAAATGGCAGTGGCAAGACCAACCTCCTTGAATCCGTCTCGCTGCTGCTGCCCGGCCGTGGCCTGCGTGGCGCGCGGGTGGCCGACCTGCCGCGCCATGGCTGCACGCGCTGGGGTGTTGCGGCACGCATTGACGTGCCCGACGGGGTCGAGGCGGGGATGCGGGAACTTGCCGTGGGTTCCGACCCCGCCCGCCCCGAACGCCGCATCGTCCGCCTTGACGGGGAGGCGCTGCGCAACCGGGGGCGGGTTTCCGATTTCCTGTCGGCCGTGTGGCTGACGCCGCAGATGGACCGCCTGTTTCAGGACGGGGTGGCGGGACGCCGCCGTTTCCTTGACCGGCTTGTGCTGGCGATGGAACCGGGGCATGCGCGTGAAATTGCCGCACACGACCATGCGATGATGCAGCGCAACCGCCTGCTGGCCTCTGGCGGGGCCGACCCCGCTTGGCTTGCGGCGCTGGAGGATGCGATGGCGCGCCATGGCGTTGCGGCCACGGCGGCGCGTGTCGGTCTGGTCGGGTTGCTCAATGGGGATGACGTGGCGCTGTGCGACGGGTTTCCCGCAACGGCGCTGACACTGGAAAGCGACATCGCGCAGCGCCTGCGACATGCGCCCGCCCTCGCGGTGGAGGACTGGCTGCGTGCTGAGCTTGCGGCGTCACGCGGGCGCGACCGTGCGCGTGGCAGTGCGTTCATTGGCGCACACCGCACCGATCTGCACCTGCATGACCGCGCCACGCGGCGCAGTGCGGCGCAGTCGAGCACGGGGCAGCAGAAGGCGATGCTCGTCGGCGTGGTCCTGTCGCATGCCCGCCTGATCGCGCAGGTGCGGGGGCAGGCGCCGCTAATCCTGCTTGACGAGCCGCTGGTGCATCTGGATGCGGCGCGCCGGGAGGCGCTGTTCCGCGCCATCGGACGGCTGGAGACGACCGTGATGCTCAGCGGTACGGACGCGGCGCAGTTCGCTCCCCTGCGTGATCAGGCGGCCTTTGTCATGCCCCGCGACGGCGCCCTGGTCCCAATTCCCTGATTCCCCCGATTTATGAAGGGGAAAGCTTGGTCCCGGAGGCGGGTTCGATGTATAACATCCCCTCAACGCGTGACCCTGTTTTGGAGCATCTGTCCGGCATGTCTGACCCATCCAATCCCGATCAGAAACACGATGCCGAAGCGGGGGATATTCCCGTCACACCCGCGGATTATGATGCTGCCTCCATTTCGGTTCTCAAGGGACTGGACGCGGTGCGCAAGCGTCCGGGCATGTATATCGGTGACACCGATGATGGCTCCGGCCTGCACCACATGGCGTTCGAGATCATCGACAATGCGGTGGACGAGGCGCAGGCCGGTTACGCGACCACCTGCATCGTGACGCTCAACGGTGACGGCAGCGTCACCGTGCGCGACAACGGGCGCGGCATCCCCACCGACATGCACCATGAGGAAGGGATCAGCGCAGCCGAAGTCGTGCTGACGAAGCTGCATGCGGGCGGCAAGTTCAACCAGAATTCCTACAAGGTCTCCGGCGGCCTGCATGGTGTCGGCGCCGCGGTGGTCAACGCCCTGTCCGAATGGATGGAGGTGCGGATCTGGCGCAACGGCAAGGAACACATGATCCGCTTCCGCGCGGGTGAGCGCGAGGCGCCGCTGAGCGTCGTGGGCGACAGTGACGAACCGCGCGGCACGCAGGTCACCTTCAAGCCGAGCGCCGAGACCTTCGCCATTGTCGAGTTCCAGTTTTCCGTGCTGGAACGGCGTCTGCGCGAACTGGCGTTCCTCAATTCCGGGCTGGCCATCATCCTGCGTGACGAACGCCATACCCCCGTGCGGGAAGAGGCGTTCCATTACGAAGGGGGGCTGTCCGCCTTTGTCGAATGGCTCGACCATGGAAAGACCCCGATCGTGGAGCCGCCGATCACCGGCAGCCTGCAGAACGAGGAAAACGGCATCAAGGTCGAATTCGCCCTGACATGGAACGACAGTTTCCATGAAACGATGCTGTGTTTCACCAACAACATTCCCCAGCGTGATGGCGGTTCCCACCTTGCCGGGTTCCGCCAGGCCCTGACGCGCATCGTCGGCCGCTATGCCGAGGCGAACGCGTCGAAGAAGGACTCCCACGCCCTTGCGGGCGAGGACATGCGCGAGGGGCTGACGGCGGTGCTGTCGGTCAAGGTGCCCGATCCCAAATTCTCCTCGCAGACCAAGGACAAGCTGGTGTCGTCGGAGGTGCAGCCCGTGGTGCATGCCGCCGCCGCCGACATGATCTCCCACTGGTTCGAGACGCATCCCAAGGAAGCGCGCCAGATCGTGGCGAAGGTGATGGACGCCGCCGCCGCGCGCGAGGCGGCGCGGCGCGCGCGTGAACTGACGCGGCGCAAGGGGGTGCTCGACATCTCCTCGCTTCCGGGGAAGCTTGCCGACTGCCAGGAACGCGATCCGGCCAAGTCCGAACTGTTCATCGTGGAGGGTGACTCCGCAGGTGGCACGGCCAAGCAGGGGCGGGATCGCCGGTTCCAGGCGATCCTGCCGCTGAAGGGCAAGATCCTGAATGTGGAGCGCGCGCGATTCGACCGCATGCTGGGCTCGGCGGAAATCGGCACGCTGATTACCGCGCTGGGCACGGGCATCGGGCGGGGCGACGTGGAACATGGCGGCTTCTCGCTGGAGAAACTGCGCTACCACCGCATCGTCATCATGACGGACGCCGACGTGGACGGGTCGCACATCCGCACGCTGCTGCTGACCTTCTTCTTCCGCCAGATGCCCGAACTGATCGAGAACGGCTACCTCTACATCGCGCAGCCGCCGCTGTACCGCGCCAAGCGCGGCAATGACGAGCGTTACCTCAAGGACGATGCGGCGCTGGAGGAATACCTGCTCGACAAGGCGCTGGCGCATGCGACCCTGCGCTATGGCGACGGGCGTGAGGTGACAGGGGACGCGCTGCGGAGCGAGGTCGCCTTCATCCGCGATGTCTCGCGCGCCCTGTCGCGCCTTGCGGTGCGCGCGCCGGTCTGGATCCTCGAACAGGCGGCCATTGCCGGCGCGCTTTCGGCCAACCCTGCCGCAACACCGGAGCGGGTCATCGCACTCCAGTCGCGGCTTGACGCCGTCTCCGCGGAATCGGAGCGTGGATGGAAGGTCGCGGCGAGCGCCGACGGGCTGGAAATGGCACGCAGCGTGCGTGGCGTGGGCGAGGTCTATCGCCTTGATCCCGCGACCCTGCGCAGTGCGGAGGTCCGCTGGCTGTCCGAACACCATGACCGCATCGCGGCCGATTTCGGCAGCAGGGTGGAACTGTCGCTCGACAGCCAGACCATCACGCTGGACGGCCCGGCCTCGGTCTATGAGCGCATCATCGCGCAGGGGCGGCGCGGGCTTTCGATCAACCGGTTCAAGGGACTGGGCGAAATGAACGACGCGCAGTTGTGGGAAACCACGCTCGATCCCGCCATGCGCACCCTGTTGCAGGTGCGCGTGGGGGATGTGGAGAACGCGGCGCAGGTGTTCTCCACCCTGATGGGCGATGTGGTCGAACCGCGTCGCGACTTCATCGTCGGCAACGCGCTGAAGGTCGCGAACCTCGACGTCTGAGGGGACGGGTCAGTCGGGGATCAGGTCGCGGGCAATGTGCGGGATTTCGGAAATGGAATCCGCGCCTGCGGTCGCCCCGGCCTCCATTTCCGGCGCGCCATATCCCCACCGGGCGAAGATGCCGCGCACATGGGCACCCGTGGCCGCGGCAATGTCGTTGCGGTGGTCGCCCACCATGATCGCGCGTTCGGGCATGCCGCCGGCCATTTCGATCGTGCCAAGCAGGTGGCGCGGGTCGGGTTTGCGCACGGCGAAGCTGTCGCCGCCGCCCACCGCGTCGAACCACGGGTCGAGTTTCATGACCCGCAGGATATGCTGCGCCGCCGCCACCGGCTTGTTGGTGCAGACCGCAAGCTTCCATCCCGCGCCCTTCAGGGCCGACAGGGTGGCGCGGGTGCCGGTGAAGGGATGCGACAGGTCGGTCGAATGTGGGGTATAGTCCGCCATGTAGCGACTGACGGCGTCATCGGGGTCGATGTCGCGCGCCGCATCGCCCGCATGTGCCAGCAGGCGACGCACCAGCACGCCCACGCCATCGCCGATCATGGGGCGCAGGGCATCGGGGGTGATGGGGGGCAGGCCGTAATGGTGCAGCAGGCGGCAGGCGCAGGCAGAAAGGTCCGGCAGGCTGTCGATCAGCGTGCCGTCCATGTCGAAAACCGCCAGGCGGGGGGGAAGGGCAGGCATCCGGCACTCCTCGGTGGCTCTTGTGGTAGCAATCGGAAAATCTAAGTGATGGTATCTTGTTCCTCTCCGGGTTTGACAGGTCTGCCGGGCGGGGGCTACCCGCAAAAAGTCATGAGCACCATTCCATCTTCCCCGACCCCGCCTTCCCCATCCCGTCCGGCCACGGCGGTCATCCTTGCCGCCGGGCGGGGCACGCGCATGCGTTCCGAACGCCCCAAGGTCATGCACCCGCTTGCGGGGCGGCCGATGCTGCGTCACCTGCTCGATAATGCCGAACAGGTGTTCGACCATATCGTGGTGGTCGTCGGGCCGGGGATGGAGGATGTCGCCGCCCTTGCCGCGCCGCACGCGGTGGTGGTGCAGGCCGACCGCCTTGGCACCGCGCATGCCGCGTTGCAGGCGCAGGCATATTTCGGCACGGGCGATGTCGCGGTCCTGTATGGCGACAACCCGCTGATTACCGCGCAGACCATGCGCGACCTGCTGGCCTGCCGCAGGCAGCCCGGCGTGGGCCTTGCGCTGCTGGCGATGCGGCCCGCCCATCCGGGGCGCTATGGCCGGGTCGTGACACAGGGTGACAATGTGGTGCGGATTGTCGAATGGGCCGACGCCACGCCGCAGGAACGCGCCATCGACCTGTGCAATGCAGGCGTGCTGTGCGCCGATGCGCAGGATTTCCGCCGCTGGCTCAATGAGGTGCGCAACGACAATGCGCAGGGCGAATACTACCTTGGCGACGTGGTGACGCAGGCCGTGGCCGACGGCGTGTGCGTGCGCGCCGTCGTCGCGTCGGAAGACGAACTGCGCGGGATCAATTCGCGCGCCGAACTTGCCGTGGCGGAGGCCAGCGTGCAGCAGCGCCTGCGCCACGGCGCGATGGAACGGGGCGTGACACTGGTGGCGCCCGACACGGTGTTCCTGTGCGCCGACACGGTGCTGGCCCCGGATGTCGTCATCCATCCGCATGTGGTCTTCGGCCCCGGCGTTACGGTGGAACGTGATGTGGAGGTCCGCTCCTTCTCCCATCTGGAAGGCTGCACTGTCAGGCAGGGCGCGCTGATCGGACCATATGCCCGCCTGCGTCCCGGCAGCGATGTCGGCGCGCGCGCGCATGTCGGCAACTTCGTCGAACTCAAGGCCACGACGCTGGGCGAGGGGGCGAAGGCCAACCACCTGACCTACCTTGGCAATGCGCAGGTGGGCGCGCGAACCAATGTCGGCGCGGGCACCATCACCTGCAATTATGATGGCGTGTTCAAGCATGCGACCGTCATCGGCGAAGGCAGCTTCATCGGGTCGGATTCGATCCTTGTGGCACCGGTGACGCTGGGGGCGGGCGTCATCACCGCGGCCGGAAGCGTGATTACGAAAGACGTGCCTGACGACGCCATGGCGTTCGGGCGGGTACGCCAGCAGGACAACAGGGCGGGATATGCAAAGGCCTTTCGTAAGCGGCTCATGACGGCGAAGGAGCGCGGCTGATGTGTGGCATTGTTGGCGTCGTTGGCAGGAATCAGGCCACCCCGATCATCTTCGACGCGCTGCGGCGCCTTGAATATCGCGGCTATGACTCGGCGGGGATCGCAACGCTGGAAAATGGCCATGTGGAGCGTCGTCGCGCGGCGGGCAAGCTCGACCACCTTGCCAGCGTGCTGGCGCGCGTGCCGCTGCCCGGGGTGACGGGAATCGGGCATACGCGCTGGGCCACGCATGGCGCGCCGACGGAAAACAACGCCCATCCGCATGGCACCGAACGGGTGTCGGTCGTGCATAACGGCATCATCGAGAATTTCGAGGACCTGCGCCGCGAGCTTGAGGCGGCGGGCCAGACCTTCTCCACCGATACCGACAGCGAGACGATCGCGCAGATGATCGACTATCACCTGCGCCGTGGCCTGTCCCCGCGGGAGGCGGCGCATGAGACGCTGAAACGGCTGGAGGGCGCCTATGCGCTGGCGATCATCTTCGCCGGGCATGATGGCATGGTGATCGGTGCCCGCCACGGCGCGCCGCTGGTGGTGGGGTTTGGCGAGAATGAGATGTTCCTCGGCTCCGACAGCCTTGCGCTGGCGCCGCTGACGCGCCGCATCGCCTATCTCGATGACGGGGACTGGACCATCGTGACGCCCGGTGGGGCGGAGTTCTTCGATATGGAGGGCAGGCCCGTCACGCGCCCCATCCGCACCACCGCGCTGATCGCGGGATCGGTGGGCAAGGACGGGTATCGCCATTACATGGAAAAGGAACTGCATGAACATCCCGTCGTGATCGGCCAGACGCTGCAGCGCCTGATCGACCCCGCGACGCGGCGTGTCGTGCTGCCGGACCTGCCGTTCGATCTGGCCTGCGTGCCGCGCGCGGTGGTGACGGCCTGTGGGTCGGCTTTCTATGCCGGGATGATCGGGCGTTACTGGCTGGAACAGTACGCGCGCCTGCCGGTCGATATCGATGTCGCGAGCGAGATGCGCTATCGCGATCCGCCGCTGGTGCCCGGTGGGCTGGGGCTGCTGATCTCCCAGTCGGGGGAGACGGCCGATACGCTGGCGGCACTGCGCGGGATGCGCCAGGCGGGGCAGCATATCGTCTCCGTCCTCAATGTGGAGCAGAGCACCATGGCGCGCGAAAGCGATGCGGTGCTGGGCACGGTGGCGGGGCCTGAAATCTCGGTCGCCAGCACCAAGGCGTTCACCGCGCAGCTTTCGGTCCTTGCCTGCCTGACGGTCGCGCTCGGCCGGGCGCGCGGGCATCTGGACGCGGCTGCAGAGGAACGGATGGTCACCGCGCTCCTCGACCTGCCAAGCCGCGCGAACGAGGTGTTCGAGCAGCGCGACGCGATCCGCCGCATGGCCGCCATCGTGGCCGAGGCGCGCGATGTCCTGTACCTGGGCCGCGGGTCATCCTTCCCGGTGGCGCTCGAAGGGGCGCTCAAGCTCAAGGAAATCACCTACATCCATGCGGAGGCCTATGCCGCGGGCGAGATGAAGCATGGCCCGATCTCCCTGATCGACCGTACGGTGCCGGTTGTGGCGACCGTGCCGTCGGGCCGCCTGTTCGACAAGACGCTGTCGAACCTGCAGGAAGCGAAAGCGCGTGGCGGGCGGCTGCTGGTCTTTACGGACACGCAGGGCGCGCCGCGTCTGCGTGAACTGGCGGAGGTGGTGGTGGAGGTTCCTGCGGTTGACGAATTCACCGCCCCCATCGTGCAGACCATCCCGGTGCAAATACTGGCGTATGAAGTGGCGCTGCTGAAGGGCACGGACGTGGACCAGCCACGTAACCTCGCCAAATCGGTCACGGTGGAATAGCGTTCCCGCCCCACGACAGATCAAGGACCCAGCCGATGTCACAGCCGCAGCACAGGCCTGCCGATTCCACGCCGCCCGGTCACGGCCCGTCCGTGCTGGTGCTTGGTGCGGGTGTCTCGGGCATGACTGCCGCCGTGACCCTGGCCGAACGGGGTGCGCGCGTGGTGGTGCATGAACGCGGGCCGCGCATCGGTTCCGGCGCGTCATGGAAGGCGGGCGGGATGCTCGCCCCGTGGTGCGAGGCGGAGTCCGCAACGCCGGAGGTCACCGCGCAGTCGCTGTCCTCGCTCGACTGGTGGGATGCGCATGTGCCCGATGTGGTGCGCAACGGCACGCTGGTGCTGGCCCCGGCGCGCGACGTGGGCGAAATCGCGCGGTTCGGGCGGCGCACGTCGCATTTCCGCACGATCGGGGAGGCGGAGATCGCGCAACTGGAGCCGGAACTGGCCGACCGTTTCTCCCGCGCGCTGTTTTTCGAACATGAAGGCCACGTCAACCCGCGTGACGCGCTGCTGGCGCTGGGCCGCAGGGTGGAGGCGCTTGGCGGTCAGGTCGTGTGCAACGCGCCCGTGACGTATGATGAGGCAGCTTACGACTGGATCGTGGACTGCACCGGCATCGCCGCGCGCGACGTGATGTCCGACATGCGCGGCGTGCGCGGCGAGATGCTGCTGCTGCGCTGTCGCGATGTCACCCTGTCGCGGCCGGTGCGCATGCTGCATCCGCGCATCCCGGTTTACATTGTCCCGCGCGCTGACCATGTGTTCATGGTGGGGGCGACGATGATCGAAAGCGAAAACGCCGGCGGCATGACGCTGCGTTCGATGGTGGAACTCCTCGGCGCGGTCTATGCCCTGCACCCGGCCTTTGGCGAGGCGGAAATACTAGAAACCGGAACCGGCCTGCGCCCGTCATATCCGGACAACATGCCTGCCGTCCGGCGCGATGGTAAGCGAATTTATGTGAATGGCATGTACCGCCATGGCTTCCTACTGTCGCCGGTGCGGGCGCGGGAGGCGGCGGATATCGTGTTCGGTTCCTGAACGGCGCAAAGCGAGGAGAATACGGATGAAGATCCTTGTGAACGAGGAAGTTCATGACGTTGGCGTGCAGACGCTCGACGCCCTGCTGCGTGAACTCGGCTATGGCGATGCCTGTGTCGCGACCGCCGTCGATGGCGATTTCATCGCCGCCGCCCGCCGTGGCGCGCAGCCGCTTCATGAAGGGTGCCGGGTGGAAATCCTGGCCCCGATGCAGGGGGGATAGGCACGCGGCATGACCCGGTTTTATGGAACGGAACTGTCCTCGCGCCTGATGCTGGGGACGGCACAGTATCCTTCGCCCGAAATCCTGGCCGATGCGGTGCGCCATGCGAATGCGGGCGTCGTGACCGTGTCGCTGCGCCGTGAATCGGCGGGGCAACGCGCGGGGCAGGCATTCTGGAACCTGATCCGCGACCTTGGCGTGCCGGTGCTGCCCAACACCGCGGGCTGCCACAGCGTGCGCGAGGCCGTGACCACGGCGCAGATGGCGCGCGAGGTGTTCGGCACCGACTGGATCAAGCTGGAGGTGATCGGGGAGTCCGATACGCTCCAGCCCGACATGTTTGCCCTTGTGGAGGCCGCGCGTATCCTCAGCGAGGACGGGTTCAAGGTCTTTCCCTACATGACGGAAGACCTTGTCGGCGCGGAACGCCTGCTGCGCGCGGGGTGCGAGGTGCTGATGCCATGGGGGGCGCCCATCGGGTCGGGCAAGGGGCTGAACAACCTGTTCGGGCTGCGGGCGTTGCGGGCGCATTTCCCCGACATCCCGCTGGTGGTCGATGCGGGGATCGGCGTGCCGTCGCATGCGGCGCAGGCGATGGAGCTTGGCTATGACGCGGTGCTGATCAACACGGCGGTGGCCAAGGCGGGCAATCCGGTGGAAATGGCGCGGGCCTTCGCCATGGCGGTGGAGGCCGGGCGCATGGCCTATGTCGCCGACCCGATGGAGGCGCGGGACATGGCCGTGCCCTCCACGCCGACGATCGGGCAGGCGGTGCTGGCATGAGGGCGCTTCCTTCACGCATCTATCCCGTCGTGGATCGTGCCGACTGGGTCGCGACCCTGGGGCAGGCCGGTGCAAAACTGATACAGTTGCGCCTCAAGGACATGGCCGAAGATGCGCTGCGCGCGGAAATACGTCGTGGTGCGGCGCTGGCGCGGACGCATGGCGTGAGCCTCGTGCTCAATGATTACTGGCGGATCGCGATCGAGGAAGGACTCGATTTCATCCATCTGGGCCAGGAAGACCTTGATGAGGCCGACCTGCCCGCGATCCGCCGTGCCGGGCTGCGCCTCGGGGTCAGCACCCACAGTCACGATGAACTGCAACGCGCGCTGGACGTGCGGCCTGATTATGTCGCGCTGGGGCCGGTATGGCCCACAAAACTCAAGAAAATGCCGTGGGGACCGCAGGGGGTGGAGCGCCTGCGTGAATGGAAGCGCCTGGTGGGGGATCTGCCGCTGGTGGCCATTGGCGGGATCACGCTGGCACGTGCGCCGTCATGTATCGCGGCGGGGGCGGACTGTGTGTCCGCCGTGTCGGATTTCATCCGCATGCCCGATCCTGCCGGGCAGGTCCGTGCATGGCTGGACGCAACCCGCCCGGCAGATGTGACGGGCGGTACGATAACCTGAAATTCTGTGTATTATGTGCAACGAGGATGTGGCATAAATACAATCGAGGTGTAGGCGGAATTTTCATGAACGATATGCCAAGCTAGGGCCGTAGGCCTGCCGCCCATAATTTGGATGGGTGAAAAAATGGTGACGCGGCGTTTTTATCCCTGCCCGGACGGGAAATCTTCGGGTGGCGGACATATTCTGTCCATGGTTGGGCGACAGGATGGTCCGGACGGGGGCTTGGTTTCCAGAATTTGAGGGCGTTGAATGGCGATAGCGGGTCTTGCGGCAATTCTCATGGCGATTGCCATGTTGCTGGTGGTCGTCAGTACCGTGCAGCCGATTGCCCGTCGTCTGGAACTGTCGGAAACGGTTCTGCTGGCCATCGTTGGCATTGTCATCGGTGGGGTGGCGGACCTTGTCCTGCGCAGCACGCACCTTGAGATTTTCAGTGGTGCCGCCGAAACGCTGCTGGATTTCCCGCTCAACAGCGAAGCCTTCCTGCTGATCTTCCTGCCGATCCTCGTGTTCCAGGGCGCGCTGGGCATCGACGTGCGGCGCCTGGCGCATGAAACGGCCACGGTGCTCTTGCTGGCGGTGGTGGCGGTTGTGGTGTCCACGGCCACGATCGGGCTGGCGCTGTATCCGTTTGCGGGACTGCCGCTGGCGGTGTGCCTGCTGCTTGGTTCCATCGTGGCGACGACCGACCCGTCCGCCGTGGCGGGGATCTTCAAGGAAATCGGCGCGGCCAGCCGCCTGACCCGACTGGTGGAGGGGGAGGCGCTGCTGAATGACGCGGCGGCCATTTCCATCTTCTCCATCCTGCTGGCGTCCATCACCGCGCATCACAAGATCATGCTGGGCGGGGCGGTGCTGGAATTCCTGGTGTCGTTCGCGGGTGCGCTGGTGATCGGGGTGGTCTTCGGCCGCCTGACGCTGATGCTGATCGCGACCATCGGGGCCGCACCCGCCGCCGAAATCACGCTGACGGTGGCGCTGCCGTACCTGTCCTATATCGTATGTGACGAATTCCTCGGCTTTTCCGGCGTGGTCGCCACGGCGGCATCGGGGATGACGATCTCCATCTACGGTCCTTCGACCTTCCGGCCGCAGACATGGCGCTTCCTCAATGAACTGTGGCAGCAGCTTGTCTTCTGGGCGGGGTCGCTGGTGTTCGTGCTGGCTTCCATGCTGGTGCCGCGCCTTCTGGCGGGGATGACGCGCTGGGACTGCGTGCTGATCCTGATCGCGACGGGGGCGGGGCTTCTGGCGCGCGGGTCCGTGGTGTTCGGGATGCTGCCCATCCTTGCCGCCACCCGCCTGTCGCCGCCGGTGCCGACCCCGTTCAAGATCACGATGGTCTGGGGCGGGCTGCGTGGCGCCATCACGCTGGCGCTGGCGCTTGCCGTGACGGAAAACGAGCATGTTTCCACCCAGATCGCGCACTTCATCGGCATCATCGCCACGGGTTTTGTGCTGATCACCCTGTTCGTCAATGGCACGACGCTGCGCTATCTCGTGCTGTTCCTGAAGCTCGACCAACTGCCGCTGATCGACCAGGCGCTGCGCCACCAGATCCTTGCCATCGGTCTGGGCGAAGTGCGTGACCAGACGCGCGAGGTCGCGGGCGAACTCGGCTTTTCACGCAATGTCACCAATTCGGTGGTGCAGTTCCTTGACCGTCGGGTGACGACGGAACAGCAGGCCAACACATTCGATACCGCACTGGGTGACCGGCAGCGCGTGACGCTGGCGCTGATCGTGATTGGCAACCGTGAACGCTCCATCCTGCTGGACCTGTTCCGCATACAGGGCCTGTCGCGCAGGGTGATGGAAACGCTGCTGCGCTCGGCGGAGGCGATGGTCGATGGCGCGCGGCTGGAGGGGCGGTTCGGCTATGTGCGTGCGCTGCGGCGCAGGCTGAAGCCGTCGCTACGGTTCCGCATCGCGCAGGCGATCCATCACCGGCTGCATTTCGACCTGCCGCTGATGTACTGCATGACCGAGCGGTTCGAGATGCTGATGATCGCGCATTTCGTCTCGCTCTCCCTGACGCGCTTCATGCGCACGCGCATGGAGCCGACGCTGGGCGTGCGCATCAGCGAAATCGTCGGTGAGGTGCTGGGTCGGCAGTGCAAGCTGCTGGACGAGGCCCTGCAGACCCTGCGGCTGCATTACCATGGCTATTCCGAGGCGCTGGAAAACCGCATGCTGCGGCAGGTGGCCCTGCGTCTGGAGGAGGAGAAATACGACTCCCTCCTGTCCGAATCCCTGCTCAGCGACGAACTGCACCGTGAACTGCACCGCGATGTGGAGCAGCGGCGCGCGCATCTGGATTTCCGGCTGAAGTTCAACATCAAGGCCGGGATCGAAAGCCGTATCCATGGGTTTGCCATCTTCAAGGGCCTGCCGGACGGGGTGCTGCACGACCTGTCCATGAAGATGTCGCTGCATTTCTCCTCCCCAGGGGAGCGGCTGTACAAGCGCGGGCAGAAGGTCCACACCATCTATTTCATCAGCGCGGGACTGGCGGAGACCCATTACGCCGAACGCGACGTCCGCTTTGGCGCGGGCGCGGTCATTGGCGCGGAAGAAGCGCTGACCGGCGCGCGCGTCGCCGCGACGAGCAGGTCCTTGCAGTTCGGGCATTTCCTGACGATGAGCGCGCGCACTTTCCGCCGCCTTGTGGAGGAATATCCCATCGTGCGCGACAACCTGATGAAACTGGCGCAGGCGCGTGCGGACGGGGAAATGCCCGATGCACACCTGCTGCCGGGGGAGGGGAAGGACAGGCCGGGGGTACCGCCATCCGATGATGCGATCGCACTGGCGATTGCACCCGTGACATCCGTCCTGCCGGTGCGCGAGGACACGGACCCCGATAAAAAGGACTGAGGGCAAAAGGATCACCCTGCCGGCGCAATCGTCAGCCAGTCATCCAGAAGTTTTTGGTGAAGCTTTTTTCAAAAAGCCTCGAAGAATGCAGGCTTTGCGAAGGTTGATGAAGAAGAATGAAAGTTTCGGGATGTCGCCTTTTGATTTGAAAGGCGACCTTGTCGAAGCTTGTTGAAAAAAAAGCTTCACCAAAAACCTTTATCCGACAAAAACCGGATCAGAATGACTGTAGCAGCCGGTCGAGATACTGCAGTTCTTCTGGCGGCCGGGTGCGGTCGGAATCGCGGCGGCGCAGTTCCTGCTCGATTTCCCGTGCGCGTTCGCGGGCAGCCTTGTCAGGTACATGGGTGTCGCTGTCCATGCCTGCATTGCCGTCGCCGGTCTTGCGTCCCAACGGGTCACGCGGTTCCTTGCTGGCGTTGTCGGGCGTTTCTTCCTCGTCCGGCTGTCCCGGTTTCGATCCGCCGGATCCCTTGCTTCCGGCCAGTGACGGCAGGAAGATCGTCATGCCCTTGCCCGACCCCTTGGCGGCCTGACGCATCTGCTGGCCGCCTTTCTGCAGGTCGGCCAGGACTTTCCGCTCCGCCGTGGCGGCATCGGGGTCCTTGCCCGCCGTCAGGGCGGTGCGCACGGCCTTCATGTCCGACAATGCCTGCTTCAGCGCCGGGACGTCCTTGCCGCTCAGGGTCTTGAACTCCTTCTGCAGTTCATGCAGCGCGCGGGCCAGCGCATGCTGTGTCGCACGGTCGGCATGCTGCTGTTCCTCATGCGCCTCCGGCGTCTGGCTCTCGGCGGTGGGGGGCTGTTTTTCCGGGGCGGCCTGCTGTCCCGGCGGGGTCAGGCCCAGTCGCCGCAGAAGTTCCGGCGTGGACATGTTCGACAGGTCTTCGCCATCATTCATGCTGTCCATGTCGGTCTGGCGTGCCGCCGCGCTGGCCGCGTCCTGTTCGATCCGCTGCTGCGTATGGTCAAGCAGGGCGGACTGCTGGTGGATCATGTCACGCAGGGCGGCCTGCTGTTCGCGCATGTCCTGCTGCGCCTGGTACTGGCGCGCGGCCTGCATGATGTCCTGCGGCGTCGCATTGCGCATCTGCCCGGCCATGTCCTCCATCTGGTGGAGTTTCTCCAGCGCGTCGGCGGAACGCCCGTTGGCGGCATCGTCCTGCAACTGCTGCATCATGCGCGACAGGTTCTGCTCCCCCGTCTGTGACATCTCCGGCATGGCGGGGATGGCGGAATGGTCGCGCATCGCCTGTTCCATCAGGGCCTGCATCTTGCGCTGGATCGCATCCTTCAGCGCCTGCACGCGGCGTTGCAGTTCGGCCTGCGCCTGTGCCGAATGGGTGGGCCTGCCGTCAGGTTCGCGCATATGCTCGATCTGCGCGTCGAGGGCTTCCTCGGCCATCTGGATGTCGAAATCGGCCTGGCTGTTCGCGATGTCGTCGTGGCGGTCATGCTCGACATCCAGCGCCAGGTACCACAACCGCCCGACCGCCTGCTCGATGGCCTGCGCGGTGTCCACTTCATGCAGGCTGAGCAGGTAGGACACGCTGCTCAGGGCGATCATCAGGCTGGGGCTGTGGGTCATCGGCGCGGAGGTCATGCCCAGGCCGTGCAGTTCCTCACCCGCGGTGAAGCGGCTTTCACGCCCAAGGGCAAGGCGCTTGCGGATATCGAGCAGCGCCTTGGCCATCGGGTTATGGAAGACCCGCGCGCCAAGGCGGAAATGCACCGGGGCGGAGGTGGCGCTCGTGCCGCTGTCGCTGGTCGCGACAAGTGTTGCGATGACATCCTCCCCCGCCCATGGGTCGGATGACAGGTCAGGGGTGGCCACGGCCTCTGCCGAATGGGGATGCCCGTTCAGCGGGATCGGAACCGACAGCACGCGCGCATGGGCCGCGTGTTCGTCACCCGGCAGCCGCATTTCCACCCGCAGTGAGGCAATGCCATAGGGCTGCGAGACCCTGTAGGGCAGGCGCGTGCGCCATTCCCCGTCCTTCGCGCCGGGGTCCGGCCCCCATGTGACGAGGGGGACGGGATTGGGCGTCACCTTCAGGTCCCACTGGCTCAGCAGTCGCCCACGCCCGCGCAGGCTCAGCGCGCCATCCGCCAGCAGCGGGGCCTCCACGGACCAGTTGGCGGAATCCAGTGCATGGAAGTCATGAGGGCCGATGCTTTCACCCTTCGTGGCGGCGTGCGCGCGCAGGACCGGTGTGCCATGCAGTCCCGTCACGGTCACGCTGAGCACCGCGCCCGCCGGGACGGTGGCCGTGCCCTTGCGATCATCAAGGAAGACCGGCGCCCCGGGGGCATAGGAAGGCATGGTGATCCACGCATGGATCTGTGGTCGTGGCGTATCCGCGTCATCCGTCCCGGGGATGAACGCCGCCCCGATCCGTCCGGGGGCGGATGGCCCGGCCCAGACCAGTCCGACCGCCAGAAGCGGGGCCAGTGCCAGCGTCGCCCATGATGCCTCGCGCCCCACGGGCCACAGGCGCGGCCAGCCCGCCTTCAGCCGTCCGATCCGCGCGCCGGTGCGTTGCAGGTGGATCCGCCACAGTGCTTCCGCCGCGCGGGCGCCGGCCGGATCGGCAGAGGTCTGCGCAGGGGTGTCGAGCAGCGTCTGCAACGGCCGGTCGGGCAGGTCCGATGCCTGTTCGATACGCCGGTCAAGCGTGGCGTCATCCGGCGCCTGCCCCCGGCGATAGCGGCGGATGGCCCAGCCTGCGCATCCCGCGCCCAGTGCCAGCAGGAATGCGGCATGCACGCCATCGGGCAGGCGCTGCGGGATGCGCAGCAGGCCCAGAAGGGCGACGCCGCCGGCCACGTCCGCGATGGGCAGCATGATGGGCCACAGGCGTTCGACCCACAGGACGCGCCGCGCCCGCGCCCGCGCCCGTGCAAGGCGCGTGGGGAAGGAGGACACGTCCGCCGCCACCGCCGGGGAGGTCCCGCGTGTTGGGGGGACGGCCGGAATGTCGCCCGCCTGCGTCATTCTGCTCCGGCGGGACGGGTCAGGGTCTCGGGGATGATATCGCACTCCCACAGGGTTTCGATCTTCTGGCGCGCGCGGATCACGTCCCAGCGGGCCCCGTCAACCAGTACCTGGGCTGCCATGGCGCGCGCGTTGTAGGTCGAACTCATGACCATGCCGTACGCGCCGGTATCAAGCAGCGCCACGCGCGCGCCGTCATGCAGGCGCGGCAGGGTGCGGTCATGGCCGAACGTGTCGCCACTTTCGCACACGGGGCCTACGACATGCACCTGCTCCGCAGGGGCCACCGCATCGCGGGCCGAGAGCGGGATGATGCCGTGCCACGCGTCATACAGGCTGGGCCGTGCAAGGTCGTTCATCGCCGCGTCCAGCACGATGAAGGGCGGCATCCCGTCATAGCCGCGCTTGCGCAGGACAACGGTGCTGAGCAGCAGCCCCGCTGGCCCCGCCAGCCAGCGTCCCGGCTCGATCTCCAGCCGGGTGCCGAGGTCGCCGAGTTCCGTGCGGATGGCATGGGCCAGCGCTTCCGGCGCGCCTTCGGTTTCATGGCGGTAGGAAATGCCAAGCCCGCCGCCGCAGTCGATGACCTCCACGCCCAGGCCCCGCGCGCGGATGGCGCGGACAAGTTCGGCCACGCGGGCATAGGCCGCGCGATAGGGCTGCATGCGTTCGATCTGGCTGCCGATATGCACCGCGATCCCCGCCGCATGGATGCCCGGCAGGCTGGCGGCGCGGGCATACAGGTCCACCGCGCGGTCATAGGGGATGCCGAATTTGTTGCCCGCAAGGCCGGTCGTGATCTTGGCGTGGGTTCCGGCATCGACATCGGGATTGATGCGCAGGGCCACCGGGGCGGTGCGCCCGCACGCCACGGCGGCGGCTGACAGCAGCTCCAGCTCCTCGGCGCTTTCGACATTGATCCGCGCGATGCCGTGATGCAGCGCCAGTTCCATTTCCGCGCGCGTCTTGCCAACGCCGGAGAAGACGATTTCGTTCGCCGGGATGCCGGCGGCCATGGCGCGGCGCAGTTCGCCGCCGCTGACGACATCGGCCCCCGCACCCTGCGCGCGCAGGATCTTCAGCACCGCGAGGTGGTCGTTGGCCTTCACCGCAAAATGGATGTCCACATCCAGCCCCGCATCGCGCATCGCCCGGTCCAGCCGGTGGTAGCGCGTGCGCAGCGTCCGTGCGCCCATCACCCAGGTGGGCGTGCCCAGCGCATCCGCGATCGCATTGAGGGGGACATCTTCGAACACCAGCCCGTCGATGGCATGCATCGAAAGGGCAGGGCGCGCGGCCAGCAGGTCCTGTACTGTCGGGTCCTGCCCCGGATGAGTGGAAAATGTATCAGCCATCGCGACAGGATACCGGTTCGCCCGGCACCTTCCAAGGTGCTTGTGACGTAATTCATGGTGGTGCAGGTCACGATGGGGATGACAGAAAGGAAAAGGCACCATGGAACATCACGACCCGCTGGCACCATGCGACGATCGGCGGCTGATAGAGGCGGCGCTTCACGTGCGGGGCAATGCCCATGCCCCCTATTCCGGATTTGCGGTGGGGGCCGCGGTGGAGGACGGTGATGGCCGCATCTTTGCGGGCTGCAACGTGGAAAATGCCGCCTATCCCGAGGGCACCTGTGCGGAGGCCGGGGCCATCGCCGCGATGGTGGCGGCGGGCGGGCGGTCGCTGCGCCGCGTGGTGGTGTGTGGCGGCGGCGCGCAGCCCTGTTTCCCCTGTGGGGGATGCCGCCAGAAAATCCGCGAATTCGCGGCTGTTTCCGTGGTGGTCGACATGGTCGATCCGCAGGGGAACATCCTTGCGCGGCGTACCCTGGGCGACCTGCTGCCTGACGGGTTCGGGCCGGAGAACCTGTAGGCGGCTGGTTTCATGAAGGTGAGGGGTTCCGGAACGCCGCCTTTTTCTGGGCGGCGTTCCTTGACGCTTTTGGGGAAAAGGCTTCACCCCGAAACGGCTTTGGCGGCCCCTTAACGGTCAGGCGCGGGGTAGCTGCGGTTATAGGTGAAGTCCGAACGCGGCCCCGGCGGCTGGGGCGAGCCGATTCGCCCGCAGGCGCTCAGCATGCCGCCCGCAAGCGAAAGCCCGATGAGGCAGGTCAGGGCCCATGCAATGCGCCCCCGGCGCTGTTGTGCGTGCCTGGTGTTCATGCCTTGTGTGCTCCCTTTTCCGCCGCCAGCGCCTTCTGCCAGCGCCGGGCCTGCGCGCGCACGTTGTCCGGTGCCGTGCCGCCCAGACTGGTGCGTGAGGCCAGTGATGCCTCCACCGTCAGGACATCGAAGATGTCGGCGGTGATGCCCGCCTCCTCGGCCTGCATTTCCTCCAGCGTCAGTTGCGACAGGTCCACGCCGCGCGCCTCCGCCTTGCCGACAAGACGGCCGGTGACATGGTGGGCGGTGCGGAACGGCAGCTTCAGGACGCGCACCAGCCAGTCGGCAAGGTCGGTCGCGGTGGAGAAGCCCGACCCCGCGCAGGCGCGCATCTGCTCTTCATTGACGCTGAGGTCGCGGACCATGCCGTCCATCGCCGCCAGCGACAGGGCGGCGGCATCGGTCGCGGCAAAGACCGGTTCCTTGTCTTCCTGCATGTCCTTGGCATAGGCCAGCGGCAGCCCCTTCATCACCGTCAGCAGCCCGACCAGCGCGCCGGTGATGCGCCCGCCCTTTGCACGGATCAGTTCGGCAGCATCCGGGTTGCGCTTCTGCGGCATGATGGACGACCCGGTGGTGAAGGCGTCCGACAGGCGGATGAAGGAGAAGGGGGCCGAGCACCAGATGACGATTTCTTCCGCCAGGCGCGACAGGTGCATCGCCATGATCGACAGGGCGGAGAGATATTCCAGCGCAAAGTCGCGATCCGACACGGAATCGAGCGAATTGGCCGTCGGGCGGTCGAAGCCCAGCGCGTGGGCCGTCATTTCACGGTCGATGGGAAAGGACGTGCCCGCCAGCGCCGCCGAGCCGAGCGGGGATTCGTTGAGCCGGCGCCGCGCATCCGAAAGCCGCCCGCGATCGCGGCCCAGCATTTCGACATAGGCCATCAGGTGGTGGCCGAACGTCACGGGCTGCGCGGTCTGCAGGTGGGTGAAGCCGGGCATGGGGGTCGCGGCATGTTCCAGCGCGCGCGCACACAGCGTCTCCAGCAGGGCGGCGACCTGCGTATCAAGCCCGTCGATGGCGTCGCGCACCCACAGGCGGAAATCGGTCGCCACCTGGTCATTGCGCGACCGTGCGGTGTGCAGGCGCTTGCCGGCCTCGCCAATGCGTTCGGACAGGCGGGCCTCGATATTCATGTGGATATCTTCGAGGGCGGTGCTGAAGTCGAAGGTGCCGGCTTCGATCTCGGCGGCGATTTCATTCAGGCCCTTGCGGATCTGCGCCTCGTCCCCGGCGGTGATGATGCCGGTTTTCGCCAGCATCGCCGCATGCGCCAGCGACCCCGCGATGTCCTGCCGCCACAGCGCCCTGTCAAAGCCGATGGAGGCATTGATGTCCTGCATGATGGCCGCAGGCCCCCCGGCGAAGCGGCCGCCCCACTGGGCGTTCGCCTGATGCGTGTTGGTGTTCTTTTCATTTGCAGACATGTCGTCGTGCCCCAGCCATCTGTACGGACCCTTCGGATGCCGCGCCCCGGCGCGACCGACGCACCCTAATGACGGGGGGCGGCGCGTGCAATCGCATCGCGGCGCGCCATCATGACGCAGAAGTGGGTCGGGACATCAGAACAGAATTCCCCGCGCCCCTTTCGTTCGGGCGTCGTGGCCGGTAGGGTCTGCCAAAATGCAAGATCACGGACAGGAGTTGTCGGGACCGCCATGAACATGACGCGCCTTCTGGGCGACGAAGATCCGTCGCCGGTGGTTGAATTTGGCCCCTCCGCCACGCAGCCGGGTGAACACGGGGCCGATTCGCCGTTCCTGTTCGTCAGCGATCACGCCGGCCGCGCCATGCCCGCCAGGCTGGGTGACCTTGGCGTGGCGGATGAGGACCGGGCGCGCCACATCGCCTGGGACATCGGCATTGCCGGGATGGGCAGGGCGCTGGCCGGGCAACTGGACAGCCTGCTGATCGAGCAGGCCTATTCCCGGCTGGTGATCGACTGCAACCGCGCGCCGGGGCATCCGACCTCCATCGTGCGCGAAAGCGACGGCACGCAGGTGCCGGGCAACCATGACCTGTCGGTCGAGGATGAAGGCGCGCGGGTGGAGGAAATCTTCCATCCCTACCACAACCGGATCGCGACCGAACTGTCGGCGCGCAGCGCCGCGGGCCTGCCGGTGGTCGTTGTGGCGCTGCACAGCTTCACGCCGCAGATGAACGGCGTCAGCCGCCCGTGGCATGCCGGGGTCCTGCATAACCGCAACCCTGCCTTCGGCCTGCGGGTGCGCGATTTCCTGGCCCGTGAGGAAGGGCTCGTGATCGGCAATAACGAACCCTATGCCCTGACCGATGTCAGTGACTACACCATCCCCACCCATGCCGAGGGGCGTGGCCTTGCCTATCTGGAACTGGAGGTGCGCCAGGACCTGATCGCGACGGAGGAAGGGCAGCGTGAATGGGCGCGGCGCCTGGCGCGGATACTGCCGCAGGCATGGGAAGGGATGGGGGCATGACGACGCAGGCAGGCGGCCTGGCGCTTCCCGCGCCACGCAGGATCGGCGGGCATACGGCGCTGGCGGGGGTCATCGGCTGGCCCGTGGCGCATTCGCGCTCGCCGCTGATGCACAATTTCTGGCTGGCGCAGTACGGGATCGACGGCGCCTATGTGCCCCTGCCGGTCCGCCCCGGTGCGTTTGACGTCGCGGTGCGGGGACTGCAGGCGGCGGGTTTCCGCGGGAGCAACGTCACGATCCCGCACAAGGAAGCGGCCTTTCGCATCGTTGACCGTCTGGACCGTTCGGCGCGGCGTTCCGGTTCGGTCAACACGCTGGTGTTCGCGCCCGATGGCACGATCGAGGGGTTTTCGACCGACGGTGACGGCTTTGTCGCCAATGTGGAGGCGCATGGCGTCAAGGTGAAGGGCGGGCGTGCACTGCTGCTTGGGGCGGGCGGGGCGGCCCGTGCCATCGCGGCAAGCCTGCTGGATCGTGGGGTCGCGGTGGGCATCGCCAACCGCACGGCGCAACGGGCTCATGAACTTGCCGATGCCATGCGCGCGGATGCGGACGCCGGCACGATGGTCGATGTCGTCCCCTGGGACGGGTTGGCGGCGGTGCTGCCGGGGTGTGACATGCTGGTCAACACGACCTCGCTGGGGATGCACGGCGGCCCGGCGGGTGAGTTGCCGGTCGACCTTGCGCTGGCACCTTCCACGCTGGTGGTGTGCGACATCGTCTATGTGCCGCGCCAGACCGCCTTGCTGCGTGATGCGGCGGCGCGTGGCCTGCGGTGCGTGGACGGACTGGGCATGCTGATCCATCAGGCGCGGCTGGGATTTCGCAAATGGTTCGGCACCGACCCGGTCATCGGGCCGGAGGTCGAGGCGCTGCTGGATGCCGACCTGCGGGGTAAGGAACGCTGAGGCGGGCGGACGGCATGCGCGGGCATCGGCGGCGCAGGGGCGGCATGGCCGTCGTGGGGCTGACCGGTGGCATCGGGATGGGCAAGACCACGGTGGGCGCGATGTTGCGCAGGCTGGGCGCGCGGATATTCGATGCCGATGCCGTCGTGCATCGCCTGCAGGGGCCCGGTGGCCGCGCGCTGCCCGCCATTGGCCGGCTTGTGCCCGGCGCGGTGCGCGATGGTGTGCTGGATCGCGCGGCCCTGCGGCGCGCGGTGGTGGCCGATCCCGCCCTGTTCGGGAAGCTTGAGGGTATCATCCATCCGATGGTGCTGGAGGAATGCCATGCGTTCCTGCGCGCCGCGCGCCGCGCGCGCTGCCCGATCGTGGTGCTCGACATCCCGCTGCTGTACGAGGCAGGGATGGATGCGTTATGTGACCGGGTGATCGCCGTCAGTGCGCCGGGCGGGGTGCAGCGCCACCGGGTGCTGGCGCGCGGGCATATGGACCGCGCGCAGGTGGAGGCCATCATCGCGCGGCAGATGGATGACCGGCAGCGCCGCGCGCGCGCCGATCATGTCATCCGCACGGGGCTGTCGCGGGCGCTGGCATGGCGGCAGGTCCGCGCGGTCGTGGCGTCGCTGCGCCACGCAGAAGAAAGGGGCAGCACATGAAGCGTTCCATCCTGTTCGATACCGAAACCACCGGGCTTGACCCGCTGAGTGGTGACCGCGTGATCGAGATCGCGGCCCTCGAACTGATTGGCGACCTGCCGAGTGGGCGCAGTTTCCGGGTCCTGATCGACCCCGAACGCGACGTGCCGGAGGAGGCGTCGCGCGTGCACGGCTTTACCCGCGCGGATCTGGAGGGGCAGCCGAAATTCGCGGACATCGCACCGGAATTCCTTGAATTCATCGGCGATGACGAACTGATCGCCCATAACGCGGCGTTCGATTTCGGCTTCCTCAATGCCGAACTCCGGCGCGCGGGACTGCCGGAACTGGCGATGTCGCGCATGGTCGATACGTTGCAGATCGCGCGCGCGCGTTTTCCGGGGATGCCCAACAGCCTCGATGCGCTGTGCCGCCGCTTTTCCATCGACCTGTCGGCGCGCACGACCCATAACGCCCTGCTCGACTGCAAACTGCTGGCCGAGGTCTATATCGAACTCTGCGGCGGCAGGCAGCGCGGCCTCGGCCTGTCGGTGGAGGAAGGGGGCGGTGCCCCCGTCGCGACCTATGACTATGTCCGCCCGGCCGGCCATGTCGCGGTGCGGGTCACCCCGGATGCCGCGGAACTTGCGGCGCATGAAAAATTCGTGGACGCTCTGTCAGAGCCATTGTGGCACGCCTGAAACGGTTTTTCGCCGAATATGTGAGGCTGCGGGGCTTTGCGTTGTCCCCTTGTCATCGCTTTCATGCGCTGTGGGTGTGGCCGTATGCGCCCGCATGATCTAGGATCACGCAAGCGTAGCGTCAGGTTATTGTAAAGACAGGAAGAGAGCAGTGTCCCCGGACGAGATTGTCGATCCCTCGGTTGCCCCTTCCGACCAGTTCAGGCGTTTCGTGACCCATGTGGGGATTCCCGTTGCCGGGGTCCTGCTGGTTATTGCCGTGATCGCCGGTGTCGGCTGGCATTCGTACCGCACGGTGCGCAATGGCGCCCTGAGCCTGACCCACAGCCTGCTGCTGAGCCAGCAGGAATATGTCAGCAACGAAGTCAACAACTTCCTTGCCCCCGCATCCGCCGGGGCCGTGATCGCGCGTGATATGCTCCAGCGTGGCAATCCCACGGTGGAGGACAAGATCTTCTACGGCTACAGCGGCAGCATGCTGCGCAACGTGCCGCAGATCCAGTCCTACTACCTTGCCGACAGCGACGGCAATTTCAGCCTCGTGCAGCGCGGGCCCGACAACAAGGGGCTGGAGCAGATCACCCTGAAGGACAAGGGCACGCCCAACGCCACGTTCGTCCATCATATCTTCGATGACAGCGGCAAGCTGATCAGCGAGCAGACGACCAAGGCCAACGACTACGACCCGCGCCTGCATGTCTGGTACCAGCAGGCCGTCAAGGCCGGGAAGATGGTCTGGACTCCGCCCTACATCGTCGAGGTCACCAAGCAGATGGCGATTTCGGCGGGCATGCCCTACACGACGGCAACCGGCAAGACCTATGTCTATGCCATCAACATGTCGCTCAGCCACCTGACGGATTTCCTTGACGCGCTGAAGATCGGGCGCAGCGGGCATGGCATCCTGCTGGACCAGTCGGGCCATGTTCTGGCCGGGCACAAGATGCACGAGATCGAGGTCGCCGCCCATGGCGATCCGGCGAAGATGCTGCTTGACCCGGTGCATTACCCGGTCATGTCCAAGGCATTCGATGAGTTCCGCGTCCACAGCTATGGCACGCGCACCATCCGCAGCAATGGCCAGAATTACATCGCCATGCTGTCGCCGGTGCCGCTGGCGTCGCAGAACTGGGTGCTGATGCTCGTCGCGCCCGAAAGTGATTTCGCACAGTTCGCAAAGGCCGACGGGCGGCAGAACCTGTTCTTCGCCTTCCTCGTCGTCATCATGTCCTCCATCCTCGCGGTGCTGCTGTTCCGGCAGGGGCGCAAGACGGAGCATGTGCAGCATGACCTCGAACGTTTCCGTGCGATCTCCAGTTACGAAAGCCATTCGCTGCAGACGGTCGCATCCTATCCCGAACTGTTCAATCCGGCGGACGATGCACTGATCCTGACGGAAAGCCTGGTTGACCTGTCGCAGGCGCGGCGTGCGGGGATATGGCGCATCCTGCATGATGGCGCGACGCTGATGTGCATCGATTCGTACGATCGCCAGCAGGACGCCCATTCCGGTGGGTTCGAACTGTCCACCAGCGAACTCAAGGCATTCTTCGACGCCGTTTCCCACGGGGATTCGCTGCTGGTCGCCGATGCGTCCAAGGACGAGCGTACGGCCAACTTCTATCGCCTTTACATGCGTTCGATGGGCAGCCACAGCCTGTTCCTTGGTCCGATCCTCGGGGCGAATGGCCCGGTGGGCGTCATCACCCTGGAGGACGCACCGCAGGCGCAACTGGTCACGCATTTCGTGGACATGATCGCGGGCATCGCCGCGACCCGCTTCTCCGCCCAGCATTATACGGCGATCGAGGCGGCGCGCGCCGAACTTGCGGATAACGAGAAGGTGCAGGAAGAAGCCCCCGACGCCAGCCAGGGATTCCTGGTGCCGCCGGGGTCGCTCAAGGTCGATGGCGCCTATCCGCTGGATGTCGATCCCTCCAAGCTCGAGGGGTTCTACCCCGCCGTGGCGATCATGGTCATCAGCCTGTCTGACATGGTGATGACGGCCCAGAACGACCCGTCGGAGAACCTGAAGCTGATTGATGCGATGGCGCAGCAGTTGCAGGACATCGCCCGCCATTACGGCCTGTATTCGATCCGCATGCTGGGCCACCGTCTGGTCTGTGTGGCGGGATGTTCCAAGACCCCGGACAAGAGTGCGCCGCAGAGGATGGCCAACGCCGCGCTGTCGATGCGTGAAGTGACGATGTCGATGCTCGCGAAGGCGGACCTTGACCCGGTCTTCCGCATCGGCATCGATGTCGGGCCGGTCTTTGGTGGCCTGCTGGGGCAGGAACCGCGGGTGTTCAACCTGTGGGGCGATGCAATGGGCATGGCCGAACTGATGGCGCAGGGCGCGCCGGATGCGGGCACGATCCAGGTGACGGAGGAGATGTATCTCAGCCTGCGCCAGTCGTTCCTGTTCCGTGAGCGTGGGCGTTTCTTCGTGCCGGGGATGGGCCTGACACGGACCTACGTGCTGGCCGGACGGCGATGACCCCGAACGATCCCACATCCCCTGACGCCCCGGCAGGCGCCGCCACAACCCCCGCCCCAAATCCGGCGGCGGCGACGACTGACGTGCCTGCCGCGCCGCCGCCGCCGCTTGTGCGCCTGCTGTTGCGGGTTGCGCCATGGCTTGCGGCGATCGGGCGCTTCGTCCGGCATCAGGTGCGCTTTACCCTCATGCTGGTCGGGGCGGGATGGGGGACCATCCGCGAAAGCATGCGGCCCAATTCATGGCGCCGCCCGGTCATCTTCGAATTCCGCCATTGCCTGCGGCAGGTCGTCAGCGGGGGCCTGATCAGCACTGTCGTGACCGCCACGCTGGCCGGACTGATGGTGGTGTCGCAGGCGGCGTACTGGCTTGGCTTCGCCGGCATGGCGCAGATGACGGGGTCGATCCTCGTCTCCGTCCTGGTGCGTGAAATCACCCCCATCCTTGTGGGCATCATCCTGCTGGGACGCAGCGGCATGCTGTCGCTGACGGAAATCGGGCTGATGGTGCTCAATGGGGAAGTCCGCACCATGCAGGCACGTGGGCTTGACCCGTTCCTGACGCTGGTGATGCCGCGTGCCTTCGCGTTTACGCTGGGCGGGTTCGCGCTGGGGATGATCTTTGCGCTGGTCTCCCTGCTGATGGGATTTTTCGTGGCCCATTCGACGGGGGCGATCAATTCCTCGGTCTGGACGTTCTTCTTCAACGTGCTGACGGCGATGACGACGTGGGACTATCTGGTCATCCCGCTCAAATTCCTCCTCGTCGGGTTCTTTGTCGGGCTGGGGGCGTGCATTTCCGGCCTGACCATCAGCAACAATGATACGATCGCGACATTGATGCCGCGTGGTTTCGCCCGTGGCATCATGCTCATCATGGTGGTCAACATCCTGTTCATGCTGGATTTCTGACAATGGTGGCAAACGCACCCCTTCTGGAAATGCGCCAGGTCGTTCCCTCGTTCGAGGAAACGGGCCTGATGCCCGCGCCCTATGACTTCCGGCTGATGCCCGGGGACTGCGCGGTGATAGACTGTCGTGATTCCGGGCGCGCCGCGATGTTCGCGGACCTGTGTTCGGGCATGATCACCCTGTCGCAGGGGACGTGCCGGTTCATGGGGCTGGACTGGAGCACGCTGGCCGACCGACAGCTCAACGCGCTGCGGGGGCGCATCGGGCGCATCCCGCGCGCGGGTGGGTGGATCAACATGCTGGGCACCCACCTGAACATCATGATGCAGCAGCTTTACCACACCAAGGGCGAGTTCGAGAATGTGGTGGCTGAGGCCACGACCCTGGGGGAACAGTTCGGTTTCCCCGGCCTGCCGATCAGCACGCCCGACCACCTGTCCACCGCCGACCTGGCGCGTGCGGCATGCGTGCGGGCCTTCATGGGGCGGCCTGACCTGCTTGTTCTGGAGGATATATCCGATATGCTGCCAGCAGAAATGGTACTTCCGTTTCTCGAGACCCTGACCGCGGCGCGCGACCGGGGGTGCGGCGTGGTCTGGCTTGCGCGGCATGCATCGTCATGGAGTGTCTATCGCAAGGCGGTGAACATTCACATGCGCCTTCTTGATGAAGGCCTTTTCCCCATGCGGGTGATATAATGGCACAGAAACAACAATCCTATGGAATCCGTCAGCTTATCCGTGTCCGTTATGCGGATGAATGGGTTGGTGTTCTTGTCCTTTTCTCGCTGCTGATCCTGTTTGGCGCGGTGCTGGAGGCCGGTGTCCTGCGCAACTGGCTGACGCCGGCGGGACGGTTGCGGATTGTCCTGCCTGAAAATGGGGTGGGTGGCCTGTCGGTTGGCGACAATCTGGAGGTCATGGGCATCCATGCGGGCACGATCCGCCGGGTGCGCATCAACCCGGCGGGCGGCATGTACGCGATTGCCGAAATCGACCCCGATGTCGAACCCTATATCCGCCGTGACAGCACGGCCGTGATCCGGCGGCAGTTCGTGGTCGCGGGGGCAAGCTATATCGATATCTCCCGCGGGAAGGGCGAAAAGATGGACTGGAGCTATGCCGTCCTGAACGCGACGAACGCCCCCAACCCGGCGGATACGATCACCCAGACCTTTGCCGATATCCGCGCGCGCATCATGCCGGTGCTCGACAACGCGCAGCACATGATGGCGACGATGGATGCGACCATCACGGACATGCATGCGGGCAAGGGGTCGATTGGCCGCCTGATGACCAACGACGAACTGATCCGCCAGGCGGAGGCGACGATCACGACGCTGAACGCCACGATTTCCCAACTCACCCCGATCGAGGGACAGTTGGCCACCGTGATGAAGAAAGCCGACGCCAGCATGGCCAATGTGCAGAAGGCAACGGGCGACCTGCGCGACGCATCGCCTCAGTTGCCGGCTATTACCAAGAACCTCAACGATGCCAGCCAGCAGCTGCCGGTGCTTCTGGTGCAGGCGCAGTCGACGGCCCACAGCCTGCAGCAGCTTGTCGACCAGATGCGCGGCCTGTGGATACTTGGCGGCCACGGCACGCCCACGCAGAAACATGGCCGGCTGTCGCCGCGGAAGGTGCAGCCATGATGCGCGCGACCTGTATGGCTTCTGCCGCCATGGTGCTCCTGCTGGCCGGTTGCGGTGGATCGGGCAAGGTTCCGGCCCCGACCGACAGCACCCTGTCGCAGGATATGGATACCGGGCGTGACGCGGTGGACCTTGGCCGCCTGTCGGTGGCGGAAGGGCAGTACCGCGCGGCGGGTGTCCGGGCGCTGGCGCGTGACGATGTCACCGCCATCGGGGATGCGGGCTACAACCTTGCCGTCGTGCAGCTTGATGAAAACCGGGCGCAGGATGCGCTGTCCACCGTGGCCTCCACCCGCGCGGCGCTGTCGGTGCGTGGGGCGCAGTCCGATGATACGGGCCTTGACCTTGTGCAGGCCGGTGCACTCTACCGGCTTGGGCGTCTTGACGAGGCCGCGGGCAGTGCGTCTTCAGCCGCACGTTCGTCCGATCCCGCGATCGTGGAGAAAGCGCAGCTCCTGTCCGGCGTGATTGCCGATGCCCGTGGGGACAGGACGACACTGGACAGTGTCGCGACCTATTTCGCGCAGCTGCCGAAGACATCGGCATGGTCGTGGCTGGCCGATGCGCAGGAAATCGTGGCGCGCAGGCTGCTGGTTGATGGCGGGGACGCGCAGACGGCCTATCAGGATGCGATGCAGGCGGTGTCGGCACGGCAGACGCATGTGGAATATCGTGACATGGCGCGTGGCCTGAGTGTTGCCGCGCGCGCGGCGGGGCAGGCGGGCAATGCGTCGCAGGCGTCGGACCTGTACATGCGCGCCAGCCAGAGCGCGCAGAAGGAAGGCGACACGCAGAATGCCGATGCGTGGCGCAAGCTTGCCGGGACCACCAACATGCCCGACCCGTTCGCGGACAGCACGGCCCAGAGCAGCACGGCCACCACAGGCAAGACCGTCGCGAAAAAATAAAGCGCGGGTTTTAAAAGTTTTTGGTGAAGCTTTTTTAAAGCTTCCGAAGAGGCCGCCTTTTGCGATCAAAAGGCGGCACCCAAAAACTTTTACTCGTTATCGGCGGGGGCTTCCCGCTCAGGTCGGGGCGACATCCAGGCTGGAATGACGGTTGACCAGCGTGGCGCTTGCCTCGTTCAGTCCGATGACCTCCACCGTCATGCCGTTCTGGCGCATCTTCGTGACGATGTTTTCCAGTGCGCCGACTGCCGTAATATCCCAGAAATGCGCCTGCCGCAGGTCGATATGGATGGTGCGTGCGCTGTCACGCACGTCAAAGGCATCGGTGAAGCTGTCGGCGGAGGCAAAGAAGACCTGCCCCGTGACGACATAGGTGCGTACTTCCCCGCTGGGGTCACAGATGCTGGTGATGTCGAGCATCTTTGACACCTGGAAGGCAAAGAACACACCATTGAGCAGCACGCCCGCGACCACACCCGCCGCAAGGTCATGGGTGGTGACGACCACCGCGACCGTCAGCAGCATGACCGTGCTCGACAGGCGGGGATGATGGACAAGGTCACGCAGCGACGACCATGAAAATGTGCTGGCGGAGACCATGATCATGATGGCCACCAGTGCGGCAACCGGCACCTGCGCCACCCACGGGCGCAGCGCCACCATCAGCAGCAGCAGGAACGCCCCGGCCACGAAGGTCGAAAGCCGCCCCCGCCCGCCATAGCGCAGGTTGCCCACCGTCTGCCCGATCATGCCGCATCCCGCGATGCCCCCGAACAGGCCCACCGCGATGTTGGCGATGCCCAGCCCGGAACACTCCATGCGCTTGTTGCTGTGGGTTTCGGTGATGTCATCGACGACGCTGGCGGTCATCATGGATTCTAGCACGCCCACCGTCGCCATGGCGAGGGCATAGGGCGCGATGATCCCGAGGGTGGCGCCGGTGAACGGCACGTCAGGCCAGACAAGGTGCGGCAGGCTGTCGGGCAACCGCCCGAGGTCGGCCACGGTATGCAGCGGCATGGGGATGGCGGCCGCAACGGCGCTGAGCACCACGATGCAGATGAGGGGGGAAGGAATGGCGGTAAAGAATTTCGGCACGCCATAGATGATGACCAGCCCCAGCGCGATCATGGCGTAGGTATGCCACGACACATGCAGCATATGCGGCACCTGCGCGGAAAAGATCAGGATCGCCAGCGCGTTGACGAATCCCGTGCGCACGGAGCGCGAGACATAGCGCATCAGCACATGCAGTCGCAGCAGGCCGAAGACCACCTGGAACAGGCCCGCCAGCAATGTCGCCGCCAGCAGGTACTGCACGCCATGCCCCCGCACCAGTGCCGCAGCCACCAGCGCGACGGACCCGGCGGCACCGGAAATCATGCCCGGCCGCCCACCGGTAAAGGCGATGACCACGCTGATGACGAAGGAGGCATACAGCCCCACCTCCGGATCGACGCCCGCGACAAAGGAAAAGGCGATCACTTCGGGGATCAGCGCGAAAGTGCCCACCATCCCGGCAAGGATGTCGCGCCGTATGTTGCCAAACCATTCGTCGCGATAGCGTGTCAGTCCATTCATCCGTTCATTTCCGTTATGGTCCACGGGAAAAGGGGAACACATGCCCCAACAGGGCATGCGGACTTCCCGAAACCGGGGGAAGTCCCCGTGGTCCTGTTGGGATCGCGACCGGCAGGTCGCGCAAAAGAGTCGTCAAAATCCGCCAGACAATAACAGCCTGATGGATTTTGTGGCCCGGTTTCTGCCTTAAAATAAAGAAACGGTGCGCCTCATGGCCCCGGTGCCGGTCGATCCCCGGTCCCGGCGCGGTGCGTCAGGAATCCGAAATGCTCATGTCCGCGCGCCGCCACCAGCATTCGTGCGGCGGGCGGGGGGCAGGCAGCATCAGCAGCGGATCCCCGGCATAGCGCACGGTGTTGGTCGGCGTTTCCTCCAGCACGATTTCCGCGCAGGTCAGGATGTCGCCATCCGCGTGCAGGAAGGCATTGAGCTTCGCCATCATCAGGCAGGCCATCAGTTCCGTCGTGGGGTCGCCGGGTGTCACGATGATCCGTGCCGCGCGTTCGGGTTCGTGCGCGCGGAACCATGACAGCAGCGGATCGCCCTCGCCAAGCTGGAAGGCATGGTCGAGGCTGTTATCGACGAAATCATGCCATGTCCCCTTGGCCCGGTGGAAGGGGACGACCATGTTCTGCGTCCCGTCCAGGCGCACAGGGTTCGTCGGGCGCAGGGTCACGCGGACATATTCGTTGTGGCCATGCGGCAGCGCGCAGCGTTCACTTTCTCCCGAAAGCAGGCGGTGCGCCATGCAGAAGCGCCGGGTAAAGACCAGTTCAAGCATCTGATGTCATGGCCTCGAAGCGTTCCCATCCGGCGCGCCGCAACTGGCAGGCGGGACAGGTGCCGCAGCCGTGGCCCCACGGGTGCATGACGCCGCGCGTGCCGAGGTAGCAACTGTGGCTTTCGCGGTTGATCAGGTCCACCAGCGCGTCGCCGCCCAGTTCGCGCGCCATCATCCATGTCTGCGCCTTGTCGATCCACATCAGCGGCGTATGCAGCACGAGGCGGCTGGCCATGCCGAGGTTGAGCGTCACCTGCAGCGCCTTGATCGTGTCATCGCGGCAGTCGGGATAGCCGGAATAATCCGTCTCGCACACGCCGGTGATGATGTGGCGTGCATTGCGCCGCGCCGCCAGTGCCGCGGCAAAGGTCAGGAAGATGATGTTGCGCCCCGGCACGAAGGTCGTGGGCAGCCCGTTTTCGCCCAGCGTGATCTCCGCCTCGCGCGTCAGCGCGGTGTCCGATACCGCGCCCAACGCGTCGAGTGACAGCGTATGGTCCGGGCCAAGCCGCACGCCCCATGCGGGATCGAGTGCCGCCATGCCCGCGCGCAGTTTCTCGCGGCAGGACAGCTCGATACTGTGCCGCTGCCCATAGTCGAAGCCCAGCGTTTCCACATGCGCGAAACGTGACAGCGCCCATGCCAGGCAGGTCGCCGAATCCTGGCCGCCTGAGAAGACGACCAGCGCGCGCTCACCCGATGGGCCGGCGGGGGAAGGGGCGGGAATGGTCATGTCAGGGGATCCCGATCAGCTTGTGTGTCTGTAGCGAAAGCCGCCATTGCGGGTGCGCCATGCAGTATTCCACGGCGCGCGCGGTATTGGCCACACGGTCGGGGCCGTCCATCGGCTGCAGCCAGAACTGCGAAAACGCAAGGCCCGCGACCTGTTCGGGCATCAGGTCAGGCTGCGGGAAAACCAGCTTGAGTTCCTGTCCCGATTCCTGCACCAGCGCCGTGCCTGCCTTGGGGCTGACACAGACCCAGTCGATGCCTGCGGGGGCGGGGACCGTCCCGTTTGTCTCCACGGCGATGAAGAAGCCGCGCGCGTGCATCGCGTCAATCAGCGCCGCATCAAGCTGCAGCAGCGGCTCGCCCCCCGTAAAGACGACAAAGGCCCTCGCGCGGGAGGACGCGGGCCATGCGGCGGCGATCGCATCGGCAAGGGAAGCCGCGTCGGCAAAACGTCCCCCGCCTTCACCATCGGTCCCGATGAAGTCGGTGTCGCAGAACCGGCAGGCCGCGCCACTGCGGTCTTCCTCGCGGCCGGACCACAGGTTGCAGCCCGCGAAACGGCAGAAGACGGCGGCCCGGCCGGCCTGCCCGCCTTCACCCTGCAGCGTGGGAAAGATCTCCTTTACCGTATAGGACATGACAGGACGTGACCTTGTGTGAAAGTGCCAAAAGCGCGTGCCGCAGGGGCAGCGCCTCAGCAGGCACCGGTTGTGTGCATGCCCAGCCGCTGCAGCAGGCGCATGTCGCGGCTGGCGGCCGGGTTGGGCGTGGTCAGCAGCTTCTCGCCATAGAAGATGGAGTTCGCGCCCGCGAGGAAGCACAGCGTCTGCGCCTCGTCATTCATGTCCTCGCGCCCGGCGGCAAGGCGGACGCGGCTGGTGGGCATGGTGATGCGGGCGGCGGCGATGATGCGCACGAATTCGATGGGGTCGACCACATCGGCGTCCTTTGCCGCAAGCGGCGTCCCCTCGACACGGACCAGCATGTTGATCGGCACGCTTTCGGGATGGCGCGGCATGCTTGCCAGCGTCGCGATCAGGCCCGCGCGGTCATTCTCGTCCTCGCCCATGCCGACAATCCCGCCACAGCAGACATTGATGCCCGCGTCGCGCACGTTCGACAGCGTATCCAGACGGTCCTGGTAGGTGCGGGTGCTGATGATCTCCCCATAATATTCGGGGGAGGTGTCGATGTTGTGGTTGTAGTAATCCAGCCCCGCCTCACGCAGGCGGTGCGCCTGTGCGTTGTCGAGCATCCCCAGCGTCACGCAGGTTTCCATGCCAAGGCTCTTCACGCCCTCGACCATCGCGCAGACGGTCTCGAGGTCATGTTCCTTGGGCGAACGCCATGCCGCTCCCATGCAGAAACGCGCGGCCCCCGCGTCACGCGCGGCGCGGGCTTCCTTCATGACCGCCTCGACCGCCATCAGGCGGCTGGCCTTCACGCCGCCATCCTCGTGCATCGCGCTCTGCGGGCAGTAGGCGCAGTCTTCGGGGCAGCCGCCGGTCTTGATCGACAGCAGGGTGGAGATCTGCATTTCCGTCGGGTCGAAATGCTGGCGGTGCACGCCCTGCGCACGGAACAGCAGTTCGGGGAACGGCAGGGCGATCAGGGCTGCGACCTCGTCACGGGTCCAGTCGGTCCTGATGGATGACGCCGGCGGCACCGGGGGGGTGGTCACGGGCGGCGGGGCGGCCGCGGTAAGGCCATCGGACATCTGGCGGGATCCTCGGACGGTTCAGGGGTTGGGAAAGCAGCATCTGCCATACAATGGCGCTGCTTGTCACGGACTGCGCGGCGATGCGGAATGTTTTTTGGCGCATGCCCCGGCCGGGACATGCGGGGGACGCCCGTGCGCGCCCCCGCATGCCGGGTGTCAGCCCAGGATGCGCGCCAGCGTGGTGCCCAGTTCGGCCGGGCTTGCGCTGACATGGATACCCGCCTCGCGCATGGCCTCGATCTTGGCGGCGGCGGTTTCATGCCCCCCCGTGATGACCGCGCCCGCATGGCCCATGCGCCGGCCCGGCGGTGCCGTCGCCCCTGCGATGAAGCCCACGACCGGCTTCTTCGTGCCGCTCGCACGGATCAGTTCCGCGCCCTCGATTTCCGAGGTGCCGCCGATTTCCCCGATCATGACGATCGAATGGGTGTCGGGGTCCGCGATCAGGCGTTCGAGCACATCGGTGAAATCCATGCCCTTGACCGGGTCGCCGCCAATGCCGACGCACGTGCTCTGCCCCTGTCCGATGGCCGACGTCTGGGCCACGGCCTCGTACGTCAGCGTGCCGGAGCGCGAGACGATGCCCACATGGCCGCGCCGGTGGATGGGGCCGGGCATGATCCCGATCTTGCATTCGCCCGGCGTGATGATGCCGGGGCAGTTCGGGCCGATCAGCAGGCTCGACGAGCGTTCGAGCGCCATGCGCACGCGCACCATGTCCAGCACGGGAATGCCTTCGGTGATGCACACGATCAGCGGGATTTCGGCTGCGATCGCCTCCAGGATCGCATCGGCGGCGCCGGCGGGCGGGACGTAGATGACGGACGCATCGGCGCCGGTTGCCTCGCGCGCCTCGGCCACGGTGTCGAACACCGGCAGGCCGAGATGGACCTCGCCGCCCTTGCCCGGCGTCACGCCGCCGACCATGCGGGTGCCATAGGCGATGGCCTGTTCCGTGTGGAACGTGCCCTGTGCGCCGGTGAAGCCCTGTGTGATGACCTTGGTGGAACTGTTGACAAGAATGGACATCAGGCTGCTCCGGCGTTGCGAACGGCGGCGACGATCTTGCGGGCGGCATCGCCCAGGTCGTCGGCGGGGATGATGGTCAGGCCGGATTCGGCCAGCAGGGCGCGCCCGCGTTCCACGTTGGTGCCCGCAAGGCGCACCACCAGTGGCACGTTCAGGCCCGTATGGCGCGACGCGGCGATGATGGCCTCCGCGATCACGTCGCAGCGCATGATCCCGCCAAAGATGTTGACGAGGATGCCGCGCACCTTGGGGTCGGACATCAGGATGCGAAAGGCTGCGGCCACGCGCTCGGTCGTGGCGCCACCGCCGACGTCGAGGAAGTTGGCGGGCGATTCGCCTTCCATCTTGATGATGTCCATCGTCGCCATCGCAAGGCCCGCGCCATTGACCATGCAGCCGATCGACCCGTCGAGCCCGACATAGGCGAGGCCATGCCGCGCGGCCTCGCGCTCACGCGGGTCCTCCTCGTCCTCGTCGCGCAGTTCGGCGAGGTGGGGGTGGCGGTAGAGCGCGCTGTCGTCGAACGACATCTTCGCATCGAGCGCGAGAAGGTCGCCCGCCCCGGTGACGATCAGGGGATTGATCTCCACGATGGCGGCATCCAGCCCGCAGAACGCGTCATAGGCGGCGCGCACGACCTTCTGGAACGCGCGGATGGAGCGGCCCTTCAGCCCGAGTTTCACCGCAAGGTCGCGCGACTGGTAATCGCACAGGCCAAGGGCGGGGTCGATGCTGGCCTTGAGGATGCGCTCGGGGTGGGCGGCGGCGACGTCCTCGATTTCCATGCCGCCTTCGGACGAGGCCACCACGGCGATGCGGCCATTCGTGCGGTCCACCAGGAGGGAGAGGTAGAGTTCGCGCGCGATATCGCAGCCCGATTCGATGTATACCTTGCGCACAATCCTGCCCTGCGGTCCGGTCTGCTTCGTGACCAGGGTGCGCTCCAGCATGGCGTGTGCGGCGGCACCTGCTTCCTCCGCGCTGCGGGCAAGGCGTACGCCACCCCTGTCGTCGGCGGCGCCCGCGAAATGCCCCGCGCCGCGGCCACCGGCATGGATCTGCGCCTTGACCACGGTCAGGGGTGCCGCAAGCTCGCGCGCGGCGGATGCCGCATCTTCGGCAGAGGTGGCGACACGACCGTCAGGCACGGGCATGCCGAACGAACGCAGCAGCGCCTTGGCCTGATATTCGTGAATATTCATCTTGCGACCCAATCTGTCGTTTTTCTTGTTGTCTGCGGAATGTGGCGTACACGATCCGTGCGGGGTTTTACAACGATCCATGATACGCAGGCTTGGCGTTATGGCGAAACATGTGCCATGTCGTGCGGCGTAATGACATGTCCCGGTGGGGCTGACGGAGTTTATGCGAGAGTACGGGTTGCGATGAAACACTGGCGCATTGAGCAGATGGACTGGGACGGGTTCGACCCGTCGCGGGTAAACCCGGAGGTCATCCCCCTCGTCAAGGCTGCATCGGTGGTGGAGCGCAACGGCGTCGATTATGCCGCGTATCTCAAGAACGTGTTCGCGGATGATCCCGATTTCCGGCAGGCAGCCGACCGCTGGGCGCATGAGGAAGTGCAGCATGGCGACGCGCTGGGCCGCTGGGCGATGCTGGCGGACCCGTCATGGGATTACATGGACGCGTTTGAGAGGTACCGGAAATCCTACCGGCTGGACCTTGATGTCGACACTTCCATCCGCGGGTCGCGCACGGGCGAACTGATCGCGCGCTGCATGGTCGAAACCGGGACCTCCTCGTTCTACACCGCGCTGGCCGATGCGACGGACGAGCCGGTGCTCAAGGCGGTGTGCAAGCAGATCGCCGCCGACGAATACCGCCATTTCAAGCTGTTCTATGACCACATGCACCGTTACCTGGAGCGCGAGAAGCTGGGTGTATGGCAGCGTGCGCGCATCGCCCTTGGCCGCGTGGGGGAAAGCGAGGACGACGAACTCGCCTCCGCCTATCACACCACCAACGACGCGCCGGGGCAGCCCTATGACCATCGCCGCTGCATCGCGGCGTACATGTCGCGCGCGCTGAAGGTCTATCAGCCCCGCCATACCAACCGCGTGACGGGCATGATCCTCAAGACGATAGGATGGACGCCGCATGGGAAGCTCCATGCGGTGATTGCACGCGCATTCTATTACCTTTTGAAATTTCAGCAGAAAAGATTTGCCCGCATGACGGTGGCGACCTGAAGCGCATGGCAGGCGGAGACGGAGAAGGCATGACGGTACGATATTGGCGCACCATGGCGGGCAGGAAGGCGGCGGGCGCCGGGATCCTGCCGCGTGTCGTGCTTGGCGCGGTCCTGTCCGGGGTTGTCCCGGTCATGGGCGGCATCGCGCCGCAGGCCCGTGCCGATGCGCCCGATGCGTCCGTGGCCCCCACGCCCACGACGGCAACCGGTCCCGCCGTGCAGCCCGCACCGACTGCGCCAGCCACACCGGCCGCCGCGCCTGCTACGGCACCGGCCACGGCCCCCGCGACGCCCGCGCCCGCGGCGCCGTCTGGTGTCGCCACGCCGCAGGCCACCCCGCCTGCACCTGCGCCCACACCTGCAACCGCCGCGCCGACCGGCCCCCTGCCCAGCGGAGGCCCCGACGCCCCCGAACTGGGGGAGGAGGCACGGGCGGTGCGCCTGCAGGCGGCGCAGATCGGGCTGCGTGCCTTTACCGCCGCCGGTTTCCATCCCGGCAAGGTGCGCCATATCGTGCTGATGCGTTTCCTGCCGACCATCACCGACGCCCAGCGCGCGGAGGTCGTGCGCAGGTTCATGGCGCTGGCCCGACTGTCGCGGCGTGACAATGGCCAGCAGGTCATCGCCAGCATCGAGACCGGCGTGCAGATGGGTGGCGAGGGCGTGGACCAGGGCTTCGAGCAGGGCTTCATCGTGACCTTCAATTCCGAAGGCGACCGCAATTACTATGTCGGGAAGCCGGTGGTCACCGATCCCGCCTATTTCGATCCGGCGCATGAGGCGTTCAAGAAATTCGCGGCCCCCTATATCATCGGGGTGCTGGTGTTCGATTACGCGCTGCCGTCGCATCAGGTGCAGCATCCGCGCCGCGCCGCCGCACTCACGCGCCCCGGCATGGCGCAGCAGCAGGGATGAAGAGGCCCCCGGCCCATGACGCGGGCAGGGGGATGGACAGATCGGGTTTCGGGAGTGTCGCGCTTGTGTCGATCATGTGCGCCTGTCAGGAACGCACCCGCCAGAATGGAGAATTCTCATGACATCGGTCACGCTTGGACACCTGGACGAAACACTGCACGAGGCCACGGCCGCCGCCGTCGCGCGCGTGCTCGAAGCCTATGAACTGGAAATCGAATACGTCCCCGGCACGCATGAGGCGCTGATGGCGCACATGCGCAATGGCGATATCGACCTGTTCGTGTCCGCATGGCTGCCGGACGTGGATGCCGCCTACCTCGACCCCGCGCTGGGGATGGAGCCTCTGGGCGACCTGTATCGGCCGGAATTCGGCTGGTACCTGCCGACCTCCGCCGCGACGGGCCTGACCTCGATCGCCGAACTCGCCGCCGATGGCCATGACGTGAACCGCGAGATCGTGGCCGCGCAGTCCGTGCTGGACCGGGTGCGCCACGGGGTTGCGGCCTATAACCTGACGGAACACGGCTTCACCATCGCCGCCCGCCCTGACGGGGACGCGGTCGAATATGCCGACCAGGCGATCAAGACCGGCGATCCGGCCATCATCGCGCTGTGGCAGCCGAACTTCCTGCATTATGGCAGCACGAACCTGACGCCTCTGGCCGATCCCAAGGGGGCGCTGGGCACGGCGCAGACGGCGCGCATGCTGGTGCGCCGCGCGGTCAGGCCGGAACTCGACAGCGACATGCTCGACGAGCTCGACGAGCTGACGCTGGGCAACAAGGTGGTCAGCGCGCTGGACCATGCCATGCGCGTGGAGGGCATGAGCGCCGACGCCGCTGCCGAGGCATGGCAGCGTGGCAAGCTGCTGCCGCGCTGAGGCCCGGCAATGGAGGCGACCGGGGGCGGTGATGCGCGCGACGGGGGACTTGCGGCCCAGTATGAGGCCTATCCCTATCCCGAACGCGACCCGCGTGATGAGAAGCGGCGGCTGCTGATCGGCAGCCCCAGCCACCTGCGGGAAATCGACTACTGGGTGTTCGGCGCGACCCGCCCGCGTTCGCAGCCGCTGCGCGCGCTGGTGGCGGGGTGCGGCACCGGGGACGGGGCCATCATGCTGGCCACCCACATGTCGCGTGAGGCGCGTCCCGGCGAGGTCGTGTGCGTCGACCGTTCGGAACATGCCCTGCGCATCGCGCGTGAACGTGCTCAGGCGCGGGGGCTGGACAACATCCGCTTCGTGCCGGGGGACCTGACGCGGCTGGATGCGCTCGGCCTCGGGGCGTTCGATTACATCGACTGCTGCGGCGTGCTGCACCACCTGCCGGACCCCGATGCGGTGCTGGCTACGCTTACGGGCATGCTGGCGCCGGGGGGCGGCATGGGGCTGATGGTCTATGCGCCTTATGGCCGGACGGGCGTGTACATGGTGCAGGACGCGCTGGCGCGGCTTGCCCCGCTGGAGGAGCCGCCGGCACGCAGGCTGGATGTGGCGCGGCGTGTCATGCGCCACCTGCCCGCCACCGCATGGCTGCGGCAGAACACCAATTTCGGCGATCACCTGACGGGCGGGGACGCGGGGCTGTATGACCTGCTGCTCAACCCGCGTGACCGGGCCTATGACGTGACGGCGCTGTTCGGGCTGCTGGACCGCGCGGGGCTGTCGGTCGCGTGCCTGATGGAGCCGCTGCGCTATGACCCGGCGCTCCTGCTGGCGGACCCGCGCCTGCGCGCGCGCCTGCGCGACATGCCCGAACGCGACCGTGCTGCCGTGGCGGAGGACCTGGCGGGCAACATGGCGACGCATGTGGCCTATGTCACCCGCGCCGACATGCCGGTGTCGCGCGCCGACCCGATGGCCATGGACTCCGTGCCGGTGATGCGGGAAATCCCCGGCGTCGAACTGGCGAAGCAGATCGGGCCGGACGACCGGCTGCCCTTTGCGTTCGGCACGCTGGTGGTGCCTGTCGCCGTGCCGCCGCAGACACGCGGGCTGTTGCCCCTGATCGATGGGGAGCGCACGGTGGGCGACCTTGCCGCCATCATGGAGACGCGGGGCATCCCCGCCGCGCGGTTCGCCACCATCTGGCGCACGATGTTCACCACCCTGTCCGGGCTGAACCGGGTGCTGCTGCGCGCGCCGAAGTGACGGGGGATGGCGATCGCCTGCCGATTGTCATCTTTGGCGCGCGCGTCCGCCCGGACGGCACGCCCTCGCGCACCCTGCGGCTGCGGGTGGAGGCGGCGGTGGCGTTCGCGCGGACATGTGAACGCCCCCTGCTGATCCCCACCGGGGCTGCGCGTGACGGCCTGCCGTCGGAGGCAGCGGTCATGGCCGCGATGCTGCGTGACCTCGGCATTGCCGCAGAAGACATCCTGCCAGAGGAGACGGCGCGCGATACGCTGGAGTCCGTGCAGGCCTGTTCACGGTTGCTGCGCGCCATGGGGCATCGCGGTCCGGTGGCCGTGGCGACGAGCGCCTATCACCTGCCGCGCTGCATGGCGCTGATGGCACTTGCGCGCTGGCGGGTCATGCGTGTGCCTCCGCCGCCGCATCCGGCCGCGCGCGCGCTGCCCCGGCGCTGGTTCTGGCGCCTGCGCGAAGGGGCGGCCCTGCCCTGGGATGTGCTGCTGATGCTGGTGCGGGGCAGGGGGAGTGCGACATCGCAAGATTGACAGCGGGCGTGTCGTGCCGCCATCACCGCAGGGATTTTTTTGAACATTGAGCGGGACACGACAGCCATGCCTGTGCAAGCCTTTATTTTCCCCGGCCAGGGAAGCCAGTCCGTCGGGATGGGACGCGACCTTGCCGAAGCGTTCGCCCCTGCGCGCGAAGTCTTTCAGGAAGTTGACGACGCGCTGGGCCAGCACCTGTCGAAGCTGATGTTCGAAGGCCCGATCGAGGACCTGACCCGCACGGAAAACACGCAGCCGGCGCTAATGGCGGTCTCCCTTGCCGTGCTGCGCGTGCTGGAGCGTGAGGGCGGGGTGAACCTGCGCACGGAGGTCGCGCTGGTGGCCGGGCACTCCCTTGGCGAATATTCGGCGCTGGCGGCGGTGGGGTCGTTCGGCCTGACGCAGACGGCGCGCCTGCTGCGCCTGCGCGGGCAGGCGATGCAGAAGGCCGTGCCCGTCGGCAGGGGGGGAATGGCGGCGCTGATTGGCGTGGACCTCGAACAGGCGCGCGCCATCTGCGAGGAAGCGGCGGTCGTGAAGGAAGAAGGCATGCCCGACCGGCGCGAGATCATCGAGATCGCCAATGACAATGGCGGCGGTCAGGTGGTCGTGGCGGGCGAGATGCCGGCCATCGAACGTGCGATCGCGATCGCCAAGGCCCGCAAGGTCAAGCGCGCGCTGGCGCTGCCGGTTTCGGCACCTTTCCACTGCTCCATGATGGAACCCGCGGCGCAGGCCATGCGTGAAGCCCTGGCGCATGAGGAGATCCGCACCCCCGTGATCCCGGTCGTTGCCAACGTGACGGCGGCGAAGGTGACGGACCCCGCCACCATCCGCGACCTGCTGGTGCGGCAGGTCACGGGCACCGTGCGCTGGCGCGAAAGCGTGGAGGCAATGGTGGCGATGGGTGTGGACAGCTTCGTGGAGATCGGGGCGGGGAAGGTGCTTTCGGGCCTCGTGCGGCGCATCAATGGCGACGTGGCGACGCGTTCGGTCGGCACCCCCGCCGATGTCGAGGCATTCCTGGCGGCGCGCTGAGGCGGCACCAGTTGCGGCGGCCCGCAGGCGGCGGGACCGCCATCCCAAGTAGCAAGGAAAATGGCTGTTAGATGTTCAGGCTTGATGGAAAGGTGGCGCTGGTAACCGGGGCGTCGGGTGGAATCGGCAGTGCGATCGCGCGCGCGCTGCATGGGCAGGGGGCGTGCGTCGTCCTGTCCGGCACGCGTGAGCAGATCCTGCGCGATGTCGCGGCGTCCATCGCGCGCGACGCGGGCACGGATGAGGGACGGCTGCATGTCTGCACCGCCGACCTGTCGGACGCGGCGGCGGCGGACGCCCTTGTCGCCACGGCGGAGGAGAAGGCGGGCGCCCCGCTCGACATCCTCGTCAACAATGCCGGGCTGACGCGCGACACGCTTGCGATTCGCATGAAGGACGAGGACTGGAACCGCGTCATGGACGTGGACCTGTCGGCCCCCTTCCGCCTGTCGCGCGCGACGCTCAAGGGCATGCTGCGCCGTCGCAGCGGGCGCATCATCAACATCGCCTCCGTCGTGGGCGTGACGGGCAATGCGGGGCAGGTGAACTATTCCGCCGCAAAGGCCGGCATGATCGGCATGAGCAAGTCCATGGCGCAGGAAGCCGGCGCGCGAGGCGTGACCGTCAATGTCGTCGCACCCGGCTTCATCCAGACGGCGATGACCGATGTCCTGCCCGATGCGCAGAAGGAAAAGCTGGTCTCCGCGATTCCTCTGGGCCGGATGGGCCAGCCCGACGACGTTGCGGCGGCCGTGGTCTACCTCGCCTCGGCGCAGGCGGCGTGGGTGACGGGGGCGACGCTGCATGTCAATGGCGGCATGGCGATGTCCTGAAGCGGGATTGGAGAGAATTTCGCTGGACACCAGGCCCGAAGTGGCAAAAAAGAGGGGGTGAACGGGGCGGCGCATTGCGACATGATGCGCCGCAGGCACAAGGAAATGCGATCATCGCCTTGGCGTGGACACGCAAACCGTGCTAATCGCCCGCAGCTTCGTCCGAAGCGGGCCGGACGCTTTTTCTCGCGTTTCCGGTTTGCGGGACGTTACCAGGACGAATGAGTTTCGAACCGCCCGTTTCTTCAGGGGCAGACAGGAAGCAGAGACAGATGAGCGAAATTGCCGATAAGGTTAAGAAGATCGTTGTCGAACACCTCGGTGTTGACGAAAGCAAGGTGACGCCGGACGCCTCTTTCATCGACGATCTGGGCGCCGACAGCCTGGACACCGTTGAACTGGTGATGGCGTTCGAGGAAGCCTTCAGCGTCGAGATCCCCGAAGATGCGGCGGAAAAGATCACGACCGTCAAGGACGCGATCGACTACATCGAGAAGCAGAAGGCCGCCTGAGCTGCGTTCGCGGCTTTTGAGGCTTGAGTAAAGAAACAGTCAGGTATTGTCAGATTCAGGGAGCAGGTCGGGTTGATACAGTCTGCCGGATTGGCGTCGAAACAGCGACGCGTTGTTGTGACCGGTATGGGCATCGTCAGTCCGCTCGGGCTGGGGATTGAACATAACTGGTCACGTCTGGTGGCGGGGGAAAACGGCTTTGGCCGCATTTCCGCGTTCGATCCGTCAGGATTGCCAGCGCAGGTCGCGGGCGAAGTCCCGGCCGGGCCCACCGAAGAAAACTGCCTGACTCTTTCCGACTGGGTTCCTGTCAAGGACCAGAAGAAGATGGACCGTTTCATCCATCTCGGCCTGGTGGCAGCAACCGAAGCGGTCGAGGATTCCGGCTGGAAGCCCGAGACCGAGGAGGAACGCTGCCGCACCGGTGTCATGATCGGCGCCGGGATCGGCGGCCTCCAGACGATTTATGAGGCATCGGTCACGGTCAAGGAAGGTCGCGCGCGGCGCCTGTCGCCCTTCTTCATTCCTTCCGCGCTGATCAACCTTGTTTCGGGGCATGTCTCCATCAAATACGGCTTCAAGGGGCCGAACCATTCCGTGGTGACGGCCTGCGCCACCGGCGTGCACGCCATTGGCGATGCCTCGCGCATGATCATGCTGGGCGATGCCGATGTCATGGTCGCCGGCGGGGCGGAGGCTGCGGTCTGTGAACTCGGCATCGCCGGGTTCTGCTCCGCCAAGGCCCTGTCCACGCATTTCAACGACACGCCCGCCAAGGCCTCGCGTCCGTGGGACCGCGACCGTGACGGTTTCGTCATGGGCGAGGGTGCTGGCATCGTCGTTCTGGAAGAATACGAACACGCCAAGGCGCGTGGTGCGAAAATCTATGCCGAGGTCGTGGGATACGGGATGTCGGGCGATGCCCATCACATCACGGCGCCGGCGGCAGGGCATGACGGTGCGTTCCGCGCCATGCAGGGCGCATTGCGCAGCGCGGGGATGACGCCTGCCGACATCCAGTATGTCAACGCGCATGGCACCTCCACCATGGCCGATGACCTTGAGCTTGAGGCGGTCGAACGTCTGTTCGGTGATGACGGGCGCAAGCTTGCGATGTCGTCCACCAAGTCGGCCATCGGCCACCTGCTGGGTGCTGCGGGCGCGGTGGAGGCGATCTACTCCATCCTTGCGATTCGCGATAATGTCGCGCCGCCCACGCTCAACCTCGACAATCCCTCGCGGGAGAGCGTGATCGACCGCGTCGCGCATGAGGCGCAGCAGCGTCGCATTGATACGATCCTGTCCAACAGCTTCGGCTTTGGCGGGACAAACGCCAGCATCATCCTGCGCGGCGTCTGATCACGGGGATAGGATGCCCCTGCACCGGGGGATGACGCGAAAGGGGTGACGTGCGCAAGGTTCTGGCCGGACTGGGTATCGTTTTTCTTGTTCTGGTTCTGTCGGGGCTGGTGGGTGCGGGGTTCGGGATGTGGGTTTTCACCCGTCCCGGCCCATTGCCGGATGCACGTGTGGTCGTGGTCGCCAGGGGCGGGGAAGGCAGTGCCTATGCCTCGCTTCAGGCGGCGGGGGTGTTTCCCGATGATGCGTGGACCCGTTCCATCTTTCGTATTGCGGTGCGCCTGACCCGTCCTGACGGGGCGCTCCATGCCGCTGAACTGACCTTTCCCGCACATGCGTCCATGCAGCAGGTGCTGTTCGTCCTGCGTCATGGCAGGCCGGTCATCCATCGCCTGACCATTCCGGAGGGGCGCTCAGCCCTGCAGATCGCGACGCTGCTGGCGGATGCGCCCGCGCTGGACGGGAAATTTACGCCCCCGGCAGAGGGCAGCGTGATGCCCCTGACCTATGATTATGAATGGGGCATGTCGCGCGCGGCGCTGCTGGAGCGCATGCAGCACGCCATGACCCGCGCCCTGACCCATGTGTGGGAAGGACGGGTGCCCGACCCCGCCATTGCCGACCCCCAGGCGCTGCTGGTCCTTGCCTCCATGATCGAACGTGAAACCGCCGTGGCGGAGGAGCGACCGATGGTCGCGCGTGTCTTCCTAAACCGTCTGCATCAGGGAATGCGGCTGCAGTCGGATCCGACAGTGGTGTATGGCCTCAACCGGGGCGCCGGGCCTCTGGGGCATGCGCTGTCACATGCGGACCTGACCACGCCCACCCCCTACAACACCTATGTCATACCGGGCCTGCCGCCCGGCCCGATCTGCTCCCCCGGTGCGGCGTCGCTGGAGGCGGCGGCCCATCCGGCCGATGGGGACATGCTGTATTTCGTGGCCAATGGCCATGGCGGGCATGATTTCGCCAGCAGTCTGGGCGATCACAACCGGCATGTCAGCGCATTCAGGCAGCACCAGAGATAGGCCCGCCCTTTAACCAAAACCATTCAGAAGTTTTTGGTGAAGCTTTTTCAAAAAGCTTCAAAAGACGCCGCCTTCCTGGAAAAAGGCGGCTCCCAAAAACTTTTGGTAATTTCCCTTACTGGCTGGGCAGGTCCTGGCTATGGACCTCTCCGGCCTGCGCAGGCTGGACAACAGGCTGGCTGCTGGATGTCGTGGTGCCCGCGCCACCGGTGGGGACATTGGCCTGTGCCGTGGTCAGCACCTCGCTCAGTGCACTGCGCAGGGGATCGGCCCCGGGATTGTTGACACGCATGGAAATCACGATGTCTTCCGGCCCGACGATCTGGTTGTAATAGGCCCGGTTGGCCGGACTGTTGACCTTCAGCTTCGATCCGCCAAGGGCCGCGCCCGCGAACATGCCCTTCGATTTCTGCACGCCCATGATGTCGGTGTTATGCGATCCCGCCGTCCCGCTTTCGATTCCCGAACCGGATGACGCAAAGGATGTCCCGGCATCGGCCCCGAACTTGAACTGGCTGTCGAGCAGCGATTGCACGCCATTGTCGGTCATGACGAACATCATGATCTCGGCGTCCTGCATGCCCAGCTGCAGGCCGAAATTTGCGGTCGTGATGGTGTAGAATGCAGGGTCGGACCATGAACCGCGGGCATCGCGTGTCAGCAGGACGCATCCGCCGCTGCCGCCGCCAAAGGCGATGGACATGCGAAAGACCGACGGGCAGACGATCACGCCGCGTGCCTGCGCAAGGTAGTGCGTGATCTTGCTGGTGGACTTTGCCCCGGAAAAGATGTCCCGCACCGCAAGCGTGGCCCTGTCGACGAGGTTCTGTTCCTTTTCCACGGTTGCGGTGGCGGCCATGACGGCATTGCAGGGCAGCGCAAGCAGGGCTGCGGCCATGAGACTTTTGACGAAGAAACCGTTGCGCACGCGTTGTGCTCCCTTTCGATCGTGCCGGACCGCGGCATGAACGGGCCTGTCCCGCCGTGGGACATGACCCGCTTTCATGGCCGAATGATGGCTGGTTACGTCAATGCGCGACGTCCATCAATCCATTGATACGCCAACTGCGCGTGACAGCGCATCGGCAATATGCGGCGCTGCGGCCAGGATGGTCGCATCCCCCTCAAGGCCGCCATCACGCAGGAAGGGGGAGACGCGTGCCCCCGCCTCCTCCAGCAGGACGAGGGCCGCTGCGACATCCCACAGGTTGATGCTCATTTCCAGGTAGCCATCCTGCCGCCCGCAGGCGACTTCAGCCAGCGCGATGGCGCCCGACCCGCCCGAACGCGGCATCGCGCCAAGGCCGAGGATGGCGTCGATCTTCTGCTGGAACACGCCGGGCCTGACGCGGTTGCTCCATCCCATCTCGATCAGGGAGGTCGCGGGATCGGACACGGGGGAGGCATGGATCGGCTGTCCATTGAGGAACGCGCCATGCCCGCGCACGGCGGTATAGGTTTCCCGCAGGGCCGGGGCCTCGATAATGCCCGCGACCGGGGTGTCCCCATCCATCAGACCAAGGGAAATGCACCACCGGTTGCGCCCGCGTGCGTAGTTGGAGGTCCCGTCGATCGGATCGACCACCCAGCGCAGGCTGCCGGTGCGGGTGCGTCCTTCCTCCTCGCCCTGGAACCCGTCTTCGGGGAACATCTCACCGATCCGCTGGGAGATCAGGGCCTCCACCGCGCCATCGGTTTCCGTCAGCCAGTCCTGGGCCGCTTTCTGCGTTGCCTGCGGGCCGCCGGGGGCAGGGCGCATCTTCATCGCCAGGGCGGCGGCATCGCGCACGACCGAACGGGCGGCCTCGAAACGGCAGAGAATGGGATTGGACATGGGGTTTCCTTTTCTGTTGGGCGCAGGGCCGGTCACTCGGAACGTAACGCCGTGCGCAGCACCGTGGCCAGCGCGGGATCTTCCATCCGGTTCAGTCGCTGCGCCGCCAGCATGGCAAAACGGTGGGTCACGCTGCGTCGCCGGGCGGCGGCCAGCTTATGTGCCGGGGCGGGACGGATGATGGCCGCATCGGCAATTACCGGCCTGTAGCCCGATGCCGCAGGGATATCCACCACCATCACGCCCACATCGTCGGGCAGGAGCGCCTGCGGGAAGGAATGGGGCACCGCGAAATAGAATGTATCGCACCACGGGCGGTATTCGGGCCATTTCAGGTCGCTGCGGAAATCGGGCAGGCCGGACTTGATCTCGATGCAGGTCAGATTCCCTGCGGGACACAGGGCCATGATGTCGGCACGGCGTCCGTTGGGCAGGGGCATTTCGTGCAGCACCGCCCAGTCATGCTGTCCGCACAGGTGGGCGACCGCACGCCGGATCACGGGCTGGATGTCGGCGGTTGGCAGGTCCGGGCCGGGGGAGTGCATGGGAAGGTCTGATGGCACGTTTCACACCGCAAGTCACAAGGGGTACCGCGATTCTTCCTTATGCAGGCGCGGTCTCCCGCCCGATCAGGCGCGTCACAAGGTCCAGGTCCGCCGGCTTGTCCACGTCCACGGCGGCACGCCCATCGTCGATGGGAATCAGTCCCACGCGCGCGCCTGTCAGGTGCCCGATACGTTCGCATACCGCCGCGCGCGTCAGGCGGCGCAGGACGAAGCGCAGCAGGATGCCCGGCCCCAGCAGGCGCGCCATGCGCAACGGATGCTTGCGGTCATTTTCCAGCCGCTGCCACAGTTTCAGCACCGACATCGCGGCGGGCGTGCGCAGGAAAAACAGGTTGCAGCCGGAAAATGCGCCATCGGCCAGGCGGATCATCGTGCGTTTCGTATCGGGCACGTCGCGCAGGATCGCAGGTTCCAGCGCGATGCCTGCCGACATGTCGCAGTTCGCGCGCGTGGAATCGGCAATGAAGGCGCTGACCCATTCGGGGCGCAGCAGGGCATGGTCCGCCGTCGTGACCAGCAGCGGCGCGCCAAGGACGCCAAGCGCGTTCATGACACTGGCGCTTGGCCCTGCGGCTTCGGGAAGGAAGGTGACAGAAGGGGGCAGGGCATCGCGCACGGCGTCGGGACTGTCGATGCAGACCACGATCCGCCCCACGCCGGGCACCTGCATCAGGGCGTCACAGACCCGCGTAATCATCGGGCGGCCACAGACCGGCAGGATGGCCTTGTGCGAGATGCCGGCAGCCTGCGCCATCGGGTCGCGCACGCCACGCCGGCTGCCCGCAAGGATGAGTACGTTCAGTCCCGCACGCGTGGTCATGCGGCGTTCCGGTTCGGATTCGCGCCATCGGGACGGTCACGCGGCGGCGAACCCGTCAGGTCCATGACCCAGGGGTAGCGTTTCGCCTCGTCCTGGTCGTAGCCGAGGTTGAAGACACTCGGGCTGCGCCGGCAGCTCTTGGCATCGACGTAATAGCTGCGGAACAGGCGGTCCGCGATGAAGCTGGTGATGCCGTAATTGCCGTTTTCATTATGGAAATGATGCAGCACGTGACGCTGCTTCATGCGCTGAATCCATGCCATCTTCGGCTTGTAGTTGAGGTGCTGGATGCAGTGGAAGAATTCATAGATGCACGTAATCGTCAGTCCCGCGCCGAATGCCGCCGCGGCACCCGCCGCCTGCCCGATGGCGAAGCCGATGGGGATGGTGACGATTGCGATGGTCGGGATGGTGTTCAGCGGCGAGCCGAACAGCACGTCGAGCAGGTGCGGGTCCTGGTGATGGTCGAAATGGATGCGTTTCCACAGCGCGGATGTCCATTTCACGCGGTAGAGGAACCGTCCGTGCAGGATGAAGCGGTGGATTGCGTACCACACCAGCGGATAGACGAAGACCACCGACATGATGCTGATGCATACCGGCAGCCACGACACGAACGTGTGGACCATGATGCCGAAACTGCACAGTGCCAGTGCGAAATAGAGCAGGATTGTCGGATAGGTGAGATAGGCAATCCACAGCTGGCGAAGATTCATCTTCCCCAGGTCGAAGCTGCGCCCCGTCCGGATGGATGTGTTCTTCAGGGTACTGGTAATCATCGTTCTTCTATCCTCAATAGCACTGTCACAACGCCGAGAATGAAAATTACGATCCCGACAAAAACCGCCACCACGGAGGGGAGCGTACCGGCATTGCCAAGAGCCCGCAACAGCCCCTGGAACACGACAAACACCAGACCTGCACCCAGGCACCAGACAGGCAGCCAACTGCGCGTCCCGGCCCGGGGAGGGATATAAACCACAGGAATAGCCAATAACAGCATAACCGTAAATGTCAGGGGTAACATGATACGACCCAGTATTTCGGTCATGAAGAATGCCGGCGACTGGCTGGATGGGAAATCATTACGCAGGACACGCAGCATCGTCGCGATCGAAAGTGGCGTGTTTTCCGAAAGCTGCAGCAGCACATCGGGCGTCAGTGCCTGCGGCCAGTCCATGACAAGGCGCGTGTCGTCGGCCGGATCGGCCTGTTCCACCCTGGTGGCGCTGAGCACCGTCAGGCTGTGGTCGGGCACCCCGCTCCAGCGGTTGATGAAATAGCGGACCGTCGGCAGGTGGGTGACCTTCTGCAGCCCGCCATCATCATTGCGGCGATAGACCGTCACGTCATGCAGTTCCTGCCCGCCGCGCGCAACGCCGCCAATATTGACCAGCGTCATGCCGGTGCGGAACCAGACATCCCGCGACACCCCGTTGGGGGAGGGGTTGGTACTGTTCCACCACCGTGCCTGCGCGACCTCGCTGCGCGGGACGATCTGGTCATCGACAGTGACGCAGAGCACCCCAAGCCCCAGCACGGCGGGCAGGAACAGGCGGAACAGCCCCGGCGTCGAAAGGCCCGCCGCACGCAGGATGGAAATCTCGTTCGAGCTTGTCAGCTGCACAAGCGTGATCAGCGCCCCGATCAGCACCGCAAGCGGCATGGCGTTGCCAAACAGCAGCGGCAGGCGGATCACGGCATAATACAGCACCCCCGACAGGCCGAGATGACGGCTCATGATCTCCGTAACCTGCTCCAGCAGGGCCAGGACCTCCATCAGCGCGATGATGACGGCAGCCGTGGCGAACACCTTGGAGAGGAGTTCGCGCGTCAGGTATCCCACCAGCACCCTGCCACCCGGCAGCAGGGTGCGCCGTGCCCAGCCGCCACTCATGGGCGTGCATCCTGGACGCGGCGCGGCAGCCCGTCAGGCGACAGTTCACGCCGGGAGGATGGATGTTCGGGCATCATCAGGATGCGCAGGCCGCCACAGCGCCAGACCAGCGCCCAGACGCAGCATGTGGCGAAGACCAGCGTCGGCAGCCAGATCACCAGCAGCGGCGACATGTGCACGTTCGCCACAAGGCTGAGGCCCATCTGCAGGGTGTGGTCGAACCCCACCAGCGCGACGGCCGCGATGGGCAGGCCAAGGCTGCGTTTCTGCCGTTTCGCCATGACCGCCAGCGCGCAGGCCAGCAGGGGGATGAACGGAATCGCCACCGTGCGGGCAAGGCGGAAATGCAGTTCGGCCACCAGATAGGAATGCCTGATCCCGTCAATCCCGTGGCGGATGCCGTGATACAGTTCCGGCAGCGTCAGTTCACGCTCCGTCTGCCCGCGCGTGCGGTTGGCCTTCATCTTGTCGAGCTGCCCGTGGGGGGAGAACAGTTCCGTCGTATGGTCGAAATGGATCACGCTCGGGTTTTTGTCGTGCCGGTCGGTGATGATGGTGCCGTCAATCAGGTCGAGGCGGATCTTCTCGTCATTGTCGGGGATATACAGGTATCCCTTGCGCGCGGTGATGTAGCGCGTCAGGTCGTGGTTGCTGTTGTCGCGGATGAAGACCTTGAACATCCGCGACCCCGCGTCATCCACCTTTTCCGCCGTCAGCATCAGGTCGTGCGAAGGGGCGGCGAACATGTGGGATTGCAGGTGCGGGGTCCAGCCACTATGACTGGCGAAATACAGTGCCGAGCGGTAGTTGTAGCGGGCGTAAGGCTGTATGAATCCGTAAAGCGAGAAGCTGAGCACGCCAAGCACCGTTCCCACGACGATGAAGGGGCGCGCGATGCGGAACATGGACACGCCGCTGGCCATCAGGGCGTCGATCTCGTGATTCTGGCTCATCCGGCGGATGACCGAAAACACGCTGACGCACATGGCCGCCGGCAGCGCCAGCCCGAGATAGTGGGGAACAAGGTCCGTCAGCAGCGACACGAAGGTCTTCATCGAACTGCCGTTGGATGCCAGCAGGTTGAACAGCGCCAGAAGCCGCTCCAGCAGCAGTGCGGCCATCACCACGCCCAGTGAAATGGAAAATGGCGGGATGACCTGCTGCAGCAGGTAATGATCCAGCGTTCCGGGCATCAGTCCCCGGAGACCACGGCGCATGGACTGAGGAAGGTTCATCGCGGCGTGCTTATACCCGAATGCACCGGGGATGAAGCGGCCGGGGTGAAAATAATCGGCGGCGTTGCGGTGGCCCTGCCATCGGGCAGCATGATCCTGCGTGTGATTTCCGTGCGGTATCCCCCATTGGCGGCAGGGGAGATATGCACCAGGTTCCACGATGCCGCGCGTGCAGGGTCTGGCGACCTTGCGGATGCGGAGGCCACGCCCACGACCGGCACCGGGCCATCGGGCGCGGGCAGGGTCGCAATGGTGGAGACATGGGTATGCCCGTGCAGGACCAGTTCGGCCCCGTGCCGCGCGATGCAGGCGGCGAACCTGTCCGCATCGCGCAGTGACTTGCGACGCGGTGTCAGGCGGGCCAGCGGCGGATGGTGGATCATGACCACACGGCACAGCCCCTGCCGGCCGGTTTCCTCCAGCGCGTCCGCAAGCCGTGCGGCCTGGTGCGCGCCGATATCGCCCGATGCCTGGAAACACGGCGTGGGATGGGCGGAATTGATGCCGATCAGGGCAACCGGCCCCACCCGGCGCACAAAGGGGAAGGGCAGGGGCCCCATCCATGGCGCCCACCGGCCGATGGACTGGTGCCAGTCGCTGCTGACAAGCGCATCATGATTGCCGGGCACGACAGTAACCGGCATCGGCAGTTCCGACAGCCAGCGTGCGGCCTGCGCGCATTCGTCGGGCAGGCCAAGGTTGGTCAGGTCCCCCGTCACCGCCAGCATGTCGACCTTATGGGCGGTGATGTCCGCCATCACGCGCCGCAGCATGTCCGTACGGTGTATCAGCCGCCTGCGCTGCCATGAGAGATAGCTCAGGGCACGTTTGTTGAGCAGGTCACGCGCCCGGATGCGAAGGGTGTCGAGTGTCAGATGCAGATCGGAGGCATGTGCAATCAGAATATCGGTCAAAAGGCACTTTCCCCCGGATGCATCTGGATGCGCCAGACGGCTTGTCTGCTGGCTTCATCATGTATGGGTTACGCCATCCCGACGGCACCTATGTCGAGATAAGCTGGTTTTCCTAGCTTGCAATAAGAGGCAGATGGTTGCTTATGACCCGTACGTCAAATTTCTAAACGATTGGGACCGTCCGTGACACCACGCTTCGTCATTATCCATAATCCGCGCAGTCGGCGGAATCGGAGCGGGAATGAACATTACAGCATGATGGCGCGGCGGTCGCTGGGGGATGATTTTCTGACGCCCGGCGCGCCGGACGAACTGGTGCGCACCGTGGCGGACCTTGCGCGGCGCAATGTGCAGTGCATCGTCGTCGATGGTGGCGATGGCACGCTGAGTGACGTGCTCAGCGCGGTCCATTGCCATTACCGCCCCGACAGCCTGCCCGCGATCGCGGTCCTGCCTTCGGGAAACACGAACCTGATTGCGGGTGACGTGGGATTCGGGCTGCGCGGGATGGAGGCGCTGTCGCGACTCAACCGCCTTGCGGCGGGGGGCGACATGCGGCGCAACATCCGTCGCCGCCGCGGCCTCGTGGTCAGCTGGAGTGATCCGCAACGCCTTCCCGTCGTGGGCATGTTCCATGGTGGGGCCGCGTTCCGGCGGGGTATCGAACTGGCGCACCAGCCTGCGATTCTCGATCGGTATTCGCATGAGATGGCGGTGATCGTCACATTGGGCTCTTCCATCGCGCACCTGCTGTCGCGGCGCTTCCGGCAGGAATGGATGCAGGGGGACCAGGTCGCGCTGACGGTGGAGGGGACGCCACGGCGCAGCGGGCCATGCTTCCTGTTCCTCGCGACGACCCTGCAGAAACTGCCGCATGGCGTGTGGCCGTTCTGGCAGGGGCACGACTCGCATGATGATGGCATCTGGTACCTCGACGTCGCGGGGTCGCCGCCACGCCTGACGGGGGCGGTGCTGTCCCTGCTGCGCGGGCGCGTGCCTGCATGGCTGCGTCGCAATGCGGCCTATGACAGTGGCTGCGCGCGGCGTATCCGGCTGGAGATGAAGGAGGATTTCGTGCTCGATGGCGAAGTCCTGGATTCCGGCCCCGATGGCGTGACCTACCTGTCGGTCACGCCGCCCATCGATTTCATCCAGGCGTGAGGGAGAAGATGGCCGCGCAACAGATGCATACCGTCCCCGATGCTTCGGCCGCCAGCGAGGTCGCGCACCTGCTGGTCTCCGAACTGGTGCAGCCGGTGCCCCCTGCCGTCACGTCCTTTGTCGCCGCGATGATCGGCCCGTCGCGGCCGCTGGGCGTGCTGTTCTATGGCTCTGCCCTGCGGCAGCCGGACATGGACGGGATACTGGATTTCTACATCATCGTCGAACGGCTGCAGGACTGGCCTGCGGGTGGCTGGGCGCGCACGGCCAACCGGTTGCTGCCGCCCAACGTGGAATATCATGAACGCCTCATGGACGGGCGGATGGTCCGTGCGAAGGTCGCGATCCTGACGCTGGAGCAGTTCCGCCACATGACCGGGCGCAGGACGCTGGACACCACCATATGGGCACGCTTCTGCCAGCCCGTGCGCCTGGTCTGGGTGCGTGATGAGCAGGCGGCCGACGCCATCCTTGGCTGCCTGATCCGCGCCGTGGCCATGGCCGCGCGCTGGGCCATGGCGCTGGGACCACGGCAGGGGCGGGCGGATGATTTCTGGAACGCGCTGTTTTCAAGCACCTATGGCGCGGAACTGCGTGTCGAGAGCAGCCGCAAGCGTCCCCGTACCATTGTACAGGGACATGAAGACCGTTATCGCGCGCTGCTGGCTGCCGCATGGCGGGCCGATGGCCTGCCCTTTGTGGAGCACGGCGACGAACTGGAGCCAAAGGTCGATGCCACATGGCGCAGGGACATGCGCGATGGCTGGTGGCTGCGCCGGAAGATGGGGCAGCCGCTGAATGTCGCGCGTCTGGCCAAGGGGGCATTTACCTTTGCCGGGGGGGCGCGGTACATCGCATGGAAGATCAAGCGCCATTCCGGCATTGACCTGCCGCTGTCGCCCTTTGCCGAACGCCATCCGCTGATCTGCCTGCCGCGCCTGTTATGGTCGCTGCGGCAGGCAGGGTTCTTCAGGCGGAAACAGGCGCGCGATTGATGCCAAGTTCGCCAGCCACCGCCGCGAAGACGCTGACGGCCTGATCCACCTGTTCAGGCGTATGCGTCGCCATGACCGACGTCCGCAGCAGCGGGTGCTGGTCCGGCGTTGCGGGCGGCAGGCTGAGATTGACATAGACCCCAAGGTCAAGCAGCCGGTTCCAGAAGGCGACGGCCTGTTCCACATCATCAAGGATGACGGACACAACCGGGCTGGCCTGCGGACCCGTGCGCAGGCCAGCGGCGTTCAGCCCCGCATGCAGGCGGCGGGCGTTGTCCATCAGCTGGTGGCGCAGTTCGGGCCGGTTTTCCAGTTCGTCAAGCGCGGCCATGGTGGCGGCGATGACTTCCGGCGGCAGGGAGGCGGTGAACATGTAGGGACGTGAACACAGCCGGATCAGGTTCAGCCCGTCATGGTTGGAAACGCAGTAGCCACCAACCGTCCCAAGGCTCTTGGAAAAGGTGCCGACAACGAAATCGATGTCGTCTTCCACGCCATCGGCCTCGGCCACGCCGCGGCCATGCTCGCCCATGACGCCCACGGAATGGGCCTCGTCCGCCAGCAGCCATGCGCCGGTTTCGCGCTTGACCTGCGCGAATTCCGCCATCGGCACGACGTCGCCCATCATGGAGTAGATCCCCTCCACCACGATCAGCTTGGCGCCGGGGGTGCCATCAAGGCGCCGCAACCGCTTGCGCAGGTCGTCGGCATCATTGTGGCGGAAACGGATGACCTGCGCATGGCCCAGTCGGCTGCCATCATAGATGCTGGCATGGCTGTCCGCATCGAGCAGCAGGTAGTCATCCTTGCCCGCCAGCGCCGAAATCGTGCCGAGGTTGGCCTGGTATCCCGTGGAAAACACCATGCAGTGGCGGCGACGGAAAAATGCTGCCAGCCGGGCTTCCAGCTGCCGGTGCAGTCCCTGCGTGCCGTTGGCGATGCGCGACCCGGTCGTGCCGACGCCATACTTGCGCGCGGCCTCCACGGCGGCCTCGATCGCGGCGGGCGACTGGCTGAGGCCGAGGTAGTTGTTGGTGCCGAACAGCAGGGTCTCGCGCCCTTCGATCAGTCCGACCGTCGAGGAAATCGGCCGTTCGATCACCACGTCAAACGGGTTGCGGCCACCTTCGGCGGTCACGGTGGACAGCGAGCGTGACAGTCCCTCATATTTCGAAAAAATGGACATGAGGATCAGGACGCCTGCTTGAGGGAGACGATGCAGGCGGCGAGGTCGTCGATCGTGCGGATGTCCGCCAGCCGGTCGAGGGGGACGGAGACGTCGAGCTTGTCCTCGATCTCCATGACGAAATTCATGACGGCCAGTGAATCGAACGCCAGATCCTCGACGATCTTGCTGCCGCCATTGATGTCACGGGGAACCTTGGGGTTCGCCAGCAGTGTCTGCACGATGATGGCCGAGACGTCCGCTACCGTTTCACTCATTATTACATCCTTATGGCATGACCCTGCCGGATATCACCGAAAAGGGGGTCAGCGTGTCGTTGCCAGGTTCCGGGATTTTCCGGAACAGGGGGCGCGCCTGATGGTGTCCCCCCATGAAGGACCCCCCTTATGATTGAAAAACGGTATTTTGACCAGTACCGCTTTAACCTGCCGACAGTACATCCGTTCCCGCCGCATGGCGGAAACGGACAGGGACCGGACCGGTGGCCTCAGGCCACGGAAATGGTGGTATCGATCGGCTTGAACGCCCCCGACAGCAGCATCGACTTGGCCCGCGCACGCGTCAGCTTGCCCGAGGAAGTCTGCGGCAGCGTGTGGGGGGGGACAAGGATGACCGAGACATCGACCCCGTGCTGGCGACGAAACAGGCTGGCGGTGTCGTTGCGCAGGGTTTCGCGGGCTTCGGGTGTCGTGGCGCGGCACTGGACCAGGGCCACGATCTTTTCCCCGTCGCTTTCATCGACGGAGAATACCGCGACGTCACGGCTGCGCAGGGAAGCGATTTCCGTTTCCGCCGACCATTCAAGGTCCTGCGGCCAGATGTTGCGGCCGTTGATGATGATCAGGTCCTTGGCGCGTCCGGTAATGACCACCTGCCCATTGAGCATGTAGCCAAGATCCCCCGTGTTGAGCCACCCGTCCGCATCGACGACCTTGGCTGTTTCCTGCGGCTGGCGGAAATAGCCCTGCATCAGGCTGGGGCCACGGACGAAAATCGTCCCCAGCTGCCGGTCCTTGACGACCTTGCCCTCGCTATCGCGGACTTCAAGTTCATGTCCGGGCAGGACCTCGCCACAGATGACGAACGTGCGCAGCATCTGCGACGGATCGTTGGAAGGCGAGGCGATGGCCTGCGTCTCAAGGATGCGCAGGTCGATCGTATCGGTCTGGATGCCTGAGCCTAGCGGCACGAAGCTGATGGCAAGCGTCGTTTCCGCCATGCCGTAGCTGGCGGTGAAGGCGTGGCTGTCGAAGCCGGAGGCGGCAAAGCGTTCGGCAAAATCCTCAAGGATATGATAGCGGATCATGTCGCCGCCAATCCCCGCGACCCGCCAGCATGACAGGTCGAGCGAGATGGAAGTCGCACGGCGCGCGCACAGTTCATACCCGAAGGACGGGCTGTAGGAGATCGTGCCGCGGTTGCGGCTGATCAGGTCCAGCCAGACATGGGGACGACGCGCGAATTCGCGGGTTGGCAGCAGGTCGACGCTCAGTTGGCACGTCATGGGGGTCAGGAAGAATCCGACCAGCCCCATGTCATGATACAGCGGCAGCCATGAAACGCAGCGATCGCCCTTTTCACGCACCTTCAGCCCGTTGAGCGCGATGGCATGTGCATTTGCCATGCCAGAACGCTGTGTTACCGCGATTCCCATGGGAAAGCGCGTGCTGCCGGAAGAAAACTGCAGGTAGGAAATGTCGTCCGGCCCGACATCCGGCAGGTCGGTCACGGTAATTGGCGTGGCCAGCAGGTCTTCGGGAACGCCGGCGAAACGCAGGTCGAGCCCTTCGATCAGGTCATCCTTCCACGATGCGATAATGGAGGCGATGACCAGTGCGGAGGCATCGGCGCTTTCCACCATGCCGCGCAGGGTCGCGACATAGCCTTCGCGGCCACCGAATGCGACGGGCAGGGGAAGGGGCGCGGGAATCAGGCCGGCATACTGGCAACCAAAGAAGATGCGTGCGAAATCCCCATCGCTTTCTGCGACGATGGCAACCCGCTCACCGGGTTTCAGTCCAAGCGACAGCAGGCGCTGCGCAACCTCGCGCGCCTGCTGTCGCAGGGTGCGGTAGGGCAGTGCCTCCAGCAGTTCACCCCGGCCCGAGTAGATGTTGAAGCCACTTTCGCCTTCCGCGGCGTAATCAAGCGCCTGCAGGAAAGTGTCGAAATCGCCGTAGCGTCGCGGCTGGCCAGAATCTGTAGGGGTCGGGAGACGTGTCATTTCCGGTAATGTGACTTCCACGGGCAGGACTTGGAATGAAGAAAACGCGGTCATCGATCATTTGACCTTAAAAAGTCAATGATTGAATTCGCGGCAGTTGCGGCGCTCGGTCCCGGTACGGCATCGCCGAACGTGTCATGTATATATGATTTCTGCCGGTCTAGGAATTGGGTCTGCATCGTAAATGCCCTGTCGATTTCATGGCCAAGATCCGCGACGCAATCGATCACGTTCCCCAGGGACCAACTTGTGTAGTTCGGGTTGTCGCGCCAGCGGGTTTCATGCGCATCCAGGAACAGGCAGGGGCGCGGCGTGGTCAGGAATTCCGCAACCTGACTGCTGACGTCGCCCATATATAGGTCAGACCCCATGGTATAGGTCATGTCGATGCTCTTCTCGCTACCTGGATCAAACAACATATGTCCGCAATCTTGGTAGGGACGGAACAGCCGTTGTGCTTCGGTACGGTGGCTGTCGAACAACCTGTAGTGCGGAGCGAAAACCAGATTGTATTTCTGCTGTCGCGCAAAATAATCGAGTATCTGAATGCCGAATTTTGGGAATGATGACAAGTGGCGGCTGAAATGCGGGTTATACAGGATGGTCGGGCGGTCATTGGGGAACAACCGGTCGCGATGAATATTCATGCGCTGCACCAGGTCGAATTTTGCATAAATTCCATTTCTGTAATGGCCGGGCCGCAGGCTGCCCTGTGCCATCAGGCGCTGCTCCACCTTGTGGCCGGCCATCAGGATATAGTCGAAGTGCCGGACATCCTTGGCAAAACCGACGGCCCGATCCCCTGCGCCATGACGGGTCCAGACCAGCCTGGGCTGCCTTATCCCCATCCGGCGCAGATACAGGCTGGTACGTTCGGGAACGACGATTGCCTGAAACTTTCGGAAATATTCTTTGTTTAAAAACAGGGCCAGTATCTTGTCCGTGGGTTGCGGACCACGCCTGTCAATCTGGCGCCGGAGGAAGGATGGCAGTCGCAGGAGTTCATACTGGACCCGCGCCTCCGGGTAGAAACTCGCCAGATATTGCAGGTGCGCTTCGCGTTTTTCCGTCAGGCTTGCCAGATGGACTTCGACATCGGGGTGGCGGGCTGCCATTTCCATCGCGATGGGAAGGGAATGGAACTCCTGATGCGGATGTCCGATATAAGGGAAAATAACGCGCTGCACGTTCAATCCAGACCGTTGGTGTCATTGCAATGCGGGATGCAAGGCCCCTTACGTATGAGGACAGGCCTGCGCAAACACAAGTTCCGGGTGCCCACATGATTTGATCATGTCCCAAATTGCAGGGATGCGACCACCTGACGATTGACGGGCATGCTGTTGACGCGGACTGACGTGTCGGGAGTTTGAGCGTGCAGGGAGGGGGAGGCGTGAGCCTCCTCCTCTTTTTTTTGCTTTTTTTTTCGCGTTGATGTGGCGGGAATGGGAGTTTTTGGTTCGGGTTTGGCGGTTTTCCGGTGTTTTTGAGGGGTTTGCATAAGGCGTTGACAATGGGGGTCGATCTCCGTAAAACCCGCTTCACCGAACGGCACACCAGCCGCTACGGACTTGGTCATTGACAATAGAATAGAGACTGGAAGGGATATGTTGGCGGCGTTTTGCTGTGTTTACCTTGTGTAGGCATGGTGGAGGTGCGGTTGGATTGGGTGACTGATCGACTGGCCGAGACGTTTGTTGAT
>NZ_POTC01000001.1 GCF_002906255.1 Novacetimonas maltaceti | reverse complement strand
CAGCGAGAGACAACTCCCAATCTGCTCAAAACGCAGACTGGACGCCATCGCAAAAACCGTCAATCAAATCGCCAAAACCCAGAAATTACCGGCCAAGCACATCAATCAAGGGTTCTTCGATCCCTCCAGGTCTCAGACAAAATATGCCTGGCGGAACTGACGGCGGAGGAGGCACGCACCGCGCTTGCGGACAATCCGGTCATCATCCTGCCGCTTGGCAGCCATGAGGATCAGGGCCCCCATGCCCCCATGGGGGACTACCTGTGCGCCGATGCAATCGCGCGCCGCGTGGCGCAGGCCGCGCGCGCGCGCGGGATCGGGACGTATGTCGCCCCGGTCCTGCCTTATGGGGGCGCGGACTATTTCGGCAGCGTGGTCGGGGGCATCGCGCTGGAACAGGCGACATTGCGCGCGGTCCTGACGGACATGATGTCATGCCTGTTGCGGCATGACCTGACCCGCATCATCGTCTTCAACGGGCATGGCGGCAATGCGCAGGCGGTCCATGACGTCACGCTGTCCCTGCGGCACAGGCATGGTGTGGTGATCCCGTGCGTCTACCTGTGGAGCATTGCCTCGGCCATGCTCGCCGACGTGATGGGGGACGCGGATGCGGCAAGGCGGTCTGCCGGGCATGGTGGCAATCCGCTTTCCAGCGTCGCAATGGCCCTGTTTCCGGAACTGGTGCGTCCCGACCTGCGTCCCGCACCCGCCTGCGCCCATGAATTCATGGGCCTGCCGGTCAACGGGTTCGCCACGGCACAGTTCGAGGGGGCCAGCATCAACTTCCCGCTCGAAATTGATGAAATCGCCACCAGGGGCGTCGCACAGGCCGACCCGCGCCTGTGCGACGCCACGACCGGGCAGGCCCTGGTGGATCGCCTGACCACGCTGGGTGCCGACCTTGTGGTGCATCTCATGAAGGAAAACTGGTAGGGCCGGCCAGAGACCTTCCATACGCCCTACGGCGTCCCCCTGTCCGAACTGTCAAGCAGGTCGAGCATTTCCGCAGGGGGAGGTTCATGCATGATGAAATCGAAACACGCATGCAGTTCACGCCGCACCCAGTGGAACAGGGACAGGTTTTCCGCCTGCATATGGAAGGAAAATTTCATGACATCCATTGTTCCCTCCCTTGATTCATTGCCCACTACAGCGCGTGATCCGACAAAAGGTTTCATGCGGGTCGCGCGGCAGGGCTGCGACTGCGGCACATGACAGGGACCGGCTATTTCTTCCTGCGTCGCTGCCCGCTGGCGTCGATCACGCCCCCCGCCAGCATGTGGGCGGTATGGACAAGGGCGAAATGGCTGAAGGCCTGCGGGAAATTCCCCAGCTGCCGCCCGACGACCGGGTCATATTCCTCGGCAAACAGGCCAAGGTCGTTTCCATAGGACAGCAGGCGTTCGAACAGGACGCGGGCCTCCTCCACCCTGTGCGACATGATATAGGCATCACACAGCCAGAAACTGCAGGCGAGGAACGCGCCTTCGCGCCCTTCCAGCCCATCGGCCGCCACCCCTTCGGGCAGGTAGCGGTAGACCACGTTGTCATGCAGCAGTTCTTTCTCGATCCGTGCGATCGTACCCTGCACGCGCGGATCATCGGCAGGCAGGAAGCCCAGCAGCGGAATCTGCAAAAGGGAGGCATCGACACGGTCCGCGCCATAATACTGCATGAAGCTGTTGCTGGCCGTATCAAAGCCTTTTTCACAGACCTCGGCATGGATTTCCTCACGCGCGGCCCGCCATGTCCCGACCGGGCCGTCAAGCCCGAAATCCACTGCGCTGGCGATCATCCGGTCGAACGCGAACCAGCACATCATCTTGGAATAGACGAAATGCCGCTTGGGGCCACGCACCTCCCACAGGCTGGAATCAGGTTGCCGCCACAGGACCAGCAACCGTTCGGCAATGGCGCACTGAAGCGGCCACACCGCGTCCATGTCCGCCAGGCCATCACGCCGCGCCGCATCGAACGCCCCCAATAGGGAACCATAGACATCAAGCTGCAACTGCTCATGCGCGGCATTGCCGATGCGCACCGGGCGGCTGCCTTCATATCCCGCCAGGTGATCGAGCGTGGTTTCGGTCAACCGGCGTTCGCCATGCAGGCCATACATGACCTGCAACCCGTCCGGCGCGCCCGCCGTCGCGCGCATCAGCCACCACCGCCATGCGCTGGCTTCCTCCATATAGCCCGAGACCGTCAGCGCATGCAGCGTCCACACCGCGTCGCGCAGCCAGCAGTAGCGATAGTCCCAGTTGCGGCTTCCCCCCGGATCCTCGGGGAGGGAAGTCGTGGGGGCCGCGACGATTCCCCCCGTCGGGTGGTACGTCAGCGCCTTGAGCGTCATGAGCGAACGCCGCACTACCCCGGCATAGGGGCCTTCGTACGTGCATTGCGCCGCCCACAGCCGTCCCTGCGCCTCGGTATGGCGCAGCAGGGCATAGGGGTCGCGGGGCAGGGGCGGGATCTTGTGCGATGGAAACCACTCCAGCGTCGTGGCGACACTCTGCCCCGCGACGATTGTGAAATCCGAAGTGGTGGAAAAATTGGCGTTGCTGAGGTCTACGCTGCTGCTCAGGCGGATGGCGTCCGGGCCGGCAAAGGCGAAGATCGCCCCTTCGCGCCGTTCCACCCATGGTATCCATTCCCCGTAATTGAAGCGCAGGCGCAGTTCGGCGGAAAAATCGACATGCCCCTCGACGCCCCGGATGATGCGGACCAGTTCATGCAGGTCGCCGTCGACAGGTGTCGGCATGAAATCCAGCACGACGGCACGGCCTGTCGGGGTTTCGATCGTGGTTTCAAGGACCATCGTATCGGTGATGTAGCGCCGCGAGATACGCGCCGCGGGATCGACGGCACGCACGGCCCATTCCCCGTTATCGGGCGTGCCAAGGAGGGAGGCGAAGATCGCCTCGGAATCAAAGCGCGGCATGCACAGCCACTGGATCGTGCCATCGCGGTGGATCAGCGCGGCACTGTGGGTGGAGCCGATCATGGCGTAATCTTCGATCCGGTGGGCGACGGTGGCGGCAGGGGACATCAACGGGCCCTCATATGCGGGAAGGATCGGCGCGGCCGCCAGATGGCGTCCCACGGGTTGCGTAATCCAGCATCGCGCGCGCGATTTCACGCTCCCCCATGATGACCAGGCTGGCGCCATATTCGGAAAGGTAGTCCGCCGCGCTGTCGAAATGCGCACGTGCGACGATATCGAGTTCGGGGCTGAGACCACGTGCCTGCTGTATGATTTCCCCCGCCTCGAACGCATCGGGGATGGCCACGATCAGGATACGCGCACGATCCAGCCCCAGCAGCGGCAGTAGTCCGGGATCGGCCGCATTGCCCAGCATGACGTCGATCCCGCGTTCGCGCAGGGCACGGACCTGCATGTCCGCTTCCTCCACCACCAGCAGCGGGACATGATCCGCCCGCAATCCTTCGGCGACAAGGGACCCCACCCGGCCGCACCCGATCAGGACGGCATGGCCGCGCAGTGCCGCAACCGGGTCCTCAGGCGCCGCAGGGCCGGAACGCAGGCGCGCACGGCGGTCCAGCGCGGTGTTCACCCGGTTCACCAGCGCCACCATGACGGGGTTGAGCAGGATGGACAGGATCGATGCCCCCAGCACAAGGTCGCGCGCGCGCTCCACCAACAATCCCGACTGCACGCCAAGGGCGGCAAGGATGAAGGAGAACTCCCCGATCTGCGCCAGGCCCGCCCCGACCGACAGCGCCGTCTGCCATGGCTGTCGCAACAGGCGCAGGGTCACGACCGTCAGCACCGGCGTCGCCCCCATGATGACCGCAAGCGTCCCCAGAAGGGGCAGGGGATGGTGCAGCAGGATCCCCGGATTGAACAACATGCCGACGGAAATGAAGAACAGCACCGCAAAGGCATCACGCAAGGGCAGCGTTTCCGCGCCAGCATGCTGCGACAGTGGCGATTCACTGAGCACCATGCCAGCAACGAATGCCCCCAGAGCAAAGGAAACCCCAAAGATTTCCGTTGCCGTCAGCGCAACCCCCAGCGCAATGGCCAGCACGCACAGGCGGAACAGTTCGCGTGAACCGGTATGGGCGACATAATGGAGCATCGCCGGGATCAACCGCCGCCCGACAATCAGCATCAGGGCGATGAAGGCGGCGACCTTGCCGATGGTCAGGGCCACCGCCAGCACGAGTTGCCATGCCCCCGGTGCGGCGGCATGCGGGTCATGTTTCAGCAGTGGCGCCATGACCGGCAGAAGCACCAGGACCATCACCGTCAGCAGGTCCTGTATGACCAGCCAGCCAATCGCGACATGCCCGCGCTGCGTATCCATCAGGCGGTGTTCCTGCAACGTCCGCAGCAGGACAACCGTACTGGCGATGGCAAGCGTCATGCCAAAGACGACGCCGCTGCCCCATGACCAGCCCAGCAGGTGGGCCAGAAGCATGCCGCAGACCGTCGACAGGACGACCTGCACCATTGCGCCGGGAATGGCGATGGCCCGGACGGAGACAAGGTCATTGACGGAAAAATGCAGCCCCACGCCAAACATCAGCAGGATGACGCCAATTTCCGCCAGTTGGGGGACCAGGTCCTGGTCCGCCACGAAACCGGGGGTAAAGGGGCCGATGATGATCCCCGCCAGAAGGTAGCCGACCAGAACGGAGCACCCAAGCCTGCTGGCCACCGTCCCCAGCACGAAGGCAAGGCCGAGACCTATGACCAGAATGGTGACAAGGGGACTTCCGTGCGGCATGGCCTGCTGATCCCATCAAGGCGGTTATGACATGGTTATGCCGAGGATTGCCTCCCTGCCTCAGGAAGTCCCATCCAGCCCGGATGGCGGCGCTCGATCCACGCCAGAAGACGCGCCACCCCCCGGCGCAGGAGGGGAATATCCTCGGCCAGCAGCACAAGTCCCAGCGGTGTCATCCACAGGCCGAAGACCGGCAGGATGGCCAGGGAACCGGCCGGGACCAGCACGATGCCGACCGGCAGCCTGATCCACCGCGCGGACGGGCGGCGCAACCTGCGTACAAGGGACTGGATCCGCACCGGAAGCCTGCGGACAAGCAGTTCCATGCGACGTTCATAATCATGCATGAAGGACCCGGCATGATGTTCATCATCGGGCGCTGGCTGGTTCATATTCCGGCTTTTTCATATATTCCGTCCACCCTGGCATTATTGCGGCAACCTGCGCGCCATTTCCAGATGGGATTTCAGGGTGGGCAGGGTTTTTGCCGCCCACGCCTTCAGCTTCATGTTATCCCCATTGTCGGCATAGCGCTGGAACAGGGAAACCGCGCTTTCGTGTGCGCTGATCTGCTGCGCGCGGTAGCGTTCCTCGAAACTGCTTCCGTGCAGTTTCCTTAACCGGTCGAGCATGTCCTGATGCGAGCTGTCCAGGGTCGTGGGCAGGTCAACCTGCAGGTCGCCACTGTGCACCATTTCCTTCAACTGCCCGGAGGTGGCCTGGTGGTCGGCAATCATCCTGGATGAAAATTCCTGCACGGAAGTCAGGTGCTCCTGCTGCGCCAACTGGCTGGACTGGATTTCGAACTGGTCGCTGACAGCCACTTCCCGGACAAAGTCGGCAGTGGCCGGAGCCACGCCGAGCACGGAATTGATGCCTGTCTTCTCCGGCAGGGACTGCGCCAGCGCGGAAGATGAACATAGCAGGGCGGCAAAAACGAAGCAGATCTTTTTCATGACACGACAACTCCTGTTGTGCATGTAAAAAGTCTTTTCCAGGATGAAAGTTTTTATATTTATTCGTGATTTTCAAATTTACCCGCACGGCCCCGCCCGTTTCACCCGACCAGTTCGGGCTTGAGGTACCTCCGCCGCGTCAGCCAGTAACCGGCCCGCATGCAGGGGGATTCCACACACCAGAAACAGGCTGTCGCAACCATGACGCAGCCAGGCATCGCAAATGCCGCCCATCCCCACAGCGGCATGTACTGCAGCAGCGTATAGGCCATGACAAGAAGGACGACCATGTGGCTGAGATACAGGCTGTATGAAATATGCCCCAGGCCCTGCATATGTGATTTCTGCAGAAATGACCTGATCGTTTCATTATTGATCGCAATGCAGATCACCGAGACCGACCCGATGGTCGTGCAGACGATCCATATGAGATTCTTCATGATCCCGACTGCATTTTCCGGACCTATGGTCGGCGTTCCCAGCAGCAGGACCGCAAGTGGCATGACAACAGTGCGGATCACGGGACGGGTTGCCCCATAAAACCCGAATATCCGCTCCCTGAACTGGTAGAAAAGGATACCCACGACAAAAAGTGGCAGATATTCAAAGGTGAATATCATGCTGTGCATGAAAGTGGTCGGCGGGTTTTCACCCAGCCTGTTGAGGAAAATGCTGGAACAGAAATATGCGGCCGTGACACAGGCCAGCGTCTCGTTCCTGTATTTTTCCATAAGGATGAACAGGATCGGAAAGATCAGCGATACCCTCATTTCGATGATCAGGGACCACATCGGGTTATCAAGACTGACGAGTGGTACGGTTCCGATCATCAGGAGATGGCCTGTCACGACCTGTTCGGTCGGGTAGATGGACCACGGCTCACTCGCAAACCACTGGCTGACCCCATGCAGGGGCGCCACCTTGACAATCGGCAGCAGGGCGGCACTGAACAGGATGACCACGGCAAAAGGCAGGTATATCCGAAATATCCGTCGCACGATGAAACGTCCATAGGACGTCATGCCCTGACGTGCCATGGAAAGGGACAGGACATATCCGCTGAGCACAAAAAACAGCCCCACCGCGCCAGAGCCCGAGATGATGAGGCGTAAGGGCGTGAAATGGAAAATCATTTCAGGTGTAAGGGATACACCCATCATATGCGCAACATACGCATGTGATTTCCATTCATCGGGAATGATCAACCAGAAATGGAAAAAGACAACAACCAGCGCGGCAATGCCACGCACGGCATCAAGCTCTGTTTCGCGACGCACGACAGCCCCCATCCATATTGGGTTGAACCAGAAAAGTCCTGTTCCTGACAGGAGATACGACCACAGGCATGCCCGCCCGACATTCCGGCGCAGGTGTCCTGAGGATGATGAGTGAAGATGTTCTGACATGAATCTGACGCGGCGCGTCCGCATCCGGACGCTCGCCACAAAAAGAACATAATTTGAAAAATGTCCGGAATCCAGATTATTTGCGGCACCGGGCGGGGCGGGCTGAACACATTTATTTTCAGGGAAAGTCGATGCCTGTCTGAAACTTTTTCGCTGACATCCATCTCATTTCGATTCAACATCAAAATGCACATGAAAAAACAGGGATTCCGTGTACATAAAGGCAGCATAAGCGAAATCAGGAAATCCCGCCCTCCACCTGGACCAGACATTCAACGGGAATACCATCCTCAAGGAATGACAGCGAAAGACGCTTCGTATGCGCCTGCACCCGGTCTTCATGCACGATGCTGCGCCATTGTGTATTTGCAGGCGTCGTCAGCAGCAGAAATGTCTGTCCCAGCAGGGAAGTATCAAGATGCAGGTCATGGGGCGAGGGAACGAGCCCCCAGCAGTGACGTACCACCACGACAAGCAGCGCAATCCCGTCATGCCGTCGCAGGAATGCGATGACATGTTTCCCGGCCGGCCCTGACACCTCGACCGGTTCATAGGAACCTTTGGAAAACACATGTGGATATTGCGCCCGGAAGGCCAATAATTTCTGCAGAAGGCATAACTTCACGCCTCCCGTCCGCCAGTGCGCGGCCTGCTGGCGCACCGACCCTTCCTGCCGGAGGATTGCCTGACGCAGCATGAAATCCACCGGCCGGCGATTATCCGGGTCCACCAGCGAAAAATCCCACAGTTCGGTCCCCTGATACAGGTCCGCAACACCGGGCAGCGTAAGGCGCAGGACAAGCTGCGCCAGGGAATTCACCGCCGCCGCGGGCGCCATGGTTGCCACGATTGCATCCATGTCGGCAATGAAACCGCCCGATGCCCGTGGGTCCAGCAGGCGTTGCGTGAATTCGCGACAGCCCTCTTCATATCCCGCATCCGGGTCGGTCCAACTGGTATGACGCTTTGCCTCCCGCAATGCCTTGACCTGCCATGCCACTATACGGTCCTGAAATCCCTGCCGCGCATCGGCATCTGGCCATGGCTCCAGCGGCCATGCTCCCAGCATGGCCTGATACAGGATCATTTCATCCACCCGGTCCGGCGTCATGCGGCGCCTGCGCAGGTGCGCATTGCCCACGATCCACCGGTTGACCAGATCATGCCATCGCGCCGCAACCTCACTCAGGACCGCAAGGCGCATGCGTGCATCCTCGCCACGTTTATGGTCATGCGTTGCAGTCGCCAGCAACGTATCGGGGCATGTCCTGCTGCGATACATGTTCTCCTTGTGGAAGGAAGCGACCGGCAGGGACATCCGCCCCGGGTCGGACCCCACCTCGTTACGCGAAAGCAGCCGTCCATAACGGTAGAAGGATGTGTCCTCGACCGCCTTGGCGGCAAGCGGGGCCGTCAGGTGTTCAAACCGCCGCTGTGCCTCGCGGATGGAGACATCGCGCATTCCCGTCCGGCCCAGCATGCCCACGATCCAGTCCAGCATGTCATGGCATGATGGCGACAGATGTGCCCGTGCATCCTGTGCCGCGGCCTTCAGCACGGCATGACCGGCCTGATGCCCACCCTGCGCATCATCGGAAAAATACGTGCGATAGACATGGAATTCCACCAGAAGGGCGTAAAGGACCCTGCCAATGCGGCCCATGGTGTAATCACGCGTGTCGGCGCTGCATTGCGCGATCATGGCCAGTTGCGTTTGCAGCCCCGACAGTTCGGCCGCAAATACATCATTGAGGATCAGGGACCGCGCATTGCGTTCCGTGTCGGCGAAAGTCGGGTCCGCGATGGCATGGTCACGCCACAGGCCATCAAGCAGCGCCGTCCCGTCAGGATCATGCAGCACGGCGGAAACCTGGTCCATGAACTCATAACCCGTTGTTCCCTCCACCTGCCATGAAGGGGGCAGATGTTCGCGATCATGCAGGATCTTTTCTACATGAATCGAAAGATGCTGCGGCGCGGTGCCAGGGCGCAGGTGCCGCACGGCCATCAGGCGCTGGCGCAGGCGCAGGCAATAGGCCGCAGGTTCGCTCAGGCCATCGACATGATCCACCCGTACCCCGTCGATCAGTCCATCCGCATACAGGTCGATGATGTGGCCATGCACGGCGTCGAACACGTCCTCATGCTCAACGCATAAGGCGGCAAGGCCGGTAATGTCGAAAAAGCGTCGCCAGTTGATGAGGTCCGGCGTCGTGCGCCACCATGCCAGCCGATAGGACTGCCGCCCCAGCAGGTCATCCAGGGCCGCGCGCCCGCAGGCCGTGCGCGCATCATGCCGCCCGACAATCCGTGAGATCGCGGCCTGCCCATCCGCCGTCGCCGCCCATGCCGCCAGCCGCGACAGGGCAGGGTAGCCGCCCCAGTCCGCAACCGGCGCGGGGGCAAGTGCGGCAAGTTCGGCACACAGGTCGGCAGGCGCGCCGACATCGGACAGCAGGGCGGCATGATGACGCGGGCAGACAGGAAAGCGGTGTTCATGATGATGGATGAAAAACATGCCGCTTTGCGCCTCATGGGCAAGGCGCAGCATCCCGTCGCGCAGCGCCGCACCATACGGACGGTCAAGGAAAGGCGCCAAGATACGTCCCTGCAGCCATGGGGCGAATGCGTCCCAGTCGATATCGAAATAATGCGCCCGCGTGCTGGCACATCCCCAGGCCAGCACATCCTCCCACCAGCGGTTGCCTGATCCGCCGACCGCCATGTGGTTGGGCACGATATCGACAATCAGTCCCATCGCATGCTCCCGCAGGCGCGCGACAAGGCGGCACAGCGCCGCATGCCCGCCAAGTTCGGGATTGACGCGACCGTAATCCAGCGTGTCATAGCCATGGGTCGACCCCACCCGCGCCATCAGGATGGGGGAGGCATAGACATGGCTTAGCCCCAGTCGGGCGAAATAGGGCACCTGTGCTGCGGCGTCATCGAGCGTAAAGCCCGCATGCAGTTGCAGCCGGACGGTTGCGCGCAGTTCGTTCATGGCATTTCGCGTCCCTTGCGCAGCAGCGCCAGTCGGTGCATGGCATCGGGCGATGACAGGGGAGGATGCACACCGGCCGGGTAGCGGCGGCGCCAGTTGGGATGGCCATCGACCGTGCCGGGCAGGTTGGGCTGCTCCACAAGGCCCAGCGCATCTTCCAGCGGCAGGATCGCCAGTTCGGCGGCGGACATGCCGATAAAGCGCGCGGCCGCGTCCACCACGGCCTGCGCGCCTTCGGGCGTCAGCGGCGGCAGGGGAGCATGTCCATCCCCGGCCAGAACCTGCCACAGCGCCCTGCGGTCTTCCTGCCGGCGTGCACGCATCGTGCGCAGGTGCTGCCGCGGGCCGGCCTGCCTGAGGCGTTCGCGCCAGTCGAGGTCGCTTCCCAGCCACCATCCCGCCACGGTGGGCAGGTCATGGGTGGAGGTCATGCCAATAGACCCGGCCGCCCATTCCGGCGGCGCCATGAACGTGCCATCGGCATGGCGCTGGAACCACAGGACACTCATCCCCATGATGGCGTGCCGGCGCGCATCGCGACGGAAGGAAGGGGCGACCGTCCCCAGGTCCTCGCCCACCACGATGGCCTCATGCCGCAGGGATTCCAGCGCGATCAGGCGCATCAGGTCCGCGCCGGGGAAGGCAAGGTAGGCCCCGTCCATGGGGCTGCCGCCTTCGGGTATGATCCACAGCCGCTGCAGGCCCATGACATGATCGATCCGCAGGCCCCCACCATGGGCAAACCCCGCGCGCAGGGTCTGGATGAAGGCCGCATAGCCATGGTGACGCAGGCCGACAGGTGAAAAACCGGTCAGGCCCCAGTTCTGCCCCATCGGGCTGAGCACATCGGGGGGCGCACCGATCGAAAGGCCCGTGAGGAACTGCGCGTGCTGCGCCCAGCACTGGCTTCCGCCGGGATCGACGCCTACGGCAAGGTCCATGATCAGGCCAATCTTCATGCCGGCATTGCGCGCGCCCTCGCACGCACGGCGCAGGCTGGTGGCCGCCATCCATTGCACGAAGCCGTGGAATTCCACGTCGGCGGCATGCAGGCGGGCGAAATCACGCACTTCCTCGCTATCGGGACGCCGCAGGCAGGGCGGCCACATGCGCCAGTTCCCGCCCTGCGGGCCCTTGCGGATTTCCTGCGCGTGCAATGCCTCGAATATGGCGTGCCGACGCAGGTCCTCGCCCCCTGCGGTTACGAATTCAGTCATGGCGGCAGGCGGGGCAGGGGCGATGACATGGTCATACAACCGGCGCAGCAGCCGCATCCGCACCTGCGCCGCGCGCGGCCAGTCGATCAGGTCGGCATCCTGCAAACGCGACAGCAGGCCGGGCGCCTCGTGCTGCGCGTGCATCGCCATGGTGATGTCATGGGCGCTGAAAACGCAGTGCGGATCAGCCAGCAATACATTGAGGAACAGGCGGCTGGACGGGGAATAGGGGCTGTACCGTTCCGGGGCCGCGGCGAACATCGCATGGACGGGACTTAGCGCCAGCGCATCCGCGCCCTGCGCCGCCGCCTGCCGCGCCAGCGATTCCACCGCGCTGAAATTGCCGATGCCGCCATCATGCGGCATGCGCAGGCCATAGATCTGCGCCGCCACCCCCCACAGGCGTGGATCACGCCGCCCCGCACGCTTCGCCACGCTGCAACAGCGCGCAGGTGCGATGGCAAGCGTCGTCATGGCGTCATGCAGGTGCAGCCGATGGTATCCGGGCACGGTCATGGCGGGCAGCAGGCAGGTGCCATCACCATGCGGATGCAAGAAGCCCTCCACACTGCCGCCATCCTCCAGTTCCAGCCGGAAAGCCCCCTTCCCGTGGAACACGCCCGCGGGCAGGGGCGTGGGACGGTCAACCTCTCCCACCACCAGCGGCGGCAGGAGCGGGGCCTCGTGCAGCACGGCTTCCTCCTTGTTCAGCACACGCAGGAGGTGACGCAGGCTGTCATTGCCGACATGGCGCATCTGCCCCGTGGCATCGCGCCAGCGGCGGCTCAGCCCCAGCGCGCGGGCGCGCGCGGACAGGGTGCGCTCATCCATGGCCTCCCTCCGTCATGAAGACCCGGATCGCATATCCCGGCAGTCCCGCGCCCCCGTGCGTTGCCTCGTCCGGGCAGGCATAGATCAGCCTGTCGGCGCAGGGGGGAACATCCGCCACTACCCCGGCCCCCAGATTGAGCATGATCGTCAGGACCGCGCCATCGTTCATGCGCCAGCGCGCCAGGACCGCACTGTCGCCCATTGCGCGCGCGTCCAGCGCATGCGCGCCCCGCAGGCGCGGGATGACCCATTTCGCCCGCAGCGCCAGCAGGTGCGTGGTCAGGTTGATCCGGTCCTGCGCCCGTGCCGACTGACGATCGGATTTCGGCAGGAGGCTGGCCTCGAACGTCGCGGGATCGTTGGGATCGGGAATGGTTTCGCGCACCGCCGGGTCGGAAAAATGCGAAAACGCCGCCAGTTCCTTTCGCCGCCCGTCACGTACCACATGGCCCAGTGCCGCATGGTGGCTGGTGAAAAACAGGAAGGGGCGCGTGCTGCCCCATTCCTCGCCCATGAACAGCATCGGGATCTGCGGCGACAGCAGGAGCAGTGCATAGGCCACCCGCAAGGCGCGCGGGTCGGCCAGGGCGTCCAGACGCTCGCCAAAGGCGCGGTTGCCGATCTGGTCGTGATTTTGCAGGAACAGGATGAAACTGGTGGCAGGCAGGTCACCGCCCGGACTGCCGCGCGGAAGCCCGGTTACAGGTTCGACCTGTCCGTGGAACAGGAACCCGTCACGCAGGACCGTGGCCAGTTCGCGGGTCGTGCCGGTTTCGAAATTGCCATAATATCCTTCATGCTCGCCGGTCAGCAGGACATGCAGGACGTTATGGCCATCGTCATTCCACTGTGCATCGAACCCGCGACGCAGCAGGTCGGCATCGTTGTTGCGGTTTTCCAGCATCAGGTGGACACGCCGTCCCGGCTCGACACAGTCGCGCACGCGCGCCAGCAGGTCCAGCAGCCAGTCACGCGGCGTGATCGCATCCACCGCATCCAGCCGCAGTCCGTCGAAACGGAATTCCATCAGCCAGTACAGCGCATTGTCCAGGAAATAGGTCTGCACCTGCGGCACGGTGAAATCCAGGGCCGCCCCCCATGCCGTATGCGACCCGGCGCGGAACATGGGGGCTGCGTATTCAGCCAGGTAATTCCCATCCGGGCCAAAGTGATTGTAGACGACATCGACAAAGACCATCAGCCCGATACGGTGCGCGGTATCGACCAGCGTCTTCAGGTCATCTACCGTCCCGTAAGAGGATTCCGGAGCATAGGGCAGCACGCCGTCATATCCCCAGTTGCGGCCGCCCGGGAATTCCGACAGGGGCATCAGTTCGATGGCCGTGACACCAAGGGCGGCAATCCGTGGCAGGTCATCGCACAGGGCGCGGAACCCGCCGGCAATGCCGACATGCACCTCGTATATGACGGCCTGCTCCCACGCACGCCCGTTCCATTGGGTGCTGCGCCATTCAAAGGCGCGGGGATCGACCACCATGCTTGGCCCATGCACGTCATCAGGCTGCGCGCGCGATGCAGGGTCCGGCACGATCAGGTCCGGGCCGACGCGATAGCGGTAGCGCGTCCCGGCCCCCACCGGGGCGATACATTCAAAATACCCGTCCGCCGCCGCCTGCATCGGCATGTCGGGATACCCGTCAAGGAGGAGGGAGACCTGCGTGCACGAAGGCGCCCACAGGCGGAACAGCGTACGTGACGGGTCCAGCAGCGTGGCCCCCATCGTGGTGCGATAGGCATGGCGTGCGCTCATGACGGGATCTCTTTCGCTACACTGTGCGGGGTAAAGGACATGAACTGCACCGAGGACGCGGCAACCCTGAAGGTCCGGGGAACCTCCATCCCCATCAGGGGGCCGAACGGGTCCGCGCTGTCGAGCAGCAGTACCCACGCGCCTTCGGCTTCGGGCAGGGTGCAGGTGGCTTCCTGAAAGCCGGGGTTGAGCAGCAGGAACGTGATATCCGTCCCCCCGCCGGGACAGCGGCAGGCGCGGCGCAGGCCGAGGACGCGGTCATTGGGGTCGTTCCACCGTTCCGGCGTCATCGCCGTGCCGTCCGCGGCGTGCCACGAAATATCGGTGATATCGGGCGAAGGGCAGTGCCGGGCATGCCAGAACGTGTCCCCGCGCACCGATGGATGCGCACGGCGCAGGGCGGTCAGGCGCGCGACATAATCACGCATCGCGCGCCCCTGCGGATGTTCCAGCAGGGACCAGTCCAGCCAGCTTGTCGCATTATCCTGGCAGTAGGCATTGTTGTTGCCATGCTGCGTCTGCCCGAACTCGTCCCCCGCCAGCAGCATCGGCGTACCCTGCGCCAGCAGCAGCGTCGCCAGCATGCCGCGACGCACCAGGGCGCGGGCATGGGTGATCGCGGGGTCGGATGTCGGCCCTTCCACGCCCCAGTTGGCGCTCAGGTTGTCGGCGTGCCCGTCCTGCCCGTTTTCGCCGTTTTCCGTGTTATGGCGTTCGGCATAGCTGACCTGGTCCATCAGGGTGAAGCCATCATGTGCCGTCACGAAATTGATCGAAGCCGTCGGACGCCGCCCCCGGCGGTCGAACAGGTCCCCGGAACCGGACAGGCGCACGGCCATGTCCCCGCGCTGCAATGCGTCGCCACGCCAGAACCGGCGTGTCGTATCACGGAAACGGTTGTTCCATTCCGCAAGTCCGGGCGGGAAATTGCCAAGCTGGTAGCCACCCGGTCCCGGGTCCCACGGTTCCATGACCAGCTTGCACCGGCACAGCACCGGATCCTGCCTCAGGGCATCGAAGAACCCCGAACACGGGTCAAAACCATAGGATTCCCGCGCCAGCGTGGTGCCAAGGTCAAAGCGGAACCCGTCGACATGGAACTCCGTCGCCCAGTAGCGCAGGGAATCCATGACCATCTGCAGGACGCGCGGATGCGACAGGTTCAGCGTGTTCCCACAGCCGGTATCATTGATGAAATGCCGCTCATCGGACGGGACAAGCCGGTAGTAACTGGCATTGTCCAGCCCGCGCCACGACAGGGTGGGGCCAAGTTCGTTGCCTTCGCAGGTGTGGTTGTACACCACGTCGAGGATCACCTCGATCCCCGCCGCATGCAGGTGCCGGATGGCGACGCGCATTTCATGCAGCGACCCGTCGGACAGGTATGCCGCATGCGGGGCGAAAAATCCCAGCGTGCTGTATCCCCAGTAATTCGTCAGTCCCCGCTCCAGCAGGAAGCGGTCCCGCGCGAACGCCTGCACCGGCATCAGTTCAAGCGAGGTCACGCCCAGTTTCACCAGGTAGTCGAGGGTGCGCGGATGCGACAGGGCGCGGAACGTGCCGCGCTCGGCCACCGGCATGTCTTCGCGCAGGATGGACATGCCGCGCACATGCGCCTCCATGATGACACTCTGCCCCCATGGCACACCCGGCGGGCGGTCATCGCCCCATTCGCAGGCCTCGCCACCCCCGACGACACATTTGGGCATCGCCTGACCGCTGTCGCGCCGGTCAAACGACAGGTCGCCGCGCTGCGCGCCGATCCGGTATCCGAACAGCGCATCGGACCATACCAGCGCACCATGCAGGCCCCGCGCGTAGGGATCGAGCAGCAGCTTGTGCGGGTTGAAGCGGTGTCCACGCAGCGGGTCATACGGGCCAAAGGCGCGAAAGCCATACAGCAGGCCGGGACGGGCATCGGGCAGGTAGCCATGCCAGACCTCGTCCGTATATTCCGGCAGGCACATCCGCGCGACTTCCCGCCGTCCCGCCTTGTCGAATATGCACAGGTCGATCCGCTGCGCATGGGCGGAAAACACGGCGAAATTGACCCCCAGCCCATCCCATGTCGCCCCCAGCGGATAAGGCCTGCCCGCATGCAGGGTGGCGGGCCACGGCGGCGTCATGGCGACACCCGCGCCATGCTGAGATACACGACCCCAAGCGGCGGCAGGGTCAGCACGCAGGCATGTGCCTGCCCGTGTATCCAGTATGGGCGACTGTGCACGCCACCGGCATTGCCCACGCCCGAACCGCCATATTCGATGGCGTCGCTGTTGAAGACCTCATGCCAGTATCCGTCATGGGGCACCCCGACATGATAGTCGTGGTGTACTTCTGGCGTCATGTTGCACACGATCAGGACCGGCGCGTTGTCGCGGTCCTGGCGCATCCATGCAAAGACGCTGTTGGCCGTATCATCGGCGATGACCCACGCAAAACCGCCCGGCACGCAGTCCCCACGATGCAGGGCGGGACAGGCGCGGTAAAGGCGGTTGAGGTCGCCCGCCATGCGACGCGTGCCCATGGCAAACGGCAGGTCGGCCCTGTCCCACGGCAGTTCCCCTTCCGGGTTCCACGGTACATCCGGTGCGAATTCCTGCCCCATGAACATGAGTTTCTTGCCCGGCCATGCCCACAGGAAGGCCAGGTAGATACGCAAGGTGGCATGCCTGCGCCACGCATCGCCCGGAAACCGCAAAAGCAGGGCAGGGGCTGCATGGGCCGTATCCGCATGGGAATGGCACAGGATATATTTTTCCGAAAATGCCTGTCCCGACAGCGCAACCATGTCCATGTGATGCTGGCCACGCCATTGGGGGTCGTGCCCGAGATAGGTGCGCAGGTGGCAGGGCATGGCGCGGTTCCATTCGAAGGAAAACCCGTATCCGCCATGTTCGGCCGGCATCGTGACACCGGGACCGGACAGGCCGCCGGATGCGATCACGAGTGCATCGGGCACCCGCTGCGCAATGGCCATGTTGAGTTCACGCAGGAACGCCGTGATTTCATCCTCATGCCACGCCACATGCCCGCGCAGGTCCACGCGCAGGCCATCGACATGGTAATGTTCCAGCCACATCAGGGCACTTGCGATCAGGAAGCCACGGACCTCCGGGCGGCCAAGGTCGTAGCACAGCGGCGTCCCTTCCGCCGCCGAGCGGTCATGGGGGCGCGGGTGCGGATGTTCGTACAGCGCCGTTCCGTCAAAACAGGCAATGCCATGCAGGTCCGGCGACAGGCGGTCGGGGATCCAGTCCACGATGACCCCGATCCCCACGCCGTGGCAGGCATCGACAAGGCGCGCGAACCCGTCCGGTGGCCCATGCCGCGCCGAAGGGCAGAACAGGCCCAGCGGCACGCACCCCCATGACCAGCCCGAAGGATGTTCCATGACCGGCAGGAAGCCGACATGCGTGAACCCGCCCGCCTGGACATGCGCAATGAGCGCGCCCGCAAGCGCATCCCACGACATGGTCAGCGCCGGGTCCCCCTTGGGCCGCCGCCATGACGGGGCATGGAGCGCATATATCGTGATGGGCGCGTCATCCGCCTGCCATCGGGCGCGATCGCGCATCCATTCCCCATCCGTCCATGCAGGGAGCGCCGGCGGGGCGATGACAGAGGCCGTGGCAGGCGGTATTTCCGCCTGCCGTGCAAAAGGATCCGCCTTGTGCGGGACAATATGTCCCTGCCGATCAAGGATTTCGTATTTATAGCGCTCACCGGCGCCAAGGCCGGGAATGAAAATCTCCCACACCCCCACCGACGGATGCAGGCGCATCGGGTGGCGCCGCCCGTCCCAGATATTGAAATCCCCGATGACCGATACACGTTGCGCATGCGGTGCCCATACCGCAAAGCGCACGCCCGCCACCGTATCGACCTGCATGGGATGCGCCCCCATGATCTGGTCAAGCCCGGTGGCCCGGCCACTGGAAAACAGTTCGAGTTCACGTTCGCACAGCAGAGCGGGAAAGGAATACGGGTCTTCCGTCTCCTGCACCCCATCCGCCCACGTGATCCGCAGGCGGTAGGACGCCCCCGCCGGGATATGGCCGATATACAGGCCGGTATCGTCAATCCGGCGCATGGCACGTTCGGCCCATCCCCCATGCGGGCGACGGATCACCAGTCGCACCCGCCGCGCGTCACGATGGAAGACGCGCACGATATCGACAGCCCCCGCATTGTGACGGCCCAGGATGGAGAAAGGCTCCCCACACGTACCATCCAGCAGGTCCGCCGTGCCCGGCGGCAGGGCATAGAGTGTCTTGTCATCCAACCTGGGCATTGCTCAACCGCCTTGCGCATGTCCGGACCTTCGGGCGCCCCGGCTTCATCCCTGCCGCCCCGGACGGGGCTGGGGGGCGCGCAGGCGGGGCTGGCGCGCAATCCGGCGCCGGGCGGCGGTTGCGGACGCATGGCCCGCATGGTGAAGGGAGATGACATTTCCACCCGCTTCCTCCCTTGGCCGGGCGCGTGCCACAACCATGCGGAACAGGTCGGCATACTGCGCGGCCTTGCCCGACCATGACACGTCATATGCCACGGCGTTGCGCTGCAGGGTGGCCCATGCCTGCCGGTCGCGGAAAGTCGCGTGCGCGCGCCTGACCGCCGCAAGCAGCGTCGCAGCCTCCACCGGAGAGAACAGGAACCCCGTCGCGGCTTTCCCCGCCAGGGCCGCCGCATTGGCATCGACGATGGTATCCGCCAGCCCGCCGACACGTGCGGCAATCGGCACCCCGCCATAATGGCACGCGCTCATCTGCGTCAGGCCGCACGGCTCGAAGCGCGAAGGCATCAGGAGCGCATCCACCGACGCGGGCATGCGATGGCCCAACGCCTCGCTATAGCCGATATGGCAGGCGAAGCGGCGCGGGAAGCGGCGCTGCAGGATGGAAAGTTCCCGCTGGATCGACAGGCTTCCGCTTCCCACCACGACCAGTTGGATATTGTCGCCAAAGATGTCCGCCGCCACGTCCGGCAGCAGGTCGATGCCTTTTTGCATCGTCAGGCGGCTGACAATCCCCAGCAGGAACGCATCAGGGTCCTGCGGCAGGCCGAATTCCGCCTGGAACGCCCGCTTGTTGGCCGCACGCCCCGCAATGTCGCGCAGGCGATAGGGAAAATGCACGTCGGGGTCATGCTCGGGATTCCATATCTCGGTATCGATGCCGTTCAGTATGCCCGTAAGGCTCTGCGCCCGTGTCCGCAGCAACCCATCCAGCCCCATCCCGCCTTCTGGCGTCTGGATTTCGCGCGCATAGGTGGGGGAGACGGTCGTGATCCACGCGGCAAAATACAATCCGGCCTTCAGGAACCCGACCTGCCCGTAATATTCCACCCCGTCGATGCACAGCGCATGCGCGGGCAGGCCCAGGCGGGGCAGGGCAGAAGCCGCGAAACAACCCTGGAACGACAGGTTGTGGATCGTCTGCACGACAGGCGGGGCGGGGCGCTGGTCGTAATGCAGGTATGCCGCCGTCAGCCCGGCCTGCCAGTCATGGGCCTGCACAAGGTCGGGGCGGTATCCTCCTGCCGCACCCTGCGCGATGTTGGCGGCCGCGCGGGCCAGTGCGGCAAAGCGGATGTCATTGTCAGGCCAGTCATTGCCATCCGGCCCTACATACGGATCGCCGGCACGGTCATAGAGTTCTGGAATGTCGAGTACGAAAACATCTTTGCCATGCAACCGGTTTTCCCATACCGTCGCCTCATGTCCCAGCAGGTCCGCGAACCGTGCGACACACCGTCCGCCGCTCTGGACCATCCGCAGGGCCGGATATCCCGGCAGCAATGTGCGCGTCCTGATTCCATAAGCCGACAGCGCAGGGGGCAGGGTGCCCACGATATCCCCAAGGCCGCCCGTCTTTACAAAGGGAAACATTTCCGATGCAACGGAAAGCAGTTCCACCGGGCAGGCTGGATGCACATTGACAAGACTCATCCCCAGGATGCCCCCATTCGAAAAAATCGTGGAATAATCTGTTTTTGTGCAACGCAGCCTGAGCGCGACAGTGCTGCGATCACGGTTAAGTGATGTTCGTGGATTGCAGAAGGGCGGGGATATATTACGTTCTATTTCAATTGTGGAATTACATGATCAATAATTTAATTCCACTATACTTGCGAAATATCGGAAAATCCGGGGGAGGGAGCGTTCGCCCCCTGTGCAAGATGGCGCAACCCCGCGTGCCGCCATGACTTATGCAACGAACAAACGAACACCGGTGCCGCATGATCTGCGTCAATTACCGTCCGGCATCGACAACGTATGAAAAAGATGCCTGAACACCTTTACGGAAATGTGGATATGAGCATGCATATTTAATCCGGACTGCCTGCCGTTCGTTGCAGGACAGACACAGCGTTGTATTTCGACATCGCTTTTTTACGTCATGTTTCCCGCGCCCGGAGGCCCCGCCCCAGGCGTGGCAAAAAACGAGATTTTCGCCATTTCCCGTCTCGACGGGGGGACATTTCATCCTCTACAGATTGGTGCCGAGGCCAAGAGATGTTCCCGTGATCGTCCAAGCGGGTACCCCTGATATCCCACACATCCTTTCACGGAGACAGCCATGTCCAGTCAGATCAGCCCCCTTGCGGGCAAGCCGGCCCCGGATTCCATCCTGGTCAACATCCCCCGCCTGATGACCGCCTATTTCACGGGCAAGCCGGACCCGAAAATCCCGACACAGCGCGTTTCCTTTGGCACGTCGGGCCACCGTGGCTCCTCGCTGAGCAACAGTTTCAACGAACACCACATCCTGGCCATCAGCCAGGCGATCTGCCTGTACCGTGCGAAGGCGGGGATTACCGGCCCGCTGTTCATCGGCATCGACACGCATGCCCTGTCCGAAGCCGCGCTCGCCAGCGCGCTGGAGGTCTTTGCCGCCAACAGGGTGGAGGTGATGATCGATCAGGACGGTGGCTATACGCCCACGCCCGTGATCTCCCATGCCATCCTGACCTACAACCACGGTCGCAAGACGGACCTTGCGGATGGCGTGGTCATCACGCCGTCACACAACCCGCCCGAAGACGGGGGGTTCAAGTACAATCCCCCCAATGGCGGCCCGGCCGACACCGATGTCACGACATGGATCCAGAACAGGGCCAACGACTTCCTCGAGGCGAAGATGGAAGGCGTGCACCGGATTGCGTATGAACAGGCGCTGAAGTCCCCGCACGTCCATAAATACGACTACATCACGCCCTATGTCGCGGATCTGGGGAATGTCGTCGACATGGCGGCAATCCGGGAGTCCGGCGTGAAGATCGGCATCGACCCGCTTGGCGTGGCGGCGGTGCATTACTGGAAGCCGATCATCGAACGCTATGGCATCAATGCAACGGTCGTCAGCGAGGAGGTCGATCCCACCTTCCGCTTCATGACGGCGGACTGGGACGGCAAGATCCGCATGGACTGCTCCTCCCCTTACGCGATGGCGCGACTGATCGGCCTGCGTGACAAATTCGATGTCGCCTTTGCAAATGACACCGATGCAGACCGCCACGGGATCGTCACCAGCACGGCCGGGCTGATGAATCCGAACCACTACCTTTCCGCGGCGATTGCCTACCTGTTCAACCATCGCGCCGGGTGGAGCAGGGAGGCCGGTGTCGGCATCACCCTGGTCAGCAGCGCGATGATCGAGCGCGTTGCCAACATGCTGGGGCGCAAATTCGTCGAAATGCCGGTTGGCTTCAAATGGTTCGTTGACGGGCTGAGCAATGGCACGCTGGGCTTCTGCGGGGAGGAAAGCGCGGGCGCGTCGTTCCTGCGCATGGATGCGGGCGCATGGTCCACGGACAAGGACGGGATCATCCTTGGGCTGCTGGCTGCGGAAATCACCGCCAAGACCAAGCTGAACCCCAGCCAGATCTATGCGCAGCTGACCGAGAAGCTGGGCACGCCCTTCTATGCCCGCATCGATGTCGCGGCCGATCCGGAACAGAAAGCCCTGCTCAAGAAGGTCTCGGCCGAACAGCTTGACTACCTGAAGGAACTTGGTGGCCAGCCGGTGCGCGCGAAGCTGACGAAGGCGCCGGGCAATGATGTCGCCTTTGGCGGGATCAAGATCACCGCGCAGGATGGCTGGTTCGCGGTGCGACCGTCCGGCACGGAAAATGTCTACAAGATCTATGCCGAAAGCTTCATCAGTGCGAATCACCTCAGGCAGATCCAGCAGGAAGCTCAGCAGGTCGTCTCGACCCTGTTTGAAAAGGCCAAGGCCTGACCCCCTTGCCGGGCCGCCTTCGCGGTGGCCCGGCAGGCATCATGAATATGATGGCAGCGGGTTTTCAGTCCGTGTGATGCAGGCTCCGCAGCCCCGTCAGGAAGATCCGCACCGCCATGCCGGTCTGGTGCTGGATCGCGGCACATGTCAGGGACTTCGTGGCACAGCCCAGGGTCTGGAACAGGAAGTCCCCGACCGTCATCCCGAACAGCATCTTTCCCCAGAAATGCACATTGGAGCAGGGATAGCCCTGCTGCCTGCAATAGGCCTGCAGCCAGGCCTCAAGCGCGTTATCCTCGCCCCCGGCCTCAAGGGCCGCGATGATCTCGCGCACGTCTTCCGATTCCGAGCTTTCCGTAATGATCGCGCGGATGAGGGAGATGCGGTCGGGGCGCAGGATCGTGCGCGCCAGGTCCACCAGCAGGCTTGACAGTTCCTCCTCAGGGGTCGCGGCTTCTGGCGCGACCTGCGGCTTCACATCGAACAGGCGCTCCCTGATCAGGATCCGAAACAGCTCCAGCTTTGACGGAAACATCTTGTAAAGCGTCCGCTTGGACATGCCCGAACATTCGGCCACCTTGTCCATCGACGCGCTGTGATATCCGTGTTTTTGCAGGACCTTGCACGCGGCCTCCAGAATACGCTCCCGCCTGACGCATTCCTCCATTTCGGGGGGACGTCCACAGCGTGGCCTGTCCTCCGCGCAGGAGGGGGGCTTGTCGTGCAATTTGTGGCTGTTGCTGTTTTCCATCACCTCGCCCAGTTACATGCGTTGGCCCGCCATGATGGCTTGACCACCCTATGGAGACGATATAGTTTTCGTTCCTCAGGAAACCAAGTGGTTTCTTTACCCCATCTCCGTCGGGCACGTCATGCATGTTACGTCTTGAAACAGAATTTTCGGGATGCTGCGGGAGACAGACTGTAAAGGCAAGGTCAAGATTGTGAAAAGCCAGCATTATTTTCAGGCCATCGCCCCGGTTGCTGTCCTTCTTGTTATGACAGGCTGCAATCGCAAGGCCGCGCCCCCGGCAATGCCGCCACAGCAGGTCAGCGTGGTGACGCTCCGGGCGCAGCCTGTCGAAATCCACACCAGCCTGCCCGGCCGTACGGAAGCCTTTGAAATCGCGCAGGTCCGCCCGCAGGTCAGCGGCGTGATCGAACAGCGCCTGTTTACCGAAGGCACCGATGTCAAGGCAGGGCAGCAGCTGTACCAGATCTATGCGGCGCCGTACCAGGCGGCCTATGATTCGGCAAAGGGGCAGCTTGTCCGCGCGCAGGCGGCCGAAATGACGGCCCGTGCGAAACTGGCCCGCTATGGGCAGTTGGTGCGCGCGCATGCCGTCAGCCAGCAGGATTATGATGACGCCCTGGCGGCGGAGAAAGAGGCGCAGGGCGAAATCCTGACCGCGCAGGGACAGGTGGAACGCGCCGCGGTCGACCTTGGCTACACCAAGATGAACGCCCCCATCAGCGGGCGGATCGGGCGTTCGATCCTGACGGTCGGCGCGCTGGCGACCGCGAACCAGAGCAACAATGTCGCGATCGTCACACGGCTGGACCCGATCTATGTCGACGTGAACCTGCCCGCCACCGAACTGCTGCGTTTCCGCCGTGAACTGGCGCAGGGACGCCTGCAGCGCGAGGGGGACAATGCGGCCAGCATTTCCCTGCAACTGGAAGACGGTACGACATACGAACATGCCGGCCGCATGGAATTTTCCGAAGTGAACGTCGATGAATCGACCGCCACCGTCGTGGTGCGGGCCATCATGCCCAACCCGGACAAGATGCTGCTGCCGGGCATGTACGTGCATGCGCAGTTGACCGAAGGGACGGACCCGCAGGCGCTGCTTGTGCCGCAGGAGGCCGTCAGCCGCAATTCCCATGGCGACCCGCAGGTCTGGGTCGTGGACCAGGACAACAAGGTCAACCTGCGCCAGATCCAGACCTCGCAGGCCATCGGCACCGACTGGCTGGTGACAGGCGGCCTCAGGAGCGGGGAGCGGGTCGTTACCGTCGGCGTGCAGAAAATCCATCCGGGTGCGACCGTCACCCCCGTCGAGGCCCAGCCTGCGGGCAAGGCAGGGTAAGAACATGTCCCTTTCGCGTTTCTTCATCGATCGCCCGGTCTTCGCCTGGGTGATCGGCATCATCATCATGCTGGTGGGTGGGCTGTCGATCTTTTCGCTGCCGATCGCACAGTATCCCTCCATCGCCCCGCCACAGATCGCCATCAGCGTGACCTATCCCGGCGCGTCCGCCGATACGGTCAACAATACGGTGGTGCGCCCCATCCTGCAGCAGATGTTCGGGCTGGACCATCTGGAATACATCTCCGCGCAGTCCTATGCGTCGGGGCAGATGGAAATCGACCTGACCTTCGCGCAGGGGACGAACCCCGACATCGCGCAGGTGCAGGTGCAGAACAAGCTGCAACTGGCGCAGCCGCGACTGCCAACGGAAGTGACCGCGCAGGGGCTGAGCATCACCAAGGCCGTCAAGAACTTCATGATGGTCATCGCGTTCATCTCCACCGACAACAGCATGAGCGGCGCGGACATTGCCGATTACGTCGCGTCGAACATTTCCGATCCCCTCAGTCGCGTCACCGGCGTGGGCGACCATACGCTGTTCGGTTCCGAATACGCGATGCGCATATGGCTCGACCCGTCCAAGCTGTACAAGTACGCCCTGACGGTAGGCGACGTGCAGGCCGCGATCCAGGCGCAGAACATACAGGTCTCCTCCGGTGAGCTTGGCGGCCTTCCGGCAAAGGCGGGGGCACGGCTGGATGCGACCATCATCGGTCCCACGCGCCTGACCTCGACCGAGGAGTTCGAGAAGATCCTGCTCAAGGTCCAGCAGGATGGCTCACAGGTGCGCATCCGCGATGTCGCACGCGTCGAACTGGGACCGCAGACCTACAACACCAATTCCTTCTACAACAACATGCCGGCATCGGGCATGGCGCTGAAGCTGGCCCCCGGCGCCAACCAGCTGAAGACCGAGACGGCGGTGCGCGCGCAGATCGCGGAGCTGGAGAAGTTTTTTCCCCCCGGCCTGAAGACGGTCTACCCGCTTGATACGGAACCGTTCATCGTCCTGTCGATCAAGGAAGTCATCATCACTCTGATGGAGGCGATCGCCCTTGTGTTTGTGGTGATGCTGATCTTCCTGCAGAATTTCCGCGCCACGCTGATCCCGACCATCGCGGTTCCCATCGTGCTGCTGGGCACGTTCGGCATCCTTGCGGCGCTGGGGTTCTCGATCAATACGCTGACCATGCTGGCCATGGTGCTGGCGGTGGGGCTTCTGGTGGATGATGCGATCGTCGTGGTTGAAAACGTCGAACGCGTCATGACGGAAAAGAACCTCTCCCCGGTGGAGGCGGCGCGCCAGTCGATGGACGAAATCTCCGGCGCGCTGGTGGGCATCGTGCTGGTGCTGACGGCGGTGTTCCTGCCCATGGCGGCGTTCAGCGGTTCGACCGGGGTGATCTATCGCCAGTTTTCCATCACCATCGTCGCGGCGATGTGGCTGTCGGTGCTGGTGGCCATGGTGATTACGCCGGCATTGTGCGCAACGATGCTCAAACCCGGCACGCATGAAAAGACGCGCGGGCTTGCGGGCTGGTTCAACCGGCATTTCACGCGCATGACCAATGGCTACATGAAGGGCGTGACCCGTATCATCGGCCATTCCGGGGCCGGGATGCTGGCCTTTGCGCTGGTGACGGCGGGGGTTGCCTTCCTGTTCATGCGGCTTCCGGCGGGCTTCCTGCCGGACGAGGACCAGGGCCTGATCTTTGGCCAGATCACGATGCCCCCCGGCACACCAATGGAACAGACCGCCATCGTCAACCGCAAGGTCGCGGATTATATCCTCAAGACCGAAGGGAAGAATGTCGAATCCGTCTATTCCATGAACGGGTTCAACTTTGCCGGTCAGGGGCAGACGGCAGGCGCGTTCTTCATCCGCCTCAAGGACTGGGATGAACGCCCGGCGGCGTCGCAGGCGTCTGCCGCGATCGCGATGCGCATCATGATGCATTTCTGGACCGACCCGGTGGCGCAGATCTTTGCCATCAACCCGCCTGCGGTTCTGGAACTGGGCAATGCCAGCGGCTTTGACCTCGAACTGGAGGACAGGGGCCATCTGGGGCATGACAAACTTCTGGCCGCGCGCAACATGGTGCTGGGACTGGCCAGCAAGGATCCCCGCCTTGTCGCGGTGCGCCCGAACGGGATGGAGGACGCCCCGCAGTACCATCTGGATATCGACCGTGAGAAGGCCAACGCGCTGGGCCTGACCATTGCCGACATCAACACCACGGTCGAAGGGGCGCTGGGTTCGATCTATGTCAACCAGTTCCTGCGCGATGACCGTGTGAAGCAGGTCTATATCCAGGGCGAACCGGATGCCCGCATGATCCCCGATGACCTGAACAAATGGTATATCCGCAACATGAGCGGCGCCCTCGTGCCGTTCAATTCCTTTGCGTCCGGCACATGGATCGTCGGCCCGCAGAAAGTGGAGGATTATAACGGCCTCAACTCCTTCGAAATCCTGGGGCAGCCTGCGGCCGGTTACAGTTCGGGCGATTCAATCGCGGCGATGAAGGACATCCTGGCCAAGCTGCCATCGGGCATCGGTTACGAATGGACCGGCCTGTCCTTTGAACAGATGGCGTCGGGTTCGTCCACCGGGCCGCTTTACGCGCTGGCCGTGATCGTCATCCTGCTGTGCCTTGCGGCACTTTACGAAAGCTGGGCGATCCCGTTCGCCGTGCTGCTGGTGATCCCGCTGGGCGTGCTTGGGGCGATTGCGGCAACCCTGTCGCGCGGTCTGGCCAATGACGTCTATTTCCAGGTCGGGCTGCTGACCACCGTGGGGCTGGCGGTCAAGAATGCGATCCTGATCGTGGAATTCGCCAAGGCCTTTTTCGAGCAGGGAAAGACACTCGAAGAATCGGTGCTCGAAGCGGGACGCGAACGTCTGCGTCCCATCCTGATGACCTCGATCGCGTTCGTGGTCGGCGTCTTTCCGCTGGCGATTGCAACCGGCGCTGGTTCCGCCGCGCGCGTGGCCATCGGCACCGCCGTTGTTGGCGGCATGCTGACGGCGACATTACTGGCGGTCTATTTCGTGCCGCTGTTCTTTGTCGTGGTCCTGCGCCTGTTCAGGGTGCGCCGCATGAGTGAACGCACGCAACCCACCACAACCCCTGAAATCCCGGGGGGAGACCACTGATGAAACGTTCTTCCCTCCATGGTCTGGCCCTTGGCGCTGCTGCGGCACTGCTGGCGGGCTGCACCATGATTCCCCATTACAAGCGCCCCGCCGCACCGGTTTCGCAGAACTGGCCATCCTATGGCGGGGACAGCCAGCCTGCGGGCGAAAATACGCTGGCGGCCAACCTCGGCTGGTCGGAGTTCTTTACGGATGCGCGACTGAAGGCGCTGATTGCCATCGCCATCCGTGACAACCGCGACCTGCGCGAAGCCGCCGCCAACATCCGCCGCGCGCAGGGGCAGTTCGACATCCAGCATGCCGGCCTGTTTCCCCAGATCGGCGGCAATGGCGGGGCCATGTTCCAGGGCCCGTCCAGTGCTGCGGGCCTGAGCTTTGCCCCGGGCCTCGATGCGCAGGCCAATCCGCCCCTGTTCAAGTATTTCAACATGGGCATTGGCTTTTCGTCATACGAAATCGACCTGTTTGGCCGTATCCGCAGCCTGTCGCGGGAGGCTGCGGAACATGCGCTAATGCAGCGCGAGAATGCCCGCGCCATGCTGATCAGCGTGATTTCGCAGGTTGCCAACGCCTATATCTCGTGGCTTGGCGATGAACAGGCACTGCACCTGTCCGAGGCCACGCAGGCCTCGCAGCAGGCGACACTCGACATGATCCGCGCCAAGTTCGAGCATGGGGAGGCGGACCAGCTTGCCCTGCGGCAGGCGGAAACGCAGGTGGAGCAGAGCGCCGCCTTCGCCGCGGATTCACGACGTCGCGTGGCGCAGGACAAGAACCTCATCACGCTGCTGATTGGCGCGCCGATCCCCGACAACCTGCCACCCGCAAGCCCCTTCGGGCAGCAGACCATCGTGCGCGACCTGCCACCCGGCCTGCCGTCGGACGTACTCGAACATCGTCCCGACATCATTGCGGCGGAACATGACCTGAAGGCCGCCAATGCCGATATCGGCGCGGCCAAGGCGGCATTCTATCCGCGCATCACCCTGACCGCATCCGACGGGATCAGCAGCCTGCAGCCGCACCGACTGTTCACGTCGGCCGCGACGACATGGGGGGTTTCGCCGCAGTTGCAGGTCCCCCTGCTGAGTTGGGGACAGAATAGCGGCAACCTGAAGGCGTCGCGCGCCATGCGTAACGTCAAGGTCGCGGCCTATGAAAAAACGATCCAGACCGCTTTCCGCGAAGTTGCCGATGCGCTGGCGGGACGCGCGGCGTATCACGATGAAGGGGAGCAGGTGGACAGACTGGTCACGTCCTCGGCCGATGCCTATCGCCTGGCCAAAATGCGCTATGAAGCCGGTACGGATTCCTACCTGACGTCACTGGAATCCCAGCGCTCCCTCTATCAGGCGCAACAGTGGCAGATTTTCGTGCTGGTCTCGAAATACCAGAACCTTGTCACGCTTTATCGTGCGCTTGGTGGCGGGTGGACTGAAAAAACGGTCCAGAACACACCCCCTTCCACCAGCAGGCATGGATAAACCACGCCTTTTCGGCGTCTGTGGCAGACAAAGGTTTCTGGTGAATGTTTCCCAAAAAGTTCCGGGAAATGCTGCCTTTTTAAAAAGGCAGCATCAGGAATCGTTTGTTTTTTGTGAAAAGCCCACAAATCCCGGCATGTATCCGATCGTGCATGCCGGGACCATGCGGCTACCTGCCTGTGGACAGGTGGTCTTTCAGGTACTGCATGCGGGCAATGGCCACATGCGAACGCAGCGTCGGGTCGGACAGCATATGCGTTCCCGGCAGCAGCATGAGGTCATACGGCCGCCCAGCCGTGACCAGGGCGCGTGTCAGCTTCAGGGTATTGATGAAATAGACATTGTCATCCGTCACCCCATGGATCAGCAGAAGCGGGCGTGACAGGCCAGAGGCATAGGTCAGCACATTACTGGTCCGGTAGCCCGAGACGTCCTGGGAGGGAAGCCCAAGGTAGCGTTCGGTATAGGCGGTATCATAATCGGAAAAATCAACCGGGGGGGCACCGGCAACACCCGCATGGAACAGTTCGGGATGCCGCATGACCGCCATGGCCGTGAAATAGCCACCGAACGACCACCCATAGACGCCGACGCGCTTCATGTCCATTTCCGGGAATTTCCTGCCCAGCGCGGTCACACCTGCCACCTGATCCTCAAGCGGTGCATCAATCAGGTCGTTATGTATGGCCCGTTCCCAGTCCCGGTCACGACCGGGCGTGCCGCGCCCGTCAAGGCTGACGACGATGAAGCCCTGATTGGCCAGACACTGGTTTTCCGCATGCAGGCGCGGCGCGCGCAGAACCTCCTTGTATCCCGGACCGGCATAGACCGACAGGATGACCGGCAGATGCTGCCCACGATGGAAATTGACGGGCCTGACGACCATTGCGTCATAACCCTGCGCCCCGACCGTCAGGAACTGCATGTTGAACGGCGGCAGCGCGCGCGCCACATCGGGGAGCGTGTCCGTGACCTGCCCATCACGCCCGCGCAGCAGGACACGCAGGCTGCCATCCGCAGCATTGAAACGGTCGATGAACCGGTCATGCTGCCCGGCGGTGAAGTTCACCTGATGCAATCCTGCGGCCGTGGCCAGCGGGGTGACCTTACCGGTCCGCAGGTCGGCACGATATACCGCCGTTCCCATGCGGTCCGGCGTCGCGGTAAAGGTGATCGTGTTACCGGCAAAATCGATATCATCCAGCGCGGCAAAAGGCAGGTCCGGCGGCGTCACCACATGATCCAGCGTCCCGTCGGCATGCCGCATCTCCAGTTGCCACCGGCCACTACGCTCCGACGCCCACAGGAAATGCTGCCCGTCCTTCATCCAGTAGGGAAGGGGAAGGCCCGTCGTCCGTGCCGTCGGCCCGATATTGACCCATGCGGCATCATGTTCGGACAGCAGGTCCTTCGTGCGCCCGGTATGGGGATCGACATCAAGGACATGTTCCTCGTCCTGCGCGCGGTTCATCACCACCAGCGACAGCCGCCCGGTCTCCTTTGACCAGGCCACGCGCACGACATACGGATAACGGTCGCTGTCCCAGCGTATCCAACGCGTATGGCCGCCACCGCGCCTTATGATGCCCAGCCGGACCCTGGCATTGGGCGTGCCCGCCTTGGGATAACGGAAGGCGACAGGGGGCGTTGCCGGGTTTTCAGGATCGGCGATGTAGTGTTTTTCCACCCCGGACAGGTCCGCTTCCTCATAGACAAGGAAGCGGCTGTCGGGCGACCACCACATGCCCTCGTGCCGGTCCAGTTCCTCCGCCGCCGCGAATTCGGCCACGCCATGGGTCAGGTCCACCGTGCCGCCATGGGTAATGCGATGCGCCTTTCCCGTCGCCAGCGTGATGATGTGGATGTCATTATCCCTGACCGCCGCGACATGGCGCCCATCGGGGGACAGGCTCGGCGCGCCCCAGTCATCCCCCGGCAATGCCGTGGCCGAATGGTCGGTCAGGCCGATCTTCAGCAGATGCCCGGCCTGGCTGGCGATGGCGGTCGCGCCGGCATCGGCCATTTCAAAGGACGTAACGCCGGTCATCGTCAGGCGCGCCCGCTCCCGCCGGGCCTTTTCCTCCACCGACAGGTGCTCATCCGCGCTGGCGACATGCGTCAGGGCCGTATCCTGGCCCGTTGCGATGTCATGATACCACAACTGCAGGGCCGTATCCTGCGCGCCACTGCGCAGGAACATGACCCCACGGCCATCGGGGGTCAGTGCCGCGTTGCGTGCGATCCCCAGCGAATAGGTCTGTGTCGCCGCACTGTCGGCAAAGCATTGCAGCGTGTCGGCACGCGCCACGCCCTGCCATGACCCAAGCAGCAGCACACCGCCCATCAGCAGCCGTCTGGTCGTCACCTTCATGGCGTGACCTCACGGGGCTTGAGGATGTCGGCCAGCATGTCAGGCGTATTGGCGATACGCTCCAGCCGCGGATAGCGCAATCCGCCATGATAGGGAATGGAAACCGTTTTGTATCGGTCCCCCGCACGCACCAGCAGGCGGATCGGGGCGGCGCCATTCGCGCTGGCGGCGGTGATCGCATCGGACAGGGTATCGGCGTCGAAGGCATAATCGTTGACCGCCACGATCTCCTCATCCATCGTCAGGCCCGCCTGCCATGCCGGGCTGTTCCATTCGACATTCACCAGCCTGCCCTTCTGGTTCAGCACGAAACCAAGGGAGAAGCTGTAATCATGCATCTTCAGCAGTGCCTCCCGCGCGGAGAGGTAGGGCGTCGGTTCCGTCGCGAAGGTCAGGCGGTAGCCACCACGCGCCAGCCCCTCCAGCGGGGCGTGACGGGTCACGACATCGACGCGGTCATGCAGGAATTTGGCCCAGTCATAGGGCTGGACCGCGTTCAGGGCGGCAATCATGTCCTCACGGCGGTAGGTATGGGTCACGACACTGCCGTCATCAACGCCAAAGAACCGCTTTGCCACCTCGTCGAGCGAATGCTGCCCATGCGACAGGTCACGCAGCAGCGTATCGACCTCCAGCCACAGCAACTGGCCTTCGGAATAATAATCCTCGCTGCGCTGCCAACTCCGCCACGACAGGGGCGTGCGCCGCGCGATGACGGGATCGTTGGTCGTATCGACCAGCGGCCGCCACAAACGGCCCGCACGCCCGTCATAGGTCGCAGCCACCATCGCGATCGCATCAAGCACCTGCGGCGGTGTCATCAGGCCGCTGCGCGCCGCAAGGACATAGCCCCAGTACTGCGTCTGCCCTTCATAGATCCACAGCAGCGACCCGCGATGGGGGGTATTGAAATCCGCGGCCCACAGGTCTTCCGGCCGGCGGAATTTGCCATTCCATGAATGGGTGAACTCATGCGGCAGCAGGTCGCGGAAGGGGAAGGTCTTGTCCCATTTCGTGAAGTATCCGCGCGGCCCGCTGTTTTCGCTGGACTGGTGGTGTTCCAGACCGATACGGCCGAGTTCTTCCGTCAGGGCCAACAGGAAATCATAATGTTCGTAATGATGGGAACCAAAGACCGCATTGGCCTGCACCACAAGGTTGCGATGCGCCTGCACCTGTGCGTCCGTCGCGGCAAGTTCCTCCGGCCGGTCGGCCACGACATCAAGGGAGACCGGCGCGCCATGCGGTGGTGTCAGGTCGAAGCGGCGGAAATAACGCCCGGCAAAGACAGGGGAGTCCACAAGCCGGTCAAACGACGTATCCTGGAACGTGACACTGTCGCCCGGCGCCGTGCCCGCGCGGGGGCGAAGCGCGGTTCCGTACTGCCACCCGTGCGGCAGCACCAGCGTTGGCGAAACGGTAATGCCGCGGGTGAAATAGCCTGCCGGATACAGGGCAACGGCATTCCATTGCACGTTGAGCATGTCGGGTGTCATCACCACGCGCCCGACATCGGGGGACACGGGCGTCAGGATCTGGAAATCCAGCGTTACCGATGTCGCACCAGCCGGCAGGGGGATGTGAAAGGCGCTGATGTCAACGGTATCGCGGACCCACGTTACGGCCTGCGCGCCGGCATGCACCGACAGGCCCCCAAACTGCGTGATCGAGCCGGTTGGGGCATGGTCGCCGGGAACCCACATCGGGTACCTGACAATGAAATCCCCGCCATGGGCCGAAAGCTCGGGTGCTACGGGAAGCGTTTCATGCACCGTGTAGATGTGACGCGCCAGGTCCGTACCATCGACCTTCAGCGCGATGGTGCCTGGCATGCGCACATCGCGTGCGGAGGGGATCGGTGCTGGCAGTGGAAGCTGCTGCGGTGGTGCGACCTCGCCAGCGCGGGCATCCGCATCCATCGCAACAAGAACGGCAAGCCCTGACAGACCCGCAAACAGGATAGAACGCAAAACGCATACTCCACAGATATTGTATCCGGTCATGTCCCGACATGAATCCCCATCCCACGGCACGACAGGCGCAACCATGCCCGGCCAGCGGGACAGGGGGTTCCGGACTTCTGAAATTACCAGATTTTCACACGGGATTCGGGCTTGATGTACAGCGACTGCCCCGGCTGCACGTTCCATGCCCTGTACCATGCGTCGATATTGTGCATCGGCATGTTCACGCGCGCGCGCGGCGGGGAATGGGGGTCGGTAATCACGCGCTGGCGGATCGTGTCGTCACGCAGTTTTTCCCGCCAGACCTGCGCCCACCCCAGGAAGACACGCTGGTCCCCGGTCATGCCGTCAATCACCGGGGCTTCCTTCCCCCTGAGCGAGGCATGATAGGCATCGAGCGCCAGCGTCAGGCCGCCAAGGTCCGCGATGTTTTCGCCCATCGTCAGCTTGCCGTTCAGGTGCACGCCGGGCAGGACCTCGAACGCGTCATACTGCGCGCCGAACCGTGCCGAAAGCTGGTTGAAGCGTTCCTCGTCCTTTTTCGTCCACCAGTCACGCAACTGGCCCTTTTCATCGAACTTGCGGCCTTCATCATCGAAGGAATGGGTCATTTCATGACCGATCACCCCGCCGATCGCCCCGTAATTGATGGCCATGTCAGCCGAGGGATTGAAGAAGGGCGGCTGGAGGATGGCGGCGGGGAAGACGACCTCGTTGAAGACGGGATTGTTGTACGCATTGACCGTCTGCGGCGTCATGTCCCATTCGTCACGGTCAACCGGCCTGCCGAGGTGCGCCAGCCAGTAGGACCATTCAAACCCGACGCCACGCGCGGAATTGCCGTAAGCATCGCCTTTGCGGACGACCAGCCCGGTATAGTCACGCCATTTGTTGGGATAGCCGATCTGGATCGCGGAACTGTCAAGCTTGCGGATCGCGGCCTTGCGCGTGGCCTTGCCCATCCATTCATTATGCTTGAGGCGGATGCGGAACGCCGCCTTGAGTTCCTGCGTCAGGCCGACCATCTTGTCGTGGTAGGGGGCAGGGAAATACCGGCTGACATAGACCTTGCCCAGCGCCATGCCCATGGCCTCGCTGGTCGCATGTCCCGCGCGTTTCCATCGCGCGGTCAGTTGCGGCTGCCCCGACAGGACCTTCCCGTGGAAATTGAACGAGGCATTGACGAAGGCGCGCGGCAGGACCTGCGCCGCATTGTCCGCCAGGTGGAAGGCCAGCCATGCCCTGAGCGTCGCCATGTCCGTCCTGGCAAGGATCTGCGCCTCGGTCGTGATGGCGGAAGGTTCGCCCACGATGATGTTCCCCGAATGGATGACATCATCGGGAATTCCCGCGGCCTTCAGATAGGACAGCCAGTCAAATCCCGGCGCCTTTTCCTGCAGCGTGGCCAGTGACATCGGGTTGTAGATCCGGTCCGGGTCACGCATGTCCTGTCGCGCCCAGTGTGCCTGCGCAAGGGAAGTTTCCAGCGCCACGATCGCGCTGGCCCCGTTCCGCGCATCGGGCCAGTGGATCAGGCCCAGCATCTGCGCGACATAGGCCTGATAGGCGTTTTTCTTCGCCTGCATTTCCGGCTTCAGGTAATAGTCACGGTCCGGCATGCCCAGACCCGCCTGATCCAGCGTCAGGGTGTATTTCGTCGGCGTGCGGGCGTCCGGCTGGATGCTCAGGGCAAAGGGCGTGAACTGGAAACCGTCCTGCGCGGTCCCTGACAGGCTGGCAAAATCGGTGGCCGTGCGGACTGCACGGATGCTTGCCAGATCATCGGACAGGGGACGGATGCCACGTGCCTCGATGGCTTTTTCATCGAGGAATGTTGCATAGAATGTACCGAGTTTCTGTTCGATTGTCTGGGGATCTTCCACCGGATGGGTGGACAGTTCTTCCAGGATGCTGCGCACGCGCGTCCGCGACAGTTCGGCCAGTGCGTTGAACGGGCCATACGATGTCATGTCGGGCGGGATGACGATATTGCGCACTGCCGTGCCATCGGCATATTCGAAAAAGTCGTTCCCCGGCGCAACCGAAGTATCACGCCCGGCAAGATCAAAGCCCCAGCGTCCGAAACCATCGTCCCCGGCATTGCCCGCCCCCTGCGTGACCGGGGCGGCAAGCGATGCGCCCGCACCGCAGGTCGCCAGCAACGTGGCCCCCATAAGTCCGGCGCGCATCGCACGTCCTGTCATACCTGCCATTATGTATTCCCTGTTCCGAGAGCATGAGTAAGCGTTTCCATTTTGACGTCAAAATGGAATAACGACAATACGTTCACACGTATAAGAAACATGAAGTTCACATCTGAAAACACGGATGTGAAAACAGCATATGACAGGTCATCCCCAGTTTCGCGCGCGACTGCGCCAGGGGGGAGGGGACACGCTTTCGTTATTTCAGCGTTCCGAAACACAAAAGGCGCGACCCGTTGCCGGATCGCGCCCTGAAATCGGCACAGCCAATCAGAACTGTGCGGAAACCGAACCGAAGAACATGCGCGGTGCGGCCACGTACAGGTTGGCGTTGTCATCGCCACTCACGCTCGCGGCGCCATAGACACCACCGATATAGTTCTTGTTGAACAGGTTGGTGATGCCAAAGGTCGTCTTGATGTTCTGTGCGAACCCGACCTTGCCGAAGTTGTAGCTGCCATTCAGGTTCGACGTCCAGTAAGACGGGATGTACTGGTCGTTCGTATAGGTCATGGCGCGACGGCTGGTATAGGTCGCGTTGAAGTTGAACATCGCCCGATGCCACGTATAGGTCAGGTTGGCCTTATACATGAACTTCGGATAATAGACCTGATGCTTGCCGCGCAGGCTGATGCTGCTGCCACCGTCGGGGATGCTGCCTTCGTAAACAGCATTGTTCCAGCTGAAGCTGTTGGAAATCTCCAGCCCATGGACCGGGCGGATCGCCGCCATCACATCGGCGCCGTTCATCGTTTCACGGCCCACGTTCGCCACGGCGCCATACGTGTTGCCGGTCGACCCGGACGTCACGGTTGCCAGACGGTTGTAGTAATCGGTGTGATAGAAATCGGCACTCGCCGTCAGCATCTTGGAGTTGTAGCGATACCCCACGACATAGTTCCAGGTGCGCTCGGGACGCAGCGTGTTCTTGTTCGCGTTGAACACGGCCTGCGCCGAATTGGTCGCACTGCCGAGGCCACCCCAGACGGTGCCGGAGCTGCTCTGCTGCCCGTAGTCATAGGCACGCATGTTCTCGGCGATATCGAAATACACTTCATGATGACGTTCGAAGTGATAGTCGAAGTTGAAGTGCGGCAGGAAGGCGTTGGCCGCCGTCATGCTGCCATCGGCAGGATGGCTGTAATAGGTGTTCCAGTTGGAATACTTGGCGGAATTATCCATCTTCGTGCCGCCATGCGTGTCCTGCAGCAGCGACTTGAAGCCCGCACTGACCGTCATGCCCGGAATGATGTGATAGGTATCCTGCAGGTAGAACTGGAACGTATTGGTATTGAAGGAATCCGAATACCACGTTGCCGCCTGCGATGCCTTGAAATCGCTCTTGGAATTGTGGGCGGCATCCACACCATCCTCATACATGCGCATGGGATAGTTGAAGGCATCGTTTTCATACCAGATCCCGGTCTGGATGTCGTTGCCATGGGTGTGGATGGTGAAATTCTGGGTAAAGCCGATGCGCTGGACATCAGGATGCCCCGTTTCCAGTGCCATGGGCACGCCGGAATTGGGCGAGACGAGGAACGGGTTGGAGCCACTGTAATCGCCGCTGGACACATGCGCATAGGCGATGGTCTTGGACGTCACGTTCGGGAACAGCTGGAACTCACCCGTCACGGCGGACAGGTAGTTACGCTGCGTCTGCGTGCCGTCATAGGCGTAGTCGCCAATTTCGTCATTCGACAGGATGCCCTGCAGGCTGGACGGCACGCCGCCATTCTGCGCGTAGTTGGCATATTCCTTCGAAAGGCCATAGTTGGGCTTCAGATAGGTCGCATTACGCCCCATCCTCTCCCACATGTTTTTCGTCAGGCCCATGTAGTTGTACTGCGCGAAGTTCGAATAATCGAAAATCGCCGTGATCTTGCCGCGATCACCCACCGGCTGGACCAGCTTGAAGTTCGCCTGCTGTTCCTGCTGGTCGCCAAAGCCCTTCCACAGATCCTGGTCCGTACGGGCATAGGCGGCATAAAACCGGGTGCCCGTCGAGTTCAGGACGCCACTGTCAACGCGGCCGAACGTGCGGAAGGCATTATAGCTGCCGAAGGTCTGCCCGACACGTCCACCGGCCTTCATGGAAGGATCCGACGTCGTATAGGTCAGCGCACCACCAAGGGTCTGTGCCGAAGGGGTGTCCAGCGCGCCAGCCCCCTGCGAGACGGTCATGCCGGCGACGTCTTCCTGGATTTCCATCTGGTCGACGCCCAGGCCGTTCCAGTTGTGGAACCCCTGGCCACCCATCGGGATGCCGTCAAGCGTCTCACCAAGCTGCATCTGGTTGAAGCCACGCACATACAGCGTATTCGCCACCGTATCGAGGCCAAACGCGTCATCCGATGCGAAATTGACGCCCGGCGTGGTCAGGGCAAGGATCTGGTTGGGGCTTGTGCCCTCAACGAAATGATCCATCTGCTGACGTGTCACGGCCTGCACCGCGCCGTGCGAGCGTACGCGTGAGACACTGACCTTCAGGGTTTCAGGCGCGGAATGTGGTGTCGCAGTACTATGGTGCACGGCAGCCGCCTGCGCGCCATTTGCCCGATGAACACGATGGGTGGATGCAGTGGTCGTGGATGCGGTAGTACCTGTCTGCGTTGCAGCCATGGCGACAGAGCCGACCGACAGCAGCCACACAAATGCCGATCCCGCCAGCAGGGGCTGCCGGGCCAGACGAATTTTTTCCCGCCTCGCTATATTAGGCATAGAGGACTTTTTCCAATCACAGCCATGACGCAGTGCCATACCGGATCACTCCGTATCCTGCACCGTCATATTGTTGATGTTCACGCCGCGGCATGAAGGAAAAAGTACGGAACATTTCTCGCATCGTTTCCTCCCCTCCAAATCGGACATGCCGACCGCCACAGCACTGATTTCCTGATGAAAATCATTACAGTGTCAGAAGAGGAAAGATTCAACGCCGAAAAAAAGGCAGCACAAAGCAGTGCCAGCCCCTGTGACGAAAGAGCAACACACACTTGTAACGGTGTAGATTGTTTTAGAATGTGAATGAACCCCGACGCATTCAGTCGTTTTTTTTCTAACATTCCATATCCATCTAATTTTTCTTTCATATTATATTACCATATCCGCCATAAAAGAAAGATAAATTCATTCTGAAGGCGGAAATTTTTTAGGACGAAGTCGTATCGTTCTGAAATAACAACAGATTTCCACATGCCGAACGACACTGTGCAACAAAAAATTCACGGAAATGATGCCTTTTCCAGGCAGGTGTGACCCGTTTGTCCTAGACAGGTCAGATAAAATAATTACCAGAAATCAATACGCTAACGCACGAAACATAAATATAATATATATGTTTAGGTTCTAATAATATTTCAAACTCCATCCCGTGATCGCCGGCTACGCTTCCATGTCTTATTCACATTGTGGATTATATTTTGTTATTATGTTGGTTTGTGAATTACCCGTAGCCATGTTTTCCGGGGCTTTTTGGCATCCATGATCCGCAGATGCACCGCCAATAAAGGATCAGACGGACATTTCCGCCCAATTCCGCACAGCTGATGCGCATATAGGCTTTCGGTTCCATCCCTTTCCGACAGCACCATCACGCCAGCCTCAGGACAAAAGGGCATCGGCATCAGGCCATCCTTTCTGGCGGTGTCATAACTCGCAGTGACCCACTCCCGGAGGAGTGGGTCACTGTCCGGATTGTCGTCATCCGAAGGAGAAGCAGCCTGAACCGTCAGCCAAGCCGTGCACGCATTGTGAACGTCACGGATGCGGGCTGACCCGCGATACCATCACTATAGGAAGTACCACACCCATAGTTACTGGCAGCCTGTCCAGCCAGCGGGCCGGAACTGATGGTCGAGCAGGTGCCCGGCGCAATCTGCTTGTACTTGTACTGCCAATAGAATGTATTGAACAGGTTATACACATTGATATCGAAGTTCAGGGACTTCAGCGGCCCAGCATTCTTGAAGGGCATGTCGTAGTTCAGGTCCAGCGAGAAGATCATGTACGGGGCAATGCCACCATGCGGATCATACGTCGTCGCACCTGATGTAATGGTATAGTAGTTATAGTTCGTCCCGTTGGCATATCCGCCCACACCGGGAATGTTCCCGACATTCTGGAACCCGGACAGGTCATAGGTCGTGCTCTGGTGACCGGTATACTGCCCCTGGAAACGGACATTGAAATTATCGCCATGCCGGATCAGGTTGCGCGTGCGATAATCGATACCGATCGTCGAAAGCCACGACGGCACGCCGGTAACGGGCGATCCTTTGGTCGCGATACCGAACTGGTCTTCCTGCACGGTCATGCTTTCCAGCGCGGTGGCATCGTAATGTTCGCTGAGGTGCGAGAAGTTGCCAAACAGCTGGATCTTGGGCGTCACCTGCCAGATGACCGAGGCCTCTTCACCCTTCATGGAGCGCTGGCCCGCATTGGTGTAGGAGCTATATCCCGCCAGTGAGCCCGACTGATATTCAAACATGCCGAAGTCACGATCGACCTTCTGATGGAAGTAATCGACGGAAATCGTGATGTTGCGGCGGTTGAACTTGATGCCGCCTTCTTCCATGTGCACGATGGAAGCATTCGGCACTTCACCCAGCACGTTGGGCGAGAAATCGGACACAGGCGCATACAGGGCAGAGTTACCCCAGCTTCCGTAAAACGACAGTCCCTTCAGCTTGGGGATGACCTTATCAAGGTCATAGCTGACGTTGATGAACGGCAGCCATTCACGATCCCACTTCTTGGACGAATAATAACCCGTATTACAGGTATATGTCTGGCAGTAGGTCGTCGCGGCGGCGGCAGCCGAAACCGTGCCACCATACATTTCGGTACTGGTCAGGCCGGACTGTGTCCCCTCGATCACGAAGCCGGGCGTGACGTGCAGGGTATTCTTGAACAGGTCGATCTTGTCCTGGAAATACCCCTGATACATGACGCGCTGGCCGCCACCTTCACCACCACCGCTGATCAGGTTTGCCGCCGTCTGCTTGACATCAGCAGTGCTTCCCGCCCAGGTCGGGGTCAGGTTGCTTGTTTCCTTGGCAATCAGGGCGCCGACCTTGATCGTGTTCTGGATGCCCCAGAAACTCGGCGGCGTAATCGTCAGGCGCGGACGGATGCCATATGTGTCCGTACGTGTGTAGCTTTCCTGCGCATTGTAACCGCAGGGACTGGTCTGCCCTGCGGCAGCCCACGCGGCCTGCACGCCGGCGGCACAGTTGCTGCTGCCGTTATAGGTATACGCACCGGGCATATAGAAGATGTTTCCATACCCGTAATATCCCTGTTCACCAAACCCTGCTGCGGTCTGGGTGAAGATATTGGAACCACCGATCGAATACGGCGTTGCGGCACCATTGAGCGAGAACGAGTCCGGGTTCTGGTAGTCGAGCATCGTTGAATCCGAAAACTCGTAGAAGCCGGTGACACCAACATTCAGGTAGTCGTTGACGTAGGTGTCATTCTTCAGGATCATCGTGAAGTAGTCGTTGTTTTCCTGACCAAACGTCGTATTCGGGTTATAGTTGCTGTATTTCCCGTACTTGTTCATCCATGCCGTGGGCACGGGTTGCGCCTCAAACCGGCCGTCACCGGTATTGTAAAGCACGGTCGCGGAGAACAGCGACTGCCCGTCATTGTAAGGCTTATCAAATGCAAACTCCATATTATTGTAACGCGCAGGAGTATATTTGATATAGTTCTTGGTCTGCATGTTGGAATATTTCAACATGATCTTGGGCGCATCGACGCCATGACCCATCCATCCATCCAGTCGCCCGGAGTCAGCCTCGAACCCTTCGTTCCATGTCCCGAAGGACCCGACGGACCCGGTAATGTCCAGGTGGCGGTCATCACTTGGCCGCAGGGAATGATAGGCAATGGTGCCGCCGATCGTCCCGAATGTCGTTTCACTGGGGTAGGCAACGCCAGGATAAATGGAGACCCCACTTATCTGGTCCATGTTGAACTTGCCGCCGATGATGCTGCTCATGTAGCCGCCCGAGCCACCATTGAGCAGATCCTGCATCGGCACACCATCAAGGGTCTGCGCAACTTCCAGGCCACGCGCGCCACGCACGCTGATGACCGGCTCGTTATTGCCGACACCTGACTGGTAGACGTTGACGGAGGGGGCATCGCGCAGGATGGACGCAACACTGCCCATCAGGCCGGCCTGACGGATATGGTCGGCCCCAAGTTCGGTCACCGCACTGGGGGAATTCTTTTCGCGCAGCAGACGTCTCTGGGCACGGACGGTAATGGATTCAGCCTTGGGGCTGACATTTACGGTCGAGGACGAAGCAGAATCTGAATCCGACTTCGTCTGCGCAGATGTTTTCTTGGCCTTGTGCGCCTTGACCGTGGTGTCGGCAGGGGTGGCGACCGAATGAGTCACGTCCTGGGCACCTGCGTCACGGCTGGAAAAACCGATCCCGGTCGTCGCCATCAGGGCCACAACAAATGTCACAGACGGATTGAGCGCACGGCAGGAACTGGCACAACTGCTTTTCAAAAAGGCAGATGTTCCCTGTCGCATTACCAGATAATGCGACAGGGAAGTACTTCTTTTTCTCATGGGCATCCCCCTTGCAATGAACCGACTGATGTATTGATCGGTAGGTTCATTACACAGATGGAAACATCCACCTTCGATATGAATATGTTAAAGTGTAGTATTAATTACACCACAGTTGCCTAAAAGCAACATTCACACCGGTATCAATGAAGTTCACATAAGGGATTATTTAACATTATTCTCCTGCATCCATTCGGTCACCTGCGTGCGTGCACGCGCGTAGATTTCCGCATTGGATGTGATCTTGTCAGCGGCCTGGCGCGCCGAAACCAGGCTCCCGCGTGAAGATGTGCTCGAAGGATTGCTCAGCAGCGCCCTGGCGATGTCGGGATTGACCGTCTCGCCCGCCACGGCAGGCAATAGCGTTTCCTGAGACCACGGGGAAAGATGCTTGCGGATCTCATCCTGGTTTTTCAGGACGATATCCCACACTTCCTCCGGATGGCCGCTTTCGCGCGCCGTCACCGCAAGTTCGCGGACAATACGGCCATTGGGGATGGCGCCGCTGTAGGCAAGGGCGACCGTGCGGCGGGTCAGCGCCATGTCATGGGACGCCGCCAGCGCATCGAAGAAACGCAGCTTGCGTTCCGTATCGGGTGCCTTGTGAATGAGTTTTTCGATCCGGTCGTATGTTTTCCCGTCCGCTTCACGTCCTGCAATCGTGGCGACGGGCGCCACCAGACTGGCTGGCAGGGAAGACGGGGTCTTCAGGTATTTTTCAAACCGGGCCTGCGCCCCGGCAATGACCGCGCGATCCCCGAACTGTCCCAGCACGCCAATGACCTTCGGGCGGAGCAGGGTATCGGTAAAGGGTTCATCCGCACGCACGTTCCAGCCAAGGCGCTGCATCTGCCCCTGCAGCACGGAACGGGCGAAATCATGGAACCGCGCCTGTCCGGGCGTTCCCGTCATCATGGTGTCAAGCGCCTGCAGGTGCGAAATCGTCTCCTGCCAGACGGCGATGTCATTTTCATGGGTGGCGGGCAGGTTGGCCACCAGCGACAGGTAATCCTTCAGGGATGCCTGCCCGGACTGGAACATGGCGAACTCGTCCCCCAGGAGGTTGGCGCGGTCCGCAGGCCCGAAGGACGCGAATTCCTTCTGCAGCAGCGCAAGCGACGCCGCATCGTAGCGTGTGCGGTAGTACCCGTTTTCGCCAAGGTTGATCTTGACCGCATGGTCACATCCCGCAAAGCGCAGCGTGGACGGGGCCTTGCCCAGCAGGATCTTGTGGACATCGCCTGCCGCCGTGCCGGCAATGACCGGAACCTTCCATTTCAGTGCAGCGGCATGGGGGTCATGGATGGTAAAGCGGCCCTGCGTCAGGGTCAGCACGGTCGTATCGCCCACGCACCGGCGTGCGACATTGACCTGCGGGATGCCGGGCTGTTCGACGAAGCTGCGCGCGACCGAACCGATATCCTGCTCCGAGGCATGCGACAGCGCGGCCCACAGGTCGTCACTGGTGGCATTGCCATAGGCATGGGCCTTCATGTAGTCGCGCATGCCGTCGCGGAAGCGGTCCTCACCCAGCCAGTCCTCGATCATGCGGATCACCTGCTCACCCTTCTGGTAGCTGATCCGGTCGAACGCGCTGCTGGCCTCGCTCACATCATGGATGGTCTGCTGGATGGGATGGGTGGTGGACTGTGCATCCAGCGCCATCGCGGCCTCACGGTCGGCATGCTGGCGCGGCCAGATTTCCCATCCGGGATTGAAATGGTTGGTGGCCTTGGTTTCCATCCACGAGGCGAAACCTTCATTGAGCCAGATGTCATTCCACCATCCCATGGTGACAAGGTCACCCGACCACTGGTGCGCCATTTCATGGGCAACCACCAGATAGACCCATTCGCGGGTTTCGGGCGAACTGCGTTTGGGGTCAAACAGGACGGCATTGTCGATGAACGTCATCGCGCCCCAGTTTTCCATCGCCCCGGCTTCATAATTGCCGGGAATGGCCAGCAGGTCGAGCTTGGGCAGCGGATAGGGGACGCCGAAATACTGGTTGTAATAGGGCAGGATGTCGGTTGCGGCGCCAAGCGCGTATTCGCCGTTCCGCTCCTCGCCAGAGGGGGCGTAGACATTGATGGGGGTGCCGCCACCCTTGCCATGCACCGCGCCAAGATCACCCGCCACCACGGCAAGGAGGTAGCTGGACATGCGCGGCGTCGCGGCGAAATTGACGTATTTCGTCCTGCCAGCCGCCTTCGTGACCGAGGCGACGGGCATGTTGCTGACGGCGGTATAGGCACGCGGCACGCGCACGCTCAGCTGATAGGTCGCCTTCAGGCCGGGTTCATCCCAGCTGGGGAACATGCGGCGGGCATCGGCGACCTCGAACTGGGTTACCAGCATCCGCTTCCTGCGCCCCTTCTGGTCACGGTAATCATCATAATAGATGCCGTTGGGGGTCTGCGGGATCGGCCCGCTATAACGGATCGACAGGACATGCCGGCCCGCCGGGACCTGGCCGGGCACGGGAACACTCAGCGTGGCGGTCTGCGCGGTCTCGTCCTGGGAAATCTGCAGGGCGGTGCCATCGACACTGGCGGATTCAAGCTTCAGGCCGGCCTGGTTCAGCACGATCTGCCCCACCGGGCGGCTTACGGTCAGGTCGATTTCCTCATGACCGCTCAGTACGAGGGCCTTCATGTCCGTATCGACACTGATACGGTAGGCCGAGGGCACGACGGTCGTGGGCAGCCCCCCCGGCGTCAGGGCAGGGACCGCCGCGTGACCTGCGGCATGGGCCGGCACGCTGCTGGCCGCACCACCGGCCAGCAGCGCCAGCACGGGCAGCATGTGGCGTATTGGAAACCTGCCCGGTCCCCCATTCTCTGCGAAACGCACAATCGTCCTCCTTGCGGAATGTTATTACCGTTCCTGTCATAACCTCAAACGGTTAGGGTTTCCTTTGTTATTATGTAAAGTTCATGAAATCGGAAACGCAGGCCCCGCGCCGTCGGTGGATCGCCCGTGCACGGCCATGGCGGGGCAGGGGAGCAGGGTGCGGCCGCCGCCGTGATCGCGTTATTTTTGTTCCCGATCCCATGCGGAAGGCGTTTTGGGCGTTCGGAACGGCAGGCTGCTATGATAAGGGCAATGCAACGACAACGCCCGCTGGGCAATACTGGAGTGGAATGACGTGAAACGGCTTTCCTGGCGGCAGTTGCCGTCACTGGCAATCATGATTGCATGTGTATCGTCCGGTACGCTGGCCGAACGTGGCCTTGCCGCGGACACGCAGGCAGCGACCAAGACGGCAGGCACGCCCGATACATCCGCGTTGATGGTACAGACCGGCAGCGATATTCCCGCCCATGTGGTTTTTCCCACGAACGCACGCAACTATATCAAGCGTGACGTAATGATCCCGATGCGTGACGGCGTGAAGCTGCATACCGTCATCGTCATTCCAAAGGACGCGTCCGGCGCACCGATCCTGCTGACGCGCACGCCCTATCATGCTTCCGCACGGGCAAACCGCATTCCGGACGCCCCTGACATCCGCTCCATCCTGCCCGAAGGCGACGACACGTTCGTGGAAGGCGGTTACATCCGGGTATTCCAGGACATCCGTGGCAAATATGGCTCGGAAGGGGATTATGTGATGACCCGGCCGCCACGCGGCCCGCTGAACCCCACGAAAACGGATGAGACCACGGACGCGTGGGATACAATAGACTGGCTGGTTCACAACCTGCCCGAAAGCAATGGCCGCGTCGGCATGCTCGGCTCCTCCTACGAAGGCTATACCGTGGTCATGGCGCTGCTTGACCCGCATCCGGCGCTGAAGGTCACGGCGCCCGAAAGCCCGATGGTCGATGGCTGGATGGGGGACGACTGGTACCATTATGGCGCGTTCCGCCAGGGCGGGCTTGATTATTTCACCATGCAGATGTCAGAGCGCGCGGAAGGCCATGCCATCCCGCGTGTCGATCATGACGATTACACCAATTTCCTGACCGCAGGCTCCGCCGGGCAGTTCGCGCACAATGCGGGGCTGGACCAGTTCCCGTGGTGGCAGCGTATGCTGGCCCATCCCGCCTATGACGCCTTCTGGCAGCAGCAGGCGCTCGACCACCTGCTGGCGCAGCGCAAGGCGAGTGTCCCGACCCTGTGGGAACAGGGGCTGTGGGACCAGGAAGACATGTGGGGCGCCATCCATTCATGGCAGGCCCTGCAGGCGACGACCCCGTCGGTTCCCAACGTGCTGGTCATGGGGCCATGGCGCCACAGCCAGGTCAATTACAACGGCTCCGCCCTTGGCCCGCTACAGTGGAATGGCGACACCGCATCGCAGTTCCGCCATGAGGTCCTGCGTCCCTTCTTCGACCAGTACCTGCGCCCCGGTTCCGCCCCGGTCCACCTGCCGGAAGCGATCATCTACAACACCGGCAAGAACCACTGGGACTATCTCGATCGCTGGCCGCTGGCGTGTGACGAGCACTGCCCCCATCCGCTGCAGCCCTTCTTCGTGCATGCCGAACATGGCCTGTCCACCCGCCAGCCCGAACATGACGAACAGGCATCGGACCATTACGTCTCCGACCCGCAGCACCCGGTTCCCTTCATTGCCCGCCCGTTCTCCTTCGTTTCGGATTCGGATCGCTGGAAGACATGGCTGGTGCAGGACCAGCGCCACGCCGAAAGCCGCCCCGATGTCCTGACCTATGAAACCCCGGTCCTGACCGCCCCGGTCAAGGTCAGCGGCGTACCCGTGGCCGACGTCTATGCCGCCACCAGCGGAACGGATGCGGACTGGGTCGTCAAGGTGATCGACGTGAACCCGCCGACAACCGCCGATCGCCCTGAAATGGGCGGGTATGAACTGGCGGTATCGATGGACATCTTCCGTGGCCGCTACCGGCAGAGCTTTGCCAAGCCGGCGGCCATCGTGCCGGGGCAGGTCGCGCGCTACCGCTTTACGCTGCCTGCGGTCAACCATGTCTTCGAACCCGGTCACCGGATCATGATCCAGATCCAGTCGAGCCTTTTCCCGCTGTATGACCGCAATCCGCAGAAGTTCGTGCCCAATATCCTGCAGGCGGCCAAGGAGGACTACACCGTGGCCACGCAGCAGGTCTATCACGACCGTGCGCATCCCACCGCCGTCTGGCTTCCGGTCGTGCCCTGAGTGCATGTTGATGCAGAGTTCAGGGAATGACGCCGGCATGAAACCCATGTCGGCACCAGACCGGTCCGCCGCATTCCGGGTCGTCCTTGCCATAGAGATATGGGAACGGTTCGGATTTTACGGCATGCAGGCCATCCTGCTGCTGTACATGGTCCAGAAACTGGGCATGCATGACACGCAGGCCAACATGCTGTGGGGCAGTTTCGCCGCCGTGACCTATGCCGCCCCCGTCATTGGTGGCTGGCTGGGCGATCAGGTGCTGGGATCGCGACGGACAATGGTGGTGGGCGCCATGGTCCTGGCGAGCGGCTATCTCCTGCTGGGGGGAATGACGGGCAATGCCCATTCCCTTTTCCTCGGGATGGCGGTGATTGCGGTGGGGAACGGGCTGTTCAAGCCCAACTCCTGCAATACGGTCAACCTCATCTACCGGGATGAGGAAAAGAAGCTCGATGTGGCCTTCACGATATATTACATGTCGGTCAATATCGGCTCCACCTTCTCCCTTGTCCTGACGCCATGGCTGCAGCAGACCTATGGCTGGGCCATGGCGTTCACGTCCTGTGGCGTGGGACTTGTGCTGGGGATCGTGGCCTATTTCATACGCCGCCGCAGGCTGGATGGTATCGGCACGGCGCCGGATTTCAACCCGGTCCCCCTCCGCCATACCCTCCTGATCTCGGTGGCAACGCTTGTGGCCATTGCGGTCATTGCCCGCATCCTTGAATCCAGTTCGATCCAGGGGATGCTGGTCATGGCGTCCGGCCTGATGATCATGGCGGCATGGATGGTCCTGTATGTCCGTGCGGCCGCCCATGAACGTCCCGGCCTGAAGATCATATACCTGCTGACGTTCGAAGTGGCGCTCTATTTCGTCTTCTACCAGCAGATGGTGACGTCGCTGACGCTGTTCACCCTGCGCAATGTCAGCAAGGACTTTACCCTGCTGGGCATGCCCCTGTTCTCCATGTCGGCAGGGCAGTTCCAGGCGTTCAATCCCATGTGGATCATGCTGGGCACGCCGCTGCTGATCGCGATCTACAACTGGCTGGGGCGCCGCAATGCGGATATCAGCATCGCGGGGAAATTCGTCATCGGCTTTGCCTGTGTCACCCTGTCCTTTGTCATATGGTGGGTCTGCACGCATCTGTGTGCGGGCGACCATGTCTCGCCATGGTGGATGCTGATCGGGTATGGGCCGCTGTCGATCGGTGAACTCATGCTCAACAGCCTGGGGCTTGCGGCGATCGCGCGGTATGTCCCGCCACGTATCAGCGCCTTCATGGCGGGCTGTTTTTACGTGCTGATCGGCTTTGCCATGTATGTCGGCAGCATGGTCGCCAACATGGCGGCCATCGACAATACCGGCGAAGGGGGAACCGACGCGGCACAGACGCTGGTGATCTATGGCACCCTGTTTCGCAACCTTGCCCTGGTGGCGGGGGCGGCAACCCTTGTCTTTGCCCTGCTGCTGCCACTGGTGCGGGGATGGGAACGCGCCAATGCCGCCGCCCGCGCGGGACAGGGTTAGGGGCAGAGCTGCCGTTCGAGGAACATCCGCGCACGCGCGCTGCGCGGCCCCCCGAAAAAGGACGTGGCAGGGGCATTCTCCAGCACCCTGCCACGATCCATGAAGACGATCCGGTCGGCAAGGCGACGGGCGAACCCCATTTCATGGGTGACGAAAATGGTCGTGATCCCGGCGTCACACAGGTCGTCGATGATGGCCATCACCCCATGGATGGCTTCCGGGTCGAGGGCGGCCGTCGGTTCGTCAAACATCATGATCTGTGGCTGCATGCACAGCGCACGCGCGATGGCGGCGCGCTGCTGCTGGCCGCCGGAGAGTTGGGCGGGATAGCGCTGCGCCTGCTCCCGGATCCCCACCTGTTCCAGAAACCCCAGCGCAAGGGCGCGGGCCTGCCCCGGCGACATGTTGCGCACGAGGCGCGGGGCAAGGGTGCAGTTGTCAAGGACACTCAGGTGCGGGAAGAGATGGTAGTTCTGGAAAACCAGCCCCACCATGCCACGAAGTTTCACAAGGTCGGTCGTGCTGTCGATTTCCTCCCCGTTGATCGACAGGGTGCCGCTATCATGGGCCTCCGTCCTGTTGAAACAGCGGATGAGGGTGGACTTCCCGGCCCCTGACGGGCCAAGCACCGCGACCTTTTCCCCCTTGCGGATATCAAGGTCAACGGCATCCAGAAGAAGGTTTTCCCCCCGGTTCCTGCACAGCGCGCGCGCTGCCACGACAACGGGGGCATCGCCTGCCATGGCATGCTCAGCGTTCATGGATGCCTCCCGCAGGGGTGGCCCATCCAAGGCGATGTTCCATGATCTTCTGCAGCATGATGAAAAACAGCACCATCAGCAGGTAATAGACAAGGGCCGCCGCGTAATATTCGCTGAACTCGAAGCTGCGGGCGACTTCCACCTGCGCCACGGACAGAAGTTCGTGCAGCGAAATGACAGACGCCAGAGATGTGGTCTTGAGCAACGTGATGAAATCATTGATCGTGGGCGGCAGGGCAATGCGCAGGGCCTGCGGAAAGACGACATGGCGATAGATCTGCGCGCTCCGCATGCCCAGCGCCCGTCCGGCCGCGACCTGCCCGGCATCGACGGCGGCAAGGGCGGCGCGGTTGATTTCAGCCTGATAGGCGCTTTCATTGAGCGACAGCGAGATCCACGCCGCCAGGAAAGGCGTGAACCATGCCTCCCTGAAGATGGGACAGAACTGCGGCAACGCGTTCCAGACGAACAGCAGTTGCAGCAGGGTCGGCACGGCGCGGAAAACATAGATGTAAAGGCCCAGCAGCGTGCGCACCATCCCTGGCCGGCCGCCAAGCCGCAGGGCAATGGGAACCGAAATCACGATGGCCGTCATATGCGACGCCAGTGCCAGCCCGAGCGTGACCGCAGCCCCCCGCAGGAATGATGCCGACATCAGGGCGTGGAAGAAATCATGCCAGGCAAAGACCGGGGCAGGGGCCGCCGACAGGGCCGTGGCGCTGCTGGGCGCGATCGACCAGCGGCGCGCAATGGCATTGATCCGGCCATTGGCGGACAGGACGGCAATGGCATGGCGCAGGGCCTCGTGATCCTGCGTGTCCTTGCGTATATACAGGGCAAACTGCCGGTACTGCGGATCATCGGTCCGCAGGATGACATGCACCTTGCCGTGCAACTGCTTCTGGCGGAAATATATTTCCACATCCTGGCTGATGAAGGCAAAATCGCGGCCCAGCAGGACCTGCTGCACGACCGTTTCCTCGGTCGGATACTGCTGGATCTCGATGGGGGCCAGGTGCCGCGCCAGCAACTGCCCGTTCAGGCGTTCGATCATGGCGGCGTAACTGGTGCCTGCCTGCACAGCGATACGCCGCCCGGACAGGTCGTCCATCGTGGCGATGGCGCCTGTTGCGGCGGATGCCACGACCACCATCGCCGTATCCAGGTAGGGAACGGCGTCAAAACTCCTCTCCCGACTGGGAAGGCGCGTGACGCCACTTGCCACCAGCGCGCATCGCCCCGCCATGAGGGAGGGAAACAGCCCCACGAAATCCATGGAGGAAACCTCAAGCCGGACATGCCAGTAATCGGCAAGCGCGCGCGCAAGGTCGATATCCACGCCGGAGGGCATGCCCCGGTCATCGCCCTCATGCTTCATGAATGTCATCGGGGGCAGGGTGGGGTTGGTGCAGACGCTCAGGACACCATCATGGATGAACCCGGGTACGGCAGATGCCTGCGCATGGACCGGCCCGGCAGGCATCAGTACGACAAGAAGAAAAAGGCACAGGGATAACAGGTCCATAACCGCGCGGCAGATGGAATATCTCAATACGAGTCTTCCAGTATCGTGCGGAAGGTCTCGATCATCATGCCGGTATCGGGGGATGGACGCACCAGGAAATGGAAACTGGTCATCAGGCGCAGGCTGTCGGGCGCGATATGGCGCAACAGTCCGTCAGCAACAAGCGGGCGTGCATAGGCTTCGGGCAGGAAGCCTATATAATTGCCCGAAAGGATGAGCAGGGCGCGGGCATCGACATTCTCGGCCCCCGCGCAGAATGTCATGTGCCCCTTGATCCGGTCCCACGCGGGGGAGGAAACCGCGCTGGACACTTCGATCATGCGCTGCTGCGTCAGGACATCGAACGTGATGTCGTCCTTGTCCATCTGTGCCAGCGGGTGCGACACGGCGCAGTACAGGCCAAGGGATTCCGTAAACAGCGCCGTGCTCTGCAACTCCGGACGATGGTGGCCATGCAGCACGATGCCCGCCGTGGCGCGCCCATCGAGCACCGCAAGTTCCACTTCCCGCGGGGAAGCGGAATGCATGTTCATGAAAACGGAAGGGTGCCGCGCGGTAAAGGTCTTGATGGCGCGTATGACCGCCGTTTCCCCATGGATCAGGATGTTGTCCGGCATGTACAGCGAAAAACGTCCCGACAGGATGCCGCTTGCCGTATTGATGCGTTGCTGGAAACGCTCGATATCCGCAAGCAGCTCCTCCGTCGCCTCCAGCACCATGCGCCCTTCGCCGGTCAGGGCAAACCCGCTGCGCCCACGCTGGCACAGCTTGATGTTAAGACGGTTTTCAAGGGCCGAGATGTCGATGCTGATGGAAGACTTGCTTTTGCCAAGGGCGATCTCTGCCGCCGCGAATCCCCCGCGTTCGGCCACGGTGCGAAAGACACGCAGCAGACGCAGGTCCACCTCGGCCACCTGGCCACGGAAACCACCACCCCTGCGTCGGCCTGCCGCCATCCGCTTCGTGGAAGACGGGGAAGGGGAGGAAAGGGTCATTGATGAGGCTGTCATGTGCGTCGGGGTCCGTCCATGGTGCCGGTGGGATGAGGGTCACGATGACCTGAGGCCGGATGGTTACGACCTGATAAAGTCTGATGATCGTTACTTGAACGCTTCGGATTGTCCAGAGAGTGCAACATTATATGTCACCGCACAAACAGGTTTTTTGGTTTCGCGCGGTTAATGAGATTTCAAAGTGAACTATGTATCATTCCTATCCCGCCAGATGCGTTGCATTGCTACGCTGCGAAGCCTTCCTGCCAGGCAGACGCGCCATTTCTTCGGGATTTCACATAATGAACGCAAATCACTGGTTCATAGACAGCGAAAGCGGCGCCCTTGCCGATGTGCTGCTGTGCCGGCCAGACCATTATTCATGGATACCGAGCAACGATATCGCGATCCAGACCCTGGCCAGCGGGCGCCGCACCAATCATGCAGACATGCTTTCACAGTTTGATGAACTGGTGGATGCGCTGCGCATGGCGGATGTCAACTGCCATTTCATGACGCCACGGACCGGCCTGCCATATGAGGTCTATACCCGCGACAGTTCGCAGACCACGCCATTCGGCACCGTCGTCACCCGCATGGCGCGCCCAGAACGCCGTGCGGAGGAGGAGGCGGTACGGCAGTTCTATGCCCCCGGCGAAATCTGGAAAACCTGCACGCAGGGCCATGTCGAAGGGGGGGACATACATTTCATCCGTCCCGGCCTGCTGGTGATCGGGGTCAGTGGCGGCCGCACGGACGAAGCCGGGGCAAGGCAGTTCGCCGACTGGTTCACGCAGGAGGGCTGGACCTGCCGCCTGATTCGTTTCCCGGCCCATTTCCTGCATCTTGATGTCATCTTCACGCTGATCAACGACGACACGGCCATTGCGGTCACCGATGTCCTGCCCGATGCCGACCTTGCGTGGCTGCGCGCGCAGGGCATCCGCCTGCTGCCTGTCAGCTACAAGGAAGCGATGAACGACATGGGATGCAATGTCCTTGCATTGGGGAAGGGGCGGGTCATCAGCCCGCACCACAGCAGGCGCATAAACCAGATGATGCGCGCCGAGGGGATGGAGGTCCTGACGCCGCGCCTGGATCAGTTTTCACACGGCGGGGGAAGCGTGCACTGCATGACCATGCCCCTGCGGCGGGCATCCCTGTCACGCTGAGTGCTGACAATACATTCATGTAACGACATTCTGCCCGGATGGTGGTGTGCCATATTGTCACACCCTGATGATCATTGCGGTTCACGTTTCATAATGGAACTTGATCGTAATGAATAAGCCTGCATGATATGTGTCCTCAGGATGGTTGCGGGGCCGTGGTTACCATCGCCCTGACATAACTAAGGAACGCGTATTATGGATACGGATGCGACTTTGTCGGCTGACGCCCGACGCGACCTGCTGCAACGGGGATATTCGCGTCGGCAGTTCGGCCGTATCGGGGCGTTGCTGGGCACCGGACTGGCGCTTGCGTCACTGCCGGGCAGGGTTTCGCAGGCGCGCGGGGTCGTGGCGTCCGCAGGCGATAACGCGGGCAAGGTGCTGATCGACAGCAACGAATGGTGGACCGGCCCCATGGAGGCAGGCGTGCGCGCCGGCGCCGCCATGGTGGCGCAGGGCAACCGGTACTGGCCCAACCGCAACCGGCAGGACCTGCTCAAGGCAGTTTCGGAAATCGAGGGGGTGCCCACCGACCATATCATGCCATGGCCCGGTTCTGGCGACCCGCTGTGCCGCGCCATCGTGACATTCTGTTCCCCGCAGCGGGGACTTGTCACGCTGGACCCGACCTATGAACCGTCATGGGAGACGGCCGAATGGCTGAAGGTCCCGCTGGCGAAGGTCGCACTGCGTCCGGAAAACAACTGGAAAACGGATGTCCGCGCGATGCTGGCGGCCAATCCGAATGCGGGGGTCTACTACATCTGCTCCCCCAACAACCCCACCGGCACGCTGACACCCATTGCCGATATCGAATGGCTGGTCGCCAACAAGCCCGCAGGTTCGATCGTCCTGGTGGATGAGGCCTATATCCATTTTGCCGGCACGCCCAGCGCCGCCTCCCTTGTCGCCGCGGGCAAGGACGTGATCGTGCTGCGCACGTTCTCCAAGCTGTTCGGCATGGCGGGCCTGCGCCTCGGGCTCAGCATGGGACGTCCGGACCTGCTTGAAAAGATGATGCGCTATGACGGGTTCTCGCAATCCTTCATGCTGTCCACCGTTGCCCTTGCCACCGGCCTGGCCAGTGTCACGCGCGCGCAGGAAATCGTGCAGCGCCGCAACGAGATGACAGCCAACCGGGAAATGACATTCGCGCACCTGCGCCAGCGCGGGATCTCCTATATTCCCAGCGTGGCGAACATGTTCATCGTTGACTGGAAACGCCCGGCGAAACCGGTGCGGGAGGCTTTTGCGAAACAGGGCGTCATCATCGGCCGCAACTGGCCCATCTGGCCGAACTGTTCGCGCATCACCGTCGGATCCGAAAGTGACATGCGCAGTTTCTGCAAGGCACTGGATACCGTCATTGCCTGACGCCACACGAAACGCGGACGTGCATGCTGGGAGTGCCGATGTCCCGGCCCCCGCGCCGCCATCGGCGCCGGAACAGGCGCTGCGTTGCGAACTGGCCGCGGCGTATCGCCTGGTGGCGCATTTCGGGATGACCGACCTTGTCTACACGCACCTGTCGGCACGCCTGCCGGGGGCGCACCATGCCTATCTGGTCAACCCTTACGGTTTCCTGTTCGAGGAAATCACAGCAAGTTCCCTTGTCTGCGTCGATGCAGACGGCCACCCGCGCCAGCAGACGGCATGGCCCATCAACCCGGCGGGATTTGTCATCCATTCCGCCATCCACCGTGCCCGGCCCGACGCGGCCTGCGTCATGCACACCCACACGGTGGCGGGTATGGCCGTGGCGGCGCAGGAATGCAGGATCCTGCCCATCAACCAGATCAGCATGGAATTCCATGAGCGCATCGGCTTCCATGCCTATGAGGGACTGGCCGCCGACGACAACCTGAGCGAACGCGAGCGCCTTGTCCGTGACCTTGGCGACAACCATGGCCTGATCCTGCAGAATCATGGCCTGCTGACGGTCGGGCGTACTGTGGCGGAATGTTTTTACCGCATGTACTATCTGGAGCAGGCCTGCCGCATTCAGGTCGCGGCCCAGTCCACCGGGATGAAGCTGCATTTCCCGTCACTTCCCAGCATCCTGCGCGCGCGCAGGCAGTTCGAGGAAGACCCCGACCAGGGACGGCTGATCTGGCAGGCACTGATCCGCAAGCTCGATCGTGAGCAGCCGGACTATCGCAACTGACCTGCGGGTGCCGGCAGCCATGACCGTTGCCGGCACCGGTTTCCGCCCCTTCGCACACCCCTGACAACAGGATGCCCCTGCGGGTTCGCGTTGCCCGCGGCCCTGTAATCTGCATGCTATGAAAAATTGTTATCACTACAAGATATAGCCTGTTGCATATTTTATGGCAGTGGCGTTCAATGACCTGGCACCAAGGTTTTCAGGCAGGTCTTCATGTCCGCTCCTCCTCCCGCGTCGCCGCCTTCGCGGACATGGCGCTTCACCCGGCAGGGCACGGAAGTCCGGAGCCTGCCCGAAGTCCATGCCAGCATCCATGTCCCGGACAGCAGCGCCCGGTGGTGGCGTCGTTTCCTGGCGTTCGTCGGGCCGGGATACATGATTTCGGTCGGATACATGGACCCGGGCAACTGGGCCACCGACCTGCAGGGCGGCGCGCAGTTCGGCTATCACCTGCTGTGGGTCGTCATGCTGTCCAACCTGATGGCCATCGTGCTTCAGGCACTCGCCGCACGACTGGGCATCGTGACCGACCATGATCTGGCGCAGGCATGCCGGGACCATTTCCCCCCGCTGGTGAATTCCGTCCTGTGGCTGTCATGCGAACTGGCCATCATCGCGTGCGATCTGGCGGAAGTCATCGGCACGGCCGTCGCCCTGCAACTGCTGTTCGGCCTGCCCCTGATCGGGGGATGCATCGTGTCCATTGCGGATGCCTTCGTCGTGCTGCTGCTGATGCAACGCGGCTTCCGCTACCTCGAATCCTTCATCATCGGACTGCTGGTCATTATCGCAGGCTGTTTCGTGGTCCAGATCATCGCGGCCGTTCCCTCCATTTCCGCGATCCTGCGCGGCTTTGTGCCATCGACGCAGATCCTGGCCGATCCTTCGATGCTGTATATCGCCATCGGCATCATCGGGGCGACGGTCATGCCACACAATTTGTACCTGCATTCCTCCATCGTGCAGACCCGCGCCTTCGGCCGCACCCCGGCGGGGCGGCGCGACGCCATCCGGTGGTCGACACTCGACAGCACGATCGCCCTCGTGCTGGCGCTGTTCATCAATGCCGCGATCCTGATTGTCGCGGCGGCGGCATTCCATGCCAGCGGACATCGCGACGTGGCCGAGATTTCAGATGCCTATCGCCTGCTGTCGCCCGTGCTGGGGGTGGGGATCGCCTCGACCCTGTTCGCAACGGCCCTTCTGGCGGCAGGCATGAATTCAACCGTTACCGGCACACTGGCCGGGCAGATCGTCATGGAAGGGTTCCTGCACCTGTCCATGCCATCATGGGCGCGCCGTCTGCTGACGCGCGGCCTTGCGGTCATTCCCGTCCTGTTCGTCACATCACTTTATGGCGCGCACGGGGTAGGGGAGTTACTGATGTTCAGTCAGGTGATCCTGTCCATGCAGTTGCCTTTCGCGGTCATCCCGCTGGTGATGTTCGTCTCGGACCGTAGCAAGATGGGGGAATTTGCGATCCCCCCGGCGATGAAAGCCATCGCATGGAGCATCGCTGCCGTCATCCTCATCCTCAATGCCAGGCTGCTGTGGGACAGCCTGATGTCGCTGGGCTGAACAGTGGCACGCAGCATCCATTCGTTTACGGAGGAGCAAATGACCGACCCGACGCATGATGTCACGCCCGCGCCAGTGCATCTGGGCAACCGGCATGCCGCCCCGGACTATCACCTCGGCCGCCTTGTCATCATCACGATGGCGATTGCGTGCATAACCCTGTTTTTCATTCTCCAGTAGGTCGCATGACGGGATGCCATGCGTGAAAGCACATGTCTTCTTCTGGACGTGTGGGTTCATGTCGATTATTTTCCGTCCACCGCCGGAGCCGGTTGTGCATTCATCTGCTCCTGAAACATGAACGAGACGGGAAAGCAGATGCCGGGCACATCGTACGACCTTGTTTTGAAGAATGGGACTGTCGTCCTTCCCGACCAGACCGTGACGACGGACATTTTCGTGCGCGACGGGCGCATCGCGCGTATCGGCGGCACGGGCAGCGCGCATCGTACGCTGGAATGCACGGGCCTGACCATCCTGCCGGGCGTGATAGACACGCAGGTCCATTTCCGCGAACCCGGCCCCGGCGATGCGGAAGACCTGGAATCCGGCAGCCGCGCCGCAGTGCTTGGTGGCGTGACAGGCGTGTTCGAGATGCCCAATACCCGCCCCCCCACGGACACTCCCGAAGCCGTGGCGGACAAGCTGGCGCGTGCGCACGGACGCATGTGGTGCGAACACGCATTCTATGTCGGGGCGACGACAGATAATGCGGAACAGTGTGGGGAGCTTGAAAAGCTGCCGGGCACGGCGGGGATCAAGATTTTCATGGGATCCTCCACCGGCAGCCTGCTGGTGTCCGATGACCGCATCCTCGAACGTGTCCTGCGCTCCGGCTCCCGCCGCGTCGCAATCCACGCCGAGGACGAGGACAGGCTGCTGGAGCGCGTTGGGCACCGGATCGCGGGTGACCCGTCGTCCCACCCGGTCTGGCGTGACGAGGAAACGGCGATGCGCGCGACGCAGCGTATCGTGGCCCTTGCGCGCAGGACGGGCCGCCGTATCCATGTCCTGCATGTCACCACCCCGGCGGAACTGGAATTCCTTTCGGCCAACAAGGACATCGCCAGCTGCGAGGTCACGCCCCAGCACCTGACCCTGGCGGCGGAGGAGGCCTACCCCGAACTGGGCACCCTGGCGCAGATGAACCCGCCGATCCGCAACCGCGCGGCGCGTGACGGGCTGTGGTACTGGATGGGGCAGGGGGTACCCGACATCATCGGATCCGACCACGCCCCGCATACCATGACGGCGAAGGAGCGCGCCTATCCCGACTCTCCCTCCGGCATGCCGGGTGTGCAGACGCTGCTGCCGCTGATGCTCGACCATGTCGCGGCAGGACGGCTGACGCTGCGCAAGGTGGTGGACATGACGTCCGCCGGACCCCAGCGCCTGTTCGGACTGGTGCGCAAGGGACGGATTGCCGTAGGCTATGACGCTGATTTCTCGATTGTCGACCTTGACGCCCGTTGGGAGATCCGACAGGACTGGCTGGCGTCGCGCTGTGGATGGTCGCCTTTTGTCGGCCGCACCCTGACCGGCCGTCCCGTCGGGACCATCATCCGGGGCAATACCGTCATGTGGGAAGGCGAACTGCCCGGCAAGGCCATCGGCCAGCCTTTCCGTTTCGATGCCACGGACCGACCGCAAGGCATGGCGCAGGACCCCGTCACCCGCCCATCCATGGATGACGGTGTGACAGTACCGAACGCCTCAGCATGGAGGAAATGGACCAGCGCGGCAGGGAAATAAAGAATACCGTAAAAGATGCATTCAGTCGGTTTTGCAAAACAGAATATAAATCCACGGGATCGCCAGACCGTCATGCCGGAAGCCAGATGCAGATAAGTTTACGTACGGCTGCCGGAACATTCCTGATTATCTGGGGGCTTGCGACACAGGGACATGCGCAGTCCGCCCCACCTGACGTCACACGGGAAATGGACACCCTGCGCACCGCACTGAAGGCCGAGGTGGGGCCACAGGTCGCACGGGCGAGCGACAGCCTTACGGTCACGGCCCTTGCGCAGGCAAAGGAACTTCTGGACAGGACGCATCTGTGGCCCGATACGACGCAGGTCGTACTGGTCGTGGACCGCGCCGAACGCGTACAGCGCCTGTGGGTTGCCGTGGGCGGGGGCGCGCTTGAAAACCTGATTGCGCTGGGTTCGGTGCGTGTCAGCACGGGACGCCCGGGCCGGACGGAGCATTTCCGTACGCCGGTGGGAATTTTCCTCAATGACGGGCAGATCTATGGCTACCGTGCGCAGGGGACGAAAAACGAGTTCGGCGTACGCGGTAACGGCAACAAGGGCATGCGTGTCTGGGACTTCGGATGGCAGACAACCGAGGACTGGCGCAGGAAAGGTGCCGTGGCCGTCGTGCGCCTGGAAATGCACGCAACCGATCCCGACCTGCTGGAAGGGCGTCTGGGCCGTTCGGATTCCGAAGGCTGCATTCGCATCCCTTCACGCTTCAATACGTTTCTTGACCATCATGGCCTGATTGATCGCGACCTCGACAGCCAGATCCATGACGGCCAGAACGCGCGCGCCCTGCAGGCCCTTCTGGGCGCAAACCATGTTCCCGACCCACTCGCGGGGGACAGGGTCGTCGTGATTGATTCCTCGCACAAGGATGCACAACTTTCCGACCCGGAACTGGCACGCAAGATGCAGGACGATTTTGCAAGGTTCCTGGCCCAGGCGCAAAATCCCAATCCCAATCCCAACTCTGCTCCTGCTCCTGCTCCTGCTCCTGCTCCTGCTCCTGCTCCTGCTCCTGCTCCTGCTCCTGCTCCTGCTCCTGCTCCTGCTCCTGCTCCTGCTCCTGCTCCTGCTCCAAGTGAGCCCGCGGCCGAAGACACGACAACCCTTTAAATCCATAAAACCTGAAATTTTCATGGTTATCTTTCACAGCATAATCATGAAAACCCCATGATATTTCCTGTTCATTTCATTCCGGGGAAAATATCTTCCGTAGCATGGGGCGGGACTTGCTTCCCAGCCATCCGCATCGGGTGTCCACAGGAAAAAACCTGCTGACCGGAATTATGCGATATTATCGGTCGATTATTTTTTCTTCCTGAAATTCAGGTTTCAATTTCAGATATTTTTACATTTTCATGAATATATAATGAACATTTTAATACAGACTCAGGCGGTCCATATTTTTAATCCTGATTGGTCTATTTTTCCGTTGACGCTCAAATGAAGCACCTTTATGTGATTGCAAAATTTCACTTATAGAATATATCGGGAAAATATTGGTAATGCGTGATTTTTACCGGATTGGCGTAAAAACGTTTTCCGTTCTCTGCATCTCGGCTGCCATTTCGGGATGTGCGACCGATCAGTCTGGTAATACCGCGCAGACCGGGGCCGAACCCGGCATCCATACGACACGCAACCATGTCGTGGCCGGCCTTGCCAGCCTGATCGGCGGGGAATCCTTTGGTTCGAGCATCGGCAACATGCTCGACAACATGGATCGCAAGGCGCTGGCCCGCCGTCAGCAGCAGCTCCTGATGGCGCAGGGCGACAACCGCACGGTAACGTGGCAGTCCGACCACTCCACCATGCGTGCCACCATCACCACGTCCAATACCCGACAGGAAGACAAGTCGATCCGCATTACCCGCAACGCCAACGTGGCGGCGCCGGGATCGATCCATGCGATTGGCGCGCGTTACCAGGCGACGTCATCCACCCCTGTCTACCTTTCGCCATCCACATCCGCCGCCGTCGCGATGACGCTGCCGACCCATTCCGTGATCATGGTGGTGGGGCAGTTGACGGGGCAGAACTGGATGCTGGTTTCACAGCATGGCCGCTCGGTCGGCTACGTCATGGCGTCTTCGCTGCAGCCGCTGGCGGCCGGCAGCCACCATGCCGCAACCACCGGGACATTTGACCTTGATGCGGCCCCATCCGCCCCCGAAGGCAAGACGGTTTCGTCGGAAGTCAACGCAACCGTCACCTGCCGCGACCTGAAGACCGTCGCAACCGACAAGGGAAAATCCAGCACTTCGACCGAAACGGCATGCCGTTCGGCGCAGGGTGTATGGGAACTCAACTGACGTGAGGAACAAGCGCATGATCCGGTCGGTTCTGCACGAAGGCACGATGCGTCAACGCCTGATCGGGGGCGTTGCGCTGGCCATGATGCTGGCGCCTGTCGCGGCATGGGCGGACGAAGAAGCGCTGATCGCACGATCCAGCGCCAGGCATATCGAGGTCTATGCCGCAGGCGGCGCGCAGTGGTGCCAGTCGAACCTGCGCCTGAAGATGGTCCTGTCCAGCGAAAGCGAGGACAAGGGCAACCCGACCGCACAGGTGGCACTTCTCGACAAGATGCGGCGCGAGTTCGAGCAGACATGCCCCACGGCGGAACGCGCTGATGCCAGCGTCTCGGAAGAGGGCCGCATCACCGGGCATTACCACGCCGAACGCAGCGGGGGATGGGTCTTTGCCGCAGCAAATCCGCCAGAACTGACCACCCCTCCCGCAGCGCCCCCGCACGACGACACGCCGCCCAACCCGTTCACCGGACCTATGCCACAGACCAGCCCTGCGCCAGCGGCGGATGCCGCCGCGGCCCAGCCTGCGCCGCCGGCCACGCCAGCAGTCCCGGATCAGGTGCAGGCCGCCGTGGCGCCGGCACCCCCAGCCTCCGTCCCGCCACAGGGGGAGCAGGGATATTGGGGCTACATGCTGTTTGCCGGGAAAAACGACCCGACATTCCCGGCCAATCCCGAAGCGCAGAAATGCTGGGCGCAGGGGCATATGCAGTCGGAATGGTTCCGTTCAAGGAACGATGATTTCCGGCTCCATGAAGTGCTTGAAAAAGCCGGGCAGGACATGCAGGCCCACAGCGGCGATGTCGCGCCGAATGTCATCTATGCCGAACTGGAAACAGAATTCGGCCATTACGACTTTCAGGAAAACATGTTCCCGATCCACATCAACGGGAATCTCCTGCGGCTTGGCCGTCCATGCGCGGCCGATGGCATCCCGGCGGCCGTGGAACTGCATGCGCAGGACATGGAATCCATCACCGGATTTGCCATGTCCCCCGAAGAGGCGCGCAACTTCGAGCACAGGCGCGAAAGCTACGGCTGGATGAACCGCCGGATCTGGATCGTGCTGGAATTCAGTGTCGATCCCAAGAGTGTCAACGACAATGCGTCTGAACCGACCTATTCCGCCACGGTGCATGGCTACAGCGTCTATGGCGACCAGCACCTTGGAACGCTGCTGTATCAGGCCGGGCCGGAACAGATCGCGGCCCAGCGCGCGCAGGCACAGCGGATCGCGGCGGCCAAACGGCAGCAGCAGCTCGTGGCGCGACGAGACAGCGAAATACGTGAACTTGGCACGGCCCCGGTTCCCGTGCGGATGGCGAACTGGGTCAATGATGACAGGCCGGTTGAACTGTTCCATTCACTCGACAACATCCGCGCCTCCCGCTTCGCCTCCATGCAGGGCAACGGAAAGCCCGTTCCCGTCAGCCTGCTGGTCCAGACCGGCGGTTCGGGGCACAAGGATGTCGCCACGACATGGCCGGGCCATCTGAGCCTGACAATGGCGGATGACAAGGCCGATTTCGGTGACGCCGGATGGTACCTCGTCAGCGGCCTGCTCACCACGCCAACGCAGGGGGACTTCCCTGACGCACAACTCAGCGTCACGCGCTCCTATGCCTGCAAACAGGCGCAATGCGCCGATGCAACCGATCCCACGGAAATCGAAAACCGCAAGATCGCCAATGCCACGCAGGCGGCCGCACGCAATCCGGCCCCCTGATACCCGTCACATCGTGCCCCCGGCACGCCCACACCATATCTCCCTTACCAAGGACCGAACATCATGAAGACCCTCCTGTCCTTCGATACGCTCATCACCCCGCAGTTCATGAAGATATTCTACTATATCGGCGTGGTCTTCTGCGTGCTGTCCGGGCTGGCGACATTCATCAGCATCCTCGTGCTGTGCATCAATGCCGCGCAGATGGCGGGGGAGTCCACCACGCTGCCGACAATCGTCGGACTGGTCCTTGGCAGTATCGTCGCCCTCATCACGACCGTCATCAGCATCATCCTGACGCGCATCGGGTGTGAAACCGTGCTGGTGGTGTTCATGATCCGCGATGAACTGGCATGGCAGCGTGAAAATACGCAAAAGCACGCCTGATCCTCGACGCAGACAAAGGGACGATGACGGTAATGCAGACCGCAGGCACACCCATCCCGGCAGGCGCCGCAGCAGCGAACGCCTCCATGCTGCTGCCCCCCATGAGCAGACTGCTGCCCCACATCACGCCGCTGATCCCACCGGGCACGTTGCTGGCGCGGGGAGGGATCGCCACGGGAACGGGCCTGGGCAGTTCGGCCAGGGCGGACGAAACGCTGGAACAGCTGGGGGAGGGCCTGAAGGCATTTTCCCATCGTACGTCCAATTTCGTGGCGGCACAGGCCCCCAAGGTCAAGGCGGCACAGCGTTCGGCCGCCGAATACATGACCAAGGCCGCCCATGAACTCGGCGATGCGGAAAACCGTCGTTCCTTCATGCAGAAATATCGCCGCTGGCTGCAGGCGGGGGCAGGGGGGATCGGCTGCCTCGTGCTCGTCGGATGGGGTGTCGTGCACCATCAGGCCTCTCAGAAGGCCGCGAAGGGCGTGCATGACGCGCTGGAAAGCATGAACCTGCTGGGTGCCGTGGAATATGGCAGCGTCAGTACCTCGCTTTTCGGGACTGTGTCGCTGTCGGATGTGAAATGGCACATCGCGCCTGCGGTGGATGTCACGGCCAGCAGCGTGGACATTTCCCGCATCGATACGGCGCACGCGATACCGTATTACATTGACCTTTCGTTCTCCGGCCTCACGGTCCCGGTCCAGAAAATCGTCGCCGCCGGCCCCGGCGCGCCGATCCCGGGCATCCTGGCGTCCTTTGCCCGACAGGCGGGACAGGATGGTTACAACGCGCTGCATGGCACCCTGGACATCGGGTATGACCTGCAGAAAGCCAGGTCCGTGATGACCATGACAAGTAGCGGGAATTTCACGGATTTCGGCAACTGGCATGGCAAGGTCGAGCTGGGCAACTTCTCGCCCGTGCTGCTTGATACCGCCACCCTGTCGGTGCTGGACCACAATGTCCGTGGCCTGAACGGGATGACGGTGTTCAATATTGCCCAGAACGTCGCACGCCTGACGTTGCAGGCCGTCGACGTGACCCTTGACCTGCGGGACAACGATAAACGGGATCAGGAAATTCCCGACACGTCGATGCCGCAGCAGAACCCGGACGCGGCGAACCAGCAGGTCATCGCCATGAAGGAAAACGAAGCCCGTCGTGCAGGGCTGCCGGATGACCAGGCGCATCTGGTCGCGCTGCTGATGGCTGACAAGCTGCCTGCCTTCACGATGAAATCGTCGGGCACGAAAAGCCTGCCCCTTACCGAATTGCAGATCCCGCTGCCGCAGATGATGCAGCGCCTTGACATGACCCTGAGCACGCCATGAAATCACGGTCCATTCATGGAATGGACCGCACCAAAAACTTGATCGTTAAGTAATAAAAGCTTCAGAAAACGCCGCCGTCAAAAAGGCCCATGCCTCCATTCCGCATGGGCCTTTTGCATTTTCACCGAACCCAGGCGCGGAAAAATCCATCGGCTTCCATCATGGCATCGGCTGGAACCTCTGGCGACAGGCGGTCGAATGTTTCATGGGCGAGGGCGAATTCACGCGCCATCAACCGGTCCAGCGCGGCCGGCATCTCAATCAGGCGGGTTTCACGCGTCTGCGCCTTCGCACGGATAAGGTCGTCAATCATCCCGACCGTGGCCGGTTCAAGTTCGCATTCACCCAGCAGGGACGGAAAGTGCATCGGCACAACATTGCATGCCGGATGCAGCCGCAGCCAGCGCAGGGCAATGGCGGGACGCAGGGCGTAAAACAGCTTCTTGATCCGCATGTCATGCACCTGCATGCCGCAATGCCGGTCATACTGCTTTTCACCAAGGTGCAGGTAATGCCGCGCGACGAGCGTACGATTGCATACACGATGCGCCAGGGCCAGGAACTGCGCGCGGAATGTCGCATCGGCCCCATATATGATGGGGGAGGACAGCCACTCCATCACCGCCACGTTTCCCTTCAGCAGCAGGCGGAGCGCCTTGGCCAGATCCCAGCCATTGATATCGAGTTCCTGTGTCAGCGGAACCTCGATGACATCGCGCACCGGCCAGAGGGACAGGTATCGCGCCATGGGCCTGATGAAGATGAACCGGCAGTCATAATCACTGTCGAGGGAGGGGAAGCCCCATGCGCGACTGCCACTTTCGATCGCAAGCGGGATCGTGACATCCTGCTCCGCCCTGATGGCGTGCAATGTCCGGTCAATGTCCGCAAGCGCGGTGGGACAGAAACTGTCGGGAATGGCACGGAGCCATTCTTGTGCATGCGTCATCTCGATGGGACCAGTCCTGTATCTTAAATATAGCTTTGCGTGGCGGGGGCACGCTGCGGCAGGTATCGTAACATTATATCCGGCAACGTGTTTTTGAATAGAAATGACCGATATCCCCGCACCAGATGTCATCGTCTGTCTTATATGCGCCCGGACACAGTTGGATGGATGACAATCGCCATTTTCATATTACAGTTGCAATAACACCAGTATGGAAGAGGCCATTCATGCAGATCACGGCAGTCAGTGATATCGATGGACAGCGCAGCCGCCGGGGCGCGGACATCCTGCTCGAAATTCTTGAAAGCGAGGGGGTCAAATATATCTTTGGCAATCCCGGCACGACGGAACTTCCGCTGATCGACGCACTGCAGAAACGCCCGGACCTGCATTATGTGCTGGCGCTGCAGGAAGCCAGCGCCGTCGCGATGGCCGATGGCTATGCACAGGCGGCAGGGCGTCCCGGCTTCCTGAACCTGCATACGGCAGGGGGACTGGGCCATGGCATGGGCAACCTCCTCAACGCCAGCGTCTCGCAGACGCCACTGGTCGTGACGGCGGGACAGCAGGATTCCCGCCATACCATCTCCGACCCCCTCCTGTTCGGGGATCTGGTCAGCATTGCCACCCCCGCCGTGAAATGGGCGCAGGAAGTCATGCATGCCGACCAGTTGCCGGTGCTGGTGCACCGTGCCTTCAACGACGCCATGGCCGCGCCCACGGGACCGGTCTTCCTGTCGCTGCCCATGGACGTGATGGAGGAAATGAGCACGGTTTCCGCCGCCCCCCCATCGCAGATCGACCGGTGCTCGATTGCAGGTGGCCTGCCGGAACTTGCACAGCATCTGGCCCGGATCGCGCCGGGGCGCCTCTGGATCATCGCGGGGGATGAGGTCCACGCCGCAGGTGCCGCAGCGCAGGTGGCCGCTGTCGCCGACCTTCTGGGGGCGCCGGTCTTCGGTTCGTCGTGGCCGTCACGCGTGCCTTTCGCAACATCCCATCCCCTGTGGGAAGGCAACCTGCCCACACGCGCAACGGACATCGCGGCAAAGCTTGCGGATTATGATGCGATTTTCGCGCTGGGCGGCAAATCGCTGATCACCATCCTGTATTCCGAAGGCTCCGCCGTGCCGCCGGGTTGCGCGATCTACCAGGTCTCGGCGGATATCGGGGATCTGGGACGCACCTTCTATACGCCGCTGTCGCTGGTCGGACATATCCGTACCTCGCTGGAGGCGTTCCTGCCCCTTCTGAAAAAAGCGATCGAAGGCCGCGAAGACGTCTATGCCACCGCACGTGAAAGCGTGACCGCGCGCAACCGCGAACGCCGCAACAGGGCCATCGCCACCGCGCTGGACCGCATGGCCGAACCGGCCATTGCCCCCTGTGTCGCGGCGTACGAGGCCGTGCGCGCCATCGGGCCGGACATCGCCATCGTGGACGAGGCCATCGCAACCTCGTCACATGTGCGCTCCTTCCTCGACAGTGACTGGCCCGCCCAGTACTCCTTCCTGCGCGGCGGCGCGCTGGGCTGGGGCATGCCCGCCGCCGTTGGCGCATCGCTGGGCCTGGGGCGGGAGCCTGTCGTGTGCCTGGTGGGCGATGGGGCCTCGCTCTACTCCCCGCAGGCGATCTGGACGGCCGCGCATGAAAAACTGCCGGTGACCTTCGTCATCATGAACAACCAGGAATATAATGTGCTCAAAGGCTTCATGCGGGGCCAGACGCACTATGTTTCAAGCCGCAACGGCCATTACCTTGCCATGGACCTCAATGACCCGGCCATAGATTACCAGGCCATGGCCACGTCCTATGGCCTGTCGGCCTGCAGGATCACGCGCGCCACCGACATCGCCCCCGCCATTCAGGCAGGGATCGCATCGGGGCGTGCCAATGTGGTGGAAATCATGATCCGCGCGGAATGAACCTTCCCACCCTGCAACGTGGGCGCAACGGCTGGGGCCAAGTGCCTTATCGCGTTGGATAATATGACATATCCCTGATATGATGGAGGGCAGCTATTTGAAAAATAGGCTTCCCATGGATTGTGAAATCCCCCATTGCGTTACCAGCATGGCATATCAGGCGACATGGACGCCCCGTGGCCGGTGGGGACAGCCGGTTCCGGTCGCGTGAAAGCCATGCTCCGCGCAGGGTGCGCAAGGAGATTGTAAGCTGCTTCACCACATGGAATATCTGTTCCAGCACTATGGATATGGCGTCATCACCCTGATCGTCATGCTGGAAAGCATGGGCCTGCCCCTGCCGGCGGAAACGCTGATCATTTCCGCCTCGCTTTACTGCGCGGCGACACATCATATGGCTATCGGCTGGGTGGCCGTCGCGGCCATTGCGGGCGCGGTCATTGGCGACAATATCGGCTATGTCATCGGGCGCACGGTGGGGATCCCGCTGCTGCAGCGCTATGGCACGCGGATCGGGCTGACGCCGGACCGGCTTATGCTCGGGCGGTTCCTGTTCCGCCGCCATGGCAGTGAAATCGTCTTCTTTGGCCGCTTTATCGCCGTTGTGCGTGTGTTCGTGGCGCTGCTTGCCGGGGCGAATCACATGACATGGCCACGTTTCATGATATTCAACGCGGCCGGCGGCATCTGCTGGGCTGGCGGCTATGCCATGCTGACCTACTATCTCGGGCACAAGATCATGCAGCTTTCAGGCCCCGCGAGTGTCATCGGCGTCATCGGCGTTGTCGTCGGAGTAGGGGGATCGGCCATTTTCCTGCGCCGCAATGAAAAGCGCCTGACGGCAAAGGCCATGCAGGAAGCCCGCGACGACATGAACGGCAACGATCCGGACAAGCCTTCGCAAAAGATCCCGTGAAAATACCGATTACGATTTATCTTCGACGTCATGATGACTTTATGTTACGTCAGGTAACATGAGCCAGATGCATATCAGGTTGAAAATAATCACAATCTTACCGTTCGCGAGACTCTTATGACGGCTCCGTTTCCACCAGATTCAACACAACACCCGCTGGCGGTGATTACCGGCGGGGCAGGGGGGATCGGGCGCCTTGTCATCGATGGCCTGCTGGCTGCGGGCTATCATGTAATTGCGCTGACACGGCAGGGAAGCGTGCCGACACTGGAACATTCCCCCGATGTGACCAACATCCGCTGCGACCTTGGGGACCCACAGGCCATCAGTTCGGCAACAGACCGAATCCGCGCACTTGGCGCGCCTGTGCGGGCGCTCATCCACTGCGCAGGGGTGATCGTGCCACAGGCTGCCTCCGACCTGGATGACAGGGCGGTCCGGGAACAGGTGACGGTCAACCTGCAGACCCCCATCATGCTGACGACATGGTTGCTCGACCTCATGCCGCGGGGTGGGCATGTCGTGTTTGTCAATTCGATGGCCGCGATTGTTCCGCTTGGCGGCAGCAGTGTCTATGCCGCCACGAAATTCGGCCTGCGTGGATTTGCCCTTTCCCTGCGTGAGGAAGTCCGTTCACGGGGCATCCACGTCTCCTCCATCTTCCCGGGCGCGGTGGATACCCCCATGCTGCAGAAGGAAATGCAGAACGGTGGGTCCGCCATCAATTTCGTGACCCTGCCGGTACCGCCGCAGCAGATCGCGACGCTGATTCTGCGTGCCCTGCGCCAGCGGGGGAAGGATGTGTTCGTCCCGTCATCCGACGGGATTTTCGGACAACTGCTGCTGATCTTCCCTGCATTGTGGCAGAAACTCCTGCCGATCATGCTGTGGATGGGGGAAAAGGGCCGACGGAAATACCTGCGCGAACATCGTAATGGAACAGGGACAACGCCGCCCTGATACAGTCCGGTCAGGCAATCGTATCGATCATGCGCCGCGCGGCATAGATGTGGGTGGATGCCCCGCAGACCACCATGACATGCCACAGCGCATTGGAAAAAGGCAGGTCTTCATGATTATAGAAGACCGTGCCGATACAATAGAAGACAAGCCCCAGAATAATCAGCGCGACCACCTGAAAAGGCAGGTGCCAGAAAACCGGGTCCGGGCACAGAAAGAACATCCATGCTACCGCCAGATAGGGGAAAACGGGATATTTCTGGCTTTTTTCAAACCAGAACAGCTTCATGCACATCCCGGCAAGGGCGGCGCCCCATAACAGTCCGCAAAATCCAAGGCTGAGCCCCCCGCGTCCGCCAATGATGATGAAGGGCGTATAGGTACTGGCAATGGCGACAAAAATCATGGCCTGGTCAACGCGCTGCAATCCTCCTTTGAGGCGGCAGGCCGGACAGAAATTATACGCAGCCGAACAGATGCATACGAGGATCAGGCAGGTTCCGTAAAGAAAGACGGACTGCCGTGCCGCCCAAGAAGCATCATGCGGTACCGACGCCCCAAGCCACGCCGCCCCCGCAACCATGATGACGACCCCCACGACATGGACCGCTAGGTCGGCAATACGTTCCAGCAGGGTATAGGAGGGGAAGCGGGCTTTGGCTGTCATGCGTGCGGTTATATCGCAAAGACGTCCCGTTCGGGAACGCGTCAGCCATGCAGTGCATGAATGAAAAGGACGCAGGGGCATGATCCTACCACCGCGTATATTTCATATGTATCGTGCCACAAACATTCCAATTACGGAATATTATAAATGTCCTGAATACAAGTATATCGTAAAAATATAGACATTACAGCGAACAGGACAGAAGGTCATGTCACAAGAAATTCTTATCTAAGAAATTATTACGATTTCAAATGATGACGATGCACTGATCGCCATCTTCGAGGGTGATGGCATCAATCTTCAGGATGAGGTCAGCGTTTCCATTCGCGATAATTCCATAATTATTAATCAGAACCCGGAAAAGTATGCCGACGTAAAAATAAAAGGAAAGACTTTCTTGATGCCATTCAGAATACCCCGAACATCGTCATGGTGGAATACGACGATGACGGGCTTGATGTTTTCCAGAAGGTCACGCAGGCATCGTCATGACATGTCTCTTTGCTGCATGATGGTGAAAACCCTTTCCCGTCAGGAGGATCATGACGCATGTGAACCGAATTGACCGTCTTCATGATGACGGGTTACGTTCATGTTGGCATGATCCACCAGAAATGACCGCGCAGAGGAAAAGGTTTCCACATTCATGAGTTTCCGTCCCGATACCAAAGGATACCGAGCCCTGATCCTGGGGGGTGTGGCCTCCCTTGCCTGCGTCACGTCCGGATGGGCCGCCACGACCCTTCCCCCGGGACAGGCTGCACGGGCACCTGACGTTTTCATGCCACAACCGATGCCGGACCGGCCCACGGCTTTCCGTTCGGCCGCCGGGGTTCCGGGGCAGGCGTTCTGGCAGAATCGTGCCGATTATTCCATCGACGCGACAATACACCCGGATACGAAAAGCCTTTCGGGCCAGGAAACCATTACCTATACCAACAACAGCCCCGACGGACTTGATGTCATCTGGCTGAATCTGGAACAGAACGAATATAAACCCGATTCACGGGCCCAGTTTGCTTCAGACCGGTTTTCCGCCCCACGCACCAATGGCGTACAGATCCAGAAGGTCGTTGTGGAATATGGGGGAAGCAAAAGGGAACTCACCCCGATCATCAGTGACACGCGCATGCAACTGCGCCTGCCCACTACCCTTCGGGGGAAGGGCGGGAAGATGCGCATCCATGTGACGTGGCAGTATGTCATCCCCGGTCCATGGGGTGGACGTACTTCGGTAACCCCCAGCAAAAATGGGGACATTTATGAAATCGCTCAATGGTATCCGCGCATGGCGGTCTATGATGACATCCGGGGATGGGACACGGCGCCCTATCTGGCGCAGGAATTCTATCTTGAATACGGAAATATCGATTATCGTGTGACCGTGCCATGGAATTACACCGTTGCGGGTTCCGGCACGCTGCTCAATCCCGATACCGTCCTGACCGCAACAGAACGCAAGCGCCTGTCACAGGCAGCCCACAGCGACACGCGCGTCCTGATCCGCACCGCGCAGGATGTGACGGACCCGGCCAGCCACCGTCATGACCATGGGGACATGACATGGCATTTCCGCATGGAAAACACGCGTGACGTGGCGTTTGCCGCATCCCCCGCGTTCATCTGGGATGCTGCCCGGATGAACCTGCCCGCCACCCGCGGCGTGACGAAGGGGCCGCACCTCGCCATGTCCGTCTATCCGGTCGAAGGCGTGGGGCCGGACGGGTGGGACCGCTCCACCGAATACGTGAAGCACGCAATCGAATATTTTTCCGAACAGTGGTACCCCTATCCGTGGCAGAACGCGATCAACCTTGGGGGGCATGGGGCAGGGATGGAATATCCCGGCATCGTCTTTGACGGCATGAAGGACCACGGGCCGCAACTGTTCTGGATCACCACGCACGAACTCGGGCACGGCTGGTTCCCCATGATCGTCGGCTCTAATGAGCGGCGCAACGCCTTCATGGATGAAGGCTTCAACACCTTTATCGACGCCTATGCGTCCGATCATTTCAACCATGGGGAATTCGCCCCCAAGAAAGACAATGAGTTCGCCCCGCAGACGGGCGTGCCGGCGGATGATATTGTCCCCCTCCTGCGTGACAAGGATGCGCCGCCGCTGATGGTGCCCTCCGACCTGGTGCAGGAGCGCTATCGCCATCCGGTGACCTATTTCAAGGGAGCCTACGGCCTCAAGCTGCTGCGTGAACAGATTGTCGGTCCGGAACGCTTTGATCGCGCTTTCCGGCATTATATCGACGTCTGGGCCTACCATCATCCCACACCGTCGGATTTCTTCCGTTTCATGAGCAGCGAAACAGGGGAGGACCTGTCGTGGTTCTGGCGGGGCTGGTATTTCGAAAACCGTGCCCCGGATTATGCCTGCACCGGCATCCATGCCACCGCTGACGGTTATCAGGTCACCGTGCAGAACAAGGGCAGCCTGCCCATTCCGGTGACGATGCTGCTCACCTATGCCGATGGCACCACCACGCGACAGGTCATCCCGACGGAAGCATGGTATCAGCACACCGCCATCGACCTGCCGGTCAGGACCCGTGGCGTGTTGCGAACGGTTACGCTGGATCCCGACCACGCCATTCCCGACATCGACCGCCACGACAACAGCCTGCGCGCGCCATGAGCGGGGCGGGCGGGACAGCGTAAATTTTATCGCACGTCAGTTGATTGAACAGGGGTGAAAAAGGGGGCAACGGAAACGTGGCTCCCTTTTTGCCATTGTTTCGCTGAAATGCCAGCCCCTGAACATGGGGAATCAAGTTCCCCGTGGCTCACCGGATCGTATGCGCCACACCGGGAAAATTCCTCGGTCATCCCATATATCTGGCAATCTTCCGACCCCTTCCACCTTGGAACGCCATGCTGCTCCATTGTCGCGTCTCCGGCCGGGGACGCGGGTTCGATCGGTTGCTGTCCCATCTGTCCGAAGTGATGGGCTGACAAGGGGGCATCCTTCGAAGCTTTTTGAAAAAAGCTTCACCAAAAACTTTTTGGAATTTCAGAGATTTCCTACGTATTTGGAAAATATTTAAAACGTAATACAGGCGCGTTTCGGTTCTTTTTTTAAAAGAACATCAATCCTCCCAAAAGAAAAAGGGGCACGCCTGCGCGTACCCCCAATTCCATTGAGTGCAATGCAGGGATCTCAGCGCTGCTGGTACAGCAGGCGGGCACGGATCGTCCCCTTGAGGTCACGCAGCTTGCCAAGGATGCGGTTGTCCTTTTCCACATCCCCCCCGGTATCGGCCTCGACCACCACGTAGCCAAGTTCACCCGCAGTCTGCAGGTACTGGGCCGTGACGTTGCAGTCCTCGCGGGAGAAGATCTCGTTGATCTGCAGCATCACGCCCGGCGCGTTGGTGTGGACGTGCATGAACCGCGTGCCGTGCGGGTTTTCCGGCAACTGCACGGTAGGAAAATTGACCGCCCCCAGCGTGGAGCCAATGTCCGAATAATCCAGCAGCTTGCGGGCGACTTCCTGGCCGATACGCTCCTGCGCCTCTGCGGTGGAACCACCGATATGCGGGGTCAGAATGACATTTTCCAGCCCACGCAGCGGCGTCTCGAGGCTTTCGCCCGCAGCCTTCGGCTCCTTGGGGAACACATCGATCGCGGCACCCAGCAGGTGGCCATCCTTCAGGGCCGCCGCAAGCGCGTCGAGGTCCACCACATTGCCGCGCGCATTATTGATAAGGAACGATCCGGGCTTCATCGCACGGATCTGCGCCTCGCCAATCATGTTTGCCGTCTCCGGCGTCTGGGGCACATGCAGGCTGACGACATCGCTCAGGCCCAGCAGTTCTTCCAGCGTGGCGACAGGATGGGCATTGCCATGCACCAGCTTGTCGATCACGTCATAGTAGAAAACCCGCATGCCGAACGCCTCGGCCAGCACGGAAAGCTGCGACCCGATGGAGCCATACCCCACGATGCCCAGCGTCTTGCCACGCACTTCCCAGCTATTGGTGGCCGACTTCTTCCATACGCCCGCATGACATTCGACCGACTTAGGGAAGATCCGGCGCATCAGCATGACGATCTCGCCCATCACCAGTTCGGCGACGGAACGGGTGTTGCTGAACGGCGCGTTGAAGACGGGGATACCGCTTTCACGCGCGGCGACCAGATCCACCTGGTTGGTGCCGATGCAGAAGCAGCCGATGGCGATCAGGCGATCGGCCCCCTCGATGACTTCGCGCGTCAGCTGCGTGCGTGAACGGATACCGACGATATGCACGCCCTCCAGCGCCTTGCGCAGGGCCTCGCCTTCCAGCGCGGTCTTGAGACGGGTGACGTTCTCGTACCCGTTTTCCTTGAGCAGCGCGACGGCGCTGTCATGCACGCCTTCGAGCAGAAGGATACGGATCTTGTCCTTGGACAGGGAAAGATGGCCGGCGGAGGGATGAGTCATGTCGGGTACTCACGCTTGTTCGATCAAAGGGATGCCCTATCCGATTGCTTGGCGCGTGGCTAGGGCGGAATGAGGCCGGGGCAGGGGAGGCAGGGCGGAAAACCCCGAAAATACGCTATTTCGCCAGCAGGCGGCAGGCCTGCGGCAGGAGGGCGGGATTTCCCAGCGCAAGGACAGTTCCATCCCCATCAAGCCGGAGAGGCTGTCCCGCCCAGTCGGTCATGGAACCACCAGCCCCCTCCACCACGGGGACAAGGGCGGCCCAGTCCCACGGCTTCATGGTACATTCGGCGATGACATCCACCTGTCCCAGTGCGAGCAGGCCATAGGCATAGCAGTCGCCCCCCCAACTGACGCGCTTGACGGCGCGCGACAGGGCATCCCAGCGCGCGCGATGTGACCCTTCCAGTATTTCGGGCGATGTGCATGACAGTTCGGCACGATCCAGCGCCGGGCACGGGCGCGTCCCCGCCTGTCCCGCAAGGCGCGAGAGATAGCGCGTGGGCTCCCCGCGCACGCCGATCCAGCGTTCCCCGGTAACCGGCTGGTCAATGATGCCCAGCACCGGCACGCCTTCATGCAGCAGCGCGATCAGCGTGCCAAAGGTCGGGCGCCCCGTCAGGAAGGCCCGCGTCCCGTCCACCGGGTCGATGACCCAGCGATAGGCGGCATCGGGCCGTTCGATGCCGAATTCCTCCCCCATGATCCCGTGATGGGGCAGGCGTTCGCCAATGACGGCGCGGATCGCACGTTCGGCGGTGCGATCGGCAATCGTCACCGGGCTCTGGTCCGCCTTGTCATCGGCGGGGACCCCGGCCCGGAAAAACGGGCGCACGATACAGGCGGCGACATCGGCCGCCGCCTGTGCCGCTGCAATGAACTGCGCCTTGTGCGCCAGCGGATCGGCCATCAGTTCTTCTCTTCGACAAGGGTCTGGATGAAGGCAACCACGTTGGCCCGGTCCGTGGCCGAGGCAATGCCGGGGAAGGCCATCTTCGTGCCGGGTGCAAAGGCGTCGGGCTTCTTGATCCATTCCGACAGCAGGGCAGGGGTCCACACATCCTTCTTGTGCGCGCTCAGGGCGTCGGAGAATTCATAATCGGGGATGTCACCGATATGCGTGCCCATGACGCCAAACAGGTCGGGCCCGATGACGGACGGGCCATGCGGGGCAAAGCTGTGACACATCCCGCACTGGTGGTCGGCGATTTCATGCCCCTTGGCCGCATCCGCATGCGCCAGCAGTGTCTCGATCGGCGGGTCCTGCCCATCGTCGGGCGTGGATTGCGGCATGGGAACGGCACTCTGCGCCGCGGCACGGTGCGGCACGAGCAGGCTGCCCGCCGCCCAGCTTCCACCAAGCGCCACCGCTGCAATCAGGAACGCTGCTCCCATCTGGTTAAGCCGCATGCTGTTCATGGATAAGGACGCCTTTCGTGCGCGGTTGCATGAGTTTGCTTCATTACCTAGACTGCCGCGCAGCGTGTGTGAAGCAGTCACAAGCCCGCACGTTTCGTGTCGCCTTGATGAACCGATGGGCCAAAACCAGATTTCATGAACCCGATTGTCATAATACCGGCCCGCATGGCGTCGTCACGCCTGCCCGGAAAACCACTGGCGGAAATCGCCGGACGCCCGATGATCGCGCACGTCCTTGAACGCGCCATGCGGGCCGATATCGGCCCGGTGGCCGTCGCCGTCTGTGACGCTGCCGTGGCGCAGGCCGTGGAGCAGGCCGGCGGCCATCCCGTCATGACCGATCCCGACCTGCCATCAGGGTCCGACCGCGTGTGGCAGGCGCTGGAACGGGTCGATCCGGCCGGAAAACATGACACGGTCGTCAACCTGCAGGGCGACCTGCCGGGCGTCATGCCAGACATCCTGCGCACGGTCCTGCTGCCGCTGCACGACGCGCGGACCGACATCGCAACGCTGGTCGCCCCGGTGCAGGACGCCCCCGAAGCCGCGGCAGAATCCGTGGTAAAGGTGGCCTGCGCCTTTCACGAAGGTGCCGACACCGCACGCGCGCTGTATTTTTCCCGCGTGGCCATCCCGTGGGGGCAGGGACCGTTGTGGCACCATGTCGGCATCTATGCCTATCGTCGCGCGGCCTTGCGGCAGTTCGTCAGCAACCCGGAATCCCCACTGGAGCGCCGTGAACGGCTGGAACAACTGCGTGCGCTGGAGGCAGGGATGCATATCGGCTGCGCACGGATCGCGCAGGCTCCGTTCGGGGTGGACACGCCCGCCGACCTTGAACGTGCGCGCATGGCCGCCACGATGGATGGGGCACGGGCATGACAAAGGGTATCATCGCCTTCCAGGGGACGTTCGGGGCCTATTCCGACCTGGCCTGCCGGCAGGCACGCCCCGGATGGACAACCCTGCCATGCGAAACCTTTGCGGGTGCCATCGCCGCCGTGCATGAGGGCCGGGCGGATGCCGCGATGCTGGCCTGTGAAAACAGCCTGGCAGGGCGGGTGCCAGACATCCATGCCCTGCTGCCGCAGTCCGACCTGTTCATCGTGGGCGAGCATTTCCTGCGCATCGAACACTGCCTGATGGGCGTCCCCGGCGCGACCCTGCATGACGCGCAGCGGGTGCATACCCATCCCGTCGCCATGGCGCAGATACGTGGCCTGATCAGGGAAACGGGTCTCAAGCCGGTGGTGGAGTTCGATACGGCAGGCGCTGCCGAACTGGTGCGTGAATGGGGACGCCGCGAAGACCTTGCCGTGGCGTCGGCGCTGGCCGCCGACCTGAATGGTCTGGTGATCCTGCGCCGCAATGTGGAGGACGCGGCCCATAACACGACGCGCTTCTATATCGCCGCGCGCACGCCGCCCGACCTGCCGGCACGCATGGATGACTGCATGACCACCGTGCTGTTCCGTGTCAGCAACCAGCCCGGCGCGCTTTACAAGGTGCTTGGCGGGTTTGCGACCAATGGAATCAACATGACGCGGCTGGAGAGCTACATGCTCGACGGTTCCTTTGCTGCGACACAGTTCCTGCTCGACGTGGAAGGCCATCCCCACGACCCCGCGCTGGCGGCCGCATTGCGTGAACTGTCCTTCTTCGCGGAACAGGTGAGCGTGCTGGGTGTCTATCCCGCATCCCCGTTCCGACACAGGGATGCCGCCCCTGCGGATACGGCGCCTGCCACCGCTTCTGGAACGCCCGTCATGAAATGACAGAACCGTTCCGCATGCGCATGCTTTGCCATCCGCGCACATCATACCCATATCAGGGGACCATAGCGGGCGGGCGCGTCCCCCGTCCCTGAACCGAGACAAAACAGGCCTGCTGCCCCTTCAACCCGGCCCCGGCGCCAGCAGACAGGACCTGCCCAACCAAGTGGAAACAACCATGTTCAAGGGTTCCATTACCGCCCTGATTACGCCAATGAACCAGGACGGGTCGCTTGACCTGCCCTCCATGGGGCGCTTCATCGACTGGCAGATCCAGCAGGGAACGTCCGCGCTGGTGCCCGTGGGCACCACCGGGGAAAGCCCGACCCTGTCACATGATGAACATGCCCAGGTGGTCGAATTCACCATCAAGACGGCCAATGGCCGCGTGCCGGTTCTGGCGGGCGCAGGGTCCAACAGCACGGCGGAAGCCATAAAGATGGCCCAGCATGCGCAATCCGCAGGCGCTGCCGCCGTGCTGGTGGTGACACCCTATTACAACAAGCCCACGCAGGAAGGGGTGTACCGTCATTTCATGGCGGTTGCCGACGCCATCTCGATCCCGGTCATCCTGTACAACATCCCGGCCCGTTCCGTGATCGACATCTCCGTCGAAACCATGGCGCGACTGGCGAAGCATCCCAACATCATCGGCGTAAAGGACGCGACGGCCAACCTGCTGCGTCCGCTGCAGACGCGACGCACGGTGGGCAAGCCGTTCAACCAGCTTTCGGGCGAGGACGGCACGGCGGTTGCGTTCCTTGCCTCCGGTGGCGATGGCTGCATCAGCGTGACCTCGAACGTCGCGCCGGCCCAGTGCGCTGAAATCCAGGCGGCCTGGAACGACGGGCGCGTGATGGACGCGATGGAACGGCATGACCGGCTTTTCCCGCTGCATGACGCCCTGTTCTGCGAAAGCAACCCGGTCCCGGTCAAATTCGCAGCCAGCGTGCTCGGACTGATGGGGGAAACCTGCCGCCTGCCGCTCGCCCCGCTGAGTGATGCCTCCCGCGCGCGCGTGAAGGATGCCATGTCGGCGGCGGGACTGCTGGACTGACCCATGGCAGCAAAACAGAAAAACGGCAGCGGGATGATCTCCACCGGCATCGCCGCGCAGAACCGCAAGGGCCGCTTCAACTACACCATTCTCGAAACGCTCGAGGCCGGGCTGGTCCTGAAGGGGCCGGAGGTCAAGAGCCTGCGGATGGGGCGTGCCACCATTACCGAAGCCTATGCCGCCGAACGCGATGGGGAACTGTGGCTGTTCAACAGCTACATCCCCGAATATCAGGGCGGGGTCCTGTCCCGGTTCGAGCCGCGTGCGCCGCGCAAGCTGCTGTTGCATGGCAAGCAGATCGACCGTCTGCTGGGCGAAAGCGCGCGCAATGGCGTGACCCTTGTGCCGCTTGATATCCATTTCAACAGCCGTGGCCTGGCCAAGCTGACCCTTGGTATAGGGGAGGGCCGCAAGAAAGCCGACAAGCGGCATGCCATCGCCGAACGTGACTGGCAGCGCGACAAGGCGCGCCTGATGCGCAACAAGGGGCGCGAGGACTGATCACCTCCCCCACCGCCGCCATCATTGGAAACCCCATAAAAAACGGGGCGTCCCGACATGGGACGCCCCGCTTCCTTGAAGGTCAGGCGGCATGATGTCGCCATCATGCCATCCGGCAATCAGTCAACGCTGATCGCAGCAGCCTCGGGGCCCTTCTGGCCTTCGACCACCTGCACGTTGGCCGTCTGGCCTTCCGACAGGCTGGTCAGGCCCGAACGCTCCAGTGCGGAAGCATGCACGAAGATGTCCTTGCCACCGCTTTCGGGCGTGATGAAGCCAAAGCCCTTCGTGGCGTTGTACCACTTCACGACGCCACGCATGTCCTGCGCCTGCGACAGGTCGGGGGCGGGGCGGCCAGAGCGGGAGAACCCGCCGGCGCGCGGTCCACCGAACCCACGGGGGCGTTCCGGCTGCGCGGTGCTTTCGTCAACGGACACCACGGCGGCGACCTGACGGCCCTTCGGGCCCTGACCGATGCGCACGACAAGCGTGCTGCCGGGGGACACCGTCTCGAAACCGGTGGGGTTCAGTGCATTGGCATGCAGGAACACGTCACCCGATCCATCCGACAGTTCGACAAAGCCGAATCCCTTTTCGCTATTGAACCACTTGACAGTGGCACCAATCTCCGGCCCGGATGCGACGATCTGCGGACCTCCGCTGCCGGGAAAGGGGCGACGGGGAGCGCTGGCGCGGTCATTGAATGACGGTGCCGACATGAAATCATCGTCAAATCCGCCGCGGCGCGGGGAGCGGGAGCTGCGGTCGGTCCTGTTACTTCTCAACGGTCGTAATCCCGAGGTCTAGGTGGCGGGTCCCGGTCACGGGAAGCCGCCGATATGGAAACGCTTTGTTCGCAGAATAGAGTTTTGCCTGTCTGGCATTACCGCGGGTCAGGCGGGCCGCCGGGAAACATTTCTCCGTCCTGTCTTTGACCCTAGCATGAATCGCATCGGTATCACCAATATCTAAAGCATATTCCTGCGACGGGATTCCACAGCATTTTTCACGTTCAAACATTTTTGTGACCAGCGTGACGCAGGCCAGATGCCGCCAGCGGGCGCGGGGACGTTTCCAGGCCCATGTCCGCGCCCGCTGCCACCATGCGGGCATGTCCCACGTTACCAGCAGCCAGGGACTGCGGCCCACGGGATATGCCCCTGGCGCATGCCCGCTGGCCACAACCGCCGCGCAACATTGCCGATTGCGTAAAAGTGGGGGATATATCTGACATGAAGCCGACCGTATCACCAAAACCCCTCAAGGCGCGCGGACGCGGGCGTCCGCCCAAGGACGTGTCCGAGCAGCAGAACATCCGCCATCAACTGATCCAGGCGGGGATCATCGCGCTGACCGAGAAGGGGTTTGGCGCAAGTGGCCTCGACGACATCCTGCGCGCGGCGGGCGTCGCCAAGGGATCCTTCTACCACTACTTTGAAAACAAGGAAGATTTCGGCAGCGCGGTCATCAAGAGCTATGCGCATTATTTCAATGCAAAGCTTGATCGCTGGCTGACGGATGACTCCTATCCCCCGCTGCAGCGCCTGCGCCATTTCGTGGAGGACGCGAAGACGGGCATCATACGCTTCGATTACACGCGCGGGTGCCTGATCGGGAATCTGGGGCAGGAACTCGCCATCCTGCCGGTTTCGTTCCATCAGGAACTGCGCGAGGTGCTCGCGGGGTGGGAACGCCGGGTCGCCACATGCCTGATGGCTGCATTCGACACGCCATCGCCCGCCTATGGCCATATCTGCCAGCGCTGGGCCGAGTTTTTCTGGATCGGGTGGGAAGGGGCCGTGCTGCGCGCGCGCCTTGAACGCTCCGTCAGGCCGATGAGCCTGTTTTCGGAAATCTTCCTTGAGATGGTCGAAGCCGAATGCGGTCTGAAGGACTATACCCCCACCTTCAGCCCGCTTTCATGATCCGCTGCGCATCGGTGCGCGAAAACAGTTCAAGCAGGATGGCGATTGCCGCAGTACGCCTGCGCACGCCCGCCGCCGTGTCCTCGACCACACGCTGCGCGTCCTGCGCCGCCGCGCGCAGCAACTGTTCGATATGCACGCCCGCCGCCATGCGGAAATCCGGCATTCCCGACTGCCTGTGACCCGCAAGGTCGCCGCCGCCACGGATTCGGAAATCCTCATCCGCGATGACGAACCCGTCCTCTGTATCACGCAGCAGCGCCAGGCGCCGTCGTGCCGTCTGGCCCAGCTGGCTGTCATGCAGCAGGAGGCAGAAGGATTCCGCCTGCCCGCGTCCCACCCGGCCACGTAGCTGGTGCAACTGCGCAAGTCCGAAACGCTCGGCATGTTCAATCATCATGACCGTGGCCGAGGGGATGTCGACCCCGACCTCGATCACCGTGGTGGCGACAAGGATGCGCGTCTTTCCTCCGGCGAAGGCTGAAATCGCCTCCTCGCGCACGGCAATGTCCTGCTGCCCGTGGGCAAGGCCGACAAGGTCGCCAAAATATTCCCGCAGCATTGCATGGCGTGCCTCCGCCGCCGCGATGTCGAGCGCCTCGCTCTCCGACACCAGCGGGCAGACCCAGAAGACCTGCGCACCGCGCGCCAGCGCCCGGCGCAGGGCGGCGACCAGTTCGGGCATGGCCGACAGGGCATGCAGCGAGGTGCGGATCGGCTTGCGTCCCGCCGGTTTCACGTCAAGGCGGCTGACCTGCATGTCCCCCCATTGCGTCAGCAGCAGCGTGCGCGGGATGGGCGTTGCCGTCATGACAAGCACGTCGGTCCGGTCGCCCTTTTCGCCCAGCATCATGCGCTGCGCCACGCCGAAGCGATGCTGCTCGTCAATGACGACCAGCGCGAGGTCGGCAAATTCCACCTTGTCCTGAAACAGCGCGTGGGTCCCGACGACAAGCGGCGCCGCCCCGGTGCGGATGGCCTCCAGCGCCTGCCTGCGCGCACGCCCCTTGACGGAACCGCTGAGGAACGCGACAGGAACCGGGGAGAGTTTCTCGAAAGTCGCCAGATGCTGGCGCGCGAGGATCTCGGTCGGCGCCATCAGCGCCGCCTGGTGCCCGGCCTCCACGGCGCTGAGCATCGACAGCAGCGCCACCAGCGTCTTGCCCGCCCCGACATCGCCCTGCAGCAGCCGCGTCATGCGATGGGGCGCACGCAGGTCCTGCCCGATTTCCTCCAGCACGCGCGTCTGTGCCGTGGTCGGTTCATGGCCAAAGCGCGACAGGGCCACCGCGCGCAGGGCACCGGTGCCGACGATGGAACGGCCGGGCCGGTCCCGGTTGTCGATGCGCGCACGGGCCATGGCGATCTGCATCGCCAGCAGTTCGTCATAGGACAGGCGCGCGCGTGCGCGCTCGCTCGCGGCGGTATAGCGGTCGCCTTCCATCAGGTCGGGAAAGTCCGAGGGACGGTGCAGGATGCGCAGGGCCTGCTCGAACCCCGGCCATTTGCGCTTGCGCACCATTTCGGGATCCAGCCATTCCGGCAGCGCAGGGAAACGGGCGAACGCCCCCTGCAGCGCGGTGCGCAGGTGGCGGGGAAACAGCCCCCCCGTCAGGGGCCAGACCGGGTCGAGCAGGGGAATCATAATCCCCTGCTCGGCGGGAACCAGATAATCCGGGTGCGGCATGCTCAGCCGGTCGCCAAAACGCTCCAGCATGCCCGAGACGCATATCTGCATGTCCACCCGCAGCCGCTGCGCCTGATAGGGGGAGAAGAAGACCAGTTCCGCCTGGCCCGTCCCGTCACTGACGACAATACGCCACGGCTTGCGCACCCGGCTGCTTTCGGGCGCGATGATCCGCACCACATGCGCCTGGAACGTGCAGACGCGTCCCGCCTCCGCCACGGCAAGCTGCGGGCGGTAACGCCGGTCAACCAGGCCGTCGGGCAGGTGAAACAGCAGGTCGATCACACGATCGCCCCGTGCGGCGCGCGCGATCAGGCGTTCAACCGACGGGCCGACACCCGGCAGGCTTCCCACGCTGGCCAGCAGGGGAGCGAGGAGAAGGGTGTCAGGGTCGGGCGGCGGGGAAGGGGGGCAGGGTGACACGCGGCTTTTCATCCGGCAGGTTGGCATGCAGGTCGTCCGGGCTGACAGACAGCCCGGGGACGGCTATAGGACAAATGCGTTACAGAACAAAACGCAACCATAACGGGGTGGAACGCAATGCAAGCCAATAATCCTGACCTGTCGCGCCTTGATGCACGCCGGCGTCGTATCTATTACCGCGCGATGCACCGTGGCACGCACGAAACCGATGTGCTGATCGGTGGATTTGTCGCCCCCCGCCTCGAAGGCATGAGCGAGGCGGAACTCGACGCGCTGGAGGAAGTGATGGACCTGCCCGATGCCGACCTTGCCGACTGGCTGAGCGGACGTCGCCCCATCCCGGCGGAAGTGAACACCCCCATGATGCGCGCCATCCTTGCCGACGCCAACGACCCGGAGCGTCTGGCCGCGATCCGAGGCGCCAAATGAACGAAATCCGCGCCGCGCGACAGACATCCGGCCTGACCCAGATCTGGGGCGTGCCGGAGGGATATGACGCGTTTCTCCTTGCCCGTCGCCTGTCCGAACATGATGGCCCCGTGCTGCATGTGGCACGCGACGATGCGGAAATGGCGCGGATTGGCGAACAGCTCGCCTTCATTGTCCCAAAGGCGGAAATCCTGCGCTTCCCGGCGTGGGACTGCCTGCCGTACGACCGGGTTTCGCCCAACCCGGCCATCGTGGCCGAACGGGTCGCAACCCTGACATGCCTGCTGGAAAAGCAGACGCGCCCGCGCATCGTGCTGACCACGGTCAATGGCCTGATCCAGCGCGTGGCCCCGCGCCGCGCGTTCGAGGGGCAGTCGCTCAACATCGCCACGGGCGAGGCCCTCGATCAGGAGTTCCTGATCGAACTGCTGGTGGCGAATGGCTACAACCGCACCGACACGGTGATGGAACCGGGCGAATTTGCCACGCGCGGCGGGATTTTCGACATCTTCCCCGCCGGGGAGGCCGAGCCCGTGCGCCTCGACCTGTTCGGTGACGAGGTGGAGAACATCCGCGGCTTTGACCCCGCGACCCAGCGTTCGACAGGCCGCAGGGATGCGCTGGTCATGCGCCCGGTGGCGGATTTCAGCCTCGATGCCGACAGCATTTCACGCTTTCGCACCGGCTGGCGCGACCTGTTCGGCCCCGCCGCGGCCGAGGACCCGATGTACCAGCATGTCTCCGACGGGCGGCGGCATGCGGGCATGGAACACTGGCTGCCGCTGTTCCATGACCATATGGAAACACTGATCGACTACCTGCCCGGCGTGTCGATTTCACTCGCACAGCAGGCGGAGGAGGCGTTCACCGCGCGCCTTGAGATGATCGCGGACCATTTCGAGGCCCGGCGCCAGCCCACCCGCGAAGGGGAGGTGCCCTACCGCGCGCTTCCGTCCCACCTGATGTATCTCGACCGCAAGGGGTGGGACGCCATGCTGGGGGGACACCCTGCGGTGGTGTTCATGCCCTTTGCGCAGCCCGATGGCGCATCGGGCATTGATGCGGGCGGCAGGCCGGGGCAGATGTTCGCGCGCACCGCAACCGACGGCATGCGTGAAAACGTCTTCCCGATGCTGTCCGCGCGCATGAATGAATGGGCGCAGACGGGACGGCGTACCTATGTCACGGCATGGAGCCGTGGCTCGGCCGAACGGCTGGGCGTGCTGCTGCGCGAATACCGCCTGCCGGTGCAGTCATACGCGACCTGGCACGAGGCCGCGCGCATGAAGGCCGGCACGATCGGGCTGCTGACGCTGGGGCTGGAACGCGGTTTCGTGGCCGACGACATGGCCTTCGTCTCCGAACAGGACCTGCTGGGCGAGCGGATTTCGCGCCCGCCGCGCCGCCGCAAGAAAGCCGACCAGTTCATTGCCGAGGCGTCGGAAATCGCGGAAGGCGACCTGGTCGTGCATCAGGATTACGGCATCGGCCGTTATAACGGGCTGGAGACGATTGGCGTCGGCAGCGCGCCGCATGACTGCCTGCGCCTGATTTACGACGGGAACGAAAAGCTGTTCCTGCCGGTGGAAAATATCGAACTGCTCAGCCGCTTCGGCTCCGAACAGACGGGCGTGGCGCTCGACAAACTCGGCGGCGTGTCGTGGCAGTCGCGCAAGGCGAAGATGAAGCAGCGCATCCGCGACATGGCGGGTGAACTGATCCGCACGGCGGCGGCGCGCGCCCTGCGTGAAGCCCCGGCACTGACGCCGGCGGAGGGGCTGTGGGATGAATTCTGCGCCCGCTTCCCCTTTGTGGAAACCGAGGACCAGTCCCGCGCCATTGCCGACGTTCTGGACGACATGGCGTCGGGCCGCCCCATGGACCGGCTGGTCTGTGGCGATGTCGGGTTCGGCAAGACGGAGGTGGCCCTGCGTGCGGCCTTCGTCGCCGCCATGTCGGGCGGGCAGGTGGCCGTCGTCGTGCCGACCACCCTGCTGGCGCGGCAGCATTACCGCACCTTCGCCGCGCGTTTTGCCGACCTGCCGATCAAGGTGGCGCAACTGTCGCGCATGGTCACCGGCAAGGAAGCCACCGCCGTGCGCAAGGGGCTGGCGGATGGCACGGTCAATATCGTGATCGGCACGCATGCGCTGCTGGCCAAGACGGTCAAGTTCGCAGACCTCGGCCTGCTGATCGTCGACGAGGAGCAGCATTTCGGCGTCGCCCACAAGGAAAAGCTCAAGGCCCTGCGCGAGGACGTCCATGTCCTGACGCTGTCGGCCACGCCGCTGCCGCGCACGCTGCAGCTTGCGCTGACCGGCGTGCGGGAAATGAGCCTCATCGCCACCCCGCCGACCGACCGCCTGGCGGTGCGGACGTTCATCATGCCGTTCGACAGCGTTGTCATCCGAGAGGCCATACAGCGCGAACGCTTCCGTGGGGGGCAGGTCTTCTGCGTCGTGCCGCGCATCGAGGATCTGGACCGCATGGCGACGCGCCTGCATGAAATCGTTCCCGATGCCCGCATGGTGCAGGCGCATGGCCGCCTGACCCCGACCGAGCTGGAACGGGTCATGACCGAATTCAGCGATGGCAAGTATGACATCCTGCTGTCCACCAATATCGTTGAAAGCGGACTGGACATGCCGGCGGTCAACACGCTGATCATCCATCGCGCCGACATGTTCGGGCTGGGGCAGCTTTACCAGTTGCGCGGGCGTGTCGGGCGCGGCAAGCAGCGGGGATATGCCTACCTGACATGGCCGCAGACGCACGTCCTGTCGGCTGCCGCGCAGAAGCGGCTGGAGGTCATGCAGACGCTCGACACACTGGGGGCGGGCTTCACGCTGGCCTCCCACGACCTTGACCTGCGCGGGGCGGGCAACCTGCTCGGCGATGAGCAGTCTGGACATATCCGCGAGGTCGGGATCGAGCTTTACCAGCAGATGCTCGAAGACGCGGTGGCGGACCTGCGCCATGAGAAGGGGCGCCGCAAGGCGGAGGACCGCGACTGGACCCCCAACATCATCCTCGGCCTGCCGGTGCTGATCCCCGACACCTATGTGCCCGACCTGCCGGTACGGCTGGGGCTGTATCGCCGGATCTCCGCCCTTGCCAACGATGCTGAGATCGAGGCGATGCAGGCGGAACTGATCGACCGCTTCGGCACCCTGCCGGATGAGGTGCGCAACCTGCTGGATGTCGTGGCGCTCAAGCGGATGTGCCGTGCCGCGGGCGTGGAGCGGCTGGAGGCCGGGCCGAAAGGCATGGTGATCCAGTTCCGCAACAACAGCTTCGTCAATCCGGCGGGACTGGTCACATGGATCGCGCAGCAGAAGGACGGAAAGGTCCGGCTGCGCCCAGATCACAAGCTGGCCATCATCCGCGAGATGACCAACGCGCAGCGCATCACGCAGGCCCGCAAGGTGCTGACCGCGCTGAATACGCTGGCGGATGCCGTGCCGGCCTGAGGACGGCCGCCGCGATATCGCGCAACTCCAGAGGATGTGTCAGGACGCGGCCTTCTTAAAAGGTCGCGTTCTTGCGATTTTTTAGGAAACTGTTTGGAAACAAGGGCTTTTGGGGTGTCGCCTAATTCTCTGAAAAGGCGACGTTCCTCGAAGCTTTTTGGAAAAAGCTTCACCAAAAACTTTTGAATTTCCAAACAGTTTTTAGTGGATGGGCAGTGGGATGTGGTTGACCGTCAGGACGCCGGCATCCCAGTTCACATCCCATGACGTACCGGTGCTGGAGCGGTGCCCGAACAGCTTGGCCAGCACCAGTGCCGCGCTGGCCTTGGTCTGGCCGCTGTCACGCAGTGTCGCGATGATGTCGTCAAGGTGCTGGACCGCGATATGGCCTTCACCGGCGGACGCATCGGCATTGCCCGTCAGGGTCGCCTTGCCATTGCCCGAAATCTGCATCGTGTCACGCACCGCCCTGACGGAGGTCAATTCCACCGGCACCGCGACACTCTCGCTCGGGTGGCCGACGATGGCGGCGGCAAGCGGCACGATGTCCGATGCCGGCATGGAAGCGGAGGCCGAAGCCTGCTGCGGCATTGTGGCCTCCAGCAGGTGGTTCTTGCTGCCGTTGATGTTCACGCCCTGCGTCTCCAGCGTCATGACGGCAGGGGCATCGGGCGTGCGCCCGCCCGTCAGGCGCAGGTGGGCACGGCGGAAGAACAGGTGGACCGTCCCCGTGGACATGTCGGCGTTATCCCACACCAGGTCATAGCTCTTGCCCGACTGCACCCCGTCAAGGACGGGGGCGACGACCTGCAGGAAATATGAATTGGGGCAGTGATCGGAATGATGGCCCGTCAGGGTCGCGACCATCACCAGCGAGGCCGCATCCTCCAGATCGTGCAGTTCGGCGGCATTCATCCCGCTGCCGGTGGCGGTAATGTCGCCAGCATGCAGTTCCTGATGCGCATGCTCACCCGCAAGGCGCAGGTCATACCCGCGGGAGACGATGCTGTCCGTTCCATGGGGCTGGCTGCTGGTCGCGGTGGCAACCGCGCAGTCTTCTGGCAGGGCAGTCGCCCACGCACCGCTGGCGGCGGGAAGGGCAAACACGGGCGCACTGGCCCCGAGGAGAAGCGGTAAGAGAAGTTTCTTCATTGTGATGCGTAAACTGGCTTGGATACGTCCATTATGCAATCTGTGGCCGTGTCCCGAAAACGCCAGATGTCCCCCTGCAATCAGAAGTTTCAAACCCCATGTTCCGCAAGATCGACACGTTCCTGCTTTGCCTGGTTGCCACGATCCTTATCGCAACCTTTTTTCCCTGCACAGGTAACGGGATCAAATTTTTCCAGACTCTGGCCATTATCGTGATCGGGGTCATGTTCTTCTTCCAGGGCGCGCGCCTGTCGCGACGCGCCATCATCGACGGCATGACGAACTGGCGCCTCCACCTGGCGATCCTCGGCTGCACCTTCGTAGGCTTCCCGCTGCTGGGGACGGGCTTTCATGCCCTGTTTCCCGCCTTCCTCGACGCCGATACCTGGACGGGGCTGCTGTTCCTGTGCTGCCTGCCTTCGACGGTGCAGTCCTCGATCGCTTTCACCTCCATCGGGCAGGGGAACGTGGCGGCGGCCATCTGTTCGGCCACCATGTCCAACATCATGGGCATTTTCGTAACGCCGCTCCTGACGGGACTGGTCGTGCACCAGTCGGCCTCCTCCCAGGGCGGGATCACGTCGATCATGCTGCAACTGCTGCTGCCCTTCATGCTGGGACAGATGGCGCAGCCCTGGATCGGGGCATGGGTGCACCGTTACAAGCCGCTGATTTCCATGACTGACCGGACCTCCATCCTGATCGTCGTCTATACCGCCTTCAGCGAAGCCGTGGTCCAGGGGCTGTGGCACCGGGTTCCCGCCGCGCAGATCGCGCGCATCATGGCGGCGGACAGCCTCCTCCTGTTTACGGTGCTGGTCCTGACCACGTATGGCAGCCGCCTGCTCGGCTTCAGCCGACGTGACGAGGTGGCGATCGTGTTCTGTGGCTCCAAGAAGACACTGGCATCGGGCGTTCCCATGGCCAATGTCCTGTTCGCGGGACCGATGGTGGGGATTATCGTCCTGCCGCTGATGATCTATCACCAGATCCAGCTGTTCGTGTGCGCGACCCTTGCGCGACGCTATGCCCGCAATGCCGCCATCCGGCCGGACGCGATCGCACGGCAGACATGATCCCGAAGACATGGCGGGTGTTTTTGCCCCTCGCCGTTGGAGCGCGGGAAGGCTATGACACGTGCGGCTTCATGGCGCGTGCCTGATCCGATTTATTATGACGCAAGATGGTGGACGAACGGAACATGAGTGGACTGGATCCTGACAACTGGGACGCGCTGCGTCAGCTGGGACACCGGATGCTGGACGACATGATCGATCGCCTCAGCCACCTGCGTGAACAGCCGGTCTGGCAGCCCATGCCCGATGGCCTGCGCCAGGAACTGCGCACGGGCCTGCCGGACGGTCCGTCCGCGCCCGAAGACCTCTATGCCCGTTTCCAGCAACTGGTCGTGCCCTATGCCACGGGCAACGTGCATCCGGGCTTCATGGGATGGGTCCATGGCGGCGGCACGGCGGTCGGGATGCTCTCGGAACTGCTGGCAGGCGGGCTGAACGCGAACTGTGGCGGCCGTGACCATGCCCCGATCGAGGTGGAGCGCGAGGTCATCCGCTGGGCCGCGCAGATCTGCGGCTTTCCCACCGACTGTTCCGGCCTGCTGGTGACAGGTTCGTCCATGGCCAACATGATCGCGGTCATCACCGCCAGCCGTGCGGTGCCGGACGGCCTTGCGATGCGGCATGCCGGGGTGGGGACGCGCAGGCTGACGGGATATGCGGCCGCCAGTGCCCATGGCTGCATTTCACGTGCGTTCGACCTGACGGGACTGGGCTCCGACGCCCTGCGGATCATACCGGTGGACCGCAACAACCGCATGATCCTGCCGGAACTGGAAAAAGCCATCGCCCGCGACCGCGCGGCCGGGTACGAACCCTTCATGATTGTCGGCACGGCGGGAACCGTCGATACCGGCTCCATTGACGATCTGGACCAGTTGGCCAGCATCGCCGCGCGGGAAAAGCTGTGGTTCCATGTCGATGGGGCCTTCGGCGCGCTTGCGGCGCTGTCTGCGGACCTGCGCCCCATGCTCCGGGGGATGGAGCGCGCCGACAGCATCGCATTCGATTTCCACAAATGGGCGCAGGTGCAGTATGATGCGGGCTGCATCCTTGTGCGCGATCCCACGCTGCAGGCGGCGGCCTTCGCGCAGTCCCGCAGCTACCTCGCCCGTGAGGACAGGGGCCTTGCGACGAACGGCCCATGGTTCTGTGACCTTGGCCCCGACCTGTCACGTGGTTTCCGTGCGCTGAAGGTGTGGATGACGCTGGGCACCTATGGCGCACAGCGGATGGGCGAAATGGTGGCGGGATGCTGCGCCATCGCCCGCCACCTTGCACGCCTGGTGGAGGAAAACCCACGCACGGAACTGCTGGCGCCGGTGACGCTGAATATCGTGTGCTTCCGTGTCCTTGCCCCCGTGGACGATCTGGACCACTTCAACGGGGAAATCGTCAAGGACCTGCATGAAAGCGGTGTCGCGGCCCCGTCCACCACCATGATCCACGGACAGAAAGCCGTGCGCGCGGCCATCGTCAACCACCGCACGGTGGAGGCGGATGTGGACCGGATGCTTGAAAAGCTCCTTGAACTTGCCGACGCACGGCTTGCCCGGGAAAAGCAGGGCTGACAGCAAAAGCTTCCGGGCGCCGTCTGTTTTTCAGAAAGGCGGCGCTCCCTTGAGGCTTTTTGAGAAAAGCTTCACCAGAAACTTTCAGAACCTGTCACCAGCATAGGGGAGGGAGGTTAGCGCCGCCCCCGCGACCTCTCCTCGGAGAACAGTTCGGAGAGTTTCTGCATCATCGTGCCGCCAAGTTCCTCCGCATCGTTGATGGTGACGGCACGGCGGTAATACCGGGTCACATCATGCCCGATCCCGATGGCAAGCAGTTCGATGGCGCTGCGTGTCTCGATCTGTGCAATGACTTCGCGCAGGTGTGTCTCCAGGTAGGAGCCGGGATTGACCGACAGGGTGCTGTCATCGACTGGCGCGCCATCGGAAATCACCATCAGGATCTTGCGGCTTTCGGGACGCGCGCGCAGGCGGCGCTGCGCCCACAGCAGGGCCTCGCCGTCGATATTTTCCTTCAGCAGCCCTTCGCGCAGCATCAGGCCAAGGTTCTTGCGCGCGCGGCGCCACGGCATGTCCGCCGCCTTGTACACGATATGGCGCAGGTCATTGAGGCGCCCCGGATTGGTGGGCTTGCCATCGGTCACCCACTGCTCCCGACTGCGCCCTCCTTTCCACGCGCGGGTGGTAAAGCCCAGCACTTCCACCTTGACCGCACAGCGTTCCAGCGTCCGGGCCAGGATATCGCCACACATCGCCGCCACCGAAATGGGGCGGCCGCGCATCGACCCGGAATTGTCAATCAGCAACGTGACCACGGTATCGCGGAAATCGGTGTCACGTTCCCGCTTGTAGGACAGCGAGAGCATCGGATTGACCACAACGCGCGACAGGCGGCCCGCATCGAGGATGCCTTCCTCCAGATCGAACTCCCACGCCCGGGTCTGCTGCGCCATCAGGCGGCGCTGCAGGCGGTTCGCCAGTTTCGACACCACGCCCTGCATGCTCACCAACTGCTGGTCAAGGGTCTGGCGCAGGCGGAACAGTTCCTCCGCATCGCACAGGTCCTCCGCGCCGATTTCCTCGTCATAGGCCGTGGTATAGGCGTGATAGCCAGGGAGCCTGTCCTGATCCGCGTCTTCCGTATCTTCGGACGGCCCACCCGCTTCCTCGGAGCCGGAGGCCGCGCCATCCTGCTCACCATTATCCTGCTCGTCCTCTCCCATGCCGGTGCCCTGAGACATCTGCATCTGGAGGCCGGGGTCCTCTTCCTCCGCCGGGCTGTCCTGTTCCTGCGGGTTCGGCTCCTCCGGCGCGTCGGACGCATCGCTTTCATCCGACTGGGCAGAGGCGGTGCCATCCTCGTCCTCCGCCTCGGGGTCGGTTTCCTGCTCGATCAGGTCGCACGCCATCAGCAACTGCCGCGCGGCACGGGCAAATTCCACCTGACTGTCCTGCCGTGCGACCATCGCATCAAGCGCATGGAGCACATTGGCGGGCAGTTCATCCTGCCAGCGCTGCATGGTGGCCTTCATGAAGTCCGGCACGGGCTGGCCCGTCATGCGCGCACGCGCCAGCAGGCCGAATGCGATCGCAGTGGGCATCTGCCGGCCACCATCTGCGTCACCAAGCCCCATTTCCGCGCATTCTTCCGCCAGCCGGGCCTGAAGGTTGGCGGCCATGCCGGCCATGTGCCGCGCGCCGACACTTTCGACACGCGCCTGTTCCAGCGCGTCATAGATGTCACGCGCCTCGCCCGCATCGGGCTGGACCGCGGCATGGATCGCCGCATCATGATGGCGCACCCGCAATGCCGCCGCGTCCGCGACACCACGCAGGCGCTTCATATCGGCATCCGACATGCCCGCCGCCGGGGCGGGCAGGCGGACCTGCGTCCCGACCACCGACACGCCGGGGGCAACGGGACCGTTCAGGAATGTCACTTCCGTCGCGGCATTGCCGCCCACGGCGCGGACGGCCCCGACCGTCGCGCGCTTGAAACGCTCGGCGCGCGCGGTCCGCTGGGCGGAACCTTCGCCCGAACGCGAGGATGGGGTCTTTTCACGCATGCCGTATGCCTGCCCTGTAATCGTTTCGCGCTGCCTTAGCGTGCCTGTGGCGGCATCAGGTCGGCGTTGAAACAGCGCTGGTAATATTCAGCCACGGTCGGCCGTTCCGCCTCGTCGCACTTGTTAAGGAATGTCACACGGAACGCAAAGGCCAGATCCTTGAAGATACGATAGTTCTCGGCCCAGCTGATGACCGTGCGCGGCGACATCACTGTGGAGATATCACCCGCAATGAATCCCGAACGCGTCAGGTCCGCGAGGGCGACCATCATCTCGATCCGCTTGGCATCCTGAGGATCCTTTTTCGGGTCGATCCCCATCTTCGCCATGACGATGGCGCTTTCCTGCGCATGGGGCAGGTAGTTCAGCGTCGTGACGATGTTCCAGCGGTCCATCTGCCCCTGGTTGATCTGCTGCGTGCCATGATACAGGCCCGTGGTATCGCCAAGGCCGACAGTATTGGCGGTTGCGAACAGGCGGAAGGCGGGGTTGGGGCGGATCACACGGTTCTGGTCCAGCAGCGTCAGGTGGCCCTCCACCTCAAGCACGCGCTGGATGACGAACATGACATCCGGCCGGCCTGCGTCATATTCGTCAAACACCAGCGCGCAGGGATGCTGCAGGCCCCACGGCAGCAGCCCCTCGCGGAATTCGGTGATCTGCTTGCCGTCCTTCAGGACGATCGCGTCCTTGCCGATCAGGTCGATGCGCGAGATGTGGCTGTCGAGGTTGATCCGCACGCTCGGCCAGTTCAGCCGCGCGGCCACCTGTTCGATATGCGAGGACTTGCCCGTGCCGTGATACCCCTGCACCATCACGCGACGGTTGAAGGCAAAGCCCGCAAGGATGGCCAGCGTCGTGTCATGGTCGAACTGGTAGGTCGGGTCGATCTGGGGCACATGGTCGGTGCGCACCGAGAATGCGGGCACTTCCATATCGCTGTCGATACCGAACACGTCCCGCGCCGAAACCTTGCGGTCTGGCTGGGAAATGGCGGAAATGGGGGGAAGCGGCTCCCCTGCCGCATCGACATTTCCGGGCGTGAGCTCTTCGAGTGCATTCATTGATATCGTGTCCGTCATATTCTGGTGCCCCTGCCATCATACGCCGCGATCCGGCACGACAGGTAACGTCATGCACGGGAGTATAGGAAGGGGGCGGCCGATCAGCCATCACTTAAAATCTCAGGCCGAACGGGCAAGCCCATCATCCGGCATTGCCACAAGATGGGCACGTATTGCCGTATAGGCAACATTGATTCCCTTCAGCCGCTCTTCCGCCGCGCGATCCCCGCCATTGGCATCGGGATGGTGCTGGCGGGCAAGCGCCTTGTAGCGTGTCTTGAGTTCCTCGAGCGAAATGGGCCAGCCAAGGTCAAGCACGCTGAGCGGGTATTTGAGTTCGTCAGGCGCGGCGTGGCGCGCATCACGTTCCTGCGCGCGGCGCACGCGCGAGCGCGCGCTGTTCCTGAGCAGGTCGAGGGGATCAAGGATTTCCTCCTCGTCAAAGGCACGCGCGCCATTGGCCTGGCCCAGCCGCCATGACGGCCTGTTCCACGATACATCGGCGCGGATATGCGCCTCGATCTGACCGGGCGACATGCCCTTGTAGTAATCCCAGCGTGCATTGTACTCACGCACATGTTCCAGGCAGAACCAGAAATACTGGTTCAGCGCATCGCGCGAACGTGGCGCGCGATAACCTGCGGCCTCGGTGCATCCGGCCATGTCGCAGCAACGCGCCGGTGCATCCGGATCGGGGTCAAAGGCCTTGGGACGTGTATTCCTTCTCTTCATCATTCCCGTTATGTGCGTCCGTTCATGCTTCGTGCAAGAGCGAAGATGTGCGAGTGTGACCATGGAGCAGAGGAAGCAGCCAATGACAGACCGGATCACGGGACGCGCCGCCCGAATCGAGACATGCCTTCGTGAGCGTCTTGCCCCCGTGGAACTGCGTGTCCATGACGACAGCGCCCGCCACGCCCACCATGTCGGGATACGCGACAATGGCGTGCAGGCGGGGGAGAGTCATTATAACGTGCTGGTCATCAGCGATGCCTTTGCCGACATGAACCGGGTGCAGCGCTCCCGGCTTGTCCACGAACTGCTGGCCGATGAATTCGCGGGCGGCATGCACGCGCTGTCGCTGATACTGCGCACGCCTGCAGAACAGGAACGGATGACGACGCCATGAAAGATGCCATGAAACCGGCATTTCCCTTCCATGTCCGTCGCCTGATGGCGGGCGGCCTGCTGATGCTGCTGGGCGCGTGCCAGGCGGTGCCGGACAGGGCGACCCTGAGCCAGAAGGACGAGATCACGCGCGTCGAGCACTACCTCAACGACACGCACGGGCTTGGGGCGCATTTCGTGCAGACCTGGCCCGACGGGGGGAAGGGCGACGGGAAGCTGTATTATGACCCGGGCAGGCTGCGTCTCGATTACACGACGCCCGCCGCGATGAAGCTGACGGCGGCGAATGGGCACCTCGTGTTCATCGACCCGCGCCGCGATTCCGTGACGCGCATGTCGCTCGGGCACCAGCCGCTTGGCCTGCTGCTGCAACAACCCGTGCATCTCGATGGGGAGATCGTCGTCACCTCCGTCCAGCACGGGACCAACAGCCTTCAGGTTTCCATGGCGCGATCCGACAGCCCGTCACAGGGTCTCCTGACGCTCGGCTTTTCCGATATCTCAGGCACGCTGAGCCTGATTGCCATCGAGATGACGGACGTGGAACGCCAGCATATCCGCCTCGACCTTGATGACGTCCATGCCGGCCCGGCATGGCCGGACGACCTGTTCTCGCTGAACACCACGAAATAGGCCGCAGCACGATGGATGGAAGTTTCCGGGCACGCCCCTGATCCGAAAGATGCGGCCCCGTCCAGACCGAAGGCGGTCTCCGGAAACTTTCATTCACCTTTTTTCAGGCCCGTTACGCCTCAGGACATTTTTCTTCCACCGGCACGCTGCCGAAACACTCCGTCCAGCAGTCGCGCAAGGCACGGTCCACTTCGGCCATGCTGACGTCGAGGCCCAGCCTGCGCAGGCTGGTCACGCCATATTCACGGATTCCGCACGGGACGATTCCCTCGAAATCCGACAGGGCGGGGTCAACATTGATCGCGACTCCATGCCAACTGACCCAGCGGGAGACCCGCACCCCGATGGCCGCGATCTTTTCTTCCCGCCCGCTCTGCGGATCCACCACCCAGACGCCCACGCGTCCCTCGCGCCGTTCCCCGGTGACGCCGAAACGGCTCAGGGTCCGGATCAGCCATTCCTCCAGCGCATGGACATAGGCACGGACATCGCGCGCGGGCACCGGGCCGTGCGGCTGCGTCAGGTCCAGCATGACATAGCACACGCGCTGCCCCGGCCCGTGATAGGTCCACTGCCCGCCGCGTCCCGCGGGCCAGGTGGGGTATCCCGCCGGGTTGAACAGGTCTTCCGGCCGGGCGGACGTGCCGGCCGTATAGGTGGGGGGATGTTCCAGCAGCCAGACCCGTTCGCCCGCATCCCCGGCCCGGATCGCGCGGGCATCACGCTCCATGCAGGCCAGAGCATCGGGGTAGGGAACACGTCCTGACGTTATTTCCCATAAAATCTTGCTTTCAGTCATTGCCCGTTTGCCTTCCATCGGTTATACGGCCTGCATTGCTTCGCTATCGCTTACCCGATACCGAAGAAAATGTATGCGGCCATGGCGGAATGGTAGACGCGCAAGCTTGAGGTGCTTGTGGGGGAAACCCCGTGGAAGTTCGAGTCTTCTTGGCCGCACCATACATTTCCAGAAAATCCCATGAAACAGATGCCCGGCCGGGCGGTGATGATCCATTCACCGCCTGTTGATTCGTGCGCCCTGAAATGGCTTGCCATAAAATCGGCACAATTATACATCTTTATGTCGAAAGTCCTCCGGTAGCCGATTCAACATGTCGGCATGTCATGCCAGTATAGCGGAAACCGCATGGCAACCACGTAAAACCGGGCTGAATGCATTACAAAGCGTATCATGCCCCCTTGGGAATGCATTCCAGACCAAAATAGTTGATTTAGGTCATGTTGTTGCGTGAAACTGCGCCTTAAGGATGCAGTCAACGCGACTTTCCCAGGGTCCAGATATTGCCGATTGTCCTGGAATTCAGGAGGGCAGGAAAAGGGAAGTCCGAGGTTATTTGTAAAATAAGGTGGATTTTGTGATCAAGCCCTTGAAAAAAGCCGTCCTTCCTGTTGCCGGAATGGGCACACGTTTCTTGCCCGCAACGAAGTCGGTCCCCAAGGAGATGCTGCCGGTTGTCGACAGGCCGCTGATCCAGTACGCGATCGACGAAGCCCGTGAAGCCGGGATCGAGGAATTCTGCCTGGTGTCCAGCCGTGGCAAGGATTCGCTGATTGATTATTTCGATATTGCATTTGAACTCGAAGCCACGCTGAAGGAGCGCAAGAAGACCTCCGCGCTCAAGGCGCTGGAACCGACCCGTGTCACGCCGGGTTCGATGATTTCCGTCCGCCAGCAGGAACCGCTTGGCCTGGGCCACGCCATCTGGTGCGCCCGCAGCTTCATCGGCAACGACCCGTTCGCCATCCTGCTGCCGGATGACGTCGTGCAGAGCAAGACCTCCTGCCTGAAGCAGCTGGTTGACGTCTACAACCGCACGGGCGGCAACGTGCTGGCGGTGACCGAGGTCCCGCGCGAAAAGACCGACCAGTACGGTGTGCTCGATGTCGGCCATGACGACGGCAAGCTGGTGGAAGTCAAGGGCCTGGTTGAAAAGCCCAAGCCCGCCGAAGCACCGTCCAACCTGTCGGTCATCGGCCGCTACATCCTGACCGCCGACGTGCTGCCGCACCTTGCCAAGCTTGAAAAGGGCGCGGGCGGTGAAGTGCAGCTGACCGATGCGATGGCGAAGATGATCGGCCATGTGCCGTTCCATGGCTTCCGCTACGAAGGGCGTCGCTTTGACTGCGGCAACAAGATCGGCTTCCTCGAGGCGCAGATCGCCTTCTCGCTGGAGCGCGAAGAGCTTGCCGATGACGTGCGCGCGTTCCTGAAGTCCTATCAGGCAAAATAAGGACCGTGTCCTTCCGTCATCGCTTCGACCCGACAAGCCTGCGTGAATATGACATCCGCGGGATTGTCGGGAAGACCCTGACGGCGGGGGACGCCTATGCCATTGGCCGTGCCCTTGGCAGTGTGATCGCCCGCAGGGGCGGGACGACTGTCGTCGTCGGGCATGACGGCCGCCTTTCCTCACCCGGTCTCGAATCCGAACTGGTGAGGGGGGCCATGGCGTCGGGAATGGCCGTGACCCGGCTGGGTTGCGGCCCCACGCCACTTCTGTATTACGCATCGGTTGAACTTGAGGCCGACGGTGCGGTCATGGTGACCGGCAGCCATAATCCACCCGATCATAATGGCTTCAAGATGATGCTGCGGAGCAGGCCATTCTTTGGCGCGCAGATCCGCGAACTTGGCCATCTCTGCGCCACGGGCGACGTGGTGCCCGAAACCACGGGAAGTGTCCGCGACCTCGACATGACGGACCAGTATGTCAGGCGCCTGCTTCGCGACTGGGATGGCGGGACGCGGTCGCTGCATGTGGTCTGGGATAATGGGCACAGCGCGGCGGGCAGGGTGCTGGCGCGCCTCGTCAAGGGTCTGCCGGGGCGGCACACTGTCCTGAACGGCGAAATCGACGGGCATTTCCCCGCCCATCACCCGGACCCGACGATCCCGGAAAACCTTGGGCAACTGATTGATACGGTGCGCCGCCTGCATGCCGATATCGGGCTTGCCTTTGATGGCGATGCCGATCGTATCGGTGTCGTGGACAATACCGGACAGATCCTGTGGGCGGACCAACTCCTGCTGGTGCTCGCGCGCGATGTGTTGCGCGATCATGCGGGTGCTACGGTCATCGCGGACGTCAAGGCGAGCCAGGCCCTGTTCGATGCGGTGGACGAGGCCGGGGGCACGCCCGTCATGTGGGGGGCCGGACATTCCCTGATAAAATCCAAGATGGCGGAAACCGGCGCCCTCCTGGCCGGGGAAATGTCGGGGCACATTTTCTTTGCCGACAGGTGGTACGGGTTTGATGATGCGCTCTATGCCGCCGTGCGACTGCTGGGCATCGTGGCGCGCCTGCCGGGGCCTCTGTCGGATGTGCGTCAGGCCCTTCCGGTCATGGTCAATACACCTGAACTGCGTTTTGATTGTCCCGACACACGCAAATTCGCCGTTATCGACGAGGTTGCGGGCCGCCTGCGTGCCAAGGGGGCAAAAGTCTCCCTGATCGATGGTGTCCGCGTCAGTACCGATGACGGATGGTGGCTGCTGCGTGCGTCCAATACACAGGCCATGCTGGTGGCGCGCGCGGAAAGCACGACTGAAACCGGCCTTGCGCGACTGAAGGCCGAACTGTCGGCACAACTGCACGAATCAGGCATCAAGGCCCCTGATTTTTCCGGCGGGAAGCCTGCTGCCGGCTGACGCTCCGGCCATCCCGGCATGAGGGGGATGGGACACCGACAGGCCGTTTTTCATTGAACCTGCCGTCAACAGGTTTAAAAGGCCCAGATCGGTCCCATATGATATCGTGCCTCTGTCCCGGGTTTATGCTTCATGACGGCATCGCTGCCTTTTCACTCTTTTTTGACCCCCGGTCAGCATGTGATGCATCCAGACCACCCGGAATGGGGCATGGGGCAGGTGCAGTCCGCCACGGGACGGCGGGTGGTGGTGATGTTTCCCCATGCGGGCAAGGTCGCCATTGACGCAATGGTCATACAGTTGACGGTGGTGGACTGATTGGAACGCCTGATGACGCGCCCTTTCCTTGATTCGTTTGGCCGGGCGGTAACGTATCTGCGCGTATCGGTCACCGACCGTTGTGACATGCGTTGCCTGTACTGCATGGCCGAGGAAATGACCTTCCTCCCCAAGCCTGAAATCCTGTCCTACGAGGAACTGGAGCGTATCTGTGGCGCGTTCATCCACAGCGGCGTCCGGCGCCTTCGCGTCACCGGTGGCGAACCGCTGGTGCGACGCGATGTCATGTCATTCTTTACCGCCATGGGGGAATGGCTGCGGCGTCCCGGGGATGAACCGCGCCTTGATGAACTGACGCTGACGACCAATGGCTCCCGGCTGGGGGAATTTGCGGCCCCGCTCCATGCGGCAGGGGTCCGGCGGGTGAATGTCAGCATGGATTCCCTTGACCCCGCCCGCTTTGCCGCCATCACGCGGCGGGGCAACCTGCGCAAGACGCTCGATGGTGTCCGTGCGGCGCGGGAGGCGGGGCTGAAACTCCGCATCAATGCCGTGGCTATGGCGGGCCTGAACGACGATGAATTCGACGACATGGTGGCATGGTGCGGGCAGATGGGGGCCGACCTGTGCCTGATCGAGACGATGCCCATGGGAGAGACCGGCGATGACCGGGTCAACCGCTATATCCCGCTGGACCGCGTGCGCGCCGACCTCGCGCGTCGCTGGACGCTGGAGCCGCTAACCTATCGCACGGGCGGCCCGGCGCGGTATGTGCGCGTGGCCGAAACCGGGCAGAAAATCGGCTTCATCACCCCGATGAGCCATAATTTCTGCGAAAGCTGCAACCGTGTGCGCCTGTCCTGCACCGGGCAGCTTTATTCCTGCCTGGGCCATGAGGGGGCAAGCGACCTGCGTGGACCATTGCGCGCGGGAATGGATGATGCGGGGCTCCTGCGGCTTGTGCACTCGGCCATCGGACGCAAGCCCAAGGGGCATGATTTCATGCTGGGCCGTGCCGATGACGACCCGGCCCGCATTTCCCGCCACATGAGTGTCACCGGCGGCTGACCCTCCGGCGGGCTTCATTCCCCGTCGTCCAGCGCATCTTTCAGCGATGTCGTGAACTGTCCGGGTTTCAGGGGCTGTGGCTGCGTGGCTGCCGGGGCCCAGCCGGTCATCATCGCAACATGCAGCGGCATGGCGACATTTCCCTGCGCATCACGCGGAAGCCTTGCCAGTGCCGCTGGAAACAGGGATGCGGGAGGGCAGGCGCGATGCCGCTGTTCCAGCGCATTGGTTTCGCCCGCGTCACGCAGGTCCCGCAGCAGCGCCAGTGGCGAACGATAGGCAAGCGGGATGACATCCGAATCGGCCACGGGCAGGGCGAATCCGGCCCGCTGCAGCAGGGCGGCGCAGTCACGCAGGCCGGGGAAAGGCGAAACACGCGCCGATGCCCCGCCCAGCAGGTCATGTTCGGCTCCCGCAAGGGCCTGCCGCAGTTCCGCCAGCGTCGGCAGGATCGGCATGCACGCCAGGAAAAGCCCATCCGGCCGCAGGATATTGCGGATCTGCACCAGGGTGCCGGGCAGGTCGTTGACCCAGTGCAGCGACAGGTTGGCGATGACCAGATCGAATGTGGCAGGCCCGAATGGCAGCCATTCCTCGTCCATGCAGACACATGGGACGGTTTCGCGCGCGCACAGGGCAGGGGACAGGTCCGTCGCCACCACATCGATTCCCCGCGCCCGCAGCATGGGGGACGTCACGCCACGCCCGCCGATATCAAGCGCACGGGAAAAACGGTGGGTCGTATCATCAAGCCGGTCCAGCAGCCGATCCGCGGCTGCCTGAAGGACCGGCTGTATCCGTCCCAGCGTGGCATGCGCGCGATCCCGATGCAGCCGCACGGCATGGCGGTCAAAAATTATCGGCGTCTCCATGACAGTGATGTGCGCCATCCGCTAGCATCTGCCAAGGACACCATCACGTGAATGCACCGCCCCGATGCCCGGATTTTCCAGCATTTTCCCATCCCGCCTTTTCCTGCCCCACCTGCGCAGGACAGCGCATCGGGCGCTTGACCTGCTGCTGCCTCCACACTGCCTGTCATGCGGGGGAGAGGTCGCGCAGGCGGGGCATGTCTGCGCGGAATGTTTCACGCACCTGCACCTGATCGCCGCCCCCGCATGCCGCAAATGCGGCATTCCCTTCACGTCGGAGGCCGCGGCAGGGGAAGACCCGACCTGCCATGACTGCCTGCACGCCCCCCCACCGTGGGAGGCCGGGCGCGCGGCGCTGGTTTACGATGACGGGTCACGTCGGCTGATCCTTGGCCTCAAATACGGTGACCGGACGGAAAACGCGGCCCTTCTGGCACGCTACATGCACCTGTCCGGCCGCGACCTGCTGCGCCCCGATGCCATACTGGTCCCGGTACCGCTGCACCGGCGCCGGTTGTTTACACGCCGCTATAACCAGTCCGCGCTGCTGGCGGGGGAACTCTCCCGCCTTGGCGGCATTGCTCACTGGCCAGACACATTGATGCGGATACGCCATACGCGCCCACTTGGGCACATGGCAGGGCCGCAGCGCCGGGCCACGCTGCACGGTGCGATTGCGGTCCGTCCCCATCGGATCGCGGGCCTGCGGGGGCGGCATGTCATCCTCGTCGATGATGTCATGACCACCGGCAGCACTCTGGGGGTCTGCGCCACGGCGCTGCATGCGCATGGGGTTGCCCGTATCGATGTCCTGTCCGCCGCGCGCGTCTGCCCGCCCACAGGCGTTCGATCCGTAACGGATACGGTTTCATTACCCAACTGATGCCCGGACATGGCATTATGGGGTAACGTTACCGCACAGACGACATTGATCCAGCAGATGAAAGTTCCGCATGCCTAAAGTCGAGATATACACCCAGCCGGGCTGCCCCTATTGCGTCCGGGCCGTCAGGCTGCTGCAGTCCAAGGGTGTCGCGTTCGAGGAAATTACCGCCCTGCACGGCACGGAGGCCCGCACGACGGCCATAAGCCGTTCAGGCGGCCACATGACGATGCCCCAACTGTTCGTGGATGGAAAATTCATCGGGGGATGTGACGACATGATGGCGCTTGAGCGTGAGGGCAGGCTTGACGCGCTACTTGGCGTGGGCTGAGCGCGCGCGTCGGGCCGCGACAACTTCGGACAGGGGAAAACGGCATGATTCTCTACCGCCTGCGATGCGAGGGGGAGCATGAATTTGACGGATGGTTCCCAAGCAGCGCCAGCTTCGAGCGTCAGGCGGAAAAGGGGCTGCTGTCATGCCCGCAATGTGGGAACCACAACGTGACCCGCGCCCTGATGGCGCCCGCCATCCGCCGGGGCAGTGGGGACGCTGGCATCCTAGATGCGGCGGAAGCCGCGCCGGCGGACGGCAGCGGCGTCCCGGCCGGGGCCGCAGCGCCCGGAGCCACGCCCGCGTCCGAGGCTCTGCCCGTACCTGATGCAGCGATGGCACTATTGCAAAAAATGCGCGGTGTCATTGAACAGCATTACGTGAATGCTGGTACGCAGTTCGCGACCGAAGCGCTGCAGATGCATCGTGGCGAAAAGGAAGCCACGGGCATTTATGGCAGCATGACCGAAGATGAGCGCGAGATGCTGGACGACGAAGGGGTAGAGGTGCTGACCATCCCCTGGGTCAGGCCCGCCGATAGCTGAGAGTGAACACTACGCCCGCTTCGTATCCATTGCATGTTACGCAGCGCACGACCAAGGGGAGGGATCCATGCGCGGAACGACAGGAATGACCGGACGGATCGGTCAGAACCCGACAGCAGGCCGCATCTGGCAGCGCGCCATGTCAGCGGCGCCGGCACGCATTGTGCTGGCGCTGGCGATCGGGATGGGCCTGTGCGGCATCCTTTCCCCCGTGCGCGCCGCGCCCGCACCCGCGCCACAGGCATCGTCCATCATCGGGGAATGGGAAACCAAGGACCATGACGGCGTTTTCCGCATCATGCAGTGCGGAACGGAAGTCTGCGGCGACCTTGTGGGGCTGAGCTATACCAAGGATGTGCCAAAGGACCATACCGGACATTCGGAATGCGGGCTGCGGATGCTGACAGGCTTCACCCCCGACCCGGAGGAGGCGGGCCACTGGAACGGCCATATCCTTGATCCCGACAGTGGGCGCGTCTATCACGCCAAGATCTGGATCGCGCCCACCGGGGCGCTGAAACTGCGGGGGTTCGTGGGCGTCCCCCTTTTCGGGGAAACGGAGACATGGACCCCATTTACCGGCAAGATCGGGCCGGAATGCCGCCTGCCGTGACGTGCGGGCATCTTGAACATCCATACCTGGGAATAGCTGAAATTCGATGAAGTCCAATCTTACCCGGCGTGCCGTTATCGCAGGACTGGCAGTGGCAGGCGTGCCCGCCGTCTCCCGCAGGGCGCTTGCGGAACTGCCGCAGCGCTCACGGACCATCTGCTACATTGGCGGCTACACGCAGCACGGGCCGCCGGGGGGCGCCGGGAACGGGCAGGGGATTTCGGTTTTCGAGATGAACCCCGACAATGGCAGCCTGTCGGCGCTGATGACGTATGTCGATATCGCCAGCCCGTCCTTCTTCGTCATTTCCGCAGATTCGCGCTTCCTCTACGCCCTGAGCGAGATTGATGATTTCAATGCCAACCACGAAGGCTGCGTGACGGCATTTTCCATCAACCGCAAGAGCGGCGAGTTGACCAAGATCAACGTCATGCGCTCGGGCGGGGCCGTCCCCGCACACCTGAGCATCCATCATTCGGGCAAGTACGTGATGGTCGCCAACTACATGGGCGGCAGCGTCGGCATCATTCCCGTCAAGCCCGATGGCAGCCTTGGCGATCCCACCGACGTGGTCAAGAATACAGGCCCGCGCATGCCTGACCGCGCCAGCGACAACCCGCCGGGCAATTTCGCCATCAGCGACCATTCCGGGTCGCATGTGCACATGGTTGCCTCCGACCCCAGCGGTCGCTTCGTGCTGGCCTGTGACGCGGGACTGGACCGGGTCTATGTCTGGACGCTGGACCTGCATACCGGACGCCTGGTCCCCAATGCCAAGATGCCGTTCATCAACATGACACCCGGTTCGGCCCCGCGCCACTTCGCCTTCAACGAGAAGGGGAACATGATCTACATCCTGGGCGAGCAGGATTCGAAAGTGGTCGCGGCCGCATTCAACGCCCAGACGGGCGAGATCACGCCACAGCAGACCGTCAGCACCGTCACCCCGCATTTCCGTGGCAGCACACTTGCTGCGGGCATCCTGCTCTCTCCCAACGGGCGTTACCTGTATGTCTCCAACCGGCTGGGCGATTCACTGGCAAGCTTCCATGTCAATGACGATGGCACGCTCAACCTCGTCGATGAAATCTGGATGCACGCGGATTACGGGCGTTCGATGATGTTCGACCCCAGCGGGTCGTTCCTGTTCTGCGCCAACCAGCGCAGCGATTCCGTCACGTCGTTCCGCGTGGATTCCGCAACGGGTGAACTGCAGTTCACATGGAACTTCACCCCGGTCGGAAGCCCGACCACTTTCGCGTTCATGAACACGATCTGAACGCCTGCATCCCCTGTGGCGCCCCATGCAGGCAGGGACACCACAGGGGGGCACATTCAGTCGCGCACAAGCTGGGCGATGTAATTGACCCCGAGGTCGCGACTTTCACGCCAGCCGCCAAGGCCGGGCACCATTCCCGCGATATCCGCGATTCGCAACCCGGCCCGCACCGCCTGCTGCCCCAGTTCCGCAGGGGTTATGAACTTGCGCCATTCATGCGTGCCCACCGGCAGCAGGCGCAGCACGTATTCCGCACCGATCTTCGCCATCGCCAGCGAACGCAGGGTCCGGTTCATGGTGGAGACGACCAGCGCGCCGCCCGGCCGCAGCATCGTCGACAGCATGGCAAGGAACGCGGCCGGATCTGTGACATGCTCGATGACCTCCAGCGCGGAAATCGCATCGAAGCGCGCCCCTTCGGCGCACAGTTCCTCCGCGCTGCCACAGCGATAGGCCAGCGGCCCGCTGCCTTCGGGCAGGGGATGGTGACGCAGGTGATGCCGCCCTGCCGTGATCGCGGCGCTGGAGGCATCAAGCCCCGTGACATCAAAGCCTGCACGGGCGAAAGCCTCGCTCGCCAGGCCCGCGCCACAGCCGATATCCAGCAGCGTGCGCCGCCTTCCATGCCCATCGACAGGGGCGGGGAGATGGGCCAGCGACCATGATATCCGCAACTCGTTCATCGCATGCAGCGGACGCATCGGCCCCGCCGGGTCCCACCACCTTTCGGCCAGTTCACTGAAACGGGCGATTTCGGAAGGGGAGACCGAACCCGGCCCCCGGGCGGTCGAATCGTGAAGCTGCATGGGTGCAACGCCTTTCATTTGGCTGTCTCGCGCTGGACGCAGAGGCGGGGGGGATGTATGTGACGCGCCTTGTACATAACCGCAATGCCCCGGACCACCCTGCTGCGAGAATGGCCCGGACAGCACGAATCCTGACCCACAGCGGAGAGCTTGTTCCAATGTCCACTACCGTACCGCGGATCGTTATGAAATTCGGTGGCACATCCGTGGCCAATCTGGAACGGATTCGCGCCGTCGCGGAAAAGGTCCGCAAACAGGTCGACGCGGGGTGCGAGGTCGCGGTCGTCGTCTCCGCGATGTCCGGCGTCACCAACCGCCTTGTCGGCTACTGCCAGGACCTGTCGGCCCTGCATGACCCGCGCGAATATGATTCGGTCGTCGCCACGGGCGAACAGGTGACCAGCGGGCTGCTGGCGATCGCGCTGCAGGCGCTGGGCGTGGATGCGCGTTCGTGGCTGGGATGGCAGATCCCGCTGCGTACCGATGACGCGCATGGCAAGGCCCGCATTGAATCGATCGACGGCACGGCGCTGATCGCCTCGATGCAGGCAGGGCAGGTGCCGGTCATCGCGGGTTTCCAGGGCGTGGACCGCGACAACCGCATCACGACGCTGGGCCGGGGGGGGTCGGACACCTCCGCCGTGGCGCTTGCGGCGGCGCTGCACGCCGACCGGTGCGACATCTATACCGACGTGGACGGAATCTATACAACCGACCCCAGGATCGTTGCCAAAGCACGCAAGCTCGATAAAATCACCTACGAGGAGATGCTCGAACTCGCGTCCGTCGGGGCCAAGGTCCTGCAGACCCGCAGCGTCGAACTCGCGATGAAGGAGCGGGTGCGCGTGCAGGTTCTGTCCAGTTTTACGGATGGCCCCGCGCCATCAGAGGGGCATCTGCCCGGTTCAATAGTCGTGGATGAGGACGAAATCGTGGAAAAGGAACTGGTGGCCGGGATTGCCTATTCCCGTGACGAGGCAAAGATTTCCGTGCGCCGGGTTCCCGACCGCCCCGGGATCGCTGCCGCCGTGTTCGGCCCCCTGGCGGAAGCGAACGTCAATGTCGACATGATCGTGCAGAGCACGGGTGACGACGGCATGACCAACATCACCTTCACCGTGGGCAAGACGGATTTTGCCCAGGCCATCAAGGCGCTGGAGGAATCGCGCGACGTCATCCATTACGGCGAGCTTGCCACCGATGACGACGTGGTGAAGATCAGCGTGGTCGGCGTGGGCATGCGTTCGCACACCGGGGTCGCCAATACGATGTTCCGCACGCTGTCCGAACGCAACATCAACGTGCAGGTCATCTCCACCAGTGAAATCAAGGTCTCGGTCCTGATCGCCGCCGAATATACGGAACTTGCGGTCCGCGCCCTCCATGCCGCCTATGGCCTCGATGCAGCCTGACATGAACCAGACCAGCCCTTCGTCCACCCCTGATCCCCGCCGGGTTGCGGCGCGCGCGCGCCTTGACCGCCTCTGGTCTGCGGGGACCAGCTTCCTCGGCAGCGAGGTCGCCCTGCTTGGCGGGGCCATGTCATGGATCAGCGAACGCCACCTTGTCTCCGCGATTTCCAACGCGGGCGGCTTTGGCGTGCTGGCCTGTGGCGCGATGGAACCAGATCGGCTGGCTGAGGAAATCGCCGCCACGCAGGCCCGCACGACCCGCCCGTTCGGCGTCAACCTGATCACCATGCACCCGCGTCTCGATGACCTTGTGAAGGTCTGCCTTGACGCGGGCGTCGGCCATGTCGTGCTGGCGGGGGGGATCCCGTCCGGTCCCGTGATCCGTGCCATCAAGGATGGCGGGGCAAAGGTCGTCGCCTTCGCCCCCGCCTACGTGCTGGCCAAGCGCCTCGTACGCATGGGCGTGGATGCGCTGGTCATCGAAGGGTCGGAAGCGGGGGGGCATGTCGGCCCGGTTTCGCTGACGGTGCTGGCGCAGGAAGTGCTGCCCTTCATCCGTGACATCCCTGTCTTCGTTGCCGGTGGCCTGGGGCGGGGGGATGCGATCGTGTCCTACCTGGAACAGGGCGCGGCGGGCGCGCAGCTTGGCACGCGCTTTGCCGCCTCGACCGACAGCATCGCGCATGAACGCTTCAAGAAGGCCTTCATCCGGGCCAACGCGCGCGATGCCGTCACATCGGTACAGCTTGACGAACGCTTCCCCGTCATCCCGGTGCGCGGCCTGTTCAACGAGGGGAGCCGACGTTTCCTTGCCCATCAGGCGGAAACGCTGCGGCGATTCCAGTCGGGCGAACTGACGAAGGAACAGGCGCAACTGGATATCGAACATTTCTGGGCCGGGTCGCTGCGCCGCGCGGTGATCGACGGGGATGTCGAAAACGGTTCCGTCATGGCAGGGCAGTCCGTGGGCATGATCACCAGCGAACAGTCGGTGCGCGACATCATTGACGAACTCGTAGACCAGGCACTCGACGCCCTGATCCGGCAGGAAGACAGGATGCGCCGCGAATGAGCGAGGACACACGCATGTTCCGCCAGAAAAACACGAACACCGGTGACGCGACAGCCTCACCCATGTCAGGTGACCTTCCCCCCGGCGTCGGCCAGGAACTGCGTGCGCGCCGCGAACAGCTGGGCTGGAGCCTGCCTGACGTCGCCTCGTGGCTGCGCATCCGCCTGCCATACCTGGAGGCGCTGGAAGAAGGCCGCGCGCAGGCGCTGCCCGGCAGCGCCTATGCCATCGGCTTCCTGCGCACCTATGCCAAGGCGCTGGGCCTTGCCCCCGAACCGCTGATCCAGCGGTTCAAGGCGGAGACGCGCGGGGCGTTCGACCGCAAGCCCGAACTGGCGTTCCCGGTCCCGCTGCCTGAAAAGAGCCTGCCGCTGGGCGTTATCCTGCTGGGGGGCATTGTCATCCTGGTCGGGGCCTATGTCGGGTGGTACCGCATGACCGCATCGCCGGAGCAGCCCGCCGTCTCCACCCATACCGACCTGCCGGGCATTTCCACGCAGGGGACGGCGTCACCACAGATCGCCTCCGTCCTGCCGGCACCGGGCGAACTGCCGCCCAACCCGCCACAGCCCCTGCCACAGCAGGAGCAGAACAGCATCACGGCGCTCGCCCCCTCAGGCCCGCCCGATGACAGCGCCCCGGCAAAGCCGCCCACCGGCCCGGTGGAGAAGATGGGAGAGGACAAGAACGCCCTGGCGAATGCCCATCCCGATACCGACCATCCCGATGCGGCGGCGGCCACGACACCGACCGACCAGATCACGCTGAACGCCTCCGCCCCGACATGGGTGCAGGTCCGCCAGCAGGGGGGCGGGGTCATCTATGACCATACGCTCGGCAGTGGGGAAACGTGGCAGGTTCCGGCGGACAAGCATGACCTCGTCATGACGGTCGGCAATGCCGGCGGCCTGACGCTGAGCGCGAATGGCGTGACCTCGCCGCCCCTCGGGCGGAATGGGGAAGTCAGGCACAATATCATCCTGAGCGCGCAGGCCATCAGCAGCGGCACCATCACACAGGCGCCGCGCGCGCCCATGCCGCCGCCGGCACGCCCGGCCGCCACGACATCGGCACCGATGCCGCCATTGCCGCCACCCGGCCCATCGGATGGGGAATAATACGCATCCCCCACTCCCATAAACCGACAAAGCGGAGTAATATGGTCGGCAACGGCACGTTGTGAAGACAGCATGCGTATCCGTCACCGGATCTGAAAACAGGACTTCATCACGGCCCGCCGCACCAGCACATGGCGGGCCGGCATGGACTCCCCGCCTCGCATGGAGGGCAGACAATGAGCAGCTATCGTCCCTATCAGCATATCGAACGCCGCAAGTCGCGGCAGATCCACGTGGGCAAGGTGCCGGTGGGCGGGGATGCGCCGATTTCGGTGCAGACCATGACCAACACCCTGACCACCGACGCAGAGGCCACGATCGCACAGATCCGCCGCGCCGAACTGGCCGGGGTCGATATCGTGCGCGTCTCGTGCCCTGATGAGGAAAGCACGACCGCGCTGGCCGAAATCGTGCGTGAAGTGAACGTCCCCATCGTCGCGGACATCCACTTCCACTACAAGCGCGCGATCGAGGCGGCCAAGGCCGGTGCCGCGTGCCTGCGCATCAACCCGGGCAACATCGGCAGTGCCGAGCGCGTGCGCGACGTGGTCAACGCGGCGAAGGACTACAACTGCTCCATCCGCATCGGCGTGAACGCCGGGTCGCTGGAAAAGCACCTGCTGGAAAAATACGGCGAACCGAACCCCGACGCGCTGGTCGAAAGCGCGCTGGAACATGCCAAGATCCTCGAAGATCATGACTTCCATGAATTCAAGATCAGCGTGAAGGCCTCGGACGTCTTCCTCGCCGTTGCCGCCTACCAGCAGCTGGCCGATGTCTGCGACCACCCGCTGCATATCGGCATTACCGAGGCGGGCAGCAAGCGCGCGGGCACCGTCAAGTCGTCCATCGGCCTTGGCAACCTGCTGTGGGCGGGCGTGGGCGACACGATGCGCGTCTCGCTCTCGGCTGAGCCGGAGGAAGAAGTGCTGGTCGGCTGGGACATCCTCAAGTCGCTGGGCCTGCGCCATCGTGGCGTGAAGATCATTTCCTGCCCGTCCTGCGCGCGCCAGGGCTTCAACGTGATCCAGACGGTCCAGACGCTTGAAGACCGGCTGGCCCATATCAAGACGCCGCTGACGCTGTCGATCATCGGCTGCGTGGTCAATGGCCCGGGCGAAGCACTGATGACCGACCTTGGTGTGACGGGTGGCGGTGCCGGACGGCACATGGTCTATTCCGCCGGGCGTCAGGACCACACGATGCCGGCTGGCGACATGGTGGACCATATCGTCGAACTGGTGGAAGCGAAGGCCAAGGCCATGCAGGCCGAGGAAGACGCCCGCAAGGCGGAAGAAGACAAGGCCCGCGCGTCGGAACTGACGCCCGCAGGCTGACACCAGGCCGGGCAGGGGAAGGCTTTTTCCGCACTTCCTTGCGCATCCCCTCCCGGCAGGCCTGCCCCCGCGCAACAGGGGATGGGGCAGGCATGATGTCGTTCAAGCAGGAATTTCGCAGTGAGCAGTTTACAGCCCGTCCGCGGCACCCACGACCTGATCGGGGAAACGCAGCGCCGTTTCGCGCATGTCATTGAAACGGCCCGCCGCATTACCGGCCTTTACGGTTTTGATGAATGGGCGACACCGATCTTTGAGGATACGCGCGTTTTCAAGCGGACGCTGGGCGATACGTCGGATGTCGTTTCAAAGGAAATGTACACCTTTGAGGATCGTGGCGGTGAATCGCTGACATTGCGTCCAGAGGGCACGGCAAGCGTGTGCCGGGCGCTGGTGACCAACGGACTGACGCAATCCCTGCCGCAGAAGGTGTTCTATGCGGGGCCTATGTTCCGTTATGAACGCCCGCAGAAGGGGCGTTACCGGCAGTTCCACCAGATTGGCGCGGAACTTCTGGGCGCTGCGGAACCGCTGGCCGATGCCGAGGTGATCGCAATGGGACGCGACATCCTGCAGGCGCTGGGGATTGCGCGCGATACCGTCCTTGAACTCAATACGCTTGGCGACCTAGAAAGCAGGACGGCGTGGCGCGCGGCCCTGGTCACCTATTTTTCCGAACGGCGAGACGAACTGTCCAGCGAAAGCCAGAACCGGCTGGAACGCAATCCCCTGCGCATCCTTGACAGCAAATCGCCGCAGGACCGGGCCGTGGTCGAAGATGCGCCCCTGATTTCGGGCTTCCTTACCCCACTGGCGCAGACATTCTGGGATGACCTGCGCAAGACGCTGGATATCCTTGGGGTTGGTTTCCGTGAAAATCCCCGCATCGTGCGCGGACTGGATTACTACAGCCATACGGCGTTCGAATTCGTGACCGAACGGCTGGGCACGCAGGGCACGGTGCTGGCGGGCGGCCGGTATGACGGACTGGTGTCAGAAATGGGCGGCCCGCAGACACCGGCCATCGGCTGGGCCGGTGGGATCGAACGCCTTTCGATGCTGCTGGAGGAGGCCCCGGCCGCCCCGCGTCCCGTCATGGTCGTGCCAATGGGCGAGGGCGCCGCGGCAACTGGCCTGACCGTGCTGCAGGCGCTGCGTGGGGCGCATATCCGGGCGGAAACTTCCTATCGTGGAAACCTCAAGCGGCGCATGGAACGTGCGAACCGCCTGAACGCAACCCACGCCATCGTCATTGGCGAGGACGAGGTGGCACGCGGCGTCGTGCAGGTCCGCGACCTTGACAGGGGGGAGCAGACGGAAGTCGCAATGGATCAGGTGACCAGCTTCCTGCATGGCCTGTCGCAGGACGCATAAGGGTGGCGCGGTTTGACGAACGACTTGACCGGATCGTAGCCCGTAGCGAGGAACTGCAGGCGCAACTGGCCGAAGGGCTGTCCGGGGCGGCCTTCAGTCAGGCCTCGCGGGAATTCGCCGAACTCGATCCCATCGTGGCCAAGGTCAATGCCCTGCGCGCCGCCGAAAAGGCGGTAGAGGAAACGCAGGCGCTGCTTGAAGATCCCGAAATGCGCGGCCTTGCGGAAAGCGAACTCGCGGAACTGCGCCAGCGTATCCCGGCGCTGGAACATGATATCCGCATTGCCATGCTGCCGCGCGACGAAGCGGATGAACGCAGCGCGATCCTGGAAATCCGTCCGGCGGCAGGCGGGGACGAGGCGGCGCTGTTCGCGGGGCAACTGTTCGGGGCCTACCAGCGATATGCGGACCTGCGGGGCTGGCGGTTCGATATCCTGGAATATGACGAATCCGAACTTGGTGGCCTGCGCGAAGGGATCGCCAACATTACGGGCCGTGGCGTGTTCGCGCGCCTGAAATACGAATCCGGCGTGCATCGCGTCCAGCGCGTCCCCGCAACCGAAAGCCAGGGACGCATCCATACCTCCACCGTCACGGTGGCCGTCCTTCCGGAAGCGGAAGACGTGGATGTGGAGATCAACGATACGGACCTGCGCATCGATGTCTATCGGGCGTCCGGCGCGGGCGGGCAGCATGTCAACAAGACGGAAAGCGCCGTGCGCATCACGCATATGCCCAGCGGCATTGTCGTGGCGATGCAGGAGGAAAAGAGCCAGCACAAGAACCGTGCAAAGGCGATGAAGATCCTGCGCGCGCGCCTGTACGAACGCAACCGCGCCGCCGCCCATGAAACCCGCGCGGCCGACCGCCGGTCACAGGTTGGCACGGGTGACAGGTCGGAACGCATCCGTACCTACAATTTTCCACAGGGGCGCGTGACCGACCATCGCATCGGCCTGACCCTGTACAAGATCGACAAGGTCATGGGCGGGGAGTTCGACGAGTTCGTGGACGCCCTGACGCAGGAGGAACAGGCCGCCCTTCTGGCAATGGACGAGGGCTGAGGCGCAGGCAGGAATTACGAGGTCGGCGCAGCACACAGCGAACTGCGGCCGGGGTGATGTTCCACCACTTCCGGGTCATCGGGGTCATCAAGGTAGAATTCGGTAAAATTCTTCGCGCCCAGTGCGACGAGGTGATGGCCATCAGGGGCATGCAGGACGCCTTCACCGCTGACTTCATGTGTTTCGGCCTTGCCCGAGGGGAGGCGGATCGTGATCTCGCCACACAGGGCATAGCTGTGGTTGAGCCGGCCCACAGGCGTTTCGATGTTGACGGTGCGTTCGGCATGACGGGGATCAAGCCGGAATGTCGCGACGAGCCGTTCGTCGACATACAGGCGCGAGACCTCGGAAATCTCGTCCGAGGCGCAGCCATCTGTCACATCGAACGTGCCGGCAAGGGCCGTGGATGTCATGGCCGCAAGGCAGAACACCCCCGGGACAAGACCACGACAGAGAAGATAAGCAACGGATTTCATGGCGACAGGGTATGATGGAAACACGGTCCAATGAAAGAGGATGATACGCCCGACACCCATGATTTGCGCATGGTCCTGCAGCAGGCCGGCAGTCGCCTGTCCCATGCCGGGATCGAGACGCCCCGCCGCGAAGCGCGCCTCCTGCTGGCGCATGTGCTGGGGACCGACCTTGGTGGCCTGCTGCTGCGCGAACGGATCGGCACCAGCCTGCTGGAACGCTTCGAGGCGCTGCTTGAACGGCGGGCGATGCATGAACCGCTCTCCTACCTGACCGGCCGGGCCGGGTTCTGGTCCATGATGCTGGAGGTCTCCCCCGCCACACTGATCCCGCGCGCCGATACCGAAACACTGGTCGAGGCCCTGCTGGACCTGCGCCCCGACCGCAACGATGTCCGCGCGATCCTTGATCTCGGGACCGGGACGGGCTGCCTGCTGCTGGCGGCCCTGCAGGAATATCCGCAGGCATGGGGGGTGGGGATCGACCTGTCCCCCGATGCCGCGCTGCTGGCGTCGCGCAATGCACGGCATGTGGGCCTGCCGGAACGGTGCGCCATCATGTGCGGTGACTGGGCGCAGGCCATCGCGGGACGCTTCGACGTCGTATTCAGCAATCCCCCCTATATCCCGCATGCGGACCTGCAGGACCTGATGCCCGATGTCCGTGACCATGAACCGCACCGCGCCCTTGACGGTGGAGACGACGGACTGGACTGCTACCGCATCGTGATGGGCGCGCTGCCGCGCCTTCTGCTGCCACATGGCCTTGGCATCGTGGAACTCGGCATCGGGCAGGACCACGGCGTGGCCGCACTTGCCCGTGCTGCGGGGATGGAGGTCGTGGACATCCGGCGCGACCTTGGCGGAATCGGGCGTGCGCTGGTCGTGCGGCGGGCAGGGGAGCCGTGAAAAAATAATTTGGCGGCCAATGATTTGCAGGCTATATTGAAGGCGCATAACGGGACTGGAAACGTACGACGTTTTACAGGAGCCCGGAAAGCGAACGATCCCGATTGTATAAAATCCGGTGGCAGATCGCGATCTGTCCTGTTGTCCCAGACGTGGACCACGGGATCGAGGTTCGACAATGATGTCGGGCATTCATTATTTATAACAGGCAGGGGCATGAAGGCGTCCCTACGGTCAGGTGCCCTGCGGGTGACCGTTAACATGAAAGTGCTGCGCAGCTTATGAACATAAAACGCATGCGAGGCCGTCACCATCGTTCGGGCGGCAGCAACGGCGGTGGCTCACGCCATAATAACGGGCAGATCCCCCTGAACCGTAATCATGTCTTTGACAGTAACGGTCCCGACCTTCGCGTGCGGGGGACCGCCCAGCAGCTTTTTGAGAAATATCTCCAGCTTGGCCGCGATGCCAGCGGGTCGGGCGACCGCGTGATGGCGGAAGCCTATTTCCAGCATGCGGAACATTATTTCCGCATCCTCAACGCCATGACACAGGCCGCCCAGCAGAGCCAGCAGGAACGCCAGGAACGTCAGGCGTCCCGCCAGCAGCGCCAGCCGAACACCCCGGCGCAGAATACGGCGGATTCCGATACCGACAGCGACGAAGAAGACAGCAGCGAACCCGTCGCCGAAACCGCCAAGCCCGAACCCAAGCCTGCCGAAAAGAGCCGTTCGCGCTCCCGCAGCAGCAGCAATAACAGTGGCAGTAATGCCGCGCCCGCCACAAATACGGAAGAACTGGCCTCCACCGGTTCATAAGCCACGAAATGTCCCCATGTGGCGCCAGCATGGTCACATGGGGAACGTCCGCCTGTTATTATTGCGGCGTATCGTCCCCGGCACTGTCCGGCGTGACCAGTTTCCACACCTTGCGCCGACGCCCTGATGACGGGTCGTCATCGACACTGACCAGCCCCTGGTTCCTGAGCGCCTGCAGCGCCAGCCGTGCGTGATATGTGCCCATTTCAGGGAACATGTCGCCAATTTCCTTGACCGAGCGGGCTTTTCCATCAGACAGGATTTTCAGCACAATCTGTCGCTTGCTGTCATGGTTTGTCACACGCCAGGAACGATGTTGAAAAAACGTCATGCCCTCTTCATACCAGATCCGGCAGGCATGACCTAGTGCAGATCGGGCAACGTATGTGGCCCATGTCCGCAGGGCCGGGCTTCGTCAGGGGCGCGCATCCATGCGTGACGGATCACGGGCATCCGGCGGCGGATGCCTCCTCAACCGGCCGCCCCGTCACGTATCACCTGCGTAATCGCCGAGGTGAGGCGCGACAGTTCATCGGGGTGGATGGTAAAGGCTGGCGTCAGGTAGATGATGGTGCGGAACGGGCGCACCCATACACCCAGCGCGACCAGCGCCGCCTTCAGGCGGTTCATGTCCGCGATTGCATCAAGTTCCACAACGCCGACAGCACCCATCACGCGCACGTCACGGACGTGCGGCAGGTTCCGGCATGCCGCAAGCTCATCGGTCATCTGCGCGCTGATCTGCGCCACCTGCTGCAGGCGGGGCTCGGCCGCGAACAGGTCCAGCGACGCATTGGCGCAGGCGCAGGCAAGGGGATTGGCCATGAAGGTCGGGCCGTGCATCAGCGCATGCAGCGGATTGTCCGACAGGAAGGCCGCGAACACATGGGATCGCGTCACCGTCGCGGCGAGGGGCATGGTCCCGGCCGTCAACGCCTTCGACAGGGTCATGATGTCCGGCACGATCCCCGCCTGCTCGCACGCGAACATGGTGCCGGTACGGCCAAATCCGGTGAAGATTTCGTCAAGGATCAGCAGGACCCCATACCTGTCCGCCAATGTCCGCAGTCGTTGCAGCACGTCCGGCCCATGAAACAGCATCCCGCCTGCTCCCTGGATCAGGGGTTCGACCAGAATCGCCGCGATTTCATCTCCCGATTCGGACAGGAGCGTCTCCAGGGCAGCAAGGCTGGCCTCATCACGGGGCAGATCGACGATATAATGCTGGGGCAGGACACCGCTGAACAGCGCATGCATCCCTTCTTCCGGGTCGCATACCGCCATCGTGGCCAGCGTGTCACCGTGATATCCCCCCCTGAACGCCACAAGGCGGTTGCGCCCCGACACGCCACGGTTGATCCAGTACTGGATGGCGATCTTGATGGCGACCTCCACCGCGACGGACCCGGAATCGGTGAAGAACACCCGCTCCAGATCCCCCGGCAGGATCGCCGCCAGTCGCGTGGCAAGCGTCAGTGCCGGTTCATGGACAAGCCCGCCGAACATGACATGTGGCATACGGGCCAACTGCGCACTGACGGCCTCGCGGATATGGGGATGGTTGTAGCCATGGCAGGCCGTCCACCACGATGCGATGCCATCGGTTAGCACGCGCCCATCGGCCAGATGGATGTCACAGCCCGACGTGCGGACCGCAGGCAGGGGGGGCAGGACCGTCTGCATCTGTGTATAGGGCAGCCAGATGTGCGGCATGCCGTCATCCAGCCATTGGGGTCCACGCATGCGGGTTCTCCGTGATATTGGGACAGGCATGTTTGGCCGATGCAATAGCCATCGGCGGGAGAGGACGCTTCATGGCGCGTTTTGACGATTTTTTCCAGACGGCGCTCAATACGCTGGAACATGAGGGGATGCGCCGCAGGCCGGCGACATTCACCCACCGCGATGCCGCGACGGTTGTGCGCGACGGGCAGGTGCTGCTGGATTTTTCCTCCAACGACTATCTGGGCCTTGCGCACCATCCGCAACTTGTCGAACGCGCCTGCGAATGGGCACGGCAATGGGGCAGTGGCAGCGGCGCATCACGCCTGGTCACCGGCACCACCCCGGCCCATCGCGCGGTCGAGGCGAAGCTGGCGCGGTTCAAGCACACCGAGGCAGCATTGCTGTTCGCATCGGGATGGCAGGCGAATGCATCCGTCCTGCCGGCATTGTGCCGCATGAGCGTGGCCCGGACCGGCAGCGCGCCGCTGGTATTTGCCGATCGCCTGAACCACGCCAGCCTGCATCATGGCTGCCAGGCGGCGGGCATACGGCAGATCCGGTTCCGCCATAATGACCTTGCGCATCTGGCGTCGCTTCTTGAAAGGCACCGCGACAGGCCGGGCCTGCGATTCATCGTCACCGAAAGCGTCTTCAGCATGGATGGGGACCGTGTCGACATCCAGGCGCTGCGTGCGCTGGGCGATGCGTATAACGCCTTCATCTATCTGGACGAAGCCCATGCAACCGGCGTGCTGGGGCCGCAGGGACGCGGCCTTTCGGCCATGACGCAGGGCATCGACCTGGTGATGGGCACATTCAGCAAGGCCATGGGCAGTTTCGGGGCCTATGTGGCGGGGTCCCGCGCGATGTGCGAATGGCTGTCGAACTGCTGCTCCGGCTTTGTCTATACCACGGCCCTGCCGCCAGCCAGCCTCGGGGCGATCGACGCCGCGCTGGACCTTGTCCCGTCAATGGAGGCACAGCGTGCGCACCTTCAGCGGATGGGCGACACCATCCGCCACGAAATCCATGCGCTCGGCCTGTCCACGGGAGCCTCCACGACCCAGATCATCCCGATCGAGATCGGGGAGACACAGCGGACCATGGATTTTGCCGCCATACTCGCCCGCGAGGGGATTCTTGGCATTCCCATCCGCCCTCCCTCGGTCCCGCCCAATGGCAGCCGAATCCGCCTCGCCCTGAGCGCCGCGCATGACGAAGCCATGATTGCCTCACTGCTTGCGGCCATCAGGGTCGCGGCACAGGAGACATGCGAAGGAAGACGACATGGCCATGACTGACCTGCCCATCGTCCTTGTGCATGGCTGGGGCTTCGGCCCGGAAATATGGGACCCGATCCGCAGGGCATCACCAGACAGGGACTGGCGCCCCCTCGATTTTGGCTATTTTTCAGCCATCCCCCATGTCGAACTGCCCGACAGGCCCTTCATGGCGGTTGGTCACTCGCTTGGGACGCTGTGGCTGCTTTCCGAAATGCCGGAGCGGTGCAGGGGAATGATGCTGCTCAACGGTTTTGCACGTTTCGCCGCCTCCGATGATTTCCCGCAGGGTGTATCCCCGCGTATCCTGACCCGGATGATACACAGGCTTGAAGGCGCACCTGACGCCACGGTACGGGATTTCCGGCACAAGGCAGGCACGGACATGCCAGTGCCCGGCCCCCCGCAGCACGCGCGCCTGCTGGACGGATTGCGGATGCTGCGGAGACTGGATGCACGACAGGCCGCACGCTCCATGCCCTGTCCCATATATTGCAGCGCGGGAACACACGACACCATTGCCCCGCCCGCGCTCACCCAGGCTTCCTTCGCGCCTGCAACCCCCATTGACTGGCAGGAGGGCGGCCACCTCCTGCCGCTGACCCATCCCGACGCCTGCCTGGCCATGATTGACCGCATGATGGAACGTATAAGCCGTGACCTCCTCGCATAAGTACCGTATCGCCCGCAGCTTTGACGCAGCCTCCGGCTATGATGCCGCAGCACGCATCCAGCGCATCGTGGCAGGCCAACTGGCGCAGCGGATCGAACGGGCCTGCCCCCCGCCGGGACCGAAACGCATTCTTGAGGTCGGATGCGGCACCGGCTTCCTGACCGGGCATCTACGCCGGCTGTATCCAGCGGCACGGATCGTGGCCACTGATATCGCGCCGGGCATGCTGGAGCAGGCACAGGCCAGATTCCGCAACGATCCTGACATCACCTGCCACGTCATGGATGCCGAACAGCCTGACCTGACGGGACCGTTCGACCTGATCTGCTCCAGCATGGCGGCACAATGGTTCGTCATGCGACGCGAAACCATCGGGCGGCTTGCAGCCCTGCTTTCACCGGGGGGCGTGCTGGCGCTTTCCACACTGTGCAAGAACAGCTTTGCCCGGTGGCTGGACCATTACACCGCGCTGGGCCTGCCATGCCCGATGCCGACCTATCCGGACCTCGCCACGCTGGGGCAGGAGTGGCCGTTGACGGGGACGGGCGCATGGACGGGCGAAACCCTCATTGACGTTCCACACTCGGCACTGACCTTCGTACGTGAACTGCGCGCCATTGGCGCCGCCGTGCCCATCCCCACGCATGCCCGCAGGGGCGACCTGCGCCGTATCCTGAAACGCGCCGACAGTGATCCCACGTTCAGCGTGAATTACGAGGTCGCATTCGGGATATTCCGACGCACCCCGCACTCCGGCGTCTTCGTCACCGGAACCGATACAGGGGTGGGCAAGACACTGGCCTGCGCCGTGCTGGCGCGGGCATGGGATGCGTCATACTGGAAACCCCTGCAAAGCGGCATCGCGGATGAGCCCGCCGATACCAGCAGTGTCGCCAGGCTGGCGGAACTTCCGCCCGCGCGCCTGCTGCCGCCTGCCGGGGTGTATGCCGCGTCGCTGTCGCCCGAGGACGCCGCCGCCTGCGAAGGGGAGGTGATCGATCCCGACCGGATCGTCATGCCACCCGCCCCCGCCAACCGGCCGGTCATCGTGGAAGGGGCAGGGGGCATCATGGTGCCGATCTGCGCGGATTTCCTGATGCTTGACCTGATGGAACGCCTTGGGCTGCCGGTCGTGCTGGTGGCACGCAGCATGCTGGGAACGATCAACCACACCCTGCTCAGCCTCGCGATGCTGCGCCAGCGCAATATCCCGATCCTTGGCGTGATCCTGAACGGGCCGGAAAACGCCTGCGCCCGCAGCGCCATCGAACGGCATGGCAGGGTGCGGATCCTTGCCCAGTTTCCAACGCTGGAAGAGGTCAATACCGATACGGTCGCAGGCCTTGCCCGGCACGTGCCGCGATGGGAGACGTTGTATCCCGCCGACGGGGCCGGCCCTCAGTAACGCCGTATCAGGCCGGCAAGGCGCCCCTGGATAGCGACCTTGTCGGCGGGCATGATGCGCGTTTCATACCGCGCATTCGCCGGTTCCAGCGCAATGGTGCTGCCCTTGCGGCGCAGGCGCTTGAGGGTCACTTCATGCCCTTCGATCAGGGCGACGACGATCTCCCCGTTTTCGGGGTGCTGATCCTGCCGCACGACCACGGTATCCCCATCGAGGATCCCGGCCTCGATCATCGAATCGCCACAGACTTCCAGCGCGTAATAGGTCCCGGCCCCGATCAGGCCCGCCGGGACATCAATGAGGTTCGTCGCGTCACTAATCGCCTCGATCGGGTGGCCGGCGGCGATCCGGCCCAGAAACGGCACCCGGACCGCACCAACCGTGGCTGCGACCTGCACGGCGGGCAGGATGGGGGTGAAGTCCCCCTTGATGACGGTGGGAGAAAACGCATCGCCGCCGCGCAGGCCGGGGTCCGCCGCCTCGATCTGCGGGATCTGCACCACCTCCAGCGCACGGGCGCGATGATGCTTGCGCCGCACGAACCCGCGTTCCTCCAGCGCGGAAATCAGGCGATGGATGCCCGATTTCGAACGCAGCCCCAGCGCATCCTTCATCTCGTCAAAGGAAGGGGAAAACCCGGTCTGCTTCAGGTGCCGGTCGATATAAAGCAGGAGTTCATGTTGTTTACGCGTCAGCATGAAGGGTATCTCCCACCACCAAGGAACAAAACCAGAAAACCTATCCTTCGTTCTATGTTAGTTCCGGCTCCGAGGTCAACTCCCTCTCTCAGGGAATATCAAGGCGGATGATACGGCACGCCTCTCCCTTGCGGGCGGGCGGGGCGTTGGCGTCGCGTATGACCAGCGCCTGACTGTCGCACAGGACCTGCAACATCGCGGAATCCTGCTGCGGGAAGGGCAGGGCGACCAACTGTCCCGCCGCATCGTGATGCAGTCGGGCGCGCAGGTAACTTTCGCGCCGGTCGTTGGCCTCCACATCCGTGCCAAGGATTGCCATCCCGATTTCGGGACCGACCGCGTCCTGCCCCATCAGACGCCGCAACGCAGGGGCCACAAACAGCGTTCCACACACGAAGGCGGCAACCGGATTGCCGGGCAGCCCGATGACCGGCATGCCCCCCAGGCGTCCGTGCATCAGCGGCTTGCCCGGACGCATGGCGATCTTCCAGAAATCCATCTCCACGCCGATCCGCTTCAGGGCTTCCTGCACCAGATCGTAACGCCCCACGCTGGCACCGCCGATCGTGACCAGCATGTCCATGCCTTCCACCATGCGCGACAGCGTCATGAGGTCCTCCATGCGGTCACGCGCAATCGGCATCATGACGGGTTCAGCTCCTGCGGCGCGGACCACGGCCTCAAGCATCAGGGTATTGGAATTGGCGATCATGCCCGGCCCCATCGGCTCACCCGGCAGGACAAGTTCGTCCCCCGTCGCGACGATGGCGACACGCGGGCGCCGATATACACTGACCCACGGATGATTGGCCGCGGCGGCAAGGCCGATGCCACGGGCGTCAAGCCGCCGCCCCGCCGGGATGATTTCCTGCCCATGTGCGAAATCCTGCCCGCGCCTGCGCACATACAGGCCCGCTTGCGCAACCTGCGCCGTGGTCACGATATCATCCTGCTGCGACGCATTTTCCTGCAGCACGATCGCATCCGCCCCGGCGGGGACGATGCTGCCGGTATAGATCCGCACACATTCCCCGGCCCCCACAGTGCCGCCAAAGGGATGCCCGGCCGGACTTTCGCCAATCAGGCGCAGCCGCGCCCCGTCGCCCGACAGGTCCGCCGCACGCACGGCATACCCATCCATGGCGGAGATGTCGGCCGGCGGGTTATCAAGGCGCGCCAGCACCGGTGATGCGCTGACACGCCCCCCCGCGCAGGAGAGGGAGACGATCTCCGGCGCGGTGGCGCGAAGCCCCTGGAGGATACGTTCGCGGGCTTCTGAAACGCTCAACATGGCAGGCGGGACTCCTTTTTTTGCCGGTTAAGAGGATTTTGAAGGCGAATATCAAGACTAAAAGCTTGACCTCAGCCTCTTGTATGCGCATTTTCCGCCAAACTTGAACCACTGCTGCACCCAAGTGTTCCAGCAGCGGCGGAGCAGTGCTGAGGATATCATGGCAAAGACCAACACCATTCAGATCAAGCTCGTTTCCACGGCGGATACCGGCTATTTCTACGTCACGAAAAAGAACGCCCGCGCCCAGACCGGCAAGATGGAAATGCGCAAGTATGACCCCGTCGCGCGCAAGCACGTGACGTTCCGTGAAGCGAAAATCAAGTAACCCTGCCGACCCGTTCGGTATGAAAAAACCCCGGTCCATTCAGTTGGGCCGGGGTTTTTTCGTATCCATCCCTGTGGCCGTGGGCCTGGGGACTGTCAGTACAGCCGGTCATGCGGGCCGTAGGGGACGACAATCTCGTCCTGGCGCGCAAGGTTCTCCATCGAACGGGCACGTTCATCCATCAGGTCACGATCCAGCGTGTTTTCCTTCAGGCCCCGCACCCGGCGAAGCCAGACCTGCTGCTCGGCATAGGCATCCTTCTGCGCGCTGTTGGCTTCATCCAGCAGGCGTAACTGCGCGGCATAGCTGTGCAGTCCATGTTCGCCGCGCATTACGTTCCAGCCGAAATAGGCCGTCAGCCCGATGAAAAGGGCAGGGGGCAGGGCACTGCCGACAATCCGCCTGATGATCTTGCCAATCCGCATCTGTTATCCGGTACCAGTCCTTGTGCCTGCATCAATGGTGGCATCCGTCCCGCGCGGACGCCACCGGGGGCCGTGCCGCTTCAGCCAGCCTTGAGAATCGTGCGCCCAGCATAGCGGGCCGCGGTTGCCAGTTCGTTTTCGATTCGGATCAGCTGGTTATATTTCGCCGTCCGGTCGGAACGCGAGAGGGAGCCCGTCTTGATCTGCCCGCAATTCGTGGCGACAGCCAGATCGGCGATGGTCGAATCCTCCGTCTCGCCGGAACGGTGGCTCATGACGGCGGTATAACCGGCATGCTGCGCCATCTGGACCGCCTCGAGCGTCTCGCTCAGCGTGCCGATCTGGTTGACCTTGACCAGCAGGGAATTGGCAACGCCGGCCTTGATGCCACGGCGCAGGCGATCCGGGTTGGTGACGAACAGGTCATCTCCCACCAGTTGCAGCTTCCCCCCGAGGTTCGCGGTCAGTTCGGCCCAGCCTTCCCAGTCATCCTCGGCCAGTCCATCCTCGATCGAGACGATGGGATAGCGCGCGGCAAGATCGGCAAGGTAGGCGATCATCCCCCCCGCATCGAGCGACTTGCCTTCCCCTTTCAGTTCATAACGACCATCGTGGTAGAATTCGGTCGCGGCGCAATCGAGCGCGAACGTCACGTCATCACCGGGACGATAGCCCGCGGCCTCCACCGCGCGGCTGATGAAGCCAAGCGCCTCGTCGGCGGATTTCAGGGCAGGGGCGAACCCGCCCTCGTCACCGACGTTGGTATTGTAGCCCGCGCCGGACAGGCTCTTCTTGAGCTGGGCGAAGATTTCCGACCCCATGCGGATCGCATCGGTCACGGTGGGCGCGCCCACCGGCTGGATCATGAATTCCTGGATGTCAATCGGATTGTCCGCATGCTGGCCGCCATTGATGATGTTCATCATCGGGACCGGCAGCGTGCGCGCATAAACGCCACCGACATAGCGGTAGAAGGGGACCTGCAGTTCTTCCGCCGTGGCCTTCGCCACCGCAAGGGAGACGCCAAGGATGGCATTCGCGCCAAGGCGGGATTTGTTCGGCGTTCCGTCAAGGTCGATCATCGCCTCGTCAATGGCGACCTGATCGGCGGATTCGACACCCTGCAGGGCGCCAAGGATTTCGTTTTCGACATTGCCGACGGCCTTCAGCACGCCCTTGCCGCCATAACGCGACTTGTCGCCGTCACGCAGTTCCACGGCTTCATGCGCGCCGGTGGACGCGCCCGAAGGAACCGCCGCGCGCCCCTTGGCCCCGGATGCGAGTTCCACATCCACTTCCACGGTCGGGTTGCCACGGCTGTCGAGAATTTCGCGGGCGATGATGTCGATAATGGCGCTCATGATATCCGTTTCCTCTTTTTCCAGAGTTATTGAGGTATCGAAAACCGGACCTGCTTCCGATACCCGATGCACGCGACGATACCAGAAACATATGACGTGTCACATGTCTCAGTGCGATAAGATGGAAACTTAGCAAGGAGCACCCGACGCCGTGAAACGCCTTCCCCTTCTGGCCATTGTCATGGGTATCGCCAGCCTGATCCCGATCGTGGGCTGCACCTGTGCGATCATCTTCCTCTCGCCGGACGTGACACCGCGCATGCTGGAGGTGACGGTAGGGTACGGGGCGGTGATGCTGTCCTTCATGGGGGCTGTTCACTGGGGACTGGCGCTGGAGACCCCGGCCATCATCACGCCGGGGCAGGCAAACGCGAAAATCAACGCCTGGCGCCTGACGCTGGGCAGTCTGCCTGCGGGTATCGGCTGGCTGTCGCTCTGCGCGGCCATGTTCCACGAACTTGCGGCAGTGCTGATGCTGATGGCCGGCTTCGCGGGCGTCCTGGTCGTGGAGCGCATGGCATGGCGCAGGGGAGCGATGCCGCGCGGCTACATGGCGCTGCAATGGGTTGTCGTAACGGTGGTGGAGGTCTGCCTGCTGGCGGTCACGGTCATGGCCCTGTCATGGAAATACAGCGCATGAGCACGACCGCCCACATATTGTGAAAGTTTCAGGCCATCCCCTTGGTCAGCCGGTCATAATGCTGCAGGTTGGACAGCAGGCTTTCCATCTGCGATAGCGCGATCATGTTGGGACCGTCGCTGGGCGCATTGTCGGGATCTTCGTGGGTTTCGATGAATACGGCGGCCACCCCAATCGCAAGGGCCGCGCGGCTCAGCACCGGGGCGAACTGCCGCTGCCCCCCCGATGAGCTTCCCAGCCCGCCGGGTTGCTGCACGGAATGCGTCGCGTCATAGACGACCGGGAAGCCGGTCTGCGCCATGATCGGCAGAGCACGCATGTCGTTGACCAGCGTGTTGTAGCCGAACGACGTCCCACGCTCGCACAGCATGATGCGCTCATTGCCGGTGGAGGCGATCTTCGCCGCCACATTGGCCATATCCCATGGGGCAAGGAACTGCCCCTTCTTCACATTGATCGCCGCCCCCGTACGACCCGCCGCAAGCAGCAGGTCGGTCTGGCGGCACAGAAAGGCAGGGATCTGCAACACATCGACGGCTTCGGCCGCCGGCGCGCACTGCTCCGGCAGATGCACATCCGTCAGCACGGGAATGTCGAAACGCTCGCGCACGCGGGCAAGGATCTCCAGCCCGCGTTGCGCCCCGATTCCGCGTGCGCTGTTCAGGCTGGTGCGATTCGCCTTGTCGAACGAGCTTTTGTAGATCAGCCCGATTCCCAGGCGACGCGCTATGGCCTGCAGGGAATCGGCGGTCTCCATGGCATGGGATTCCGATTCGATCTGGCAGGGACCGGCAATCAGGGTGAACGGCCGGTCATTGCCGATCACCAGATCGCCCACCCGTATCTCCACCGATGCGTTCACTGGCGCGAACTCCGCTCAAGCGCCGCACCGACCAGTCCGGAAAACAGCGGATGCGGGTCAAACGGCTTGGAAAGCAGTTCGGGGTGATACTGCACCGCCACGAACCACGGATGGTCGGGATATTCCACGATCTCCGGCAGGATGCCATCGGGCGACATGCCGGAAAAACGCAGGCCCGTCTTCTCCAGCTGATCGCGGTAATGGACGTTCACCTCGTACCGGTGGCGATGGCGTTCGCGGATGTCGGTCCGGCCATAAATGGCCGCCGCGCGCGATCCTTCCGCAAGGCGGGCCGGGTAGGAGCCAAGCCGCATCGTGCCGCCCAGTTCACCACCTTCACGCCGACGCAGCAGTTCGTTGCCACGCGCCCATTCCGTCATCAGGCCGACAAGGGGTTCTTCCGTCGGGCCGAACTCGGTCGACGATGCCTTGGGCAGGCCCGCAAGGTTGCGCGCGCATTCGATCACCGCCATCTGCATGCCGAAACAGATTCCCAGGAAGGGAATGTTGTTTTCACGCGCGAACTGCACCGCACGGATCTTCCCTTCCGAACCACGCTCCCCGAAACCGCCGGGAACGAGGATGGCGTCGGAGCGGGCAAGCGCCTGCAGGCTGGCGTCGGACTTTTCAAACGCCTCGGCCTCGACCCAGTTCAGGCGCACCTTGGCGCGATGGGCGATGCCGCCATGGTGCAGGGCCTCGATCAGGGACTTGTAGCTGTCGAGCAGGGCGGTGTACTTGCCTACCACCGTGATCGTCACCTCGCGTTCGGGATGGCGGATCGCATCGACGATACGCTCCCACCGCGACAGGTCGGGCTCCTGGTCGGCAGGCAGGCCGAAATGCCGCAGCACCTCGGTATCCATGCCTTCCGCGTGATAGGAAATGGGGCAGGCGTAGATCGTATCGACATCACGCGCGGCAATCACCGCCTCGGGCCGGACGTTGCAGAAACTGGCGATCTTGCGCCGCTCGTTGGTCGGGATCTCACGGTCGGAACGGCAGACCAGCATCTGCGGCTGGATGCCGACATTCTGCAGTTCCTTGACCGAATGCTGGGTGGGCTTGGTCTTGAGTTCGCCTGCCGCCGCAATCCATGGCAGCAGCGTCAGGTGGATGAACATCGTCTGCTCTGGCGCAAGGTCGTTGCGCAGCTGACGGATGGATTCAAGGAAGGGCAGGCTCTCGATATCGCCAACCGTGCCGCCAATCTCCACAAGGACGAAATCGACGTCCTCTGTCCCCGCCACGATCATTTCCTTGATCGCGTTGGTGATGTGGGGAATGACCTGCACCGTCGCGCCGAGATATTCGCCACGCCGTTCACGTGCAATCACGTCGGAATAGATCTGGCCCGTCGTGGCATTGTCTGCCTTGGTCGCGGGCACGCCTGTAAAACGCTCGTAATGCCCGAGGTCGAGATCCGTCTCCGCGCCGTCGTCGGTCACGAAGACCTCGCCGTGCTGGTAGGGACTCATCGTCCCGGGATCGACATTCAGGTAGGGGTCGAGCTTGCGCAACCGGACCCGATAGCCACGGGCCTGGAGGAGGGCGGCAAGGGCAGCCGAAGCGATACCTTTGCCAAGGGAGGACACCACGCCGCCGGTGATGAATACAAACCGCGTCATGGAGGGCCTTCCTACACTGCTTACGCCCGGCATGAAAGACCCAATTGACGGGGACACTCACGCAGCGGGCAGAAAGTATCCGGCCCGGCAGCCTTCATGCAGGCTGCCGGGCCAGCCATACGCATCACTTCGTCGCGGGCGTGCCCGCCGGCGCGACCGGTGCGGCCGGGGATGAGGGGGCAGGGGGCTGCGCCAGAATGTCGTGCCCGACACCCGAGGAGGCGCCACGGTTCATGATCGCAAGCGTCAGCGACAGCACCATGAAGATCGTGCCGAGGATGGCTGTGGAACGCGTCAGCAGCGTTGCCGTGCCACGGCCCGACATGAAGGACCCCATCCCCTGCGAACTTCCGATCCCGAGGCCACCGCCCTCGCTGCGCTGGATCAGGATCGTCCCGATCAGTGCCACCGTGACAAACAGATGCAACAAAAGAAGGACCGTGATCATACTTGTTCCCAGCTATCCCCTGCGGACGGGGCCGATGAAATCAGATATCGACCGCCGCGCGGACGATCGGCATGAACGTCTCCGCCGCCAGGCTGGCATTACCGACCAGCGCGCCGCCAACATTGGCAAGCGGCAGGATATCGGCGGCGTTACGTCCGTTGACCGATCCACCATAAAGGATTTTTATGGTTTTACCAGCATCCCCGAACTGCCGGACCAGTTCTTCGCGGATGAACTGCGTCATGTCGGCGATGTCCTGCTGCGACGCCGCCGTGCCCGACCCGATCGCCCAGACGGGTTCATACGCGACGATGCCGGTGAAGCCCTGCGGCAGCGACCCCTGGATCTGCCAGCCGACGGCTTCCTGCGAATCCCCTGCGGAACGCTGGTCTTCGCTTTCGCCCACGCACACAATGGGGGTCAGGCCGGCCGCCGCGGCCGCGACCGCCTTTTCCCGCACGGTTTCATCAAGCTCGTTATGGTCGCGACGACGTTCGGAATGGCCAAGAATCACGTATTCGACCCCTAGGTCACGCAGCATGCTGGCCGCGATGTCACCGGTATGCGCGCCGCAGGGATCCTGATGGCAGTCCTGCGCGCCAAGCGCGATGCCATGTTCCCGCAGCTTCGGCCCCACAAGCGCCAGTTGCGTAAATGGCGGGCAGATGACCACCTGCGCGCCAGAAACGTCCTGCCCCATGGCCGCGCCGATGTCATCGGCAGCCTTGGCGGCGTCCGCGGTCAGGCCGTTCATCTTCCAGTTGCCGACGATGATCTGCTTCATTTTTATTGTTCCGGTTACTGCACACACTGACTGTATCATACCGCTGCCCGGCCCATGCCTCGCGGCGGGCGGCGCGGATGCTCAACTCCAACCTACACCATGCCGTGGCGGGGGTGGCAACCCGTTCACATGGCGGGGCAGGGGCGTGAGCGGGCACGCCACGGCCAAACGCATCGCGGCCCAAACGCCCGACTGGTCAAACGCGCGGGGGGGCCGTATGGTGCCGCTGCTGAAAAAGTGGCCCATCCATGCCATGCGCGCATGGGTCATGCCGCGTCCACTTGCCGATTTTCGTCTGGGTCTGGTGTCTGCATGTTATCATTCTTGTGCCGTGTTTTTGTCGATTCCTGGGTCGGCAGGGTTGTCGTGGGGCTGTTTTTCCTGACGTTCGTCGGGTGGGGCGTGGGGGATGTCCTGATGAACATCGGCACCGAACGCGCCGATGTGGTGGCGCGCGTCGGGCCGGACCCGATCCTTGTCCCGGCCTATGAACAGGCGCTGCGCATGGAAATGCCCCAGATCGCGCAGCAGATGCACCTTGATGACCCGTCGCAGATCCCCGCGGCCACGCGCGAACAGATCGCGCAGCAGGTCCTCCAGCGCATGATCCTGCAGGACGAGGTCGCGCTTGCCGCGCGCAACCATGGACTGCTTGTCCCCGACAGTGCCGTGCGTGCCGAAATCTTCGCCATCCCGGCCTTCCAGGACAAGAGCGGGAAGTTCGACCGCGCCCTGTTCAACACGCGCCTGCGCAGCAGCGGCATGACCGAGGCGCGCCTGATTGAACTCGTCCGGGCAGAGCAGGCGTCGAAGGCGCTGATGGAACCGATTCGCAATGGCGCGACCGCGCCCGCCAGCCTGGTGCGCCGCATCTTCGACCTCGAGGCCCAGACCCGCAGGGTAGACATCGTGCGCGTGCCCTTCGCCGCGCAGACGCCCGCCGCCCCGACCGACGCGCAGGCCCGCCGCTTCTACGCCAACCACCCCTGGCAGTTCGAGGCCCCGGCCTACCGGCACGCGCGAATCGTGGTCCTTTCGCCCCAGACCGTCGCGCGCTCCATCACCATTCCCGACGCCGACCTGCACCACATGTATGAACAGCAGGCCCAGCGCTTCAACACGCCGGAGACACGCTCCGTACAGGTCATTACCGCACCGACCGAAGCCCGGGCCCGCGAACTGCTGGCCACCTGGCAGGGCGGCGCGAACTGGGACGCGATGCAGAAAAGCGCGGGCAAGGACAGCGCGAGCGTGGAGATGGATGACATCCGCATTTCCTCCGTCCCGTCGCAGGAACTCGGGCGGCAGATTTTCACGGCTCCGTCCGACACCGTATCGCCCCCCATCCATACGGATGGCGGGTGGGCCATCTTCCGCGTCATCCATGTCACTCCGGCCCACATTTCCGATTTTGACTCCGCACGCCCCGCCCTACAGGCGCAGGCCCTGGCCGAACGGGTGCAGGCACAGATCGGCGACAGGGTGCAGAAACTGCAGGATGCCATCGCCGGCGGCGGCCTCGATTCCATTCCCTCCGACCTCGGCGCGGTGGCGGTCGCGGGCAATGTCGATGCCCATGGCATGACGCAGGAAGGCACGCCCGCACCCATTCCCGGCAGCACGGCCGTGCGCCAGGCCATCGTCGCGCGCGTCTTCTCCCAGCCCAAGGGCAGCGCCCCTGAACTGCTGCAGGCGCCGGAAGGGACATGGTACGCCGTCTCCATCGATGGGGAGACACCCGCACGCGCGCAGTCGTATGAAGACGCCGCGCAGAAGGTCCGCGATGCCTGGATGGACGATGCCCGCCGCCACGCCGCCGACCAGGCCGCAACCATGCTTTACACCCAGGCACAGGATGGGGGCGGCCTTGCCCATATCCAGCCCGCCGTGGCCGACATGGTCCACAGCGCGCCGTTCTCCCGCACGCATGACGTGAACGAAGTCCCGCATGACGTCGCGGAAATCGCCTTCCGCCTCGACCACACGGGACAGAGCCTGATGGTGGAGGCAGACGGGGCCTTCTATGTCGCGACGCTGACGGACATCTCCACCCCGGATCCGGCGGCACAGCGCATGCTGTTCGATCGCATCCGCACCACCCTGTCGCAGGCCGTGGCCGACGATGTGGAGATGAGCTATGCTCAGGCCCTGCAGGCGATCGTGAAACCCAAACCCAACCCGAGCGCCATCAACGCCGTCATGTCCGCCGTTTCCGGCAAGGGCAATGCAGAGGCAGGACAGTGAGCACAGACCCTTCGCAGTTCATCCCTTCGTTCCGGGCAACACCCGCCCCTGACCGAAAAGAGGCGCTGGACATGCTGCGCGCCGGGAAGGCGACAGTCGCATGGCGGGTGGAACCTGCGGACCTGCTGACGCCGGTCGCGGCCTTCCTGCACCTCTCGCCACTGGCCCGGCGGCATGGCGGCGGCACGGGCGGACGCAACGCCTTCCTGTTCGAAAGCGTGGAAGGCGGCGTCTCCCGCGGGCGCTATTCGGTGATCGGGTTGCTGCCTGACCTGATCTGGCGCTGCCATGACGGCCACGCCAGCCTGTGTACGGACCCGTCCGCCGCCCGGCACGAATTCCACGCCGATACCCGCCCGCCGCTGGCCTCCCTGCGCGACGTGCTCCACGCCAGCCGCATCGAACTTCCCGACTACCTGCCCCCGATGACGGGCGGGGTGTTCGGGTACCTCGGCTATGACATGATCCGGCAGATGGAATACCTGCCGGATATTCCGCCCGACGACCTTGACCTGCCGGAGGGGATCATGATCCGCCCCGGGCTGTTCGCCATTTTCGATACCGTGCGTGATGAACTGCTGCTTGCGGTGCCATTGCGCCCCGACGCGGACACCCCGGCCGAGGAGACATGGGACAGGGGGCAGGAACTCCTGCGGCAGGCCAGCGCGGCACTGGCCACGCCACTGCCCACGCCACAGCAGGAAACGGGGGCCATCGCCCCGCCCGTGCCCACATCCCCGTTCACGCGGGAGGAATTCTGCGCCGTGGTGCGCCGCATCCAGGATTATATCGCTGCGGGCGATGCGTTCCAGGTCGTGCCCAGCCAGCGGTTCGAGGCGGATTTCACCCTGCCGCCCTTCGCGCTGTACCGTGCGCTGCGCCGTATCAATCCGGCGCCGTTCCTGTTCTACCTCGACCTTGACGGGTTCAGCCTTGTCGGGTCCTCGCCAGAGATCCTGGTGCGGTTGCGCGACGGCACGATGACCGTGCGCCCACTGGCCGGGACACGACCACGCGGGCGCACCGCGGCCGAGGACGTGGCGCTGGAGCAGGACCTGCTTGCCGACCCCAAGGAGCGGGCCGAACATCTCATGCTGATCGACCTTGGCCGGAATGACGTGGGCAAGGCATGCGAACTCGGCTCCGTCAGGGTGACGGAACAGTTCGTCATCGAACGGTTCAGCCATGTGATGCACATTTCATCCAACGTGGAAGGTACCATCCGGCCGGAGCTTGAGGCGCTTGACGCCCTGATGGCGGGCTTCCCGGCGGGCACGCTGACCGGCGCGCCCAAGATCCGGGCCATGGAAATCATTGACGAGGTCGAACCGACGCGCCGGGCGACCTATGCCGGGTGCATCGGCTATTTCGGTCCGGAAGGGCAGATGGACACCTGCATCGGGCTGCGCATGGCGGTGGTCAAGGACGGCAGGATGTATGTGCAGGCCGGATGCGGCGTCGTGGCCGACAGCATCCCCGAGGCGGAATACGAAGAAACCCGCCAGAAAGCCCGCGCCCTGTTCCGCGCAGCCGAGGAAGCCGTGCGTTTCGCCAGCCGTGAACAGCCACAGCGGAGTGGTGAATAAATGTTGTACAGGAATACACACATTTATTTTACCGTTCTCCCCAACAGGGATTTGACCCTGCCACGCCGGACGGTCATGATATCGTCATGATCCTGCTGATCGACAATTATGACAGCTTCACCTTCAACCTCGTCCACTATCTGGGGGATCTGGGGGAGCGCTGTGACGTCCGTCGCAACGACGCGCTGAGCGTCGAGGACGCGATGCGCCTGAAACCCGAAGCGATCGTCTTCTCACCCGGCCCCCGTTCCCCGAACGAGGCCGGGATCTGCTGTGACCTGATCGCGCGCGCGGCAGGGGAAATCCCGATGTTCGGCGTCTGCCTCGGCCATCAGTCGATCGGGCAGGTATTCGGCGGCAGGGTCGTGCGCGCGCCCATCCCGATGCATGGCAAGGTCTCGCCCGTCATGCACAATGGCACGGACATCTTCACGGGCCTGCCGGACCCGTTCCGCGCCACCCGCTACCACAGCCTGACCGTCGATCCCGACACGCTGCCCGACACGCTGGTGCCCACGGCATGGACGGCCGATGGCGTCATCATGGGACTGCGGCACCGCGACCTGCCGATCTTCGGGGTGCAGTTCCATCCCGAAAGCATCGCGTCCGAACATGGCCACGACATCCTGGCCAATTTCCTGTCCATCGCGCGCACGGGTGCCGCCCCGCCCAAATCCAGGGCTGCCTGAGCGGCCATGGCACAGTCATCCGGCCCGTCCCGCGCCCCTGTGGTTGATGTTCCCGCGGTTGATGCGTCTGCGATCACCGACTTCCGCAGCATGATGAAGGACCTGCTGCTTGGCCATGACCTTCCGCTACGGGTTGCCGAAGGGATTTTCGGACAGGTCATGGACGGGCAGGTCCCAGATATCCGTCTGGCCGCGTTCCTGACCGCCCTTCACATGAAGGGCGAGACGGCAGATGAACTGCGCGCCGCCGTCAGCGCGATACGTGCGCGCATGATCGGTGTTACGGGCCTGCCGGACGGTGCGATCGACGTCTGCGGCACGGGTGGGGACGGGCTTGGCACCTTCAATGTGTCCACTGCCGTGGCCTTCGTCCTCGCGGCCCTAGATGTTCCCGTCGTCAAGCATGGCAACCGGGCGCTGTCTTCCCACTCGGGCGCGACGGACGTGCTGCTTGAACTCGGCGTCGGACTGCCGGACGGCCATGATGACATCCGTGCGCAGGTCCGCGCCTGCCGGGTTGCGTTCCTTGCCGCCCCCAACCATCATCCCGCCCTGCGCCATGTGGGGCAGGTCAGGCGTGAACTCGGGTTCCGCACCATCTTCAACCTTGTCGGCCCGCTGTGCAATCCGGGGCATGTGCGACGGCAACTGGTGGGCGTGTTCGACCCACGCTGGCAGCGCCCGATGGTCGAGACCCTGCGTGACGAGGGATCGCAGTGCGTCTGGAGCGTCAGCGGCGACTGCGGCAACAACCGCTGGGTCGATGAACTGACCCTTGCGGGGGAAAACCGGGTCTGCGCGCTTGATGGCGGGGTGATCCGCGAACGGATCGTCACGGCCGCGGACGCGGGACTGTCCCCTGCACCGATCGAGGCGATAGCCGGGGGCACGCCCCGGCACAATGCCCATGCACTGAACGACCTGCTGCATGGCGCGCGTGGCGCCTATCGCGATACGGTCCTGCTGAACGCGGCCGTCGCGCTGCATGTCGCGGGACGGGGACATATCATTCAGGGCGACAGGCTGGATATTGCCGCCCTGCGTACGAACGTTGCCTTGGCCGCCAGCGTTCTTGACAATGGCGCGGCGCATGCCGTGCTGCAAGCCGTTCGTGAATGCCGGGCGGACAGGCCAGAATAGAGTAACAGGGTAAAAAATGAACGACACGCCAATGATGCCGCAACAGACCGATTCTGTCCCGGACCTGGATGCCGATGATTTGCCCGATGTGCTCGACCGTATCTGCGCCCGGACCCGGGTGGATGTAGCACAGCGTGCGACCGTCATGCCGCTCAAGGAAATCACCGCGCGCGCACGTGAGGTGGCGACCCCGCCGCGTGGCTTCGGGCAGGCGCTCAAGCAGCGCACGGCCGATCACCAGATCGGGCTGATCGCGGAAATAAAGAAGGCCTCGCCCTCCGCCGGCATCCTGCGCGCCGATTACCAGCCCACCCTCATCGCGCAGCAGTACGAGCAGGCGGGAGCGGCGTGTATTTCCGTGCTGACCGAAGGGTCCTGCTTCCATGGCAGCGCCGAGGACCTGACCCGCGTGCGCGAGGCGTGCAAGCTGCCGATCCTGCGCAAGGACTTCATCCTTGACCCGTGGCAGGTGCATGAAAGCCGCCTGATCGGTGCGGACTGCATCCTGCTGATCATGGCGATCCTGACGGATGCGGAGGCCGCGGAACTCCTCGACATCGCGCGCGGACTGGACATGGACGTGCTGGTGGAGGTGCATGACGAGCAGGAACTGAACCGTGCGCTCGCGCTCGATACGTCCCTGATCGGCATCAACAACCGTAATCTCAAGACGCTCAAGACAGACCTCAACACGACAATCGAACTCGCGCCGATGGTGCCGCCCGACAGGATCATCGTCTCCGAAAGCGGCATCCGCACGCACGAGGACATCGTGAAGCTGAACGCCGTGGGGGCCAGCGGCTTCCTGGTGGGCGAAAGCCTTCTGCGCGCGGATGACCTTGAAAATGCCGTGCGTACGCTGCTGGGAACCACCCCGGCATGACGGGGGCGACCCTTTCACATCTCGACGCGGCGGGCCACGCCACGATGGTGGACGTCTCGGCCAAGGCGCCGAGCCTGCGCGAAGCCGTGGCGAAGGGACGCATCACCATGCGTCGCACGACCCTTGACATGATCCTCTCCGGCGCGGCGCCCAAGGGCGACGTGCTGGCCACCGCGCGCATCGCGGGCATCATGGCGGCGAAGAAGACATCGGACCTCATCCCGCTATGCCATCCGCTCGCGCTGTCATCGGTCAAGGTCGACCTTGACCCCATGGCCGGCGATGCGTCCGGGATCGAGATTACCGCCCGCGTCCGCACCACCGGGCCGACCGGCGTGGAGATGGAGGCCCTGACGGCTGTCTGCGTGGCTGGACTGACATTGTATGACATGTGCAAGGCCGTCGATCGCGACATGGAGATCGGTGAAATTTGCCTGCACCACAAATCCGGCGGCGCATCAGGGCTTTATGAAAGGACGACACCGCCCTCCAGATAACCAGACTGCATCACAGCCGGTGCTGCCGTGCGATCCTCTGGTCTGGCCCGGTCTGTACGTCACGTAAGAAGGCAAGGACACTCAATGAGTGAGAAACAAGTTTCCGATGTGGCAGGCGGCCGCAACAGCAGGGCCATGACCCAGGCCGAGTTGCAGGAAGCCTATTACCAGATGGTCCTGATCCGCCGTTTCGAGGAACGCGCGGGGCAGTTGTACGGCATGGGCCTGATCGGCGGTTTCTGCCACCTGTATATCGGGCAGGAAGCCGTGGTGGTCGGCATCCACATGGAACTCAGGGACGGTGACAAGATCATCACCTCCTATCGCGACCATGGGCAGATGCTGGCGGCCGGCATGACGCCGCGTGGGGTCATGGCGGAACTGACCGGGCGCGAAGGCGGCTATTCCCACGGCAAGGGGGGATCGATGCACATGTTCTCCCGCGAGAAGAATTTCTATGGTGGCCACGGGATCGTCGGCGCGCAGGTCTCGCTGGGCATCGGCCTTGCCTTCGCCAACAAATATCGCGGCACGGACGAGGTCTCGGTCACCTATTACGGGGAAGGCGCGTCAAACCAGGGGCAGGTTTACGAAAGCTTCAACCTCGCCGCCCTGCATAAACTGCCGTGCATCTTCGTGCTTGAAAACAACCGCTACGGAATGGGAACCAGCGTGGAGCGCGCATCCGCGTCACGCGAACTGTGGCGCAATGGCGAACCGTGGGGCATTCCCGGCTTCCATGTCGATGGCATGGATGTCGAAGCCGTGCGCAACGCGGCGCGCGATGCCGTCGCCCACTGCCGCGCGGGGAAGGGGCCGGTGCTGCTGGAGGTCGACACCTACCGCTATCGCGGCCATTCGATGTCCGATCCGGCCAAGTACCGCCAGCGTTCCGAAGTGGAGGAAATGCGCAAGAACCACGATCCGATCGACCGTGTGCGCAAGGAACTTCTGGCCATGGGCACGACGGAAGACGAACTGAAAGCCATCGATACCAAGGTCAAGGCCATCGTGACCGATGCCAGCGACTTCGCCCAGACCAGCCCCGAACCAGATCCGTCCGAACTGTGGACCGATGTGCTTGTCGAAAGCTGAACACAGATGCCCATACAGATATTGATGCCCGCCCTGTCCCCCACGATGACGGAAGGGAAACTGGCCCGCTGGCTGAAGAATACCGGTGAAGACGTAGCCCCCGGCGACGTGATTGCCGAGATCGAGACCGACAAGGCCACGATGGAAGTCGAGGCGGTGGAAGAAGGGACGATAGGCCGGGTGCTGGTACCCGAAGGGACGGAGAACATCGCCGTCAACACGCCCATCGCCATCCTCCTTGCCCCCGGGGAGGACAGTTCCGCCGCAGACGCCGCCCCGGCCGAACCCGCGCCAAGCACGGGTCCTGCCCCCGTGGCGGTTACGCCTGCGGCAGCCCCGCCCGTACCGCCCGCCCCGGTGACGCAGGCCGGCATCGAGAAGGACTGGGGCGAGACCAGCGAAATCACGGTGCGTGAGGCCCTGCGCGATGCCATGGCGGCCGAACTGCGTCGTGACGAAGATGTTTTCCTGATCGGCGAGGAAGTCGCGCAGTACCAGGGGGCCTACAAGGTCTCGCAGGGGCTGCTGGACGAGTTCGGCGAAAAGCGGGTCATTGATACCCCGATCACCGAACAGGGCTTCACCGGCATGGCGATTGGCGCGGCACTTACGGGGCTGAAGCCGATCGTGGAATTCATGACCATGAATTTCGCCATGCAGGCCATTGACCAGATCATCAATTCCGCCGCCAAGACGCGCTACATGTCGGGCGGGCAGATGTCGTGCCCCATCGTCTTCCGTGGCCCCAACGGGGCGGCGGCACGGGTGGGCGCACAGCATTCGCAGTGCTATGCCAGTTGGTACGGCCACGTGCCCGGCCTGAAGGTCGTCGCCCCATGGTCCGCCGCCGACGCGAAGGGCCTGCTGCGCGCGGCCATCCGCGATCCCAACCCGGTCATCTTCCTTGAAAACGAGATCCTTTACGGACAGAAATTCCCCTGTCCCGTGGATGAGGATTTCATCCTGCCCATCGGCAGGGCCAAGGTCGAGCGCGAAGGCAGCGACGTCACCATCGTGACATTCTCCATCATGGTCGGCGTCGCACTCGAGGCGGCGGCGAAACTGGCGGAGCAGGGCATCAGCGCCGAGGTGATCAACCTGCGCACGATCCGTCCCCTCGATACCGAAACGGTCGTCAACAGCGTCAAGAAGACCAGTCGCCTTGTCTGTGTGGAGGAAGGCTGGCCCTTCGCCGGGATCGGTGCGGAAATTGCCATGCAGGTGATCGAACATGCGTTCGACTACCTTGACGCCCCGCCGGTGCGCGTCGCCGGTGCCGACGTGCCGATGCCGTTTGCCGCGAACCTTGAAAAGCTGGCATTGCCCAATGTCGAGTGGATCCTCAACGCCGTCCGGCAGATTGTCTGAGGGAGCAACGCGATGTCCACGAATATCCTGATGCCGGCCCTGTCTCCCACCATGACGGAAGGCAAGCTGCTGCGCTGGCTGAAAAAGGAAGGCGAGGCGGTCAGCGCGGGCGACGTCGTCGCCGAGATCGAGACGGACAAGGCCACGATGGAAGTCGAGGCCGTGGACGAGGGCGTGCTTGGCCGCATCCTGGTGGATGAGGGGGCCGAGGCCATCAAGGTCAACACGCCGATCGCCATCCTCGTTGCCGAAGGCGAGGCCGTGCCCGAAGCACCGGCCACGCCCGCGGCAGACCCGACGCCGGCCAAGGCCCCCACGACGGCCGGGGCACCTGCGCCCGGAGCACCCGCATCGGCACCGCCCGCCACCCCGACACCCGCTGCCCCGGCGAAAGGAAAGCGTATCTTCGCCTCCCCGCTGGCGCGTCGCATCGCAGGGCAGAAGGGGATCGACCTGTCCACGCTCAGGGGCAGTGGCCCGAACGGGCGCATCGTGCGCCGCGATGTCGAACAGGCCGCGGCACGGCCTGCCGCACCACAGGCCACGGCGGCAGCACAGCCCCCTGCGGCGCAGGGCGTGGCCATCGCGGCGGACACCCCGCATCACACCGTCGCCAATTCGACGATGCGCAAGGTGATCGCCCGTCGCCTGACCGAAGCGAAATCGACCATCCCGCATTTTTATGTGGAAATGGATGTCGAACTCGACGCCCTGCTGGCCCTGCGTTCGCAACTGAACGCGGCGTCCCCGGCGGAAGGGGCAGGGGCTTACAAGATCTCGGTCAACGACATGCTCATCAAGGCCGCAGCCATCACGCTGCGCCGGGTGCCTGACGTGAATGTCTCCTTCGCGGGGGACATGACCGTCCATTACGACAATATCGACATCTCGATGGCGGTTTCCATCCCTGACGGGCTGATCACGCCCATCGTCCGGCAGGCCGACCTGAAAAGCCTCGGCCAGATCAGCACGGAAACCCGTGGCCTGATCAAGCGCGCGCGCGGGGGCAAGCTCAAGCCGCAGGAATTCCAGGGCGGCACATTCTCCATCTCCAACATGGGCATGATGGGAGTGAAAGCATTCTCCGCCATCATCAACCCGCCGCAGGCGGCCATCCTCGCCATCGCGGCGGGGGAAGCCCGCCCGGTGGTCAGGGAGGGGGAGATCCGCGTGGCGACCGTCATGACCGTGACACTGTCGGTGGACCACCGCGTGGTTGATGGCGCGCTGGCCGCGCAATGGGTCTCGGTCTTCCGTTCCGTGGTGGAAAACCCGCTAAGTCTCGTGGTCTGAGGGCGCTGGCATGAACTCTTCCCAATTTGACGTCATCATCATCGGCGGCGGCCCCGGCGGGTATGTCAGCGCGATCCGCGCGGGGCAGCTTGGCCTCAAGGTCGCGGTGGTGGAAGCGGCCCACCTTGGCGGCATCTGCCTCAACTGGGGCTGTATTCCGACCAAGGCGCTGCTGCGGGCGTCGGAAATCAACCACCTGCTGCACAACCTTGGGGAATTCGGGTTTGCGGCGGACAATATGCGCTTTGACCTTGCGAAGGTGGTCAAACGCTCCCGCGCGGTGTCGGCACAGCTTTCGGCGGGTGTCGGGCACCTGCTGAAGAAGAACAGGGTAACGGTCATCAACGGCTTTGGCCGCCTTGACGGGAGCGAGGGCGACAATCGTCGCGTGTCGGTGACCCCGACCAAGGGGGGCGAGGCCTTGAGGCTTCTGGCCCCGCATGTCATCATCGCTACGGGTGCGCGCGCGCGCGTGCTGCCGGGGCTGGAGCCGGACCAGAAGCTGATCTGGTCGTATCGCGAGGCCATGGTGCCGACCGAACTGCCCAAACGCCTGGTGGTGATCGGCTCAGGGGCGATCGGGGTCGAGTTCGCCTCGTTCTATCGCAACATGGGCTCCGAAGTGACCATCGTGGAAGTGGCCGAGCGCATCCTGCCGGTGGAAGACGCGGAAATCAGCGACCTTGCACGCAAGGCCTTTGAAAAGCAGGGCATGAAGATCCTGACCGGGGCGAAGATCGTGTCCGTCTCCAAGGGGGCCGACACGGTGACCCTGAAGGTCGAGGCGGGCGGCAAAACGCAGGAGATTACCGTCGATCGCGTGATTTCGGCCGTCGGCATTGTCGGCAATGTCGAGAATATCGGGCTGGAAGGCACCGCGATCGAGGTCGACCGCACCCATATCAAGGTCGATCCCTACTGCCGCACGGCGGAGAAGGGGGTCTATGCCATAGGTGACATCGCCGGGCCGCCGTGGCTGGCCCACAAGGCAAGCCATGAAGGCGTGATGTGCGCGGAGATGATCGCGGGACGAAAGGTCCATCCGATGGACCCGCTGAACATCCCCGGATGCACGTACTGCCGCCCGCAGGTGGCCTCGGTCGGCATGACGGAGGCACGGGCCAAGGATGCGGGCTACAAGATCCGCGTCGGGCGCTTCCCCTTCATCGGAAACGGCAAGGCCATCGCGATGGGAGAACCGGAAGGGCTGGTCAAGACGATCTTCGATGCGCAGACGGGCGAGCTTCTCGGCGCGCACATGATCGGGGCCGAGGTGACGGAGATGATCCAGGGTTATGTCATTGCCCGGACATCGGAACTGACGGATGAGGAACTGAAGGAAACGGTCTTCCCGCATCCCACCATTTCCGAAACCATGCACGAGGCCGTGCTGGCCGCCTATGACGGGGCGCTGCATTTCTAAGTGCCCCTGACGCTGCTTTCATGCGTCATGAACGGGGGAGGTATGCTGCGTTGCATGCTTTTCCCGACCTTGTGATTGCCCATCAGGTTCCGGCACGCAAGAATGCTTGACGCATGGAACGGCGCGTTCCACTTGTGGATATCTGCCTGTTTTTCGGGGTTTTACCGCTTATGTCCGTACGTGTCCTGATCGATCATCGCAAGGAGGGGTCGCCTGCGGCGCGGCACCCGGAAAAAGCGCACCGGCCTGACAACCCCATCGCCCGGAAACCGGACTGGATCCGCGTCCGTGCGCCCAACAATCCCGTCTATCACGAGACGCGCAAGCTGATGCGTGACCAGAAACTGGTGACGGTGTGCGAGGAAGCGGCCTGTCCCAATATCGGCGAATGCTGGTCGCAGCGCCATGCCACCATGATGATCATGGGCGAAATCTGCACCCGCGCCTGTGCATTCTGCAATGTCACCACCGGACTGCCGCATGCGCTGGATGCCGATGAACCGCAGCGCGTCGCCGAAGCGGTGGCGAAACTGGGCCTGCGGCATGTTGTCATCACATCCGTCGACCGTGACGACCTGCCCGATGGGGGGGCGCACCATTTCGCCCGCGTCATCACCGCGATACGCGCGGCAGCACCGACCACGACCATCGAGATCCTGACCCCTGATTTCCTGCGCAAGCCCGGATCGCTGGAAATCGTGGTCAGGGCACGGCCCGATGTCTTCAACCATAACCTTGAAACCGTGCCGCGCCTGTATCCCTCCATCCGGCCCGGCGCGCGCTATTACCAGTCTATGCGCCTGCTTGACGACGTAAAGCGCCTTGACCCGTCGATCTTCACCAAGTCCGGCCTGATGCTGGGGCTGGGGGAGGAGAAGCCCGAAATACTTCAGGTCATGGATGACCTGCGTATAGCGGACGTTGATTTCATCACCCTGGGGCAATATCTCCAACCTACGGTCAAGCATGCTGCGGTGGCACGTTTTGTCACGCCGGAGGAATTCGCTGACTATGCCGCCATGGCCCGGGTCAAGGGATTCCTTCAGGTCAGTTCGTCGCCACTGACGCGGTCGTCGTATCATGCGGACTCTGATTTTGCGGAATTGCGTGCCGCACGACAAAAGCGTCTGGACACCCAGAACGGCGCGATGGAGACGAAGTGATGCCCACCCATGCCGAACGTCGGTTGATCGCCTATTCTCCGGATCAGCTTTTTGATCTGGTCGCCGATGTCGGAAAGTATCCGCAGTTCCTGCCTTGGTGCGTTGCCGCCAAGGTCAGAAGCCGCACTGACACGCTGCTGGTGGCGGACCTGTCGATCGGTTTCGGTCCGTTTCGTGAAACCTTCACCAGCCGCGTCACCCTCGATCAGCCACGGACCATCCGTGTCACCTATGAAAAAGGTCCGTTCCGTTACCTGAACAATGTCTGGACCTTCACCCCTGATGACCGGGGATGCCTGATCGATTTCTTCGTCGATTTCGAATTCCGCTCCCGCCTGCTGCAGGCGGCAATCGGCGTTGTCTTCAACGAGGCCGTTCGCCTGATGGTGTCGGCCTTTATCCGGCGGGCCCGTGAAATCTATGGTCCACCCACGATCGTGCCGCCCGCCAATCCCTCGACCATGCCCGCCAAGATGGGAAACGCATAATAGCGGGCATGCCTACTTCCCGGAAAATGGTCTGATGAAATATTCCTCTCTCCTGATCTTCCTGCTGGCTGGACTGGCGGGGGCAGGAACCGCGCATGCGTCTCCGGCTGCGACGCATGCACGTCACCACGCAACGACCAGCCAGTCGCCCGCACCGGGCAGCGACGCCGAAACGGCGGATCTCAACGCCCTCAGCCTGCAAAAGGCCCGTGCCAGCCTGAAGACCCCGACACCGGCCGCCCCCACCACCGTCGCAAAAGGAACGGCCACAAACGGCAAGGCACAGCCTGTTCAGGCGGCAGGGACCGGAACGACATCCCCGCCCATCCGCGTGCCGGAAACCACCGATACGGTCGCTTTCTATTAAGGCATGATGCTATCGGATTGACCAATAACATTCATTCCATCCTGTCTTGAACGCGCTCAGGCCATCCCGCCTGGCCGCGTTCAATGTCAGCCAGCCTGCAACGCTTCGGTCGCCAGTGCCTGGGCATGGATCACGGACTGCATCCGGATCGCATCCCGATCCCCGGAAAACACAACCGACACCGTGCGTGTCTGCTGCCGTTTCATCGCCACGGCAAACCACACCAGGCCCACCGGCTTTTCCGCACTTCCGCCGCCCGGACCTGCAATTCCCGTAATCGACACCGCGATATCGGCATCGGGGGCAACGGTAACGGCGCCTTCAGCCATCGCGGCGGCGACCTCGCTACTGACCGCGCCACGCAGGTCGAGCAGGACGGGCGGCACATCCAGCAGTCGTATCTTCATCGCATTGGAATAGGTCACGAACCCGCCCGCCACGAATTCGGAAGCACCGGGCGGCTGCGTCAGGGATCCGGCCAGCAACCCGCCAGTGCAGCTTTCGGCCACGACGATACGGCGCCCCTGCCGGGCCAGCGCCTCAAGCAGCAGCAGGGCACCCTGCTTCATCCGGGCAGATAATGACGGTTCCATATGTTCCATCCTGTTCCCACGGCCGCGCCAGTCGCGCGGGGATCAGGCAATGGCGTGAAGGGCCATGACAATCATCCCGGCCCCCATGCCTGCCACGATATCATCCCCCATGATACCCACGGCATCATGCCGCCTGTCAAACCAGCCAACCGGCCCGGGTTTCGTGATATCGAACAGCCGGAACAGCGCAAATGCCAGCCCCAGCCACAACAGGTCGGCCCCGCGCAGGGAATGGACATGCAGCGGGGCGAGGGGCCACATCGACAGCCACATGCCCGCGACCTCGTCTATGACGATCCATCCGTAATCTTCCCCGCCCGAAACCATGGCCGTTGCCCAGTATCCGATGACGCAACACACCGCGATGGCCATTCCCATCCACGTCACATGCTGCAGCAGCGGAACCCCGACCACCAGCGCGGCCAGCGACCCGACGGTGCCCGGCGCACGCGGGGCAAAGCCACTGCCGCCAAAACTTGCGATCATCCGTGCGATGGAACGCATCACCGCGCGGCCTCCGTCGCTACTGCAGTTCCTGTTGCCGTTCCCGCCGCACGCGCCTGATAGATCACCATGTTTTCCAGCACACGCTCCACATAATTGCGCGTTTCCTCGAACGGGATGCTTTCCACCCAGTCGAGCACGACTTCGCCCGATGCATGCTCCCGCGCCGGGTCCCCAAGCGAGGCCAGCCATGTATCAACCCGATGCGGCCCGCTGTTATAGGCGGCAAGCAGGTAGGGGACACTACCGCCGAAGCGCTCCATAAGCTGCTGGAGATAGGCCGCACCCAGCGTCATGTTCACCTGCGGGTTGGTCAACGTGGCCGCGGTCACGGTGGCATAGGGCTGATGCGTGCGGCGGGCGAGTTCCTGTCCAGTGGCAGGCAGCAACTGCATCAGGCCGACAGCATGCGCGCCGCTGACGATGGTGGGGTCAAAATTGCTTTCCTGCCGCATGACCGCCAGTTCCAGCCCCTGTGGCAGGTCATGTTCCGCGGGCACAAAGGGGCGGGGCCATCCGTCATCGACCAGCGCGACCCCGTCACGCCCTGCCCGACGGGCAATCAGCACCGCGACATCGGGCATCGCCAGACGGGTGGCAAGCCGGGCGGCAAGCACATGTTCCACCGGCCGGGTCGCTTCCTCATCAAGCTTGATGACAAAATCGCGGGCGTGGTGGAAATCGTTCCATGACACCAGGATCTGGGCCGCGCGCGCAAGGTCCGACGTATCGAAACGCACGGATTCCTCCACCGTCGGTTCGGGCGTGCGCAGCCGCATCAGGTATTCACGCACGGGGCCGCCGGCCTGTCCGGGGGTCAGCAACCCGTTGACCCCATCATTACGCAGGCAGGCGATCGCCATCTGCCCATAAAAGGTGTTGGCAAGCTGCGCGGCCTCTTCCCATGCCGTGCGTGCCGCCGCCCGGTTGCCGCGCGCCGCCTGTGCACGCCCGCTCCAGTACAGACCACGACTGCGGGTAATCAGCGCGGTCGCCCGTCCCAGCGGCTCGAACCGGGCAAGCGCCTTTGCCGGCTGCCTGAGGCGCTGCAGCAAAATCCAGCCACTGAGGAACTGCGCATCATAGGACGCGACCTCGGGCAGGGCAGACTGGTCATCGGCAATCAGCAGGGCATCGCGGTTACGCCCCTGCATCAGCAGGTCGCGCGCCAGGGCATCACGCGCATGCCAGAACATGGCGGCCGTCGCCTTGTCCTGCTGCCGTTCGATTGCGAAACCCCTGTGTTTCCACAACGCAATGGCGTCATCAAGCCGCTGCGCATGGTCCAGCCACCGCAACTGATCAAGCACCAGCATGGCATCATCGCGATGGTCGTCCGCCACTGCCGCCAGCAGGTTCTGTGCGTTCGCATCATTGCGATGCAGGGCCAGACGCGCACGCGCCAGGGGCTGCTGCTGCGGGTCGAGGAATGGAATCTGCGCATCGGCGGCGGCAAGGCGGCCATTACGTTCCTGCCGGTCGAAACGCTGCCAGTTGTCCTGCGCGGTGAAGGCCGCGCCGAACTGCTGCTGCATCAGGTGCGCATCATTGGGCTGGTCCGCGCCGGAAATCCATGCCACGCGCGCCCATTGCGTAATCTGTGAAGGGGGAGGGGCCGCTGCCGTGGCACAATGGGCCAGCGCCTGCGCACTGCCCAACTGCCAGCGCGCGCACAGTCGCGTCAGCGTGGCTGGGTCGTTTTCCTGTGCAAGGGCACGCTCGAACCGGGCCATCATGACTGCGCGTTTTGGCCATGAAGCGCTTTCGGTCAGGAAATTGGCATATTCATCGGCGCTTCCCCCTGCGGGCGACAGCAGGCGCAGATAAACCGTCAGGCGGGCCGCGACAGGACTGTCATCGGCATTGCCGGTATCGGCCTGATGCTCCGTAGGCCATGCCGAAGACGCAGGAATGGCGGGCACTTCCGCATGAAGGGGCGAAAGCGGGCATGACATCCACAACCCGGCCACGACCGACGCCACAATGGCACCACACCCCCGCACGGCACGCCTGTCCCGCGCCAATGAATGACCGCATGTCACGAAAGATGGGTCCACACTTCACCTCCGCCCTTGACGATCAGTTCGATCGCCACCGCCAGCACCACCAGCAGCCCGATCCACGAAATCCAGCGGAACCGCTCCAGCAGGCGTGCGATCAGCGAGGCCGCAATGGCCATCATCAGCACCGAAACCACCAGTCCGGTCACCAGCACGCCGACGTGTTCCCCTGCGGCCCCTGCAACCGCAAGTACGTTATCGAGGCTCATGGACAGGTCGGCCACGATGATGCGGATGATGGCATTGCGCAGCGATCCGGGGGCAGGGGCGCCATCGCCCTCCGCATGGGCCGGTCCGCGCATCTCGCGGTACATCCGCCAGCACACCCACAGCAGCAGGATCCCCCCCGCCAGCGTCAGGCCGATAATCGCCAGCAGCCTGACCGCGACAAGCGCCAGGCAGATGCGGATCAGTGCGGCACCCAGCACGCCCGACAGGATTGCGATCCTGCGCTGTGGTACGGGCAGGCCACGTACCGCCATGCCGACAACGATCGCATTATCCCCCGCAAGCGTGAGATCAATAAGAACAACCTGACCAAGCGCGTAAAGCGAGGAGACGGAAACGGCAAATGACATGAAGCAGGGATATCCTGTTGTAATGTCCGAGGGGGACATGAAAACCTGAACGAATCACAAAAAACAAATCATGGATTTCATGTTCGCTTTATTGATACGCCATTCAAATATACAAATTTATTCATGAGTATTTTTAACACTTCTGTTATGATTTTTCCAATTACATACCTATAAAGTCATCGCCAGGAAGATCATCACTTCTGATATCTTCAGAATACTCTTCCATATCAAAAATCATGTGGTTCTCTTTATTTTCCATATACATAAGGCAATCACCCGCCCCACTTCTCATTTCCCAGACAGGCACAAGCCCCTGAACCAACGAAATGTTTTTTATTCTCCAACATCATGTTCATAATTTTCTATATTTTTACAAAATCAATCGACATGAATTGCAGGTTCCTGATGCACCATGAATTCACGGCATATCCCTGCATGTCGGCACCATAAAAAACTGGGCTGTGAATACAATTTCCTTCGACCGTCCTGACGTCGCCATCTTCCACTGTATGCCGTGGGATGCCAAGAGTACGCAATCATGCGCATCCGGATTTGAAATATGCACGAAAGGGAAGACGCGCGGCGCGGAATTGGCTAGGAAAGGGTCCCACATTCCTCTGTCGCGCATTTTGTTAAGGAAATCCAACCCTATGGTCCCGCGTTATACCCGGCCGGTGATGGCCGCCATCTGGTCCCCCGAAAACCGGTACCGCATCTGGTTCGAGATCGAGGCCCTTGCGTGCGAGGCCATGGCCAAATACGGCGCCATCCCCGAGGAGTCCGCGCGCACCATCCGCGAAAAGGGCGATGCGGCAATGGCGGCGTTCACGCAGGCGGACCTCGACCGGATTGATGAGATCGAGGCTGTTACCCGCCACGACGTCATCGCGTTCCTGACATGGCTTGCGGAAAAGGTCGGCCCCGACAGCCGCTTCGTCCATCTGGGCATGACCTCGTCCGACGTGCTTGATACCTGCCTGTCGGTGCAGATGGTACAGGCGACGGACCTGCTGCTCGAAGACCTCGACAGGCTGCTGGCCGCGCTGAAGACCCGCGCGTTCGAGCACAAGCACACGCTGACGATCGGGCGCAGCCACGCCATCCATGCCGAACCGACCTCATTCGGGCTGAAGCTTGCGGGGCATTACGCCGAATTCGCCCGCAACCGCGAACGCCTTGTCCGCGCGCGTGAGGAAATTGCCGTGTGTGCAATTTCCGGCGCGGTCGGCACCTATGCGCATATCGACCCGCGCGTGGAGGAATATGTCGCCCACAAGCTCGGCCTGAAGCCCGAGGGCGTGTCCACGCAGGTGATCCCGCGTGACCGCCACGCCGCCTATTTCTGCGCCCTGGCGGTGATTGCAAGCGGGATCGAACGCCTTGCGGTCGAAGTCCGCCACCTGCAGCGTTCCGAAGTGCGCGAGGCGGAGGAGTTCTTCCATCCGGGGCAGAAGGGATCGTCCGCGATGCCGCACAAGCGCAACCCCGTGCTTTCGGAAAACCTGACCGGGCTTGCGCGACTGGTGCGTTCGCACGTCATCCCGGCGCTGGAAAACGTGGCGCTGTGGCATGAGCGCGACATCAGCCATTCCTCGGTGGAGCGCAACATCTGCCCAGACGGCACGATCGGCCTTGACTTCGCGCTGATGCGCCTGGCTGGCATGATGGAAAAACTAGTGGTCTATCCCGACCGCATGCAGGCGAACATCGAAAGCCTCGGCGGCGTCGTCCATTCTGGCGAAGTGCTGCTTGCGCTTGCACGCGCGGGCATCCTGCGTGAAGATGCCTACCGCATCGTACAGCGCAATGCGATGGAGACATGGACCAAGCTGGGGCAGCCTGACGGACGGACGTTCCGTGAAAACCTCGACGCCGATCCCGAAGTCGCGGGACGTGTCCCGGCAGAGGTGCTCGACGCGGCGATGGACAGCAAGGCGCACCTGCGCCACCTGGACCATACCTATCACCGTGTCTTCGGGGAAACCGGGCCCCACACGGCGTAAGGGCCGGACTGCCACATGGCCATGGCCGGTGCCGGCGCGATCCGGCAGCAGGCCGTGGCCAGAGGGCCTAGACATACAGGATCAATGGCGTGTGTACTGTCGTTATCTCCCACCAACCGGACGAGGCATGGCCCCTGCTGCTGGCGGCCAACCGTGACGAACGCCTTGACCGCCCGTGGGAGCCTCCCTCGCGCCACTGGAGCGACCATCCCACGGTCGTGGGGGGACGTGACTGTGTTGCCGGCGGGTCATGGCTGACCATGAACGACGCGGGCGTCATCGGGGCGATCATGAATCGCGTCGGCAGCCTCGGCCCCGCGCCGGGCAAGCGTTCACGCGGCGAACTGCCCCTGATGGTGGGCGATCACCTGTGCGCCCGCGACGCGGTGGCACGGATCGCAACCCTTGATGCCGGGGAATGGCGCTCCTTCAACATGATCGTGGGCGACGGCACGGATGCGTTCTTCATCCGCGGCCCCGGTTACGGCACGCCACAGGTCATCGCGCTGGAGGCGGGCACGCACATGATCGCGACCACGGACCCTGATGACATGTCGATGCCCCGGATCGCGCGTCACCTGCCACGCTTCCGCGCCGCGCCGCGTCCCGTCCCGCCCGCGTGGGAGAACTGGACCACGCTGCTGGCCGACCGCTCCCTCCCGGCGGGAAGCGAACTCAACATCCCGCCGCGTTCAGGCTTTGGCACCTGCAGTTCCTCGGCCCTGGGCGTCTCGCGCGATCCCGGCGCGCCCGACGGCAGATCGTGGGTCTTCGCCGCCGGCGCGCCGGACCGGGTGGGATATGCACCAGTGGACCTGAACACCCGCCGCACGGATGCTGCCGCGACATAGAAACGTTACTGTATCTTCGACGCGCAATCGCTGCTATTGCATGCGCATCATTCTGGGTCCTGTTGCGGACCCGCAGGGAAGGGTGCCTGCGGCATGCTTCCCACAGCCGTATGTGAAGGACGAGTATGGGCCGCCGCCGTCAGCTTTATGAAGGAAAAGCAAAGATCCTTTTCGAGGGTCCGGAACCGGGAACACTGGTTCAGTATTTCAAGGACGATGCCAGCGCGGGCAATGGCGCCAAGAAGGGTGTCATCACCGGCAAGGGGGTCCTGAACAACCGGATCAGCGAACACCTGATGCTGCGCCTGCATGAAATCGGGATTCCCACCCATTTCATCCGCCGGCTGAACATGCGTGAGCAGCTGATCCGCGAGGTGGAGATCATCCCGCTCGAGGTCGTGATCCGCAATGTCGCCGCAGGCAGCCTCAGCAAGCGCCTCGGCATCAAGGAAGGCACCCGCCTGCCGCACCCGATCGTCGAATTCTACTACAAGAACGACAGCCTCAACGACCCGATGGTCAGCGAGGAGCACATCACCGCCTTTGGCTGGGCCTGCGCCCATGACCTGGAGGACATCGTTTCGCTGAGCATGCGGATCAACGATTTCCTGTGCGGCCTGTTCGTGGGGATCGGGATCACGCTGGTGGACTTCAAGCTTGAATTCGGCCGCCTGTGGGAAAACGACAACATGCGCATCGTGCTGGCGGACGAGATTTCGCCCGACAACTGCCGCCTGTGGGATGCCAAGACCAACCAGAAGCTCGACAAGGACCGTTTCCGCCAGGACATGGGCAAGGTCGAGGAAGCCTATCAGGAAGTGGCCATGCGCCTTGGCATCCTGCCCGAGGCGACGAATTCCGACATGAAGGGACCGGAGGTAATGCAATGAAAGTACGCGTGACGGTCATGCTCAAGGACGGCGTGCTCGACCCCCAGGGCAAGGCGGTGGAACATGCGCTGCATGTGCTCGACTTCAAGAATGTCGGCGACGTGCGCATCGGGCGTGTGATTGACCTTGAACTCTCCGAAAGCGACCCGGCCCGCGCCATCGTGCAGGCCAACGAGATGGCCCGCGCGCTGCTTGCCAACCTCGTGATCGAGGATTTCGCGGCGGAGGTCGTGGAAGAATGAAGACGTCAACGGGCATCTTCCTTGCGGCCTGCGCGCTTGGCGTGGGGCTGCTGCCGCGTTCGGATGCGCATGCGCAGCGGGTGTCGCGCATGCCCGCGTCGCAACTGGGCACGCTGTGCACGCGTGCCTCCGGCACCGGCCTGTGTGATTCCTACATTTCCGGCGTGGCGGATGCGGCCGCCCTTGCGCACCTGTTCGAGCGCAATGCCGAAAAGGACCAGCACGATGTCGCCGCGTTCTGCATCGCGCCGGCGACCAACCTGTCGGACATGCGCGGCAAGGTCGTGGACTGGATGAAGGCGCATCGCGACCAGCTTTCCCGCCCGGCGGGGGAGGCGGTCTTTACCGCGCTTCATGAAGCCTATCCCTGCGGCGACCACAAATGAAGGCGGGCATCGTTGTTTTTCCCGGCACCAACCGGGAACGTGACATGGCGATCGCGCTGCGCAGCGTGACCGGCGTCGCCCCCCGCATGATCTGGCACCGCGAAACGGACCTGCCGGACCTCGACCTTGTCGTGCTGCCCGGCGGCTTCAGCTATGGCGATTACCTGCGGTGCGGGGCAATGGCCGCACATGCGCCGATCATGCCCGCCATCCGCCGCTTCGCGCAGGCGGGCGGGCATATCCTTGGCGTCTGCAACGGCTTCCAGATCCTGACCGAAGCACAACTCCTGCCCGGCGCGCTACTGCGCAACGCCGCGCTGCGGTTCCTGTCGCAGGACTGTTTCCTGCGCGTTGAACGCAATGATACGCCGTTCACCCGCCACTGGAAGCGCCATGACGTGTTCCGCACCCCCATGGCGCATGGCGACGGCAACTACATCGCCGACCATGAGACGATCCGCATGCTCGAAGACACCAACCGCGTCGCCTTCCGCTATGTCGCGGCGGACGGCAGGCTTGATGCGAATGACAGCACGCTCAACCCCAACGGAAGCATGGGAGCCATCGCTGGCGTCTTCAGCGAGAACCTGCGCATCTGCGGCATGATGCCGCATCCCGAGGATCTGGTGGATCCCCTGATGGGTGGAGAGGACGGAAAGCCCCTGTTTACGGGTCTGGTGGAGGCGCTGGTCGGATGAGCACAGCAGGACAGAAGCCCGTCAACGAGGCGCTGGCTAGGGAATTCGGCCTGACGGCAGAGGAATACGGCAATGTGCTGTCCATCATGGGACGCACGCCGAGCCTGACCGAACTGGGCATTTTTTCCGTCATGTGGTCGGAGCACTGCTCCTACAAATCGTCGCGCGCATATCTGAAGACGCTGCCGACGAAGGCACCCTGGGTCATCCATGGGCCGGGCGAAAACGCGGGCGTCGTCGATATCGGGCAGGGGCTGGCCGCCATCTTCAAGATGGAAAGCCACAACCACCCGTCCTTCATCGAACCCTACCAGGGGGCGGCGACGGGCGTTGGCGGCATCCTGCGCGACGTCTTCACGATGGGCGCGCGCCCGGTCGCGAACCTGAACGCCCTGCGCTTTGGCAATCCCGACAACCCGCAGACGCGGCGCATCGTCGATGGCGTCGTGCGTGGTGTCGGTGGCTATGGCAACTGCGTCGGTGTTCCCACCGTGGGCGGGGAAATCAACTTCCATCCCGCCTATGACGGCAATCCGCTGGTCAATGCGATGACGGTGGGGGTCGCGCGACAGGACCGCATTTTCCTGTCGGCGGCCGCAGGCGTGGGCAATCCCGTCATCTATGTCGGGTCGAAGACCGGGCGTGACGGGATCCACGGCGCCACCATGTCCTCGTCCGAGTTTGACGAAGACGCGCTGGCCAAGCGTCCCACGGTGCAGGTGGGCGACCCGTTCGTCGAAAAGCTGCTGATCGAGGCATGCCTTGAACTGATGGCCACCGACGCGATCGTCGCCATTCAGGACATGGGGGCTGCCGGCCTGACGTCCTCCGCCGTGGAAATGGCGGGCAAGGGCGGGGTGGGCATCGAACTCGACCTCGACCAGGTGCCTCAGCGTGAGCGCGGCATGACGGCCTATGAAATGATGCTGTCGGAAAGCCAGGAGCGGATGCTGATCGTCATCCGCCCTGACCGCACGGAACAGGCCCGCGCCATTTTCGACAAGTGGGAACTGGATTTCGCCGTCATCGGCCACCTGACGGACACGGGACACATCGTCCTGCGCCACAAGGGGAAGACGGAGGCGGATATCCCGCTGGCGCCGCTGGCGGACCAGGCCCCGGTCTATCACCGCCCGACCGCGCCGGCCCTGCCGCCCGTGCCGCTGGGGCAGATTACCGACCCGGTGGGGATCGAACAGGCGCTACTGCGGCTGATCCGCTGCCCCGACCTCGCTTCACGCGAATGGGTATGGAACCAGTATGACAGCACCGTGGGTGGCCAGACCGTCCGGCGGCCCGGTGCGGCCGACGCAGCCATCATACAGGTCGAGGACACGACGATCGGCCTTGCGATGACAACGGACTGCACGCCACGCTACTGCCGTGCAAATGCCCGGACCGGCGGCGCGCAGGCCGTGGCGGAGGCGTGGCGCAACCTTACGGCGACAGGCGCACGCCCGCTTGCGGTGACGGACAACCTCAATTTCGGCTCCCCCGAAAAGCCTGAGGTGATGGGACAGTTCGTCGATGCCATCGCGGGCATGGGCGATGCGTGCCGTGCGCTGGACTTCCCGGTCGTCAGCGGCAATGTCTCGCTCTACAACGAGACGCGCGGCCCGGATGGGGAGTCGGTCTCCATCCTGCCCACGCCGGCCATTGGCGGGCTTGGGGTGCTCGACGACGTCACGAAGGCCGTGGGGCTGGGCATGCCCGACGGGTGTGACGTGATCGTGATTGGCGAGACACGCGGCGAGCTGGGCCAGTCGCTGTGGCTGCGTGAGATCCACGGCAGCCAGGATGGCGAACCGCCTGCGGTCGACCTGCAGGCTGAACGCCGCAATGGCGATTTCGTGCGCGCGGCCATCCTCGATGGCACCATCGTGGCATGCCATGACGTGGCGGATGGCGGCCTGCTGGTGACAGTGACGGAAATGGTCATGGCGGGCGAGGCCGGGTGCACCCTGCTGGCCCCACAGGCCGGAATGCGTCCCGAAGCCTTCTGGTTCGGTGAGGACCAGGCGCGCTACATCGTCGCGGTCCGCGACGGCAAGGCATTCATGGACCGGGCGGCGCAGGCATCCGTCCCGTGTCGCGTGCTGGGCCAAAGTGGGGGGGACGGTTTGACATTGCCCCATGGCTCCACAATATCGAAGGCACGTCTCGTCGCGGTGAACAAGGAATTCTTCCCGCGACTCATGGATCGCTGAACACCAGGGACAGGCAGGAGAACAGCCGATGGCCATGACGGCCCAGGAAATCGAGACCTATATCCGTGGCGCGCTGCCGGATGCGCAGATCCACATTGACGACCTTGCGGGGGATGGTGACCATTATGCCTGCAAGGTGGTCAGCAATGCGTTTCGCGGCCTGTCCCGCGTGAAGCAGCACCAGTTGGTCTACAACGCGTTGCAGGGGCATATGGGGGGCAAGCTGCACGCACTCGCCCTTCAGACCAGCACACCGGACTGATCCCCCGAACAGGGACGGACAGCCGGTTATCAGAACGAGGAGTCCATTATTATGGCCGAAACCATTACCCAGCAGATCCAGGCGCAGATCGACGCCAATCCGGTCATGCTGTACATGAAGGGCGATGCCACCTTCCCGCAGTGCGGTTTTTCCGCACGTGTCGTGCAGATCCTCAAGCATCTGGGCGTGCCGTTCAAGACCGCCAATGTCCTCGAAGACCCGGCCCTGCGCCAGGGAATCAAGGATTTCTCGAACTGGCCCACGGTGCCGCAGCTTTACGTCAAGGGCGAGTTCATCGGTGGCTGTGACATCGTGACAGAGATGTACCAGTCGGGCGAACTGCAGAAGCTGCTGGCTGAAAAGGGCATCGTGGCGGCATCTGCCTGAACGGCAGCCGACAGGCCCACGGCGTAACAGCCGGAACAGGAAGCGGGAGGGATGCGCACGCGCCCTTCCGCTTTTTTTTGCTTCCACCCGTGCTGAGCCTTGCCTTGCCTACCTGATTTTGCGTAGCTTCGCTGCGATGACTGAATTGGAGTGTTAGATGCGCCATACGTGCTTGCGAATCACGACCCTGTCGGTGGTTTGCGCGGGTTTCTTCTACAGCGTCACGCCACAGGCGCAGGCACGTAGCCATGCCATGACAGAGATGGAAGCAGATCGCCTGACACTCAGCGCCCTGACCGCGCCGCCTCCGCCTGTCCGCCATGTGGTCTATCGCCGTCCGGTCGCGGGGCACCATGTCATCGCCACACCGGCCCGCCATGTGACGTCAACGCATGTGCGCCGTTCCCTGGTGCATGAAGTCTCCTATCGTCCGCATGGCATGACCAGCATCCGGCATGTGGCACATGGGAATGTTCATCACCGGACCTGATTTCCAGTTCCCGGCTCACTCCAGCCTGAATGCGTCCTCGATGCGATGAAGATCGCCATCGGGTAGCACCACAACCACGTCAAAGCGCATTTCGTCATAGGTCCATGCCGTATTGAACATGCACAGGGCCTGCGCCGCGTTCATCAGGCGCTGCATTGTGCGACGGGATATGGCGTCGCCTGCCTGCATGATCGACGGGCGTGCCTTCACCTCCGTAAAGACCAGCATGCCGTCACGGATGGCGACGATATCGATTTCCCCCCATGCCGTGCGGGCACGCTGCGCCAGGATGGTCCATCCTTCCGCGCACATCCGGTCCCTGACCCTGTGCTCCGCCTCCAGCCCCCTGTGATGGGACTGCCGTCCCATGGACCGTTTCCGCCATGAAGGCGAGGGGAGGGATTCTGGCGGTGTCGTGCTTTTCATTACGCTTCCTTTGTCGGGACCGGTCCTGCGGGGATACCAGCAATACCGCGATCAGCTTCCGCCAGGCAGGTGATATGGCCGCCGGTGTCGAATTTGCATGCCTTCATGGCGCGTACGGAATAATGACCGCATCATGATCTATACTTACGTCACTTTCCTTGCCCCCATCGTGCTGGCGTTGCGCCTGTGCATCGTGGCGGTTGTCATCGTCCATGTGCTGCTGACGAAACGTGACGTAGGCGCCTCCATCGGCTGGATCGGCGTGACGGTCCTGATGCCGCTGACCGGTGGCATCCTGTATTCGATGTTTGGCATCAACCGCGTACGGCGGCGTGCGAAGCGACTGGTCGGGCTGCATCCGTGGCACAGCCGCACCATGACCTCGCGCTGGCGCAGGGGGGAGGAGGGACGCTTCGCCCCGCTGGCGGAAATGGTCACGAAACTCACGCAGCGTCCGTTGCTGGCCGGCAACCTCGTCACCCCCCTGCATGATGGGGACAGCGCCTATCCGCAGATGCTTGCGGCGATCGAAGGGGCGCAAAGCACGGTCCTGCTGTGTTCCTACATCTTCCGTCCTGATGAGATCGGTTACAAATTCTGCGATGCCCTGATTGCGGCCCACCAGCGCGGCGCACAGGTGCGGGTGCTGGTCGATGGCGTGGGCAGCGGCTATTTCCATTGCGCGATCGCCAGCAGGCTGACACGGGCAGGGGTGCCGGTCGGGCGTTTCATGCATTCAATGCTGCCGTGGCGCATGCCGTTCATCAACATGCGCGATCACAAGAAGATCCTGGTGGTCGATGGCCGGATCGGGTTCATGGGCGGGCTGAATATCGGCAGGGAAAACCTGACGGCGCTGCATCCGCTGCATCCCGTCTCCGATACGCATTTCCGCATTGCCGGGCCTGTCATCCACCAGTTGAGCGAGGCCTTTGCCCGCGACTGGACCTTCACCACCGGCGAAGAACTGCTGGCGGACCTGTTTTTTCCCGAACAGAAGGCACATGGCGACAGCCTGACGCGCATCGTCACGGCCGGGCCGGATTCCGATCTGGAGAAGATCGAATACACCATGCTGCAGGCCATTTCGATGGCCCGGCATTCCGTGCGCCTGATGACGCCGTATTTCCTGCCCGATGACCGGTTCCTGACGGAACTGGCCCTTGCGGCATTGCGCGGGATCGAGGTGGACATCGTTGTCCCACGCCACAGCAACCATGTCGTCATCGACTGGGCACGGGCGGCAAACCTGCCGCGCTTCCTCGATTCCGGCTGCAGGGTGTGGCAGGCACGGCCTCCCTTCAACCACTCGAAACTCATGGTGGTGGACCGGCACTGGTCATTCGTGGGCAGTTCGAATATCGACGTGCGCAGCCTGCGGCTGAATTTTGAAATCAACCTCGAAATCTATGACGATACACTGGCGGCCACGATCGATGGTTTCATCATCCGCCATCGCCATGAACGCCTGACCCATCATGACCTCGACCGGCGTTCCCTGCCGATCAGGCTGCGCGATGCCTCGGCACGGCTGCTCCTGCCTTACCTGTGAGGCAGGAGTTCGAGCCGGACGGCGATGGGACGGTGGTCGGAGGCGTAATTGTCAATCACGCGCTGCTCCACGCAGGACAGGCCACGGATCAGGCACCGGTCGAGCCGGATAGGCAGCACGTCGGCCATGCGATGCGTGGGCGCGCGCGGGCCGACATCACGGAAATGCCGGACCAGCGTTGGCCCGACAAGATTGAAATCCCCAAGAATTGCGGCACGGTAGGGCAGGAGCTGTGACATGCGCCGCAACTGCCGGCGATTGAGCAACTGCCCATGCGACAGGTGCACGTTGGCGATGGCAAACGGGCCACATTCGATGATCTGCGCCACGCGCCGTATCAGCGTGCCCGAGGGGAGGGTGCATGTCATGGGCGGCCTGCGGTAGGGCCACGGGCTCCAGCACGCGACGCCATGGATCCGCCCCGGCAGGGGGGAGCGCGCATAGTGCCCGCCGATCAGCGTGGGCAAGGCATCGATATCAACTGTCGCCTCCTGCATCAGCAGCAGGTCGGGCTTTTCCTGGTGGATCAGGTGCACGACATCGCGCACCGTGGCGCCGATCTTGCGCAACAGGTTCCAGCTGATGATCCTGATGCTGTTTTCGGAATGGAACGCAGGCTGGTATCCCGGCAGGGGGGATGTCCCCGGCTGGGCCACGATGGCAGGCAGCCGCAGATACGGACGCGCAAGGTTCATGGTTCGACAAATGGCTCCCTGATCTCGGGCGGCAGGCGCGCGCCCGGATCTCCTGCGGCGAATTCCGCCGTCAGGGTATATCCCACACCAATAAGCACCGGCCCAAGGAAAATGCCAAGGCCGCCAAACGTCCAGATCCCCCCAAGTACACCCAGGACCGTCAGGAGATAGGGAAGCTGCGCCCCACGCGCAATGAACATGGGCCGCATGATGTGATCCGCCCCGGAGACGATGATGGTCCCGTACAGCAGCAGGAATACCCCCCATCCGGGATGGTGGGCGACGAACAGGAAGAACGCCGCCGGTATCCAGATCAGCGGCGCGCCGATGGGCAGGACGGAGATGAAGGCGGTGATCCCGCCCCACAGGACGGGGTTGGAGATGCCAGCGATGGCGAAACCGATCCCCGTCAGCACGCCCTGCAGCAGGGCGGTGCCGATGATGCCATAGACGGTGCCCCGGATGGTGCGCCCGATGATGCCGAGGATACGGTCCGCATAGATCCCGGCAATACGTCGCACGACGGCGACAAACGTATCCCCCAGCGCCTCGCCCCCCAGCCAGAAGAAAAATGCCATGAACAGCGCCATGCCCAGATGCGCAAGCCCACTGGCCAGTTGCATGACGCCGGCAAGCGCCCACTGCACCAGACGGCCGCTGTAGGGGCGTATCATCTGGTCGATGTTGCCCACGTCCACCCGCCATTTCTCCCACGTTTCGTTCAGTTGCGCGCCCAGGTGCGGGATATGTCCCAGCCATGCGGGCAGGGGGGGCAGGTGGATGGATGTGGTGATGCTGTCGATGGCATCGGGCAGGGTCTGGGGCAGTTCGACAATGCTGCTGGAAACCACAAGCGTAAGCGGCACCACCAGCACCACGGCTGACATGACCGTCATGCCCAGCGCCGCGATCAGGGGATTGGCCTGCCGCCGCAGCCGCACATAGATCGGCCATGTGGAGAATGTCAGGATCGCCGCCCACAGCAGGGCCGACATGAATGGGTAGAGAATGAGGACGCAGCCAAAGGCGATCCCCCCCAGCATAAGCCCCATCATGATGCGTTCGACCATAATCCGTCGCGATCCGTTCCGTGGCAATCCGTGCGAAGGCGTGACCCCGCTTTCGTCATGGCACAATATGCTGCACCTTATCGCAAAGCGCTGAAACACCAAAGATTGGCCACAGATATGCACCCACTGATTTCCGCCGAAGACCTGGACCGATGCCTGTCCCATGACGATGTTGTCATCCTGGACGCGACGCAGGCCCTGCCGGGGCAGAAGTTTGATCCGCAGACCTGTTTCCTGTCGGGGCATATTCCCGGCGCGCGCCGGTTTGACATCGACGCATTTTCGGACCCCGACTCCCCATTGCCCCATACGGTGCCGGGGCAGGCGCGCTTTACCCGCCTGGCCCGCGCGCTGGGCGTGCATGACGGGGCGCACATCATCTTTTACGACCAGAAGGGCGTGGCCTGCGCCGCGCGTGGCTGGTGGCTGATGGGGCTGTTCGGCCATGACCGCACGCAGGTGCTCGATGGCGGGCTGCCTGCCTGGCAGGAAGCAGGGTTGCGGCTGGAGACGGGACCGACGCCGGTGCCCGCGCAGGACACGCCGCCCTTCGTCGCGCGCCCACGCATCCGGCGGCTCAAGGGGCTGGGGGACATGCTCGACATCGTCCATGCGCCCGGCTCATCGCTGATCCTTGATGCCCGCGCCCATGGGCGCTTTACCGGCGAACAGCCCGAACCGCGCGCGGGCATGCCCTCGGGCCACATGCCCGGCGCATCCAGCATGCCTTATACGACGCTGCTGACGGACGACGGACGCATGCGCCCGCCGCATGAACTGCGCCAGATCTTCGCCGCGGCGGGCATGCGTCCCGGCATGGAGGCGGTCTGCACATGCGGCAGCGGCATGACCGCATGCGTGCTTGCGCTCGGGCTGGTGGCGGCCGGACTGGGGCAGCACGCCGTCTATGACGGGTCATGGGCGGAATGGGCATCGACCCCCGGCACCCCCATCGTGACACGCGACGCATGACGCACAGGAAACTGGCGAAGGAAGAGACACAGATGGATCATGAAAACCTGCGCCACGCCGTCTCCCGCGGATGGCGGGAAATGGCGTCACTTGCGGTGCGCGTGGCGCGCGATGTCCCACATGACGGGCAGGGCGTGTTCGTCAACCCGGCGGTCGCGCGTGGCTCGACCGTGCTGTTCTCCTCGCTGGAGGCGATGGAGGCGGCGGGGCACAAGCGCTACGGCGATGAACTGATCTATGGCGCGATGGGAACACCGCTGCAGTACCGGCTGGAACAGGCGATCGCCACGATCGAAGGCGCCACCCATACCCAGATCGCCCCCTCCGGCCTTGCGGCGTGCATGCTGCCCCTGCTGGCGTTCCTCGACGCGGGCAGCCACTGCCTGATGTCCGATTCCGTCTATGGCCCCACACGGCGGTTCGCGGAAAAGGTGCTGCGCCGCTTCGGCGTGGACATCTCCTACTTCCCGCCCTGCGCCAGCGAAGAGGAACTGCGCCGCCTGTGCCGGGCGGAGACGGCCGCCATCCTTACCGAAAGCCCTGGCAGCCATTCGTTCGAGGTGCAGGACATACCCATGCTGGCACGCGTGGCCCACGGGCATGGCGCACGCCTGATCGTGGACAACACATGGGGGATCGGCATCTTCCAGCCCTTCCGCCACGGGGCGGACGTTTCGATCCAGGCGCTGACCAAATATCCCGCGGGCCATGCCGATACGGTCATCGGGGCCGTCTCCGTCGGGAACGAGGCGGACTGGCGCCTGCTGCGTGACACCGCCATCCAGAGCGGGCAGGTCGCGAGCCCGGATGACTGCGCGCTGACGTTGCGGGGGATCCGTACGCTGCCCGTGCGTCAGGAGCGGCAGTCGCAGTCGGCCATTGATGTCGCCGTATGGCTGCAATCCCGGCCGGAGGTCAGCCGCGTGCTGCATCCTGCATTGCCGTCATGTCCCGGCCATGCGTTCTGGAAACGGGACTTTTCGGGTGCATCGTCGCTGTTCGGGGTTATCCTGCGCCCGGATTTCACCCTGCCGCAGATGGAACGCATGATTGATTCGCTGCGTATGTTCGGCATTGGCGCATCATGGGGCGGATATGAAAGCCTGGTGCTGCCAACGACCCGGGGCATCACCCGTTCATGCGACAGCGTGACGCAGACGGGACCGACATTTCGCATCCATATCGGGCTGGAGGATACGCAGGACCTTATCGCCGATCTGGCGCAGGCGCTCGACGGACTGGCGCATGGGGAAGGGTGAGGCGCCTCCATACTGATACATGTCAATGCACCCCGGAGGCCGTCATGCCACTTGTGAGACAAGCAGTGGTCCGCGCCCGCCAGGGCGGCACACGCACAGCAGAGAGGTAGTGAAATGGCCGGCAAGATGAAAGCAGCGGTTGTCCGCGAATTCGGAAAACCCCTGAGCATCGAGGAACTTGACATCCCCTCGATCCGTCCCAACCAGATCCTGGTGAAGGTCGATGCCTGCGGCGTGTGCCATACGGACCTGCATGCCGCACGCGGCGACTGGCCCACCAAGCCGAAACCGCCCTTCATTCCCGGGCACGAGGGGATCGGCCATGTCGTGGAAGTCGGCGCCAGCGTGGACTGGATCAAGACCGGCGACGTGGTTGGCGTCCCGTGGCTGTATTCCGCCTGCGGGCATTGCGAGCACTGCCTGGGGGGATGGGAGACCCTGTGTGAAAAGCAGGAGGACACGGGATATTCGGTCAACGGGTGCTTTGCCGAATATGTTGTGGCCGATCCGAACTATGTCGCGCACCTGCCCAAGGATATCGACCCGATCCGCACGGCACCCGTCCTGTGCGCCGGCCTGACGGTCTATAAGGGCCTGAAGATGACCGATACGCGCGCGGGCGAATGGGTTGCCGTTTCCGGTGCGGGCGGACTGGGGCAGATGGCCATCCAGTATGCGGTCGCCATGGGCCTGAATGTCGCGGCGGTTGACATTGATGACGCGAAACTGGCCGAAGCCCGCAGGCTGGGTGCCAGCGTGACCGTCAATGCGCGCACCACCGACCCCGTCAGTTACATCCAGCAGAAAACCGGCGGCACGCATGGCGTGCTGGTGACGGCGGTCTCCAACACCGCCTTCACGCAGGCCATCGGTTATGCCCGCCGGGGGGGGACCATTGTCCTCAACGGCCTGCCGCCGGGGGAATTTCCCCTCTCGATCTTCGACATGGTCATGAATGGCACGACGGTGCGTGGCTCCATCGTCGGCACGCGCCTGGACATGATCGAGGCACTGTCCTTCTTTACCGAAGGGAAGGTCTCGACCGTCGTTGCGACCGACAAACTGGAAAACATCAACGACATTTTCGACCGGTTGCAGCACGGAAAGGTCGCGGGACGGATTGTTCTGGATTTTCGTAACTGACAGACGCAACCCTGAGACGCACCCGACGTTGAAAACACAGATCCTGCGTCACGGAAAATCGGTTCCGTGACGTCATGGGAGAGGTTATCGCGACCCCGCGTTTCGTGCGCGGGCAGGATATCTGCCTGTCGTGCCTGACTGTTTTCGGCGGATATCCATACGACAGGATGGATATTGGGAAATATGAGAAAAGCATTACTGATCGGACTGGGAATTATTGGCCTGACGGGCATTTCCTCTTTACCGGCGCTGGCTGATGACTGCGCGAGTTCTTCAGATTACGATGCCTGCGTGGCAGGCCGGAAAATAGACCATGCGGGCCACACGGCGCATGACGAGGCCGCGCAGGATACGCAGCACGTCAAGAACTGGGGCAACAGGACCGGCAAGACGCTGGATAACTGGAGCCACGATACCGGGCGCAAGATGGACCGCTGGAGCCACAAGACCGGTTCGGACATGAACAGGTTCTTTACGGGCAAATAATCCCCCGCCCGGACAGGCCCGCCAGACGGCCCATGGCCGGACTGCAAGCCGGGACAGGGCGACATCCGGGGAAAGACATGATCCCCGGATGCCGCAATACTTCAGAACTTATTTGTGATGGTCGCCGGATTCATGCTCCCGCCAACCGGTTTCAAGCGTGTGCAGGAACGACTTGAAATGTGCCTTCACTTCGGTGGGTGAGGCTTTTTCCATCACTTCCTTCTTTGCCGCGGTCAGAACAGCCGCCGCATGAATCAGCGCGGCATGGATGGTTTCCGACGGTTCCTTACTCATCAACAGGTTCCTTTCCTTTGTTGGATAATTTCACGATGGAAGGGAACCCTGCCGCTGACAACTGTTATCCCCGCATACCGGGAAAACGGATCCGTCACATCCTGCATGAAGCGCACCCGGTCCTTCCATTTCGTCCTTCAAACAGATTGGGAAATACCTCAATGAACCATCACCGTTCTGCCTTCGCGCTCCTCGGCTGCATGTTCCTGTTCCTCCCTGCGGTCAGCCATGCCGAACCGGGCGGGTGTATCAAGGGCGGCATGGCCGGTGGCGTGGCCGGGCATTTCGTCGGAAGCGGCCATGCCGGGAGTGGGGCGGCAGCGGGCTGTGCCGCAGGCATGGTGCGCCGCCATAACGCCCGCAAGGCCGAGGCCGCACGTAAGAACCAGCAAGAAACACAGCCGCAACCCGCTGCGCCCGATGCAGGCGCCCCCGATGCCCCGGCCCCTGAATCACGATAGGCATGGCGTCTCAATAGACTGCCTATGAAACATGGGGTCCGGACACCGCCTTTGCTTAAAAGGCGGTGTCCCCTGCAGTTTTCCGGGCAGACTGCCAACCGGAATTTTCCGTATGATTTTCAGGGTTCCGCAACCATTCATTCCGGCGCGGAACGAACACTTCTGATACCCACCGCGCGCGCAAAGCACACATTCATCATGTTATGCGGGTCCGGTGAAATCCCCACAAACAGAATGTCCTTGTGGACATAAAGAAGTTTATGCCGTGGCCCCATGGTTACACGGGGCAGGGTGACATCTTCGAACCCTGCAACATGCACGGCAGCCTGCCGGTTCCACATGGCGCTGACACGCGCAAGCGCCAGAAGGTCAGGCACACATACCCACATATGCCAGACGGACAGACCGGCAATCCCCATATCCAGAACCCAGTTGCGCATGCCTGCATATGTCGGGCGGTTGATGAATACTGTTGCCAATATGCAGACCAGATAGATACTGGCGGGAAAGGAAACCCTTGCCGCAAGTGACGATCGCGGGAACAGCAGAAGCAGCATCATGTAAATTACGGAGAGGGCTGTAAATATCCTGATTTTTTTCCATGCCCCGGACCATTCCCCCCCGTTCCGCGCCACGGCAACGTGGCAAAGAAGCAGGATGAGGACAAACGGGACCCAGTACAGATCAAACAGGCTCCCGACATTGCCCAGCACACCATCAAGGCGGTTCATGACCGTGTCATGTTCCATCGTGCGTGCGCGTACATAATTTCCCGGTGCAAGCCACAGGAACAGGGTGCCCAGCAGGTGCAGGCCGATGAAGCGATAAGCAACCGGCTGTCCATCGCGATAACAGCGAACTCCGAAACCGATCAGTACCATGCTGGTCAGCAGGGAAAGGGGTTCGAGAAATGTTGCAATGAGAAACGCGAAGCCACAGGCGAGAACACCCGACGGCAGGCGCTGGGCAAGGAGCCGCCGCAGGATCCACAACTCCCCCGTCACGGGCCACAGATAGCCGATCGCCCCAGTCTTCCATAGCGCGACTTCGGAAATGTCGCGGGGTATCCACCAGATGGCCAGAAATACAAAGAGGATATCCACAAATCCGATTGACGTGTTCCTGTCCGGATCGTTTGTATCCTTGCATATCAGGCAGACATTCTGCACCAGAACGCAACAAACAGCTGCGTTCAGAACATTGAATATAAAAATCGATCCATAGGAATGAAATTCAAGCACAAGAAATGTGATAAGTGTCGTAAAATACCTTCCGGTCCAATAAAAATAATTCCCATATACAATATGGAACGTATTTTTCAGGTCGACCGGAATGGTCCGGCAATAATCATCCGCCCATAGCGGGGTTACCATATTGGCCCACAGGGAAAACAGGAAAACCATGACCAAGGCATAAGGCTTTACCCTGCCTGAAGTCATGAAGCGCATGATGGCCGTATTGTTCATGAAATCCTTCCTGCCTGTATGGACCCATCTTCCCGACGTTCCGTGCGCTGGCGTCATGCGCGATCATGATCCGCAACGGCATGGATGCGGCGACTGGTCCCCAAAAGCCGGACAGAAAAAGACATGCCCCGGTGTTGCATCATGGATGGATGCCGTATCGGTCATTATGACGTCAACATAGACGTCAGAAACATCCCGGCCGGGAGGAAAACAGAACGTGAGTCCCACCACGCCCCCCCAAGCACCAGTTTCACCGCCAGGGCGGAAAGCTTTTCACGCAGGCCTGATCACGGCCTGCGCCGGACTTCTGGTCGGGCTTGATACGGGCCTGATTTCCCAGGCCCTGGGATTTATCGGGACCGATTTCCGGGCCTCCACGCGCGACCAGGAATGGATTGTATCGGTCCTGATGCTGGGCGCGTCGGTCGGATCGCTGGGGGCAGGGACATTTTCCGCACGTTTCGGGCGCCGGGCAGTACTGACCGCCGCCATGGTGCTGATGTTCGCGGGGGCATGCCTGTGCACCAATGCCGTGGGCATTCCACAGATCCTGACCGGACGCCTGCTGATCGGTGTTGCCATCGGCATCTGCACCTTCACCGCCCCGCTGTATATTTCCGAAACCATGTCCGGCCATCTCCGGGGCAGCATGGTCTCCACATTTTCCATGCTGCAATCCGCAGGTATCCTCGCAGGGTATCTGGCAGGCGGCATCCTGTCCGCCGGGGGGCACTGGCGATGGATGGTCAGCATGCCCATGCTGCCGGCGGCACTCCTGTTTATCGGCTGCTTCTTCCTGCCACCCAGCCCGTCATGGCTGATCGCACGCGGGCAGGACGCAAAGGCCCGGACCGTCCTGCGTGCCCTGCGCAACACCCCGGCGGAAGCTGATGCAGAGTTCGCCAGCATCAAGGCCGAAACAGAAAGGGGACGGCCAAGCGGGCTGAATCTGCTGCGCCGGCAGCCGAACTTCCGCCGCTCCGTCATGCTGGGCATCTGCCTTCAGGTCATGCAGCAGCTGACGGGCATCAACGTCGTCATGTATTACACCCCGAAAATCCTGCAGAATGCGCATTTCGGCACATCTGGCGCGGCATGGGCCACCGTCCTGATCGGCGTCATCAACACGATTGTCGGCATCGCCGCGATTTTTCTGGTCAACAGGTGGGGGCGGCGACCGTTATTGTGCGCGAGTGCCGCAATCATGGCTTTTTCCCTGGCCATCGCTGCCGTGATTACCGGCCTTCACCTTTCAAGCGTCCCTGCGACACTATGCCTGCTGGCGGCATTGCTGACCTTTGTCGGCGGATTTGGGCTGGGGGCAGGCCCGCTGGTCTGGACGCTATGTTCCGAAATCCAGCCGCTGGAGGGCAGGGACTTTGGCGTCGGCTGTTCCACCCTGGCCAACTGGTGGGCGGACTGGATCGTCAGCAATACGTTCCTGAGCATTGTCTCCGTCATTGGCTTTGGCCGGACATTTGGTGGCTTTGCCCTCATGAACGTCATATTCATCGCGTTTACGCTGCTGTTTGTTCCCGAAACAAGGGACGTGCCATTGGAAACGATCGAAACCAACCTCCTGTCCGGAAAAAAATTGCGTGATATCGGGAAATAGTTTGTAATTATTTCGTTCCTGAAGCGTTCGTCATTTATCCCTTGCATGCCTGATATGCGATATGTTTCTGTGCCATCCGGCTCCTGAAACTGCAGGCGGCCTGCCGTATTGTCATGCTCGGATGAGGATAACTATATGACAAATTTCAAGAACATCATTTCCAGCACGGCGAATATCATTGCCGGGCAGCTGAAGCAGGAAATCGGCTATGTCATGGGAAGCCGGAAAATTGCACGCAGTGGCATCGCGCAGGAAATGAAGGGCCATGCGCAGAAAGTCGCCTCCAGTCGCCCATCGAACTACTGACCAGTGGGGGCAGGGATATCCTGCTCCTGTCATGCAACAATATTGCCCGTCAGGATGACAATAATGTGCTCCCCATACGGGGCGCTACATGTTAACCTGTATTAATAATTTTTTTGCTATATCAAAAATACTGTATTAAGCGCCCCTCTCCAGAAAATCATACATGATGAAATGATGATTTTTCCATGCAGGGTGTGTCCATTACAGGTATGGTAGGTAACGAAAATTATGGGTCGTGAATGACGACCCATATCTCAGGGGCAATAAATATCATGACTGAAAGAAAAACCGCTCCCATGTCTGCCAGACAGATCCTGGTTTACGAGGCCCATATTTCCGGCCTTGAACATGCCCTTGCCGCAGCGGTGGAGATGTTGACCCCGCTGCAGCAGGCCAGACTGCTTGGTGTCGTGCAGAAGGCAGCAGCAGAGGACAGCCAGTGCGACACACTGGGAACCTGTCCTGCGGATGAACCCTGCATACAGCCCTTTAGCAATGGTCACCTGATGGCGGCGACCTGCATCCAGCACGCGGCCTATCCGGCGGCAAGAAGCCCTTCTGCCTGAGGCGGCGAAAAACCTCACCTCATACAGGAAGGGGCGTGCCATGTCGCACGCCCCTTCATTCATTTCCGGTCAGTTGCTGGTCTTTGGCAGGTCTGCGGCAGGGCAGGTCGCGCCCTGCTTTGCATAGTCACTGATGGTGCTGACGACCGTGGGCACAGCCTCGGACGAGTTGATATGCACCAGCGTTCCGGTAAACGACCAGGCCGCAAGGATTTCGTAACTCTTGGTCGTGCCCGGCAGGACCGCATTTGAAATGATGAACCGCTCCTCCTGCAGGTCGTGACGCATGAAAGGCTTGGTGCTGAGGTTGTTGCACGCCAGTGCGCGCCTGATATTCTCAGCAGCCTCGTAAGGTTCGACCGGGACATAGGCCGTATTCGGCCCCAGTCCATAAGCCAGATACGGCCCACGATTGAAGGGTTTATGCGAACAACCGGCAAGAGCCACCATGATGCCGATGGCCGTCATCCATGTGCGACAAGGTGTGACAATGGTGTTGCGTAACCGGTGTTTCATTGACAGGCCCATGGAAAAAATAAAGCAAGGAACGACAGAGGAGGCATAGCCGTCTCTGTGAAAAATAACCAGACCACTCCCCTAGAATCCGCGACAAAACACCTGCCGGACGGATCGGGCGTGCGGACTGCATCGCAGGCGGGTTGGCCCTTGCAGTTACGGACCGGTTTCCTGACATCTCATATGACCGGCAGGGAAGGCTGCATGCGGATTTCCGGAACATTTTCCAGTGACCGGACGCCCGGTCTTTTCCCATGGCGGGAGGGAAGGGAGTCATAATATATGCAAATAATTTTTAATGTATTCAATTAATTTAAATGTCATTTTCCCAATCATATTCCTGAATATCTGGAAACTTTCAGGATACAGGTGACGTTGACGGGCAAAACTTCCAATAAAGGGCTGTCCGATGAGCAATAATTTCAAGAAAAGTGGCGAACCACCGCCCCTGGCCGATAAAAGCCTCAAGCCGCCGTTCGGCACGCCGCTGGAGCGAAGAAACGCCATGCTGACCACAATGATGGTCATCCTTTTCCTGACAGGAATCATTCTGGGATGCCTGTTTTCCCCACATATACCCCTGCCAAAAATATAGATACCTCAAAACAATTATGAAATCTGATTCTTTTATTTCAGGTCAATATACAAGAAGAGAATGGACATGGCGACGGATGGTGATGTCTGCTTTTATACAATAAGCAATGCCCCGTATTTCCCCGGACTTGTTGCGCTGATCAATTCGCTGATCCTTACAGGCCATACCCAGACCATCCGGGTCGGGGACTGCGGACTGACCCCGGCGCAAAGGAAAGTGCTGGCGGGATGCAGGCAGGTGGAGCTTGTGGAACTCGATCCGGCGAAGATCAGGAACCCGGGCCAGTACAAGGCCTTTGCCCATATCGCCAACGCATCCGGCATTGCCGTGATCATTGATTCCGACATGATCGTGACCGGATCGCTCGCCCCGCTGATTGCACAGGCACGCCAGGGGGGGATCTGCGCCTTTCCCAACCCGATCGACGACCGGTGGCATGCCCAGTGGGAAGAGATCTTTGCATTGCAATCCCCTCCACGCCGCCAGACATATGTCTGTTCCGGATTTGTGGCCTTTTCCACCGACTACTGGCCCGACCTGCTGGCCCGCTGGTGGCAGGCATGTGAAGCCATACATTCCCATCCAACCTACCAGGAAGGCAGCGAATGGGACTCACCAACGGCCCAATCGGATCAGGATGCCCTCAATGCCATCCTGATGAGCGAATACGCCACAGATGCCGTCTCGCTCGCCCCTGTTGAAAAACAGGTCTATCGCTGGGATTTCCGTTTTCTGGAAACGCGGGATGCACATACGCTGGATTGTCGTTTCCAGGAACATACCCCACTCATCCTCCATGCGGCACTGACATCCAAGCCATGGGAGGAGAAGGGGGCAAGCAATGATACCTATTTCATCTTCCTTCGCAGACTACTGCTTGGCCGCGATGTCGCAATCCGGCTTCCTGCCGACCTGCTGACACCCGTCACGGCATCAGGCCTCATGCCATGGCTCCACAGGCAATCCTGTTTCGTGAAAAACATGGGCGTGATTGAATATGCCCTGTCCTGCCTGCCGCCTGTCTTCTGCATCAGGGCCAGGCGCATCAAGGACCGCCTGAGGGAGAAATACCTGCAATGGCGTAAAAAAGACGCGCCATCCACTGCCGGAACCGTACTGCTGCCGGAGGAGGTCCCGACCGGGGATCAGGCCCGCAGCATCACATGACAGGGCAGGGCAATGGCCCTGCACCGCGATCAGAGGGCGCTTTCTTCCTCCTCATCCTCGGCACTCATCATCTGGATCAGTTCCTGGGCCTGCCCATCATGTTCCTTGATCAGGCTGATATTGGCCGGATTGAGGCGCGGCAGATCCCCGTGCGCCTTGGAATGATCCTGCATGACCGCTTCGGTCATGCCGAAACATGTGATCCCCATGACAAAATCACGCGCCGTCATGCCGTAACGCTGGAGGATCGGCTGAAGCTGCTGCATGCCTTCGGTGCGCCGGATGGTCATCGCCAGCGTCGTGTTGGGGGTACTGGTGGGGGGAGAAAGATGCGCCTGCTCGATCTGCTGCATCAGCGGCAGTATGCGGGCGAAAAAATCCTTGGGCAGGGGATACTGCGCCACGGTCTGCATGTCATGCTTCACCGCGTCATGCACCGCACGTTCCAGTTCGGCCTTCTGTTCCGCCGTGGGGCCATGACGTGCCGCCTCCTGCGCTGCGGCAGGGGATACGCTGGCCATCTCCCATGTCACCAGCAGGCTGCATGCGGTCGCCAGAAACATCTTGCACAAAGAGAAAGAGGACATGGCAGAGGGCTCCTTCGCCCCATCTCGTCAAAAAGGTTGCTGCATGATGGTGGTTGATGACAACCGCGCTGATTTTGCTGCCGTTTCGCAACCAGTCAATATCCATGCGCCCGGCCTCTTCCTTCCACAGCCCCGCCACACACCGGCAGACACCGGCAGACACCGGCAGACACCGGCAGACACGAAAACATGAAGGTCGAACCCACACAAGCATGATGCGTTGAAGGCAGGCTGCGATGCAATATCACAGATACCTTGTGAAAGTTCCAACGCCCCAACACCGCGCATGCACAGGGAGGTGGATATGACGACGAAGTCTGATCAGGGAACGACCAACCCGGAGATTGAACTGCTGGCGATCAGCATATGGAACCAGCAGCATCCCGATCGTCCATGGGAACGGCGGGGCCGTTTCCGGAACCACAGAAAGATGGCCCACGCCCTGCAGGGTATTCCCGCCTACCCCGAAGAACAGGCGCAGTTCCGCTTCCTGGCGTCGCATGCGATGGCGACGACGGACCGGAGCAGCCTTTCCTGAACGCCCGACGAGCGAAAAGAGCATCGGACCCGCACCCGTTTTTTCAGCGCGCCTGAAGCAACTTCAGGTGCGCTTTTGTGCCATGATGGAAAAAATTGCTGATTTGGTCCAATATCGGGAAACAGCTTCCGTCAGCCACAAGCGGCAGGGCAGGGGGCACAGGCCATCAATGCCGTTGCAAAGCGGGAGGGTCACGCACCTGATGGAAAATGACAAGGAAAGGGAAGATACCAATGCCCAGCATAAACCGACCATGGAAGGCCGCGTAGTGTCGCCGAATACTTGGAATCAATCCTAACGCAGATGGTAGCGGCGGACGGATTTGAACCGCCGACCAAGGGATTATGATTCCCCTGCTCTACCGCTGAGCTACGCCGCCATCGCGTTAGGATGTGTGCGGAATATCCCCACCGAAGGGAGAAGTCAACCCGTTATCGCCATGATTCTCCTGCAAAAGAATTCAGGCCTCAGGGTCGCATTGCCGCTGCGTGCGCGATATGCGTGGCATACCCCCGAATATATAAGAGAGAAGCTGAGATTCATTCGTGAAAAACGAATTCATTACCGTACTTACTGACCTAAAAAATCTTTTCGGGTGGCTGCCTGGACCCGTCTCCTCCATCCTTATGCTCTGCGCCGCCGGACTGATGGCGGAACTGTTCAGCCGTTTCTTCACAAAGCTTGTCCTGCGAATCCCGGGACAGAAACGCGGCGCGTTCATCCGTACCTTCACAATGGCCATGCAGCGCCCGGTGCGCATCATGCTGGTCGTGCTGTTTGTCGGCACGGCGCTGCCGGCATCCGGCCTGCCCTATGAAATGATCCAGGCCACGACACACACGCTGCTGGTGCTGTTCGTGCTGATGCTGGGATACGCGGCGGTCGTCGCGACGCGCATCCTGTCCGAAGCCTATCTCGCGCGGATCAATGACAAGAATGACAAGGACGACATCCTGCTGCGCACGCACATGACGCAGGTGCGGATGCTGCGCCGGACGGCCGACCTGCTGATCGGGTTCCTTACGGTTGGCGCCTCGCTCATGACGTTCGAACCCGTGCGCCAGTACGGGCTGAGCCTGTTCGCCTCGGCAGGGGCGGCCTCGCTTGTGGTGGGTCTGGCCGCACGCCCTTTGCTGACCAACCTGTTCGCGGGCATGCAGATCGCCATGACACAGCCCATCCGCATGGAGGACCTGATCATCATCAACGGCGACTGGGCCTGGGTGGAGGAAATCACCTCCACCTATGTCGTGCTGCGGGTATGGGACTGGCGGCGGCATATCGTGCCGATTTCATACTTCCTTGAAAACACGTTCCAGAACTGGACCCATAATTCCGCCGCCCTGATCGGGGTGGTGTTCCTGTATGTGGATTTCCATGCGCCCATGGACCGTATCCGCGAACGCCTGCGTGAAATCGTGCATGCGGCCCCCTTGTGGGACGGCAAGGTCTTTGACGTACAGGTCGCAGACTGCACCGCGCAGGTCATGACCGTGCGCGTCATCGCAAGTGCGCGCTCAGCGATGCAGAGCTGGGATCTGCGCTGCGAAATACGCGAGCAGATCATTGCTTTCCTGCGCGATGAATGCCCCGAGGCCCTGCCGCGCGAACGTCTGGCCTATGTCGCCTCGGCCACCGGGCAGGGCGGCATGCACGAAGGCATGATGCTCTCGCCTCCGATCGACCGGCCGCCACCGGGTGCCTATCACGGTCCGGGGCAGGGCGGTTCCGCGCCCGGCACACGGGGACAGGGTCAGGGCGCCTACCAGTAGGCAGCGGCCGGACGGGACGGGAAATAATGGTGCGGATGATCGCCCAGCGCCCTGCATATGAGCGGCTCCAGACGCTGCGCCATACATGCCTGCGCCATGGCGAGCGGATGCAACGGCAGGCCCGGCGGTGACAGCAGCGGATCCATGAACAGGTTTGCGTCAACCCTGCCATCCGTTTGCAGGCAGCCGGCAAGGTCGACGTAATGCAGCCATTGTCCCCGCGTGGCCGCAAAGGCACGCAACATCCGGTTCAGCACAGATGTCTGCGATGTCACCCATGCGGAGCGCAGCGATGGCAGGACACCCGGCAGAAGAACGGTGCTGCCGGGAAACGCGCGGTGTATGCGTTCGACAATACGGCGGATGCCACCCGCAGCCTGACCGGCGCACTGCCGAAGGTGCCCGAGGTTGTTGACCCCGATCATCACGATGAAAACGCGTGGAGCATGACGGAATTCCAGTTCGCCATGCGTCAGGCGCCACAGGAGGTTCCGTGTGTCATCCCCCCGGAAACCGAGGTTGAGCGCCCGGCGGTCGCCGTAATATGCCTGCCATACCGGGGCGAAATCCTGCCATGCCGGTGGCCCGTGACGTTCCCAGTTATGGGTGATGGAATCCCCGAACCAGACCAGGTCGATGATGTCGCGCCGCACCTGACGCTGCTTGCACAAGAAACGCTCCCGCCACCACGGGACATCCATGCGCGGTATGGCATGGATGGCCGGATTGACGTCATGGTCCTGCAGTCCCGGCACGAAACGTCCTCAGCCCAGGTAAATGAAGGAAAATACCCCCATGGCGATGCAGTAATAGCCGAAAGGCTGCAACGCCCATTTTTCATGGTCATGGAAATACCGCATCAGGATGGCCGTGCTGAACAGCGCGACAATGGCGGCCACGACCGCCGCGATGCTGGCTGTCTCCAGTTGTCCGGGTTCCAGCGTGACATGCCGCATCTCGAACGCTTCCTTGACCGTGGCCATCAGGATGACCGGCTGCGCCATGAGGAACGAAAACCGTGCTGCATTCTCATGCGACAGCCGGCTGAGCAGGCCGCCAACGATACAGGCCCCGGAACGCGAGATGCCGGGAAAGAATGCAAGGCACTGGCACAGGCCGATCACGACGGCTTCCCCCATGCCCAGCGACGCGATGGGACGGTTCAGGACATTTTCCGTCCCGCGTCCCTTGATGCGTTCCGTCAGCAGCAGCATCGCGCCATTCAGCGTCAGGAAGATCGCGGCATAGCGCGCGGTGCCGAACAGGTGACGGATCATGTGTTCGAACAGGCCCCCGACGATCACCGCCGGGACGGTCGCGACACCGAGCAGGATGAAGATGCGCACGCTTTCGATCTGCCGCTGCACGCCATCGCGCCCTGACGCCCCCGACAGCAGGGCGCGCCAGTCCCCCCAGAAAAACAGCAGTAGCGCCGTGGCGGTTCCCAGGTGCAGCATGACCAGGAACGGCAGGAACATGTCCCCATGCAGGTCCAGCGACCAGTGCAGGAGTGCAGGCACGATGGCCGCGTGCCCAAGGCTGCTGACAGGGAACAGTTCGGTCGCCCCCTGGATGATTGCAATGATGATTGCCTGCAGGAGTGTCATTGTCGGGATATCCGTGGCGAATTAGACTGGTACAACGTCTGGGTGCGATGGTCGGTGCCATCGCCGCGATACATAAATGGGCAAAGGACCGTCATGGCAAGGGAAAGAAGCGGCGCGATCATTTCCAGCGGCCTGGTGCTGCTGGTGGCTGCGGGGTTCTGCGCCTATGCCCGCGCATCGCAGATGGGGCCGGACAGGGCGGGTCGCCCGCTCATGGCGCGCTTCATTTCCGCAAACGGGCTCAAGGTGGGCGCTGATGTCGAGATGGGGGGCGTCTCGGTCGGGCGCGTCACCTCCATCACGCTGGATCCCACCACCTATATGGCGAATGTGGGATTTACGGTGGATCGTGCCGTCAGCCTTCCGGCGGATACAAGCCTTTCCATCGGCAGCCCGTCACTGACGGCTGACATGGCGCTGATGGTGCGCGCAGGCAACAGCGTGACGACGCTGGCGCCCAATGCCGTCATCACCGATACCCATGAACCGGTCAGCCTGGAACAGCAGGTCAGCAATTACATCTTCGGCAATGGCGGGTTGCCGACCGACCCTTCGTAACCCACGCAGGAACCCGCCCGCTCAGTTCGGCAGGGGCACCATTCAGTCGTTCATGGGATAGGAAGACAGCAGCCTGCGCTGGCGCAGCCACGAGCGGAGCATGGTCATCGCGCCACTGGGCTTCCATCCCGCACTGCGCTTTTTCGCACCGATGCGGAATGTCTCCCGGTAATGCATGAACTGCGCGGCATAGGCTTCACGCAGGGTCGTGCGCGAATCCCAGATATGGGTCGCTTCGGATCCTACGCCATTGATCTCGATGATCTCGAACCTCTCGCCGCGCAGCAGCGAGGCGGCGGATTCGGCCTTCACGTCGATGCGCCCGAAATGGAAATCGGGAATATCGTGCATGATCGCGTCGATCCGCGCCTCGAGTTCGGGCGTCACATCGGCCGTGCAGTTATGGAAGATCGCACCCTTGCAATGATTGCCGGTGAAGACGAGGGGCAGCGCCTCTCCGGCGGCAGGCACTTCCGCCAGGCGCGCACGCAGGCGCGGGACATAGATCTGCGGCACCAGTCGCGTGCGCGGGTCCGCATGCAGCAGTTCCTCCACCGTGGAACGCCCGTCACCGACCAGCACCGGCACTTCCTTGTAGGTCATGGAAGTGATGCGCCCGTGCGCCTCATCAGGATGGCGGATGTAGAAAATCCCGGCCTCGTATGAATAGGGAATGAGGCGCTGGAGCATCAGGGACACGCGGCGCGGGAACGCGGCCAGCGCCTGCGTCAGTCCCGCGGCATCCGCCACCAGCTTGACCCCGGTGCCGTTGCAGCCGATGTCGGGCTTCAGCACCACGGGAAAGGACAGGCCCGCATGCTCCATCGCCTGCAGGGCGCGGGCCGTGTCGTTGCGTCCCGTCTCCACCATCGTATAGGGCGCGATCCAGCGGCGCGCGGTCTCCCCGGCCATGTCGAGGATCGAACTCTTGCTCTCCCCGCACAGGCCGCCCGTCTCGATACGCGGGTTGGCGGCCGTGGGCAGGCTGACGTCGCGATAGCGAAGCCCCATGAGGATCCAGTACATCACCACCGGGGTATAGAAGATCCATCCCGGCCAGAATTCGAACATGGAGAGGGGGGAAGGCGCCTTCGCAGGGCGGGCGGGAGCGGAGAGGGTGGACATGTCGGTCATCGGGATTGGCCTTGCAATCGGGCAATGGTACGGCTGATGAGGAAGATGGTCACGATGAATCCCGCCAGCCCCAGCCATTTCCAGGTCCCCAGGTGGGAAATCAGGAACTGTCCCACACGCAGGGAAACGGCAAACAGCAGCGTCGTCCAGATCAGTGTCGCCAGCACGGCGGCGACACTGAACAGGCCAAGACGCGCACGGAAAAAACCGCAGGCGGTATAAAGCGGCAGGCGCGCGCCGGGGATGAACCTGCTGATGAAGACGATGCGAAAGACATTGCGGTCGAACCAGTGGCCTTCATGCTCCACGTTCGGCAGCGTGACCCACCGGCGCGCAGGCGGCCAGCACGCGGCAAGGTAGCCAAGCCCGTAAAGCCCGATATCCCCCACCACGATGCCGATATACAGCGCCACCAGCGCCACCGGCAGGTCCACATGCCCCGTCTGCACCTGCATGGCGGTCACGATCGTCGCGGCGTCCTCAAGGATGAACGTGCCCACGATGATGGCCAGTCCCTGCAGCAGGGGGGAGGCCCCTGCCGCGGCAAGGATGGAAGTCAGGGATAAGGACATCTCCGGCCCGCTAACGCACACATGACAGGAAAAGGGGGGGGAGTGTGACCAATAACTGACAAGCCTCTTTCAACTCATGATCGATGCGGGCCGTGCACGCCACGAAAACGCCATGGCCTGCCGCGGTCCACAACCGGAGGGGACGGCAATGGCACCCGTGCGGCGATTGCGCGGCCCCTACGACAGCGGCCCCTGCGCATAACCGCGCCGTGGCGACCTTGTTGCATGCTTCGACGATACGGACAAACCCGAAGTTGTTGTCCGATTGTGTCATCCGGCCACAGCGCACGGCACAAACGGCCCCGAATGGGGCGTCGAGGATTGAAACCACCCCGCCTCCGTGGCAGAGCATCACAATGCTTGTACGTCGCGCATTCCTGCTGTCCGCCGCCGCCCTGTCCACCGGGGCCATCACATCCGCGCTGCGTCCACGCAGCGCCCACGGACGGACGCAGGATTACGCCACGTTCGTCGCGGGCATACGCGCCGATGCGATTCGGCAGGGGATCGACGCCGGGATTGTGCAAAGGGCGCTGAACCTGTCCGTCCCCAACCCGCAGGTGATCAGGCTGGATCGCGCCCAGCCGGAGTTCCACCTGACATGGACGCAGTACCGCCAGCGCGTCATCACCGCGCGCAAGATCGCCGATGGCCGTGCGGCCGTCATGGCGCAGCGCGCGCTGCTGGACCAGGCGCTGACACGCTACAACGTGGCACAGGCGGCCATTGCGGGCATATGGGGGCTGGAATCCGGGTATGGCGCGCATATGGGCACGTTTGGCGTCATCGATGCGCTGTGCACGCTGGCCTATGACGGGCGGCGGGCCAAATTCTTTCACGACGAACTCATGAAGGCGCTGCACATCCTCGGGATGGGGGATATCGCGCCCGAACAGATGATCGGCAGTTACGCGGGCGCAATGGGGCAGCCGCAGTTCATGCCCAGCGCGTACCTGCGCTATGCCGTGGACATGGATGGCGACGGGCGACGCGACATCTGGCATTCCACGGCCGATGTCTTCGGCTCCATCGCCAGCTACCTTTCGCAGTCGGGATGGGTCAGCGACGAACCGTGGGGACAGCAGGTCACGGTGCCCGATACGTTGCCGCAGGCCATGCTTGGCCGTACGCAGACCAGAACGCTGCAGGAATGGATGGACGCCGGGGTGCGCCAGGCCGACGGCAGCATGTTCCCCCGCACGGACATGCGTGGCGCGGTCCTGCGCCCCGATGGGGTGGGGGGGGAATCCTTCATGGTCTATCGTAATTTTAACGCAATCCGCCGCTACAACCCGTCGGATTTCTATGCACTGGCCGTAGGGCTTCTGGGTAACGAGATTACATGACATCAGGACACGCACCGCTTCGCATGGACAGGCTTCGGACTGCGGTACCGGGCAGCACATTGCCGGGCCGCCATCCCACACGTCGCACGATCCTGTCGGGCGCGGCCAGCGCGCTTGCACTGCTGCCTGCCGCGCCGGCACTTGCGGCACGCAGGCATCGCCCCGCACCGGCCGCGGCCCCCGCCGAAAATGCGGGCGCGGATACGGCCGCCATATCCGCATCCCCCGCCAACAGCCTGATCGGGCCGGTCGATACGCCGGCGCGCTGGGCCTGCATCGTGGATTACACCACCGGCGCGGTACTGCTGGAAAAGGCGGCCGATGAACGCATGCCGCCTTCCTCACTGACAAAGATGATGACGGCCTATGTCGTCTTCGGGATGCTGCGCGCGGGACGGCTCAAACTCGACCAGGCCCTGCCGGTCAGTGAAAAGGCGTGGCGGATGCAGGGGTCGAAGATGTTTGTCCCCCTGCAGGGCGAGGTGCTGGTTTCCGACCTGATCCAGGGGATGGTGATCCAGTCGGGCAACGACGCGTGCATTGTCCTTGCCGAAGGCGTCGCCGGTTCGGAATCCCAGTTCGTCTCCCTGATGAACGCGCAGGCGGCGCAGTTGGGGATGGCCAACTCGCACTTCATGAACGCGACGGGATGGCCCGCCGACGGGCATTACATGTCCGCGCGCGACGTGACCACCATCGCCATGCACCTGATCCACGATTTCCCCGAATATTACCATTTCTTTGCGGAAAAGGGATTCCGCTACAACAAGATTTCTCAGGAAAACCGCAATGCACTGGTGGTCAAGGGTATTGCCGACGGGCTGAAGACCGGACACACCGACGCGGGCGGCTATGGCCTGTGCGCCAGTTCGGAGCGCAACGGGAACCGGATCGTCATGGCCATCAATGGCCTTCCATCCAGCAACGCCCGCGCGTTCGAGGGGGAAAGGCTTCTGGAATGGGGATTCGTCAATTTCGAGAATGCCACGCTGACGCATAACGGCGCGGTCATCGACAACGCGCCGGTCTGGCTGGGCCATGCCCCGACCGTGCCGCTGGTGGTCACCCGCGACGTGCTGCTGACGCTGCCGCACGGATGGCAGAACCGCGTGCATATCGTGCTGGATTACAAAAGCCCGGTGCCCGCGCCGGTCGTGGCGGGACAGCAACTGGGGCAGCTTGTGATTTCCAACACCGGACTGGCTGACATCACCGTACCGCTGGTTGCCGGCGCCGATGTGGCGCGCCTGGGCCTGTTTGGCCGGGCATCCGCCGTGCTGGGACAGAAACTGGGGCATCACTGAACCCATGGCGGGCATGTTCATTACGTTCGAAGGGGGCGAAGGCGCCGGGAAATCGACACAGGTCCGCCTGCTGCAACAGCATCTGGCCACAGTCGTGCCGCCGGGGCGGACTGTCATGACACGTGAACCCGGCGGCACGCCGGGGGCCGAGGCCGTGCGGGATTTCCTGCTGTTCGGGAAGCAGGACCTGTCGCTGCGCGCCGAGACGCTGATGCATTTCAGCGCGCGCTACGACCATGTCGATCACCTGATCCGCCCGGCGCTGGAGGGCGGGAAGATCGTCATTTCCGACCGCTTCACCGATTCCACCGAAGCCTATCAGGGATATGGCAGGGGGGAGGGCAATGAGGCGATCCTCTCCCTCATCGCCTCGCTTCGCCAGCAGACGGGCGTGATACCCGACCTGACTTTCATCCTTGACGTGCCCCGCGCCGTTGCACGCGAACGCCTGCACGCGCGCGGCAACCGTCCCGACCGCTATGAAGCCGCGACCGAGGCGTTCCATGCGCGCGTGGCCGAAGGTTTCGCCACCATCGCCCGGCGCGAACCGGGCCGGTGCATCACGATCGACGCGACCCTGCCGCCCGATACCGTTGCACGGGCCATCGCGGGGCATGTTGCCGCACGCCTGCCGATGCCGCAGGGGGGCGCATGACCACCCCACGCGAACGGACACGCCTGCACGGGCATGAGGCGGCATGGCAGCAGTTCATATCGGTGATGCGTTCGGGCCGCCTGCATCACGCCTGGCTGCTGACCGGGGTGGAGGGGATCGGCAAGACGACGATGGCCTTCATGATGGCGCGCGCCCTGCTCAACGCGCAGGATCATGACAGCCCCGTCGGCCGCCGCATCACCGCCGGGACGCATGCCGACCTGCTGGTGGTCGGGCGCGGCGTGGATGAGAAGACGCGGCGGCCCCGGCGCGAAATCGTCGGTGATGACGTCCGCCCGATCGGCGCCTTCCTGCGCCGCACCGCCGCCGAGGGCGGATGGCGGGTCGTGATTGTCGATGGCGCGGAATACATGAACCGCACGGCCGCGAACGCCATCCTGAAAATACTCGAGGAACCGCCCACCGGCGCGATCCTGATCCTGACCTGCGCGGCGCCGGGCCGCCTGCTGCCGACCATCCGCAGCCGCTGCCGCACGCTGGACCTTGCCCCCCTGTCGCCGCGCGAGGTCCGCGCGGTCCTGATGGACATCGTGGCGGACGGGTACGGCGCGGAAGATATCGACAATGTCATCGCCCTGGCGCACGGTTCGGCAGGGCGTGCGTTGTCGCTGCTGCAGAAGGATGCGACAAAACTCTCCGCGCTGGTGGAGCAGGTGATGCGCGGCGCGGCCCGTGGCACGGAGGCCTACCGTATCGCGGGCAGCATCCTGGAATCGGAAAATGGCTTTTCGGTCTTTTTCGATCTGTTATGCGATGCCATATCGACAGGGACACGCGAACTCCTTGGCGCGCCGTCGCACGAAGGGCAGCCACGCGATACGCGCCCCGAACGCATGGCGGGCGCGTGGCAGGATCTGGTCCGGCTGCGTGCGGAGACCGAAAATTTCAATCTGGATAAGCAGCAGGCGCTCCTTTCGGCGCTTGCGCGGGTGAATGCAATATGACACGGCGCTATTACGTCACGACACCGATCTATTATGTGAATGGGGCGCCCCATATCGGACACGCCTACACCTCCGTCGCGGCGGACGTGATCGCGCGCTTCAAGCGGCTGGCGGGGTTTGACGTCTTCTTCCTGACCGGCACCGACGAACATGGGCAGAAGGTGGAGCAGGCGGCGCAGGCGGCAGGCGTGGCCCCGATCGAACTGGCCAACCGTGTCGCAGCGGACTTCCGCGACATGTATGACAGGATGGCCATCTCCTATGATGACTTCATCCGCACGACGGAACCCCGCCATGCGGCGGGTGCCTCCGCACTGTGGAAGAAGCTGAAGGAAAACGGCCATATCTACCTTGGCGCGTACGAAGGATGGTACGCGCTGCGCGACGAATGTTTCTATCAGGAAGAAGAGCTTGTCACCGGCCCTGACGGCACGCGCACGGCACCGACCGGCGCGCCGGTGGAATGGGTGAAGGAGCCGTCCTACTTCTTCAGCCTGTCGAAGTTCCAGGACAGGCTGCTGGAACTGTATGAAACCCATCCGGGCTTCGTGGAACCCTCCAGCCGCCGTAACGAGGTCATCAGCTTCGTGCGTGGCGGCCTGCGTGACCTGTCCATCAGCCGGACCAGCTTCAACTGGGGCATTCCCGTGCCGGGCGACCCGAAGCATGTGATGTATGTCTGGGTCGATGCGCTGGCCAATTACCTGTCCGCCGTTGGATATCCCGACGGGGACGCGCCACGATGGGATTTCTGGCCGCCGAACCTGCATCTGGTGGGCAAGGACATCCTGCGCTTCCATGCCATCTACTGGCCTGCGCTGCTGATGGGGGCGGGACTGCCCCTGCCTGAGCGCGTGTTCTCCCACGGGTGGTGGACCATCGCGGGGCAGAAGATGAGCAAGTCGCTGGGCAACGTGCTGGACCCGCGTGACCTGGTTGCGGAATTCGGCCTTGACCCGGTCCGCTTCTTCCTGATGCGCGAAATGCCCTTTGGCGGAGACAGCGACATCAACCGCAGGGCCATCATCACGCGCATGAATGTCGAGCTTGCCAACGACCTCGGCAACCTTGCGCAGCGCACCCTGTCGCAGATCGCGCGCAACTGTGGCGGCGTGCTGCCCGAACGCGGCACCCCCACGGCAGAGGATACGGCGCTGCTGGCGCAGGCCAGCCTGCTGCCGGACATCATGCACGGGCAGATCGACCGGCAGGCGCTGACGGATGCGCTGGAGGAAGTGTGGAAGGTGATCCGCGCCAGCAACGCCTATATCGACCATCAGGCCCCATGGGCGCTGAAAAAGACCGACCCGCAGCGGATGGCCGATGTCCTGCGCGTGCTGGCCGATGTCCTGCGGACCATCGCCACCGTCCTGCAGCCCTACATGCCCGGCAGCATGGACGCCATGCTGACCCAGTTGGGCGTGGAAGAGGCGGAGCGCACCTTCGCCGCCCTTGATACGCCCCTGCCGGCAGGCCGTGCGCTGCCCGCGCCCAAGGGTGTCTTCCCCCGCTTTGTCGAACCGGAAGCGCAGTGATGGCACGCACCGGACTTACGGACTCCCACTGTCACCTCGACCATTTTTCGGACGAGGAGTTGCCGGACCTTCTGTCGCGCGCCCGCGCGGCAGGGGTCAGCGGGCTTGTCACGATCGGCACGCGCCTGTCACGCGCAGCCGAGCAGAAACGCCTTGCGGGCCTTGATTCCGATAACGTGCGCGTCTGGTGCACGGTGGGCACCCATCCCGACCATGTCGATGAAACGCCCGTGCCGACGGCCCGCGACATCATCGCCCAGACGCACGAGGCATGCGTGATCGGGATTGGTGAAAGCGGCCTGGACTATTTCCACGGCAAGCCTGAAATCCGCCCCCGCCAGCAGGAAAGTTTCCGCGCCCATATCGACGCGGCGCGGCAGACGGGCCTGCCGCTGGTGATCCACACCCGTGATGCGGATCAGGACATGATGTCGATCCTGCGCCACGAGCATGAGGAAAGGGGCGCGTTCCCGTTCCTGGTGCACTGCTTCTCCTCCGGCCCGGAACTGGCGCGCGCGGCGGTCGAACTGGGCGGGTATATCAGCTTCTCCGGCATCGCGACCTTCGGGCGTGCGGAGTCGGTGCGCGCCGTCGCGACGGAGGTCCCGGCCGAACGGTTGCTGGTGGAGACGGATGCACCGTTCCTTGCCCCCGTGCCAAAGCGGGGCAAGCGCAACGAACCGGGCTATGTCGCCCACACGGCACATGCCGTGGCCGAATTGCGGGGGATGGAGGATGATGCGTTCGCGGCGCTGACGACCGCCAATTTCCATCGCCTGTTCAGCAAGGCGGCCTGAACGATGGAAATGACCATTCTGGGATGCGGTGGCTCCGCTGGCGTGCCGATGGTCGGCGGGCCGGACGGGGCGGGGGAGTGGGGGGAATGCGACCCGTGTGAGCCGCGCAACACGCGGCTGCGTTCATCTGTGCTGCTGCGTGATGACGCAGGCAACGCGCTGCTGGTCGATACGGGGCCGGACCTGCGCGCCCAGCTGCTGGCGCAGCGGATATCACGCGTCGATGCGGTCCTTTATACCCACGCCCATGCGGACCATATCGCGGGACTTGATGAACTGCGGGCGATCAACCGCATCATGGGATGCCCGATTCCCGCCTATGGCACGCGCGATGTCATTGACGAACTGGTGACGCGCTTCGATTACGTCTTCCGCCCATGGACGCCGCCGTCTTTCTATCGCCCGGTCCTGACGCCCAATGTCATCGAAGCCGGAAGCATGGTTACGATCGCGGGCATGGATGTCCATGTTTTCCGGCAGGTGCATGGCCGTACCCTGACCCTTGGCCTGCGCGTGGGGACGATGGCCTACTGCACGGATGTCGCGGAACTCGATGACGCTGCCCTCGACATCCTCCACGGTGTCGATACTTGGGTGGTTGGCTGTTTCCAGCGCACGACCCACGTTTCCCACGGATGGCTGGAACGCGTGATCGAATGGCGCGAACGCATCCGCCCGCGCCGCACCGTGCTGACCCACATGGGGCCGGACATGGACTGGGCATGGATGCAGCAGCACCTGCCACACGGGATCGAGGCCGCGCATGACGGGCTGGTCCTTCGGGCCTGATACGCGCGTGATGCAGGGACCGCTGACGGTTCATTGCAAAGATTTAGGTTGAATCCGGCACATCCACGGCGATAGCGTAAACAGACGGGCCGATCCTGAAAATCGGGACCCGCTGTTTACGGGGTGACGAAATCACTAGGTTATATCAGGGCAATACCGCCCGGCCTCACGATACCACGCCCATGCAGGCGATCGGTCGTGTTCATCATCACCAGACCACAATGACAGGTTGCTGACACTTCCCCCTGCATGAGAGGGGTACACGCAAAAGATACGACGCATACTCATCCTCCGGTTCACCCCGAACCCTGCTGATTTCGGAGAAATCTGCTGATGGCCAATGAGTTCAATGTCTTCTCCCTTGCGACGGCAATGCGCGACGAACACCGCGAAGTCGAAATGGGGCTGTCCGACTACCTCGAACACTGCAGGGCCGATCCCTCCTGCTATGCCACGGCGGCGGAACGCATGCTGCGCGCGATCGGAGAGGCCGAGACGATCGACACATCGCGCGACCCACGCCTGTCGCGCATCTTCATGAACCGCACGGTGCGGATCTATCCTGCTTTTTCAGATTTCTACGGCATGGAGGAAACGATCGAGCAGATCGTCGGCTTCTTCCGCCACGCGGCACAGGGACTGGAGGAACGCAAGCAGATCCTTTACCTCCTCGGGCCGGTAGGGGGCGGCAAGTCGTCGCTTGGCGAACGGCTCAAGGCGCTGATGGAAAAGGAGCCGATCTATGCGCTCAAGGCCGGGCGCGACATCAGCCCGGTCTTTGAAAGCCCGCTTGGCCTGTTCGATCCCGAACGCATGGGGCCGGCACTGGAAAAACAGTATGGCATCCCGCGCCGCCTCCTGACGGGCATTGCAAGCCCGTGGGCCATCAAGCGGCTGGAGGAATTCGATGGCGACCTGTCACGCTTCAGCGTGGTGAAGCTCCATCCCTCCCGCCTGCGCCAGATCGCGATCGCCAAGACGGAACCGGGTGACGACAACAACCAGGACGTTTCCGCACTGGTGGGGAAGGTCGACATCCGGCAGCTGGAAAATTACAGCCAGAACGACCCCGATGCCTACAGCTTCTCCGGCGGGCTGAACCGCGCCAACCAGGGCATCCTTGAATTCGTGGAGATGTTCAAGGCCCCCATCAAGATGCTCCATCCGCTGCTGACGGCAACGCAGGAGGGCAATTACGTCGGCACGGAAAATATCGGCGCCATTCCCTTTACCGGCGTGATCCTTGCCCATTCGAACGAGGCCGAGTGGCAGACCTTCCGCAACAACCGCTCCAACGAAGCCTTCCTCGACCGTGTCTGCGTCATCAAGGTGCCTTACTGCCTGCGCGTCAGCGAGGAGGCGATGATCTATGAAAAGCTGATCGACACATCCAGCCTTTCCTCCGCCCCGTGCGCGCCCAACACGCTGGAGATGCTGGCGCGCTTTGCCGTCATGTCGCGGCTGAAGCCGCATCCCAACTCCACCCAGTTCGCCAAGATGCGGGTCTATGACGGGGAAAATATCCGCGAGACCGACCCCAAGGCCCGCACGATGCAGGAATATCGTGACGCCGCCGGCGTGAACGAGGGGATGAACGGCATTTCCACCCGCTTTGCCTACAAGGTGCTGTCGGCGACGTTCAACCATGACCCGACGGAAATCGCGGCCGACCCGGTCCACCTGATGTATGTGCTGGAACAGGCCATCAGGCGCGAGCAGTTCCCGGCGGAGGTGGAGGCCCAGTACCTCGCCACCCTCAAGTCCGAACTTGCCGGGCGCTATGCCGAATATCTGGGGCACGAGATCCAGAAGGCCTATCTGGAAAGCTACAACGACTATGGCCAGAACCTGTTCGACCGTTACCTCGAACATGCCGATGCGTGGATCGAGGACCAGGACTTCAAGGATCCCGACACGGGGCAGATGCTCAACCGCGACCTGCTCAATTCCGAACTGACGAAGACGGAAAAGCCCGCGGGCATCGCCAACCCCAAGGATTTCCGCAACGAGGTCGTGAAATTCGCCCTGCGTGCACGCGCGAACAATGCCGGGCGCAACCCGTCATGGACGTCATACGAGAAAATCCGCGACGTCATTGAAAAGCGGATGTTCAGCCAGGTGGAGGACCTGCTGCCGGTCATCAGCTTCGGGTCGAAGAAGGACAGGGAGACCGGGCACAAGCACGATGAATTCGTGGGGCGCATGATTGCGCGTGGTTACACGGAACGCCAGGTCCGTCGATTGGTTGAATGGTACATGCGGGTCAAGCAGTCCGCCTGACACATGGAACATGGTGGTAATGCGCAGTGGACATCATTGACAGACGTTCCAATCCCCATGGGAAAAATATCGAGAACCGGCGCCGCGTGATCGAACGCGCCCGCGACGCCGTCCAGAAATCCGTGCGCGAGGCCATCGCGCACGGCAGCATACAGGAGACCGGACATGACAGAAGCGTCACCGTCCCGGCGGACGCCCTGCACGAACCCTCGTTCCACCGGGTCTTCAGCGGGGGCAGCCGTCACTTCATCCTGACGGGCAACAAGGAATTCTGCCGCGGCGACAAGCTGCAGCGCCCCCCGGCCGGGGGGCAGGGCGGGAATGGCGGCGGCGAAGGCAGCCCGTCGGAAAGCGGGGAGGGCGAGGACAGCTTCCGCTTTGTCCTGAGCCGGGAGGAATTCCTCGACCTTTTCCTTGATGACCTCGAACTTCCCGACCTGATCAAGCGTGAACTCTCGACAACCGAGACGACGGCCCCGATGCGCGCAGGGCTGAGCAACGAGGGCTCTCCCTCGCAACTGGACCTGTCGCGCACGATGCGCCGTTCCATCGCCCGGCGCATCGGCCTGCGCCGCCCGCGCCCCGATGACATGGTGCGGCTCGAGCAGCGCATCGCGGCGCTGGAGGAACAGCGCCCCCTGGGCGTGGGTGAACTCGAGGAGCTGCAACTGCTGCGTGAGCAGCGCGCCACCATGCAGCGCCGGCTTGCGCGTATTCCGTGGGTGGACCCGGTGGACCTGCGATACCGCCGCCATGCCGTCGTGCCGCAGCCGGTGACGCGCGCGGTGATGTTCTGCCTGATGGATGTGTCCGGCTCCATGACCGAACGGATGAAGGACCTTGCCAAGCAGTTCTTCGCGCTGCTGCATGTCTTCCTCGAACGGCGCTACCGCACGCTTGACATCGTGTTCATCCGCCATGCCGAACGGGCGGAGGAGGTGGATGAAAACACGTTCTTCCATGACCCGAGCACGGGGGGCACGCTGGTCTCCTCCGCGCTGGAACTGATGGCGGAAATCCAGAAACGCCGCTACCCGGTCCATAGCTGGAACATCTATGCCGCGCAGGTGTCCGATGGCGACAACCTGCCTTCGGACATGGCGCGCGCCTGCACGCTGCTGAGCGATGAGATCCTGCCGAACGTGCAGTATTTCGCCTATATCGAGGTCTCGGCCTCCGGCGCGGTCATCCGGGGACAGACGGACCTGTGGCGTGCCTACCACGACATTTCTACCCATGTGCCCCACCTTGCGGTCCGGCGCGTTGCCGAACGCAAGGACATCTTCCCTGTCTTTCGCGACCTCTTCTCGCAGCAGCCTGAAAGAGAACACGCATGATGGACCTTCGCCCCATATCCCCGCCCGCGGGGACACGCCCTGGCCTGCTGTATCAGGGAAACGACTGGAATTTCGAAATCCTGCGCGACTGCTACGATGCGGTGGCGGAGATCGCGGAAGGGGAGCTTGGCCTTACGACCTATCCCAACCGGCTGGAGATCATCACGTCCGAACAGATGCTCGATGTCTATACCGCCCATGGCATGCCGCTTGGCTATCGCCACTGGTCGCTGGGCAAGCGCTTCATCGCCCATGAAAATGCCTATCGCCGGGGCATGATGGGGCTGGCGTACGAGGTCGTCATCAATTCCGACCCGTGCATCAGCTACCTGATGGAGGAAAACTCCGCCACGATGCAGACGCTGGTGATCGCGCATGCCGCGTTCGGCCACAACCACTTCTTCCACAACAACCGCCTGTTTCGCGAATGGACCAACGCGTCGGAGATCCTCGACTACCTCGAATTCGCGCGTGGCTACATCCACCAGTGCGAGGAACGCCACGGCATCGCGGCAGTGGAGCGCATCCTTGACGCCGCCCACGCATTGCAGGGGCAGGGGGTACATCGCCATTCAGGCTCAAGGCGGCTAGACCTGCGCGGCGAGCAGCGCCGGGCCGAGGCACGCCGCCTGCATGAGGAGGCGACCTTCAACGACCTGTGGCGCACCGTGCCCGTGGACGAGGAGCAGCAGCCCGATACGGCACTGAACGACCCGCTGCGCCGCCGCCTTGGCCTGCCAGAGGAAAACCTGCTCTACTTCCTTGAAAAACATGCCCCGCTGCTCGCCCCGTGGGAGCGTGAGGTCATCCGCATCGTGCGCATGATCGCGCAGTATTTCTATCCCCAGCCGCAACTCAAGATGATGAACGAGGGCTGTGCAACATGGGTGCATGACTACATCATGCGCCGCCTGCATGAAAACGGCCGCATTGACGACGCATCGTATCTGGAGGCCATCCATTCCACCAGCAATGTCATCACCCAGCCCGACTTTGACGCGGGCGGTGGTCCGTCCTTCAACCCCTATGCGCTGGGCTTCGCGATGATGAGCGACATCGCGCGCATCTGCACGTCCCCGACCGACGAAGACCGCGCGTGGTTCCCCGATATCGCCGGCAACAACCGCCCCGTCGAGACGCTGAAGCACGCCTGGGCCGAATTCCGCGACGAAAGCTTCATCCTGCAGTACCTGTCCCCCACCGTGATGCGCAGGTTCCGCATGTTCCGCATCCATGACGACACGTCCGCGCCCTACCTGCTGGTGGATGCGATCCATGACGATGCGGGATATCGCGACATCCGCCGCACGGTGGCGCAGAACCATGACCCCGCCAGCATGAATGCGGAAATCGAGATCGTCAGCGCCAACATGCACACCGACCGACTGCTGACGATGGAACACCGCACGACGCGCGGGCACCAGTTCCATCCCGAAGATGCGCGCAGGACCCTGCAGCACATGGCGGACCTGTGGGGATATGGCGTGCAGTTGATCGAGCGCGACACGGAGGACGGTACGGTACTCGCCACCCATGACGCGACGGGTCGCGGGGGCGTCCGGCGCTGATTGCACCGGGTGATCTTTCTTTTTGGACCGAATCCGGGCCGAAGGAAGCGCACAACGCTTGCAAGGCCCCGATTCACGGCTTATGAGGGTGCGCCAACGGTCGGGTACCCGCGGCACTGGGGACCCTCCACTGTCTGATGAGGTTCCTGCAGCATGTCTTCCACGACAAAACCGGTTTCCATTCCCCGTATCGAGGATCGCATCCGCGAAGCCCTGGCATTTGATGACGTGCTGGTGGTGCCGGACGAATCCAACGTCCTGCCGTCGGAAACATCGACCAAAACCCGTCTGACACGCCGGATCGAACTGAACATCCCGCTTGTGTCCTCCGCCATGGACACCGTGACGGAAGACAACATGGCGATCGCCATGGCGCAGAACGGCGGCCTGGGCGTCATTCACAAGAACCTGACGATCGAGCAGCAGGCCGAGCAGGTCCGTCGCGTCAAGCGTTTTGAATCCGGCATGGTCGTCAATCCCGTCACGGTCTTTCCCGACCAGACCCTGGCGGAGGTGAACGCCATCATGTCGCGCCACGGCATCAGCGGCCTGCCGGTGGTCGAACGTGACACCAACCGCCTTGTGGGTATCCTGACCAACCGCGACGTGCGCTTCGCCACCGACCCGGGGCAGCGCGTGTATGAACTGATGACGCGTGAAAACCTGATCACCGTGCGACAGGACGTCGCGCGCGATCAGGCGCGTCAACTGCTGCACCGCCACCGCATCGAAAAGCTGCTGGTCATTGATGACGAGGACCGCTGCGTCGGCCTGATCACCGTCAAGGACATGGACAAGGCGGTGATGCACCCCAACGCCAACAAGGACGAACTTGGCCGCCTGCTGTGCGCGGCCGCCACCGGCGTGGGCGAAGACGGACTGACCCGCGCGCGCGAACTGATTGACGCCGGTGTGGACGTGATCGTGGTCGATACCGCCCATGGCCATTCGCGCGGGGTGCTGACCTCCATCGAGAAGATCAAGGCCATCCGGGAGGATATCCAGATCATCGCGGGCAATGTCGCAACGCCGGAAGCCGCGCGCGCGCTGATCAAGGCGGGTGCGGACTGCGTGAAGATCGGCATCGGGCCGGGATCGATCTGCACCACCCGCATCGTCGCCGGCGTGGGCGTGCCGCAGTTTTCCGCCGTCATGGAAACATCGGCCGCGTGCCATGAACTCGACATCCCCGCCATTGCCGACGGTGGCATCCGGACCTCCGGCGATATCGTGAAGGCCATCGGCGCGGGTGCCGACGTGGTGATGATCGGCTCCCTGCTGGCCGGGACGGAAGAAGCCCCCGGCGAGGTGTTCCTGTATCAGGGACGCACCTACAAGTCTTATCGCGGCATGGGCAGCCTTGGCGCGATGGCGCGCGGTTCGGCCGATCGCTACTTCCAGCAGGAAATCAAGGACACCCACAAGATGGTGCCCGAAGGGATCGAGGGCCGCGTCGCCTACAAGGGCGCGATGGGCGCGGTCATCCACCAGCTGGTTGGCGGCCTGCGCGCGGGCATGGGCTATACCGGTTCCGCCACCGTCACCGACCTGCAGCAGCGCGCGCGCTTCCGCCGCATCACCGGGGCGGGCCTGCGTGAAAGCCATGTCCATGACGTGTCCATCACCCGCGAAGCGCCGAATTACCGGCAGGACTGACAGTATCATTAAAAAAGCGATTACAGTTCCATGACCCCCAGTGCACGGCTGTCGGCCGCCATCGACCTTATTTCCGCGATGGAGGCCACGCCGTACCGGCCCGCCGATGCTGTCGCCAATTCGTTTTTCCGCGAACGCCGCTATATCGGCGGGGGGGACCGCCGGGCCATTTCGGGCCGGGTCTGGGATATCCTGCGCCACTGGCGGCACCTGTGCTGGTGGCTTGAACGGGCGGAGGTCCCGGTCACGCCACGCGCCCTGGTGCTGGCGCTTGTCGTGCTGGCGCGACAGGACAGGATGACGCCAGAGGAACTGTTCAGCGGGGAGCGTTATGCCCCCGCCCGCCTTGACCAGCGTGAACGCGCCCTGTGCGCCTTCCTGCGGGGCAAGTCGATGGAACATCCCGAAATGTCGCGGGCCGTACGGCTGGAGGTTCCCGACTGGCTGCTGCCACGACTGGATGCGACCTTCGGCGCGCAGACCGATGCGGAACTGGCGGCGATGGCGGGGGAGGCAACGCTGGACCTGCGCGCCAACCTGCTCAAGACCACGCGGGAGGCCGCGCGCATCGCACTGGCGGAAGAAGGGATCATCACCGAAGACACCCGGCTGTCGCCATGGGGGCTGCGGGTCGCGGGACGCCAGCCCGTCACTTCCACGGCGGCCTTTCGTGCAGGGCTTGTCGAAATACAGGATGAAGGCAGCCAACTCGTCGCCGCCGCCGTGGGGGCCGAGCCGGGGATGCGGGTGCTGGATTACTGCGCCGGGGCGGCGGGCAAGACGCTGGCGATGGCCATGACAATGAACAATCGTGGCCATATCGTCGCCTGCGATGTGTCCGAACCGCGCCTGGAGGGCGCGGTGCGACGCCTGCGACGCGCTGGCGTCCATAATGCGGAGCGTCACCTGCTGATTACGGGCGACAAATGGGCGCGCAGGCGGGCGGGCAGCTTTGACCGCGTGCTGGTGGACGCACCGTGCACGGGCACGGGCACATGGCGCCGCAACCCGGATGCGCGATTGCGCCTGCGGGAGACGGATCTGCTGGAACTGATGGAAAAGCAGGCAGACATCCTTGACCGCGCCGCGACATTGCTGCGTCCGGGCGGGCGGCTGGTCTATGCCACCTGTTCCATCCTGAATGAAGAAAACCGTGACCAGATCGCAGCCTTCGTGCAGCGCAATCCCGCGTTCCGGCTGACGACGCCGCCGGCAGGCGAGGGGGGGATGCCCGAAGGCCTGCTGGTGGAAGGGCAGATGAGCCTTTCACCATTGCGCAACGGAACGGACGGCTTTTTTACCGCCGTGATGGAACGCACCGCCTGACGGGATTTTTTCATTCCTGATAATATCACACCCGCCCCATGCGGCCGGCCTGACTTCATACGCGCCGATACGGCGTAACCCTGTCTTGTTTCCGGCTGCGCCACTGGGCTTCCCGACAGGACATAACGATACGGGACACGGATATGCAGCATAACCTGGCAATCGGACTTCTATGCGTTCTGGGCGGCGGCATTGCCGCGCAATGGGTCGCATGGAGGTTCCGCCTGCCAGCGATTGTCCTGCTGTTCGCGCTGGGGCTGATCTATGGCCCGGGCCTTGGCCTGCTGCACCCGTCCGCCACGATCGGCGGGTATTTCCATCCGGTGATCTCGCTCGCGGTCGCCTTCATCGTCTTCGAGGGGGGGCTGGCGCTCAATGTCCGGCAATGGCGCACCTCGGGCGAAGGGGTGCTGCGCCTGACGGCGGTGGCGCTGCCGATCAACTGGGTGCTGGGCACGCTTGCCGCGCATTTCGTCGGTCACCTGCACTGGGGCACGTCGTGGCTGTTTGGCGCCATCATCGTCGTGACCGGCCCAACGGTCGTCCTGCCCCTGCTGCGCCATACCAAGCTGCGGCCACGGGTCGCGGCCTTCCTGCGATGGGAAGCCATCGTCAATGATCCGATCGGGGCGATCCTTGCCACCCTGGTCATGGAATTCCTGCTGCTGCAGCCATCACCGACGGGCGATGTCTCCCTTGCGGCAATGGAGATCTGGCCGCATCTGCTGTTCAGCACCATGTTCGCCATCGGCTGCGGCATCTTTCCCGCACTGCTGGTCAAATTCCTCTCCAGCCGCGACCTCCTGCCTGAAATCCTGCGCATCCCGATCATCCTGACGTTCGCCATGAGCATGGCCGCCATCTGCAACCTGGTCATGGCCAGCACGGGCCTGATGGCGGCAACCGTCTTTGGCATGGCGCTTGCGAACCTGAATGTCGTGGGCATGTCCGAACTCCGCCGCATCAAGGAATCCCTTGGTGTCATCGTGGTGTCATGCCTGTTCGTGATCCTGACCGCCGACCTTCACCGTGACGTGCTGCAGAAACTCTCGCTGCCCATCATCGCGCTGACGCTGACGGTGCTGTTCGTGGTCCGGCCGCTTGGCATTTTCCTCTCCACCATCCGTTCCGACATGTCATGGCAGGAACGCCTGTTTGTCGGCTGGATCGCGCCGCGCGGGATCGTCGCCGCCGCCGTCGCGGGGGCGGCGGGCCTGCAACTGCGTGACGCGGGCGATCCCAGCGCCGCGCTGATCACACCCGCCGTGTTCGCCGTCATCGCCACGACCATGATCCTGCATGGCTTTTCACTGCGGCCGCTGGCGCGCTATCTGGGCCTGACGCTTTCAAATGAGCCCGCGCTGGCGATCATGGGGGCCAATGCCTGGTCCACGAACCTTGCCACCACCCTGCATCAGCAGGGCATACCGGTCGTACTGGTCGATACCTATTCCGGGGCGCTGGAGAAGGCCGATCGCCAGGGGGTACCGACCCTGAAGGCGGAACTCCTGTCGGAAGAGGGGCTCGAAAGGCTGGAGGAACGGCCGGCGGACTACCTGATCGCGGCGACGCCCGACGCAATCTATAACGGACTGGTCTGCGCGCGACTGGCACCGGATTTCGGGCGCCAGCGCGTATTCCAGGTCAGTCCGGGGATCGCGCGCCTGGACCTGTACCGCGGCGTCAGCCGGGAATCGCGGGGCAAGGTGCTGGGGGAACCGTCATGGAATTTCTCCATGATCGATTCCCTTTTTGACAGGGGATGGCGCTTTCACTGCCATGTTATAACAGACCCGTTGCAGGAAAATGACATCACCGGCGGGCAGTCATTGGTTTTCATGGTCATCCGCAAGGGAGTGGCGATATGGATCGTCTCCGCCGAGGATGAGATCGAGGCCGAAGCCGCGGAAGGCGACATGGTCATCATGCTCCAGCCTCAGCCCGCGGCAGCGCCTGCATTACCCCCGACGACGGCATAGGAGGGGAATACGGGGTCAGGGTGCCACGCCAGGGGGCAGGACCTCGATTTCCGACAGGCCCATTGCCAGCAGGCGACGCAGTTCCGCTTCCGGCACCGCGATGCAGCCCTCGGTCGGGCGACCGCCTGCGGGGGGAAGGTGCAGGAAAATCGCGGAGCCGCGTCCCCGCACGGGCGGCGAATCATTGTATCCCAGCACGACCACGATGTCGTAAACGTGATCCTCACGCCACAGGCGTTCATGCCGCCCGGCATGGGGCAGCATCACATACTGGTTATAATCGGCATCGGCCGGATCATCACACCATCCGTCATGCGGCGATATCGGCTCCACCGGCAGGTGGCAGGCAGGTGCCGCGACCCGGTCGGCACGGTAGAAAACCCGCCGCAGCGGAAGGGTTCCGACCGGAGTGCCATGATCTCCCTCGACTTTATGGGCGACGACGCCGGCCGCGCCGATGGTGGCGGGCATCCGCCCGTTCATGCAATGCAGTTGTGCGTCCAGACCGGTATTCGATTGCAAAATAGCGCGTATCATGAATTTCTCTGTGTAAGGTCGCATGTGTGTTATGTCCGGCCTGCGTATGGCTGGATATGGTTTCGCGATCATTGGGCGACAGCCTGATGCGACATGTTATCGTATCATGAAAGTCGAATAACCGATTCCGAATCTCGGAACGGACAAAGTTATAAAAGAGGGTTCGATGGCGGGTGCACGTCCCATTCTGATAGCGGACGACGATCAGACGTTACGTCAAATGCTCGTTGAACAGCTGCAGGTTGAAAGTGAATTTGAAGCAATCGAGGCAGGGTCCGTCGCTGAAGCATGGGAAAAGCTGAATGCGCCGGGGGCCCGTTTCGATGCGATCATCCTTGATGTTTCACTGCCTGACGGTGATGGGCGGGATTTCTGTGCCGACCTGCGGCGCAAGGGCAAGCGCATCCCGATCATCATCCTGACCGGCTCGGATGATGAAACGGATGTGGTGCGCGGGCTTGATGCCGGCGCCAACGACTATGTGGCAAAGCCGTTCCGTATCGCGGAGCTGCTGGCGCGGCTGCGGGCGCAGATGCGCATCTTCGAAAACAGCGAGGACGCCGTTTTCGCCATTGGTCCGTATATTTTCCGCCCTTCGGCCAAGCTGCTGCAGGAGACGGAAAAGAACCGCCGCATCCGCCTGACGGAAAAGGAAGCGGCGATCCTGAAATTCCTGTACCGCGCCGGAACGCGTCCCGTGCCGCGCCAGGTACTGCTCAACGAGGTCTGGGGCTACAACGCGGCCGTGACGACCCATACACTCGAGACGCATATCTATCGCCTGCGCCAGAAGATCGAACCCGATCCGACCAACGCCACGCTGCTCGTCACCGAAGGTGGCGGATATCGCCTTGATCCCGAAGGCGGCAAGAGCGCGGCCTGAGCCTTACGCCTGATGCCATGCGGTGAAATGTCCCGGACGTTTCACCGCACGGGGCGCAGTCATGGGCACACAACACGGCGCGCGGGATGACCGTGTCAGCCCTGGATACGCGTTTTACGCCCCTATATCGCCAGATCGACCATCACCGGCACATGATCCGATGGCTTTTCCCAATCGCGGGCAGGGCGCAGCACGGACATGTCACGCAGCGCGGGCACCAGGTCGGGCGTTACCCAGACATGATCCAGTCGCCGCCCACGGTTGGAGACACTCCAGTTCCGGTTGCGGTACGACCACCATGTATACAGCTTCTCCCCGGGCGGAACGAAATGCCGCATGGCGTCGACAAACCCGCTATCCTGCCATGCCAGCAGGCGTGACGTTTCCTCGGGCGTATGGCTGACGATCTTCAGAAGCTGCCGGTGGCTCCAGACATCATGCTCCAGCGGTGCGATGTTCAGATCACCGACCACCACCGTCCGTCGGACATCGCGTTGCGCGAACCAGGCCCGGGCTTCCTCAACGAATGCAAGCTTGTGGGCAAATTTCGGGTTTTCCACCGGGTCAGGAATATCGCCACCCGCCGGCACATAAAAATCATGCACGATGATGGCATCCGGGCCTTCGCCGTATTGCACGGCCAGATGGCGGCAATCGCCCTTGCCACACCAGTCCGGCATGTCCGTCAGCATCCGTATCGGCTGGCGACTGAGGATCGCGACGCCATTGTAGCTTTTCATCCCGCGAAAGCACACATGGTCAAACCCCAGCGCCCGCACCGCTTCCAGCGGGAACAGGTCATCGGTCACCTTGGTTTCCTGCAGGCAGACAATGTCGGGCCGGTTTTCCCCGCACAGCCGTTCCAGCAGGGGCATCCGCAGGCGAAGCGAATTGATATTCCATGTCACGATACGCATATGGGTGCATTACCCATTGCCCCGACCCTGACAAGGGCAATTCGCGATATGCGGGACGAACATGTCCCGAAAAAAACGTATGGGTCGCGACCACGCAGGCTATCCTGCACCGTACGAAAGCAGAACGGATCCCGAAGAAGCCTTGAAATCACATGCAAAAACCTCGAAATACGCGGAACGGGCCTGCTCGGGTGAATTTTATTCACCCGAGGGCTTGACATCATTGTTTTCCAGCAAGTTGCGATCCCTGTTGAATGCCCGGCGCCTAGCATCCACCCATAGTTGTTTTATATCAATAGGTTATGCGTTGTGATGTTTTTTTGGGCAATCCAAGGGCAGGGGAGGAAAACCGCCATGCGCATGATTTTTTCTGCCTCTGCTCCACAGACTTATCCACAAGATCGGTGGATGAACGATTTTCAATGACCCCGGACGAGAAGACCATCGCCACGACATCCGCCCCCGCTGCCCCTCCCTCGGACGCCCATGCACCTGCGGATCCGCCACTGACAGGCGTTGCCGCAATCCAGAAGGCGCTGCAGACCATGCCCCTGTCACCGGGGGTCTATCGCATGCTCGGCCGGAAGGGGGAGGTGCTGTACGTCGGCAAGGCGCTGGCGCTCAGGAAACGGGTCACGTCCTATACGCAGATCAACCGCCTGCCGGAGCGGCTGCGTCGGATGGTGTCGGAAACGGCATACATGGAGATCGTGACCACCCATACCGAGGCCGAAGCCCTGCTGCTGGAGGCCAATTACATCAAGCGCATGCAGCCGCGTTACAACATCCTGCTGCGTGACGACAAAAGCTATCCATGGATCATCCTGACCGACCGTCATGAATTCCCCCAGATCGCGAAACACCGGGGAAAGCCGGTCAAGGGGGCATCCTACTGGGGGCCGTTCGCCTCCGCCTGGTCGGTCAACCAGACCCTGAACCTGCTGCAAAAGGCGTTCCTGCTGCGTTCGTGCACGGATTCCGTGCTGAAATCACGCACACGGCCCTGCCTTTTGCACCAGATCCACCGGTGTTCCGCCCCGTGCGTCGACATGATCAGCCAGGAGGATTATGGCGACCTGGTCCAGCAGGCACGCGACTTCCTGTCCGGCAAGAACCCGCGCATGCACGAAGAACTGGTCCAGCAGATGGAAGAAGCCGCAGAGGCGCTGCAGTTCGAGCGCGCGGCCGCCATCCGCGACCGTATCCGCGGCCTGTCGGCCATGCAGCAGGACGCCAGCGTCATCAATCCGACCACGATGTCGGATGCCGATATCGTCGCCATCTGGCAGATCGCGGGGCAGTCGTGCATCGAGGTCTTCTTCATCCGCGGCGGCCGCAACAACGGCAACCGCGCCTTTTTCCCCAGCCATGCCCGTGACGAGGATGCAGCGGACGTGCTGGCCGCGTTCCTTGCCCAGTTTTATGACGACAAGCCCCCGCCGGGCCAGATCCTGGTCAACCACGCCATTTCCGATAATGAACTGCTGACCCGTGCGCTGGAACTCCGCCGGGGGCGGCGTGTTGAGATCATCCATCCGCAACGCGGGGAAAAACGCGCGGTGCTCGAACATGCCGAACTGAACGCGCGCGAAGCGCTGGAACGCAGGCTGGCGGAAAGAGCGGGACAGGCCCGCCTGCTGCAGGGCGTGGCTGACCTGTTTGATCTTCCCGCGCCGCCGCGCCGGATCGAAACCTATGACAACAGCCACATCATGGGAACGAATGCCTATGGCGTGATGGTGGTGGCGGGACCGGAAGGTTTTGAAAAACGGGCCTATCGCAAATTCGGCATCAAGGGGCCGGTCACGCCGGGCGACGATTTCGGCATGATGCGCGAGGTGCTGGAGCGACGTTTCAGCCGCGCCATGCGCGACCGCGAGGAGGGGACGCGACCTGACGACTGGCCCGACATCCTGCTGATCGACGGTGGCGCGGGGCAGTATTCGGCCGTGCGCGCGGTGCTTGACGAACTCGGGGTGACGGATGTGACGCTGGTCGGGATTGCCAAGGGCATCGACCGTGATGCCGGGCGCGAGTGGTTCCATACCGCAGACCGCCCCCCGTTCCAGCTGCCCCCGCGCGACCCGGTGCTGTACTATCTGCAGCGCCTGCGTGACGAAGCCCACCGCTTTGCGATCACGACCCACCGGGCGGGGCGGTCAAAAACATTGGTCAAATCCGAACTCGATGATATTCCCGGTGTCGGTCCGGCCCGCAAGCGTGCCTTGCTGAACCGCTTCGGTTCAGCGCGGGGCGTGCGTCAGGCGGGGTTGGGGGAACTGGAATCCGCACCGGGCATCAGCCGGGATACGGCACGGACAATATACGGTTTTTTCCATCCCGAGTGGACCGGGGAATGACCCTCATGTCATGCAGATGTGAGCAAATGAGCGGGCAGACCAGCGTTATAGATGTTTTTGTTTCGCGCTGTCCTTGGATATAGCTGGTGAACCATGCTTACTGACCTGCCTAACCTCCTGACCCTGTCGCGGATTGTTGCGGTGCCGGTCGTTGTGCTGCTGGTTGTCATCAACACACCGGGCACGGACTGCGCCGCGTGCGTCATTTTCATCCTGGCCGGGATTACCGACTACCTCGATGGCAAACTGGCGCGCGCATGGCACCAGAATTCCGACCTTGGCCGCATGCTCGACCCCATCGCCGACAAACTGCTGGTGGGGGCGTGCCTGATGGTGCTTGCCGGACTGGCACGGCTTCCTTACTGGACGCTCTATCCCGCGATCATCATCCTCTCGCGTGAGATCCTGGTCAGCGGTCTGCGTGAATATCTGGCGACCACCAAGGTGGGACTGCCGGTCACGCGGCTTGCCAAATGGAAAACCGGGGTACAGATGACAGCCATCGGTTTCCTGCTGGCGGGGGACAGCACGGCCGGACTGCTGCACATCACCTGGCTTCCGGTCGACCTGCTGGGGGCGATCATGCTGTGGATCGCGGCAGCCCTGACCCTGGTTACGGGATGGGATTACCTGTCCACCGGCATCCAGCACGTTACCCGCAACAACCAGTCGGTGGGCAACATCGTTCCCTGACCGGGCCGCCACGTCATCGCCACCACATATACCACTTGTGGTTGTGTGAATATCCGGGCAAATTCTCCTTATGGTTGTATGCGCCATGAACCAAGGAGAGTGCGATGCGTCCCAAGGCCCCGTTCCTGCTGCTGTTATGCCTGACGGGGTGTGGAGGATTTGGCGATATCCTTGCCGACAGCACGGAACTGCCCGGCAGCCTGCCGAACATGCCGAAGATGGAATCCGAAAATGTGCGCCGTTCCATGGGCCATGCGGTGGCAGAGCCGCCGATCCTGTCGCAGGGGCATGACATATGGGCCAACCAGATCCAGTCCATGCCGACACTGGCGGACATCAGTTCGGGCCGCGTGCATGCGGACTCCGGGCATTTCGTGCGACGCTCCGCCAATGGCACGCAGCAACTGCTCGATGGGGCATCGCTGAGCATCGGTGACGACGACGACCCGGCGACCGACATGCCTGCCGTGCAGGAAGGACGCCGCGACGCGGTGCACGCTGCCATGAACCATGCCGAGGCCGCGAATGCCGCCATCATCGTCCCCCATGCGGATGGCAGCAAAACCGTGATCCAGGCCGATGGCGCGGTGGTCGAGCAACCCCATCCCTGATATAGCGCTACGCACAGCAGAACCTGAGGCAGGAAAAGGGTGGGCGGATGCCGGACATTCTCTACTTCGCATGGCTACGGGATCGCCTTGGCCATGATCGCGAAGCCATGGTCCTGCCCTCCGGCGTGACGCGGGTCAGCGACCTCGTGTCCGTGCTGCAGGCGCGTGGGGGCGCCTATGGCGAAATCTTCGGGCAGCCGGAACTGGTGCGCGTTGCGGTCAACCAGTCCTTCGCGACGCTGGATGCCAGCATCGGACCGGATGACGAGATCGCCTTCTTCCCACCAGTTACGGGGGGATAGGACCGCCATGCCACGCATCCATGTCCAGGTGCAGACCGAACCATTCGATCCCACGCATGAAAGCACGCTCCTGCTGGCGGGACATCCCGATGTGGGGGCCATGGCGTCGTTCGTCGGACTGGTCCGTGGGGACGGGGGGCTATGCTCCATGGAACTGGAACATTATCCCGGCATGACCGAATCGATGATGACGCGAATCGCCGAATCGGCAGTCTCCCGATTCGGACTTCTGGGCTGCACGATCATCCACCGTGTCGGGCGACTGACGGTCGGGGCGCCGATCGTGCTGGTCCTGTGCACGGCGGCCCATCGGGGCACTGCCTTCGCAGCGGTCGAGTTCGTCATGGACTGGCTCAAGAGCCGCGCGCCATTCTGGAAAAAAGAGGAATTCAGCGACGGTCGCATCCAGTGGGTGCAGCCACGCGAACAGGATGCACACAGCCTGCAGAGGTGGGAGGACGGGCAGGGGGACAGTCCCGGAATCGCGTCGCCATCGTCCCCGGCCCCGCCTTCAAAAGCGGAGTGAAAAATAACTTTTTTCCCTTGACGCCGGTTTTCCCGAGATTCGAGAGCAGTCGCCACGGTCATATATGTAGTGCATCAATGCGCGGATTGGTCCATATATAGCGCCACAGCAGCAATGACCGGGCACACAGGAACAGGATCACCCGATCCTGCGACATGTCACGGCCGGCTTATGGAGTTCAAGTGGATGAGTCTGGATGGCATCTCCGGTTCTGGGGTCGAGGGTTACGGTAATGAACAGGATGCCATCCACGGAAAGGATGCGGCCACCATGCCCGAGATGTTTGATGACGTCGTCCAGTTGCCGGGCGGCTTCCCCGTCCGCGTTGATCGCAGCCGTGACGAACTGCTGACGGCGTTTGGCAAGGCGACGCTGGACAACCGCTACCTTCTGCCGGGCGAGGGGTACCAGGACCTGTTCGGCCGTGTCGCGTCCTATTACGGCGCGGACGAGGGACATGCGCAGCGCCTGTATGACTACATCTCGCGCCACTGGTTCATGCCCGCGACGCCGGTGCTGTCGAACGGGGGCACGACACGCGGGTTGCCGATTTCGTGCTTCCTCAACGAAGCCAATGACAGCCTGCGCGGCATTGTCGACCTGTGGAATGAAAATGTGTGGCTGGCCTCAAAGGGCGGCGGCATCGGTTCCTACTGGGGCAACCTGCGCTCGATCGGCGAAAATGTCGGACGCAATGGAAAGACCTCGGGCGTCATCCCCTTCATCCGGGTGATGGACAGCCTGACGCTGGCCATCAGCCAGGGTTCGCTGCGTCGTGGCTCTGCTGCGGTCTACCTGCCGGTCTGGCATCCTGAGATCGAGGAATTCATCGAACTGCGCCGCCCCACCGGCGGGGACCCCAATCGCAAGGCGCTCAACCTCCATCACGGGGTCCTGGTGTCCGACGCGTTCATGCGCGCCGTGGCGGCGGACGAGGAATGGGCGCTGCTGTCGCCCAAGGATGGCAGCCACATCCGCAAGGTTTCCGCCCGCGCGCTGTGGATCCGCATCCTGACCGCCCGCATGGAGCAGGGCGAGCCTTACATCATCTATTCCGACCATGTGAACAACGCGCGCCCGCAGCATCACAAACTGGCGGGACTGGAGGTCAAGACCTCCAACCTGTGCGCGGAAATCACGCTGCCGACCGGCATGGACCATCATGGCAGGGAACGCACGGCCGTCTGCTGCCTGTCGTCGCTGAACCTCGAGACGTGGGATGAATGGAAAGACGACCCGCAGTTCATCGAGGACGTGATGCTGTTCCTCGACCGGGTGCTGCAGGACTTCATCGACCGCGCGCCCGATGACATGGAACGCGCGAAATACGCCGCCGCGCGCGAACGTTCGGTCGGGCTGGGGGTGATGGGGTTCCACAGCTTCCTGCAGGCAAAGAACATCCCGTTTGAAAGCGTGATCGCCAAGGTCTGGAACAAGCGGATTTTCGAACATATCCGCAAGCAGGCCGACGCGGCCTCCCGGAAGCTGGCGCACCTGCTTGGCGCCTGTCCCGACGCTGCGGAATATGGCGTGATGGAGCGGTTTTCGAACAAGATGGCGATTGCGCCAACGGCGTCGATCTCGATCATAGCCGGCAATGCCAGCCCGGGGATCGAACCGATCGCGGCGAACGTGTTCCTGCAGAAGACACTCTCGGGCTCCTTCACCGTGCGCAACCGGCATCTGGACCGCCTGCTGACGCAGAAAGGACGGAACACTGACGAGGTCTGGTCCTCCATCACCCTGAACAAGGGGAGCGTGCAGCATCTGGATTTCCTGAGCCAGCAGGAAAAGGACGTGTTCAAGACCGCGTTTGAACTGGACCAGCGCTGGGTTGTCGAACATGCAGCCGACCGTGCCCCCTTCATCTGCCAGGCGCAGTCGATCAACCTGTTCCTGCCAGCCAACGTGCACAAGCGCGACCTGCACCAGATCCACTACATGGCGTGGAAACGCGGTGTGAAATCGCTGTACTACTGCCGTTCGCTGTCGGTGCAGCGGGCTGACGCCGTCAGTGACGGCAAGGGGAAAAGCGACATCATGCAGAAGGAAAATGATGCTGCCCTGCCGCCGCTGCCACCTTCTGCATCCTCCACAGATTACGAGGAATGCCTTGCCTGCCAGTAAGGGCGCATTTGGAAAGAATGCGGTGATAAAAAATCAGAAGCTTCCGGGGCCACCTTTTTCAAAAAGGTGGTGTTCTTCGAAGCGTTTTGAAAAAGGCTTCACCAAGAACTTTTGATGATCTGCTCAACAGTTCCGGTGCCGTTTTTCCAGTTGCGCGCGGTTGCGCTTGCCGATATGCCCTGACCCTATTTGGCTTCAGATAGGGTGAGCATCATGAGCGACACACAATCCGGCCCGGACACCCGGACCGAGCAGCACTTTGACCTGCTGACCGCGAACCCGGTCTACAAGCCCTTCCGCTACCCCTGGGCCTATGATGCGTGGCTGACGCAGCAGCAGGTCCACTGGCTGCCCGAGGAAGTGCCCCTTGCCGATGACGTCAAGGACTGGCACCGCAGCCTGACGGAAAGCGAACGGCACCTCGTCACGCAGATCTTCCGCTTCTTCACGCAGTCGGACGTGGAAGTGAACAACTGCTACATGAAGCATTACAGCCAGGTCTTCAAACCGACCGAAGTGCTGATGATGCTGTCGGCATTTTCCAATATCGAGACGATCCACATTGCCGCCTACAGCCATCTGCTTGATACGATCGGCATGCCAGAGGCCGAATATTCCGCATTTCTGAAATACAAGGAAATGAAGGACAAGTATGACTACATGCAGAAATTCTCGGTCTCGAACAAATACGAGATCGCCCGCACGCTGGCCGCGTTCGGCGCGTTTACCGAGGGGCTGCAACTGTTCGCCTCGTTCGCGATCCTGCTGAACTTCCCACGCTTCAACAAGCTCAAGGGCATGGGGCAGATCGTGTCATGGTCGGTGCGCGATGAAACGCTGCACTGTGTTTCCATGGCGCGACTGTTCCGGGTGTTCATTCAGGAAAACCCGGAAATCTGGACGGAAAAGCTTCAGGACGACATCCGCCAGATCTGCCGCGACATCGTCGAGCATGAAGACGCCTTCATCGACCTGTCGTTTGAAATGGGACCGGTGGAAGGGCTCGATGCCGCGCAGGTGAAGCAGTATATCCGCTTCGTCGCCAACCGGCGACTGGGGCAGCTTGGCCTTGACGGGCTGTATGACGTCGCGACCAATCCGCTGCCGTGGGTGGATGAAATGGTCAATGCGGTGGAGCATGCGAATTTCTTTGAAAACCGCTCCACCGAATACAGTCGTGCCGCCACACAGGGCACATGGGATGAAGCCTTCGACTGAAACGCTCCGCCTGTTGGAAACTCAAACATTTCTGGAGGCCGCGTTGCCGGATGGTGGGGTTCCGGCTCAGTCGAGCAGGGCCTGACCATCACGCAGCACGGCGCGGGCTTCGGGCGTGAAGGTGCCATCCGCGTGATGCAGCACGATCCCCGGCAGAAGCCGCGCCGGAGTACGTGACCCCATACGGCCGCGTATCAGCACGATCTTCGCCGCGACGCCCTGCCGGGGCCAGCAGGGGAATACCGTGACATCCCCCATCCGGTTTTCCACCATGCAGCCAATCGTATGGTCAAGCAGGGTCGCCGGCACCGCGAGCGTCAGGGTACCGTGATGGCGCAACTGCGTCGCCAGGCTTCCGACCCATTGTGCCAGACCCGCCCGTGGCAGGCGACGCGCCCGGTCACGGCGGGGCATGGGGGAGGGAGTACTGGCATGGTCGTGCCATGGGGGGTTGGCAAAGGCATGGTCGATGCGCCGTGTGCCCGGACCACTGAGCAGCGGGTCATCGGGCAGGACCGGCAGGATCGCCTGCAGGATGCGAATCGCATCGAATCCGTTCTCATCCATGTTTGCCCGCCCCAGCAGGACGGTAGGGGAATCGCATTCCAGCCCGATCCCGCGAACGCCGCGCACCCGTGTCGCAAGACACAGCAGTCCTGCACCCGCGCCACATCCCCCTTCCAGCACATACTGTCCGGCACGCGCGGGAACACAGGCCGCCATCAGGACAGGTTCCAGTCCTGTACGGTATCCATCGCAAAACTGGCGGTAACGGACCCGCCCATCAAGGAGCGTTCCCACCGTCACGGGGGGCAGCGTATCCATGCGCGAGATCGCCGTCATACGTGCGCATTAAGCATTCGGTTTCGTCCTCCGGCTTGACCGCCTTTCCGGCGCCGCTCATATACTCTGATAGATTGAACCTTCGGAACCGGGAGAATAACCTTTTGGGCCTTGCAGTTAGTCTGCCGGAATCCGATAAAACGGCAAGTCAGAAAGACAAAGGGGCTCGACGCCCGATGGCAGACGGATCTGAGGTTGCCCTGCGCGACCTGGCTGAATATCTCGCCGATGACATGGCGGCATGCAATCGCGCGATCGTTGAACGCATGGACAGTCCGGTCGCGCTGATCCCCCAGTTGGCGGCACATCTTGTCGCGGCAGGTGGGAAAAGGCTGCGCCCGTTGCTGACGCTCGCGTCGGCGCGGCTGTGCGGGTACAAACCCGATGCCACCCACCAGCGTCACGTGGCCCTTGCGGCGTGTGTGGAGTTCATCCACACCGCAACCCTGCTGCATGACGACGTGGTGGACGAAAGCACCCTGCGGCGCGGCCTGGCCAGCGCCAACGCCATCTTCGGCAACAAGGCATCGGTGCTGGTGGGGGACTTCCTGTTCGCCCGCTCGTTCCAGCTGATGACGGATGATGGCTCGCTGAAGGTCATGGGCATCCTCTCCTCCGCCTCCGCGACCATCGCGGAAGGGGAGGTGCTGCAGATGTCCACGCAGAACGACCTTTCGACCAGCATCGAAAAATACCTCGAAGTGATCCACGGCAAGACGGCAGCCCTGTTCGCCGCGGCCTGCCGGGTTGGCGCCGTCGTGGCCGACCAGCCGCTCAAGGCGGAAGAGGCGCTGGATTCCTACGGCACAAACCTGGGCATGGCGTTCCAGCTTGTCGATGACGCGCTGGATTACGCAGCGGATCAGGCCACCTTGGGCAAGACCATCGGCGACGACTTCCGCGAAGGAAAGATCACCCTGCCGGTGCTGACGGCCTATACGGCCGGCTCCGAGGAAGACCGCGCCTTCTGGCGCCGCGTCATTGAGGAGAGCGAGCAGAAGCCCGGCGACCTTGAGCATGCGCTCGAACTGATTGCCCGCACCAATGCGATCGGCATTACGCTGGACCATGCCACGCGCTATGCCGAGGCGGCGTCTCAGGCGCTGGACATGTTCCCGCCCTCGCGCCTGAAGCAACTGCTGCAGGATACGGCGTCCTACACCGTCAGTCGCCTGCGATAACCGGACCTGCCATCATGCCTGCTCCGTAAAGGGGCAGGCCGTATCATATCCCATGTGGCGCAATCCCGGCAGCAACGCCTCGATATCTCCCGGCAGGGCCGTAAAGAATGCCTGTCCCGTCTCCTCCCGGTCGGGGGCGACATTATCGAGGCTCCGGGCGAGACGTGCGGCCTGTCGTGACACGGCGTGCGCCGGGTCGATCCAGCGCACGCCGGGACGGCCAAGCCGCTGGAAGTGATCCAGCAGGAATGTGTAATGGGTGCAGCCCAGCCCCACCACATCAATGCCATCCCCGCCCGGTTGGGAAAACAGCCCCGCCATTTCAGCCCTGAGAACCTGATCCGGGATCAGGTGCCCGCGAAAGGCCTGCTCCGACAGGTCCGCCAGATTGCGCGTACCATAGGTGACAAGGGTACAGTCAGGCGCAAACCGACTCTGCAGGTCATGCAGATAGGAACGCGTCAGCGTCGCGCGCGTGGCCAGCAGGCCGATTGTCCCGCTTTGCGTCAGGTCGGCCGCCCATTTTATGGGGGGCACACACCCCACGAAGGGCACATCATAACGTGCACGTAATTCACCCAAGGCCAGCGTGCTGGCTGTATTGCAGGCAATGACAACCAGATCCGGCTGCAGACGTGCGATGGCCTGTCCAACAAGCATGACAATACGTGCGACCAGAAAATCGTCCGCCTGTTCCCCATAGGGAAAAACAGCCGTATCGGCGAGGTAGTCGATACAGGCCCCGGGAATGTCCTTCCTGAGGCAGCGCACGATTCCCAGACCCCCGATACCTGAATCAAATGCAAGTATCCGCACGTCCCGTCACGCCATCCGTCACCTTATGGTCACGCTCCCTTGGCGGCGGCAAGCTTGCGGGCCAGGGCTTCTTCCGCGCTGGCGACGCCACCATGCTTGGCCGACCACGCACAGGGATTTTCAAGGAAGCGGCGGACCTCGTTCGCATCCTTTTCAGAGAAGTACGGCTTGCCAGAGCAGGCTTCAAGGATGTCCCACCACGTGCACAGGGCATGCAGCGTGATGTCCATGTCCGCCAGGGTCTGGTACGCGCCGGGGAAGACGCCGTAGAAGAACACGACGAACGTATGGTTCACGATCGCGCCCGCATCACGCAGGGCCTGCGCGAACTGCACTTTCGAGGAGCCGTCCGTCGTCAGGTCCTCCACCAGCAGGGTGCGCATGTTCTCCGGCACATCGCCCTCGATCTGGGCATTGCGGCCAAAGCCCTTGGGCTTCTTGCGGACATAGGCCATCGGCGCCATCATCCGGTCGGCAATCCACGCGGCAAAGGGAATCCCCGCCGTCTCCCCACCGACCACGGCGTCGATGCTTTCATAACCGACATGGCGGCCGATCTTCTCCACACCCAGCTCCATGATCTTCTGGCGTGCGCGGGGGAAGAAAATGATCCGGCGGCAGTCGATGTAAACCGGCGACTTCCAGCCAGACGTCAGGGTATAGGGCTCGTCAGGGCGGAAATTGACAGCCTTGATTTCCAGCAGGAGACGCGCGGTCGTCAGCGCGGCGTCCCGATCCCATGCGGTTGAACCGGTTGAAAGACCAGCGCCATTTCCTGTTGCGTCGTGCATCTAACCTGACTCCAGATGAGGGATGTGAAATGTTGAAAAGACGCTTACCGGGAAAAGCGCGGAAAATCCATAATTAGCGCAGGCAGACGCAACATTGTGCCGCACCTGCGCGATTTCCTTGAAAAAACATGAATTTGAGAAATGGTCACAAGTGTTTTCTTGATTTCAGGGCAACTTATCGACTAGACTGCACCTAGTTAATAATAATTCTCATTTTCGGGTGGTGTCTTATCGTGGGTTCTGAAACAAGCCATATCGTTCGCAACTGCGAACGGGCCGTCGTTACCGCGTACCAGGAACTGCGTCAGGTGGGGACAACCGATGTGTCCGCCTTTCATGCCTGCACAACGCTGTATCGCATTCATCATCCCGAGGCATCGCTGAACGAGGCACGGCGGCTGGTCTCCGAATGGATCGACCACCACGTCATCCATCACAAGCCCGGTCCGACCGCCGGATGCGACTGCGCCTGAACACCACATCATCAGGCGTGACACAGACAGGAAAACGGGCCTCTTCCACAGGTGGGAGAGGCCCGTTTCCATTGGCACGTTCCTTCTGCTTTCCCCGATCCGTCAGGGCCGGGGAAAGGGAAGGGATCAGGGACGTTCGGAAATCGGGGTGAAGTCGCGCTGCGGGGAGCCGACATACAGCTGGCGCGGACGGCCGATGCGCTGGCCCGGTTCCTCGATCATTTCCTTCCACTGGCTGATCCAGCCGGTGGTGCGCGCCACGGCAAACAGCACCGTGAACATGCTGGTCGGGATGCCCATGGCCTTGAGGATGATGCCGGAGTAGAAGTCGACATTCGGATACAGGCTGCGCTTGACGAAATATTCGTCGCTGATCGCGATCTTTTCGAGTTCGATCGCAAGGTCGAGCAGCGGATCGTCCTTGATGCCCAGTTCGCTCAGGACTTCGTGGCAGGTGGCCTGCATGATCTTGGCGCGCGGGTCGAAGTTCTTGTAGACGCGATGGCCAAAGCCCATCAGGCGCACGCCGCTGCTCTTGTCCTTCACCTTGGCGATGAAGTCGGGGATGTTGTCCTTGTGCCCGATCGCGGCCAGCATCTTCAGCACGGCCTCGTTCGCGCCACCATGCGCAGGTCCCCACAGCGCCGCGATGCCGGCGGAGATGCAGGCGAACGGATTGGCCCCCGTGGACCCCGCAAGGCGCACCGTGGAGGTCGAGGCATTCTGCTCATGATCCGCATGCAGGATCAGGATACGGTCCATGGCGCGGGCAAGCACCGGATTGATCTTGTACGGCTCACTGGGAACCGCGAACATCATGGACAGGAAGTTTTCCGCATAGGACAGGTCATTGCGCGGGTAAATGAAGGTATCGCCCTGCGTATAGCGGTAGGCCCAGGCCGCAATGGTCGGGATCTTCGCGATGATGCGCATCGCGGACAGGTTGCGGCTTGCCGCGTTGGAGATGTCGATCCCGTCATGATAGAAGGACGACAGCGCGCCGACCGTGCCGCACAGGATCGCCATCGGATGCGCGTCACGACGGAAACCGTTGAAGAAATTGCGGATCTGTTCATGCAGCAGGGTATGATGCTTGATATCCGTCACGAAGGCGTCATAGGCCTTCTGGTCCGGCAGTTCGCCATTGAGCAGGAGATAGGCGACCTCCATGAAAGTGGCTTTTTCCGCCAGCTGTGCAATCGGATATCCCCGGTGCAGCAGGATGCCCTTTTCACCATCGATGAAGGTGATCTTGCTGGTGCACGACGCCGTCTCGCCATAGCCCGGATCAAAGGTGAATACGCCAGCCTGCGCAGGCAGCTTGCGGATATCAACGACATCCGGCCCCAGCGTACCGGACAGAACCGGCAGCGTTGCGCTCGTTTCGCCTAGCGAGATAGTCGCGGTTTTTCCTGACTCTCTCATCAAACACTTCCTCCTGGTCGTCCGCCGTCGCTGTCGCGGTATGGCGAAACGTGTCTCCAACCTTGGGGCAGCCTGTCGTTCTGGCGACAGTTTCGTGCCTGCCCACGTTTTATGTGCCCACCCGTCCGATGCGGATCATGGCGGGCGTTAAAACCGAGATAAGGACGAAATGGCATCCATGGCAATCCGGGGCAGCCATGCCCGGGAGGCATCAGTCACACAGGGCGCGATACAGTTCCATTTCGGAATTCCGGTTATTATTCCACGGAATTGCGCTGAAAAAGCACGCCATCGCGGCTGGGGGGAAGCCAAATGACAGGGCAGGGGGCAGGCTACCCGAACTGTCGCGTCCCGCCAGTTCCACGACCAGGTTTCCAATCCCCGGATTGTGGGATAAGACAATGATATTGTTGTATTTTTCATCAACCTCGCACAGCACGTCACGGATACGGTCCGCAGAGGTTTCGTAAAGTGCGTTCACATATTGGACATCGGGCGCGCGATCTCCGAAAAATGATCCCATTCCCGTCCATGTTTCACGCGTACGCACGGATGGGCTGACCAGCGCAAGGTCGGGAACGAACCCGATCGCCTGCAGGTCGCGACCGCGCTGGCGGGCGGCCTCGCGTCCCTGCGGGGTCAGCGGACGGCGGATATCGGCATCCATCCCGAAATCACCAAAGACCGCAGGCCGCGCCTGCGCATGGCGCATCAGCACGAGCCGGCGCGCGGAATGCCGCCAGCCTTCCTCGAGACCTGACATGCCGTGGGATCTCAGGACTGGGGCCTGTCATCGGCATGGCGGGCGATGGCCTCATGATGCCGGATGACTTCCTTGATGATGAAGGCGAGGAATTTTTCCGCGAAATCGGGATCAAGATTCGCGCTGCGGGCCAGTGCGCGCAGACGTTCGACCTGCTGGGCTTCGCGCGCCGTATCGGCCGGGGGCATCTGGTAACGGGCCTTCAGGCGTCCGACGGCCTGCGTATGGCGAAAACGCTCCGCCAGCAGGTAAACCAGCGCCGCGTCGATATTGTCGATGCTGCGGCGCAGTTCCAGCAGGGCGTCGCGCGCTTCGTCCGGCACGGCCGTCACGGGTGTTTCGTTCATGTAGGTCAAGGCTCCCAGTAAAGTCGCAATAGGAATACCAGCAAACGCCGGGGGAAGCAGGTCTGCAGGACGGGGTCCATCAGGATGAGGGGATAGGTATGCTCATGCCCCGGCGGGGGCAGGCTCGATCCCCGGCAGGTCGATCCATGCCAGATGGCCACCCTTGCCCGCGCCGGTATCCGTAAAGATGGCTGTCCCCCCAGCCCGCCCCGTGCGCACCCATGGCCGCCCGTCTGTAGAACGCCGGTCATGCCCGCAATAGACGGTATAGCCCGCGGGAATGTGATCCACCCAGTTCAGACGCCGTTCGGGATATCCGTCCTTCTGCATCCGGCCGGTCGTCTCTCCGAACAGCGCGCGGGAAAGGAGGGGTGTGACCGTGCCCAGCCCGGGGGGCGGGGCCTCGTCCAGCATGCGCACATGGAAGCCCCCATGCACGAAGACATATTTCCCCAGCACGATCCATGCGGGCGCCATTGACAGGTCATCTATCGCACGCAGGCGCACATCTTCATTCTCCGGCGCCAGAAACTGCGCCAGCGTTTCCATCAGGGGCGGGTCACGCCGCATCTTGCGCCCATGCAGGGCCCGGGCAAGCTTGCGGTCATGGTTGCCCAGCACGAACAGTCCGCGCCGTTCGTCGATCAGTTGCTGCATCAACCGGAACGTCCCCACGCTATCGGGACCATAATCCACCAGGTCCCCCAACTGTATCAGGAACCGGTCGGTTGCCGCCGCGTGCCGGAACGCATGCAGGTCACCATGCACATCCCCCACGATGCGGATGCGGCGCCCCCCGATCATCCGGGCAATCGCATCATTATCGGGCGCTGACGGGTGGTGGCGCGGACTCTCCACCGGATCGCCCCCCGTGGGCGGAACAGGCACGCGGGAAGGAAAACCGGGAGGAGAGGCGATGTCACCCGGAAAGGCATGGGGAAGATGGGAGGGTAATCGACGTCTCAAACGAAAATCCTCTCCCTGAAAATGAATGACGGCCCATCGCCGCTTCCTGACCGAACCATAGCAGAGCAGACGCACCAAAGATGCGCATATCAGGACTATTATCCATCAGGATAACGATCCTTGCACTACCCGCAAACACAGGGATGGCTTGCCTTGACGTCTCCACGCTGTTGCGCATCGACAATAGATAACGCTTCGGATGCCTGGTCCATGCGAAAATCACATGCCTATGTTGCGCATAATCATATCCAGATCCGTCGCTAGAGCAATCGTGAAGCCGGTGATGCAGGCGCGGTGCAACTGTCACACGCTTTTGTTGTGACGCCCGCCCCGAGACGGAGAACAGATGTCAGGAGGGAAAACGATGCGCATTCCCCCATATCGCCTGCACCGTAACAATCCTGTAAGGGGAAACGTCACGGCACGAACCGGCCGGCAGGGCCGGCACATGGGAATGCGCACCGGGTGGCCTGCGCGCAACGGGGGTGTAAAAGCGCCCCCATGCCGCACGGGGCCATCACCGACGACAAACCGGCCCGGTGCAGCAGATGCGCTGGCGCACACAAAAAGACTTTGAGGGAAAGTTCATGATCGACCACACCCGAATCCGGAATACGGCGCTCCGGGCAAAGATCACGACCGCAGAACAGGCTGCGTCGTTCATCAAGCCCGGCATGACGGTCGGCACCAGCGGCTTTACCGGCGCAGGCTATCCCAAGGCGGTCCCAGAGGCGCTGGCCGCCCTGATGGAAAGTGAACATGCCAAGGGCAACGATTTCCGTATCCGCCTGCTGACGGGTGCCTCCACCGGGCCGGAACTCGACGGTGCGCTGGCCAAGGTCAACGGCATCTCCTTCCGCATGCCCTACAACTCCGACCCGACGCTGCGCGCGCGCATCAACAAGGGCGAGACCGAATATCTCGACATGCATCTCAGCCATGTCGCGCCGATGGCATGGGCCGGGTTCTTTGGCGAGATCGACACCGCCATCATCGAGGCCACCGCCATCCGCGAGGACGGCAGCATCGTGCCGTCCTCCTCGGTCGGCAACTCCAAGACATGGCTCGACACGGCAAAACAGGTCATCATCGAGGTCAACAGCTGGCAGGACAGCGCGCTGGAGGGGATGCACGACATCTGGACCGGCACCGCGCTGCCGCCGCACCGCCAGCCCATTCCCCTGATCCGGCCTGACGAACGCATTGGCGAGACGTCGCTGCGGGTGGACCCGGCCAAGATCGTGGCCATCGTCGAAACCCATGCGCCCGACCGCAATGCGCCGTTCAGCCCGCCCGATGCCTCGGCCAAGGCCATCGCAGGGCACCTGATGGAATTCTTCCGCCACGAGGTCGCGCGTGGCCGCCTGCCGCAGTCGCTGCTGCCGCTGCAGTCGGGCGTGGGCAATGTCGCCAACGCCGTGATGGGCGGACTGGAGGAAGGGCCGTTCGAAAACCTGACCGCGTTCACCGAGGTGATCCAGGACAGCATGCTGGGCATGCTGGAAACGGGCAAGATGCGCGTCGCCTCGGCCACCGCATTCTCGCTCAGCCCCGAAGCGGCGGAATCGCTGAATGCCCGCATGCGGGAGTTCCATAAGAAGATCATCCTGCGCCCGCAGGACATCAGCAACCATCCCGGCCTGATCCGTCGCCTTGGCTGTATCGCGATGAACGGCCTGATCGAATCCGACATCTATGGCAACGTGAACTCCACGCAGATCATGGGCTCGAAGATCCAGAACGGAATCGGCGGCTCGGGCGACTTTGCCCGCAATGCCTACATCTCCGTCTTCATGACGCCCTCGACGGCAAAGGGGGGCAAGATTTCCGCGATCGTGCCGATGGCGTCGCATGTCGATCACATCACGCAGGATTCGCAGGTCCTGGTGACCGAACAGGGCCTGGCCGACCTGCGTGGCCTGTCACCCAAGCAGCGCGCCGAAGTCATCATCGCCAACTGCGCGCATCCCGACTATCGCCCGATGCTGCAGGATTACTACAAGCGCGCCCGCGCCGGGTCGTTCGGGCAGCAGTCGCCGCACCTGCTGACCGAAGCCCTGTCATGGCACCAGCGCTTCATCGAAACGGGCTCCATGCTCCCGTCCTGAGCATGACGGCGGGCCAGTCCGTCCGGCAGGACGTGCTGGCCCAACCTGCGCCATGCCGTTATGGCGTCAGGAAGATACGGCCTGCGCGGGGGATGCGTTCTCCTGCGCGACCATGGCCGACGCACGTTCCAGGTCGATCGACAGCACGCGACTGACCCCGCGTTCCTGCATGGTCACGCCATACAGCCGGTCCATATGCGCCATCGTCAACTGATGGTGGGTAACGACCAGGAAGCGCGTACCGGCCTCCGCCACCATATCGCCAAGCAGGCCACAGAACCGGCCGACATTGGCATCGTCCAGTGGCGCGTCAACTTCGTCGAGCACGCAGATCGGCGCGGGATTGCAGCGGAAGACCGCGAAGATCAGCGACAGTGCCGTCAGCGCCTGTTCCCCACCGGACAGCAGCGAAAGGGTCGCCAGTTTCTTGCCCGGCGGCTGGGCATAGATTTCCAGCCCCGCCTGCAGGGGATCGTCATTGCCGACCATGCCCAGATGCGCCCGCCCGCCATTGAACATGCGGGTGAACAGTGACTGGAAATGCTGGTCGATCTGCGAAAAGACCGCCATCAGCCGTTCCCGGCCTTCACGATTGAGGTTACCGATCGTCCCACGCAGCCGGGCTATCGCGGATTCAAGCTCCGCGCGTTCGGTCATGATGGTGTTGATCTGCTCTCCCGCCTCGTTGGCCTCGATCTCCGCTCGCAGGTTCACCGGCCCCAGTTCCTCACGCTGCCGCGCAAGGCGGCCAACCTTGCGCCGCAATCCCGCCTCGGCCGTCTCGCTCAGGTCCGTGGGCACGATACCGGCCGGGGGCTGAGATTCCGCAAGGAGTTGGGCAAGGATGGCATCGGCCTGCTCCTGCCTGCCTTCGGCGCGCAGCACGTCCTCACGCATGCCGATCATCGCGGCATCCGCCTTTTCACGCGCGGCCTGCGCCGCAGCCAGCCTGTTTTCCGCCACCTTCAGCGCTTCCGCCGACTGGTTGTGGCGCTCCTCCGCCGTGGACAGGTCGGTGGCGACGGCTTCGCTGCGTGACGTGATCTCCTCGGGCTGCAGGGCCGTGCGCGCATGCTCTTCCCGCGCGACACGCAGGCGCTCGTGCGTTGCCGCCACGTCGCGCTGTGTCGCCTCCACACGTTCGCGCCATTCCGCCAGGCCGGCAACGGCCGTGGCAATACGCTGGGTCAGGGTGTCGTGTTCCGTGCCGATACGTCCCAGCAGGTCACGCAATTCCTGTTCCGCCTGCCGGGTCGCGACCGTTTTTTCCCGCAACGCCTCAAGCTCGCGGGCCAGTACGTCACGATCGGGCAGGGCTGCCTGATCCGCAAGGATACGCGCGCAGGTTTCGGACACGGTGGCCAGTTCCCGCGTCACCTCATCAAGGCGCGGTTCCTGCGCATCAAGGATGCTGCGGATCTCATGCTGCCGGTTTCCGGCTGCGGTCCGGGCCTGCGTTGCGTCCTCAAGGGCCTTTTGCGTCCGATCCCGGCCATCCTGTGCGGCGGACAGGCGTTGCGCGGCACCTTCCGCCGCCTGCTGCGCCGCTTCCAGCGTGGCCGTGGCCTGCGCCGGCGGCGGGAGTGACGCCTGATAGGCCTGCGCGCGTTCATGATCCTGCCGCGCCTGCGTCAGGTCCTGCACCATGCGGGCAAGGGCAGGCGTGATCGCCTGAAGCCGCGTCTCGGCCTCACCATGGCGGTTGGTCGCTTCGTTAAGGGCACGCCGCGCCGCTTCGAGTTTACCCTGAGTCTCCTGCCGCGCCTGGCGGGCCTGCGCTTCCTCCTGCCGGGCCGCGACCGCGGCGGCGGCTGCACGCTCAAGTTCCGTCTGCAGCAGGGCAGGGGCAGGCTCGGCCTCTTCCTCATGCTGCGCGGCCTCCAGAGTCTGGCGCGCCTCGGCATCGGCGGCACGCGCAGCTTCGAGTTGCACGGCAATCGTGTCCAGACGCGCGCGCACCGCCGCATCCTGCCGCCCGAGTTCCGCTTCATGCCGCCGTAACTGGCCGAGTTTCTCCTCGACACCGGCCCGCCGGGCGCGGATTTCCTTCATGGCCACGGTGGCCGCATCCAGTGCGGCCTGCGCGTCATCCGCAGCCTGCCTGCGACCCGGAAGTTCGGCCCGCAGCCGCTCAAGTTCCGCACGGATATCGCGCAGCCGGTTGATCTGGCGCAGTTTCAGCGCCGCGCGACTGGGCAGGTTTCCGGCAAGCCGGTACCCATCCCACCGCCACAATGCCCCAGCGCGCGTTACAAGGCATTGCCCCGGCGCAAGCTGGCGCTGCAATGCGTCGCCATCCGCCCCATCGTCAAGCAGACCGGCAAAGGCGAGGACGCGCGCCAGTGCCTCCGGCGCGTCAATCAGGGAGCGCAGGGGACGGATGCCACCCGCTGGAAAATCCGGGGCATCAAGGACCGGCAGGTCACGCCACTGCCGCGCCGCCCCGGATGAAACCGATGCCTCCAGCCCTTCGGCCAGCACGACGGCGAGGGCGGTCTCCAGCCCTTCGGGAATATGCAGCAGCGTGGCAAGGTCGGGGGCATCGCTGTCCTGCGCCGCGCCATCGGCGGCAAGGGCCTTGGCCAGTCCGTCGGCCTCGGCCTCCATGCCCGTCACGGTAGCGGTCAGTTCGCCCAGACGCCGTGCCTGTGCCTCGCTTTCGGTGCGGCTGTCGGCAATCCGCCGTTCAGCCGCCTGCAGGGCGTCCTCCGCGCTGGCATGATCCTGCTCGGCCGCCTCGCGCGCCGCGATGGCGGCATCCAGTTTTCCGGGGGGCAGGGCCTCGCGCTCGATCCGGGCGGTTTCTTCCGTGAGGGAGGCCAGTTGGGCCGCTGCCCGGGCGCAGGCGGAACGTGCGGCACGGGTGGCCTGCTCCAGCGCACTACGCCGCGCGGCGGCCTGCTCCACACGGGCTCGGACTTCCATTTCCATCGCCGCACGTTCGGTGCGCACCACCTCCGCGCGTTCCAGCACCTCCCGCGCGGCGTCAAAGGCAGCTTCGGACGTCGCGACATCGCGTTCCAGCGCCGCCATCCGCTCCTGCGCCACCAGCAGTCCGCGTGCCTCCGCCTCGCGCTGGTTCAGCGCGGCATGATCGCGCTGCAGGGTCTCCAGCCGTGCAGTCGCCTGCTCCAGTTCCTGTGCGGCCTGTTCGTGCTGGCGACGGCTCTCCGCCGCCTCGTTGCGCGCGATATTCGCCTTCAGCACGCAGTCGGACTGATGCTGTGTCGCCGTTTCCAGTTCGGCGCGGGCCTGCCGGGCGGCCTGCGTTGCCGCCGCCACCGTCGCGTCAAGCGCCGCAAGCGTTTGCGCATCGGGCATTTCCGCACGCAGGCGCGCGACCTCGGCGGCGATGTCATCATGGCGGGCCTGCAGTTGGGCCTGCCGTTCGCTGGCGGCCGTGCGGGCTTCCTCCATCTGGGTGAAACGCAGTTGCGCCTCCCGCGCGGCGACGCTGGCCTTTTCAAGGGCCTCGCCCTGATCGCGCAACTGCGTCTCCAGACGGGCGAGTTCTTCACGCGCCTGCTCCCGGCGGCCGGGCAGGGCCTCAAGGGCGGCCTGCGCGTCCGCATGCTCCGCCTCCAGGCGTTCCAGCATGCTTTGGGCGTCCCCCAGACGCGCAAGCGCGGCTTCATGATCGTCCTGACACTGCCCAAGGCGGCCCTGTGCCTCCGCCACGGCGGCATTGGCCCGCGCGACTTCGGCCGCGATATTTTCCGCCATCACCCGGTGCCGTTCCAGCAGGCTGCGCTGGGTGTCGGCCTGCGTGCGCAGGCCGGGCAGGGCCTGTGTCGCCTCGAACTGCGCGATGGTGGCATCCTCGGCCGCCTGCTCGGCCGCAACCAGCGCCTGGCGGGTGGCATGCAGGGTCTCGCGCGCCTGCGTCACCGCATTGCGCGCGCGGGCATGCAGCAGCGCGAGCAGCATGGTCTCGCTCTCACGCAGGCCCTGCGAAAGTTCGCGATACCGCGCGGCCTGCGTCGCCTGTGCCTGCAGGTCGCCAAGGCGTGCCTCAAGCTGGAGGCGCAGGTCCTCCGCACGTTCAAGGTTCGCTTCGGTTGCGCGTAGTTTCAGTTCCGCTTCATGCCGCCGGCCATGCAGTCCGGTAATCCCGGCGGCTTCTTCCAGAATTGTGCGCCGCTCTTCCGGACGGGCATTCACAAGGGCGGAGACGCGCCCCTGGCTGACCATCGCGGACGAACGCGCCCCCGACGCCAGGTCGGCAAACAGTGTCTGCACGTCACGCGCGCGCATGGCCTTGCCATTGATGCGATACCCGCTTCCCGCGCCACGTTCGGCACGCCGGACAACCTGCAGTTCATCCTGCCCCTGGAACGGGGGCGGGGCGACCTCGGCCGTGCCTTCCAGCGACAGCGTGACCTCCGCCGTGTTGCGCGCGGGGCGCGCTGCGGTGCCTGCGAAGATCAGGTCATCCATTTCCCCACCGCGCAGGGACCGCGCGGACGTTTCCCCCATGGTCCAGCGCAGGGCCTCGACCACATTCGACTTGCCGCACCCGTTGGGGCCGACAATACCCGTCAGGCCCGGCAGGATCTCGATGGAAGCCGGATCGGCAAAGCTCTTGAACCCGGCAATGCGAAGGCGGACGAAACGTGCTGTCATGAAGAAACCGGCTGCCTTGGAAAATCAGGAAAGGGATTCAACCTTCTGGGCGAACTGCTCATAGGTCAGTTCCTGCGAGACCTGTTCCTTGTCGTTGAAACGGAAGGTCGGGGTGCCGTCGATCTTGTACTGGGCCTGGGCGCGGTCTTCCTCGTCCATGATGGCATGACGCAGCTTGTCATCGGCCAGCGTCTGCTGGAACTGGTCCGCCGACATGCCCGCAAGCGCCGCCATCTTGCGCAGTTCGTCCTGCGGATTGACGTCCTTGCCAAACGCCCAGCGGTCCTGGCTGGCGAGCAGGGCCAGCACGAACGCCTCATAACGCTCGCCGGGCAGGGCGCGGGCGATCATCGCGGCCGACAGCGCGACCTGGTCCAGCGGGAAATCACAGAAGATGTAATAGACCTTCCCCGTATCGATCAGCTTGCTGCGGACCTCGGGGAAGACTTCCTGCGAAAAGCGCGCGCAGTGGGTGCAGGTCAGGGAGAACCATTCCTCGACATGCACCTTGGCAGATGGATTGCCCAGCGCCCGGATCGCAAGGCGCGGGTCGGCCGCCTGCGCCCGCGCGCCCGAAGCCACCCCGGCGCCAAGGAGCAGGGCCGGCGCGGCGGAAGCAAGCAGTGTGCGACGTTTGATAAGCATTGCAGCGGACCTCCGGATAAGAAAACGCATCGTGATATCGCAAAGAACTGTCAAAGGACGGGTGCGTCAAGGCCAGTGACGCCCGACCATGGCCACCAGCACGGCTGGCTGGCCTGTCGGACGTCACCTGCGTATCACGCGACCGGGACGGGCGCGTCCTATTTCTGTGGCGCGGGGACCGGGTCCGCCACGGGATCGGCAACGGGACGCACCCGCAGTTTGCGGATGTGGCGGGCATCCGCATCAAGGATGCGAAAGACCGTGCCGCTTTCATGCGTCACGACCTCGCCACGGGTGGGCACATGGCCAGCAAGCCGGAAGACGAGACCGCCCACCGTCTCGATTTCCGCCTCGCGCTCATCCTGCGTCAGGATGGGGCCGGTGCGCTGTTCGAATTGCGCGATGGGCAGGCGCGCATCGACATCGAACGTGCCGTCATTGCGTTCCTGCAGCATCGCCACCGTGGGTTCGTCATGTTCGTCGGAGATGTCGCCCACGATGGTTTCGATCAGGTCCTCGATGGTGACCAGTCCGTCGATCCCACCATATTCGTCGATCACAAGCGCAAGATGCACATGCCGCAGCCGCATCTGCAACAGCAGGTCCAGCACCGGCAGTTGCGGCGCCACCATCAATGGCTGGCGCAGCAGTGGTTCGATACTGAACGCCTCGCTGGTGCCGAGATAGGCGATGAGGTCCTTCACATGGATCATGCCCACGATGTCATCAAGCTGGTCGCGATAGACCGGCATGCGCGAATGGTTTTCGCGCCGCATCATCGCCAGCGCCTCGTCCAGACTGATGGAGGCGGGCATGGCCACGATGTCGGCACGCGGGATCATCACGTCATCGGCGGTAATGCCCCGCAGGCGCAGGACATTGGCCAGAAGCGCCCGTTCCTGCCGGTCCAGTTCCGAGGACGGGGATTCCGTCGTGTCGTCAGCCGCCGCGTCAGCTTCCTTGACCAGCGCCGCGATCGAATGGCGCAGGCCCTGGTCACTGTTGCGCCGCCGCCCGAACAGGGACAGGAAACCACGCCCGCGGGGCGGGGGCGCCGCCGCGCCGGTTTCCGACGGGGAAGGGGTGCGCGTCATCGTGCGGCCCCGGCCGCGCGGCCATTGCGATGCTTCCACGGGTTGGGGATGCCCATCCGCCCCAGGATGCGCGCTTCCTCCATTTCCATGGCGCGCGCGTCGCCCGCATGGTGATGGTCATATCCCGACAGGTGCAGCACGCCATGGACCAGCAGGTGCATCATGTGGTTGCGCACCGTGCGCCCCGCCGCCCGCGCCTCCCGCGCGACCGTGGGGAAGGCAAGCATGATGTCGCCGCCCCACAGCCACGCGCCCGAACCCGCCGGGGCGTATTCGAATGTCAGGACATTGGTGGGCCTGTTCCTGTCGCGGTGAAGGTGGTTCAGGCGCTGCACGGTGCGGTCATCCGCCAGAACGACGCTTACGCCCCCCGACACGCCCAGTTCACGCATCGCGGCCCGGACCGCGCGTTTCACCTCGCGTGCCGGGTCACGCATTGCCATATGCCAGCGCCGGTCGGTAATGCTGACATCAATGTCATCGCCAAAGGGCGATTGTGGGACCGGCCCGTCATCCTGACCGACGGGCCTGGTATCTTCATGCACCCCGTCCGGTGAAGGGACGGGGGCTATTCTACTTCGCGGTTCCATTGTTCTCCTGCCGCGATCTGGTGCGCGTGGCCTCCTTGCTGGCCTCGGCACGCTGATCGTATGCATCCACTATACGCGCAACCAGCGGATGACGCACTACGTCACGCGATTCAAACCGTGTCATGGCAATCCCGGGCAGCCCCTCGAGCGTCTCCACCGCCTCGCGCAGGCCCGATGTCACGCCGCGCGGCAGGTCGATCTGGCTCAGGTCGCCGGTAATGACCATGCGAGTGCCCGTGCCCATGCGGGTCAGGAACATCTTCATCTGCGCGGATGTCGTGTTCTGCGCTTCATCAAGGATCACGAAACTGTGCGCCAGCGTGCGGCCGCGCATGAAGGCGAGGGGGGCGACCTCGATCTCCCCCGTGGCCATGCGGCGCACCACCTGGTCCCCCGGCATCATGTCATGCAGCGCGTCATAGAGCGGGCGCAGGTAGGGGTCGATCTTGTCCTTCATGTCACCGGGCAGGAAGCCCAGCCGCTCCCCCGCCTCGACGGCGGGACGGGACAGGACGATGCGGTCCACCTGGCCGGCCTGCAGCATGGCGACGGCCTGCGCCACGGCAAGGTAGGTCTTGCCCGTGCCCGCAGGCCCGATGCCGAAGACCATTTCCTGCCGCGCCAGCATGTCCATGTAGCGCGCCTGCCCGGCGGAACGCGGCGCAATCGCGCCACGACGCGTCATGATGGTGGGAAGGTCGGCCACGCGCGCGGCCGCGACCTCCGGCCGCGCAAGGGGGGAGACAGGGGCCATGGGGCGCGGATCCTTTGACGTGTCGCGAGAGGTGTCCGGGGCGGAAAAAAGCTGGGCGGACATGCGGATGGCCGCATCCACTTCCCCGCTATCGAGGGCATGGCCCTCCTGCAGGCGACGGTACAGCGATGTCAGGGCGGATTGCGTCACCGCAACACGTTCGGGGCTTCCGGTAATGGCGATCCTGTTGCCCCGGCATGACAGCCGCACGTCGAACCCGCGCTCAAGGTGGAGGAGATGGCGGTCATGTCCCCCCACAAGCTGCGCAAGCAGGGCATTGTCATCAAACTGCATCGTCACGGTATGGGTGCCGGACGCCGCGGGCGGCCTGCCGTTGACGGAAGGATTCCGGCCGCCCTCGGGGCGGCGGGACGGGATCATGGATGCCGCGTGTTCTCTCAAGCCCTCTCTGTCTCCCCTGTCAGCACACCACCGAGTGAATTGGTGTACAGCTTCACGATATCGACCTCCGCCACCTGTCCGATCAGGCTGTCGGGACCTTCGACATGCACGGCCTGCAGATACGGGCTCTTGCCTGAAATCTGCCCCGGCTTGCGCCCGCGGCCGGTGAACAGCACACGCACACGCTGCCCCACGCTGGCCGCGTTGAAGGCATCCTGCTGTTCACGCAGCAACGCCTGCAACCGCTGCAACCTTGCGTCCTTCACATCCTCCGGCACCTGCGCGCCGGCATTCGATGCCGGCGTGCCCGGACGCGGCGAGTATTTGAACGAGTATGCCTGAGCAAAGCCGACGTCGCGGATCAGTTGCATCGTCTGTTCAAAATCCTCATCGGTTTCGCCCGGATGGCCGACGATGAAGTCCGACGACAGCGCAAGGTCTGGCCGCGCCGCACGCAGGCGCACCACGAGGTCGCGGTATTCCTGCGCCGTATGCCCACGGTTCATCGCCGCAAGGATCCGGTCCGAACCCGACTGCACCGGCAGGTGAAGGAACGGCATCAGCGCGGGCAGGTCGCGATGGGCCGCGATCAGGCCGTCACCCATGTCCCGCGGATGCGACGTGGTGTAGCGGATGCGTTCGACCCCGACCCGGTCGGCCAGTTCCGTCGCCAGTCGTGCAAGATCCCATGTCGCGCCATCCGGGCCTTCGCCGTGATAGGCATTGACGTTCTGGCCCAGCAGCGTGATTTCGCGCACGCCATGCGCCACAAGCCGGCGCGCCTCCTCCAGCACGGCGGCAACGGGACGGCTTGCTTCCGCGCCACGGGTGTAGGGCACGACGCAGAAGGAGCAGAACTTGTCACACCCTTCCTGGATGGTCAGGAACGCCGCCCCGCCTTCCGGCACCTCGCGTTCGGGGGGGAGGAAGTCGAATTTCTGCTCCACCGGGAAGTCGGTCTCGATCACGGCGCCCGCAGCACGGGCGGCACGGGCGACCATTTCGGGCAGGCGATGATAGGTTTGCGGCCCCAGCACGATATCGACATAGGGGGCACGGGCCAGGATCTCGCGCCCTTCCGCCTGCGCCACGCATCCCGCCACGGCCAGAACGGTCTGCTGCCCGGCCTGCGCACGGGCTTCCTTGACCAGGCGCAGCCGCCCGAGTTCGGAAAACACCTTCTCCGCCGCGCGGTCACGGATATGACAGGTATTAAGGATGATCATGTCGGCGCGGTCGGGCGCATCGACCGCCTCGTAGCCCAGCGGGCGCAGGACATCGGTCATCCGCTCGCTGTCATACACGTTCATCTGACAGCCCCACGTAATGACATGCAATCCGCGTGCCTGCTTGCCGGACCGCGCGCTGGTGGCGCAGGGAAGGGGGGTCATCTCATTCACGCAAACGGGTTCCTTGACATCGGGCGGGACGATCCCGCGGGGCGGCGCAAACACATCGTGTGTGTCGCGCGGATGGTCAAGACCCGAAACCACATGTCATAAAGGACGAAGGACCCATATCGTGACATTATCCCCCGATGGGATGACCGACTCATGTATCGTGCCCACCGATCATGGCGGATGACGCAGGGGTTTTGTCAAGGACAGTTTTGGCATTCCCGCCGCCACGGGACGGCCCGGATGACCGGCACACGCCGGGGCCATGCCCCGTGGTCTTGGGCCTGCACCCGCATTCCATGGCCATGTTCACCTTATGACCATATTTGGCCCTTAATTCTGGCCTCGACCCGGATGGCCTGAATGGATATGGGTTTGAATATGCGTCACCGGAATGCCAGATACCCAGACAGAGGGATTTTCCATATCACCATGCGCAGACTCCGTGCTTAACATGCCTGTGGCAGGTGGATGGATGACAGAACCGGGAATGGGGACGGCTTGACGTTTTTGCGTCACTTTCTGACGACACGGCAATCGTGGCCCGCACCGGCTGAAACCGGGACATTTTCGCGCAAGTCCCCATGGCGGATGCCAGCATGCCTGACCACCATGACGCTGTGCATGGCCGCGCTGTGCATGGCCGGAGCACCCGCGCATGCGGCCGACCCGCAGCCCTACGTCACCGTGATCCATCCCACCGGGAATGCGGACCTCGACGCCGCCGTGCGCGCGTCCTCCGACCTGCTGGGGCTGCAGAAGACCCATACCGTCAGCCCGTTCGCCCTTGTCGGGCGCATCCACAACGACTACGCCCGCATCCGCAGCGCGCTGGAAAGCTTCGGTTATTACGCCCCCACGATCGCAATACAGGCGGCGATCGCCTCCAAGAACGGGACATCAACGCCGCAGGACGGGCATGACCCCGACCTGCCGGAATGGATGCAGGCCATCCCCGCCAGCCAGAAGATGGAAATCAGCGTTTCCATCACCAAGGGGCCGCAGTACCATATCGGCGCCATCAGCATCGTCGCGGCAAAGGGGCAGCCTGCGGTAAGGCTCGACGCCCACGAAAATGAGGCGCTGGGCATCAGGAGCGGGGATCCCGCGCTGGCCGCTACGATCCTCAAGGCCCAGTCACAGCTCCAGACGACACTTGCGGAAGAGGGATATGCGCTGGCCGATGTCAGCACGCCGCAGGCCTGGCTGCGTCCGCAGACACGCACCATTGATGTCGCCATCACGGTGACGCGCGGGCCTGTGGTCAACCTTGGCGCCTTCAGCTTCAGCGGGCTGCGCCGGACCCATCCGGCCTACGTCGTGCGGCGCCTGACCATCGCGCCGGGCGAACTGTACCAGCCGTCACGCATCGAAGCCGCCCGGCAGGGCCTGTCGTCGATGGGGGTATTTTCCGACGTGCAGGTCCATCACGACCAGAAACTGGCCTCCGACGGGACATTGCCGCTGGATTTCAGTTTCGCGGAATCGAAACTGCACAGCGTCGGGGTCGAGGGCGGATATTCCACCGACCTTGGCGGGCGCGTGGGCGTGTCGTGGACGCATCGCAACCTGTTCGGCAATGCCGAGCGCCTGCGCCTGACCGCGCTTGCCACCGGACTTGGCGGTTCGGCCGAACAGGGGCTGGGCTATGACCTGTATGCCGACCTGATGAAGCCGGATTTCGGGTCTCGCAACCAGAACCTCAGCGCCCGGATCGAGGGGATCCGCCAGCTTCTGTATTCCTACCGCCAGACCGCCGTGCTGGCCCGCGCGGGCATCGTGCGCCGCATCAGTTCGCACTGGAACGTCGCCTTTGGCGGGGAAATAGAGCAAGAGCGCATCGACCAGATGTCACGCACGAACAGCTACTTCATCGCCTCCCTGCCGCTGAGCGCGACCTATGACGGGACCGGCGTGGACAACCCCATCATGCCCGCGACCCACGGCGTGCGCATCAGCATGAATGTCACGCCCTCCGCCTCGCTGGAGGACGGGACATCGTTCTTCATGATCATGCAGGCGACGGTCTCGACCTATTTCGACCTCGCAAACCTCGGGCTGGCGCGAAAGGGACGCAGCGTGTTCGCCGTGCGCGGGACGATCGGCAATGTCGAAGGGGCCTCCACCTATGCCATCCCCCCCGACCAGCGGCTGTATGCCGGTGGCAGCGCGACCGTGCGCGGCTATCGCTACCAGGGGGTGGGACCACAGTTCCCCAACAGCCGCTATGCCATTGGCGGCACGTCAATGGATGCGGGGTCGCTGGAATACCGGCAGCGCATCTTGCAGAAATTCGGCGCGGTCGGCTTTATCGACGCGGGACAGGTGTCCGACGGCAGCACGCCGTTCAAGGGAACGCTGCGTGCGGGCGCGGGCGCGGGGGCACGCTACTACACGCCCATCGGGCCGGTGCGGCTGGACATCGCGGTCCCGCTCAACCGCCCGCCACGCGGCGATAAATGGGAACTGTATGTCGGGTTGGGGGAAACGTTCTGATGAGCGAGACGCAGGAACCAGCCCGTCCCGCCATCTGGCGGAAACTGCTGAAACTCGGCGGACTGCTGCTGGGCGTGCCTGCCGGGCTGGTGGTGCTGGCGTTCGCGCTGATCCTTGTGGGGGCCAATACCGGGATGGGCCGCCACGAAATCGAACGCCGCCTGCCGGGCCTTACGGGCGGCAGCGTGCGGATGACGGGGCTGTCGGGGCGGTTTCCTGATTCGCTACGGATCGCGCATCTTGAACTTGACGACTATCGCGGCACCTGGCTTGCAATCGACGACCTTGCGCTGGACTGGTCGCCCCTGCGCCTGCTGCTGCGCAGGGCGGTGGTGGACAATATCACCATTGCCCACCTGTCCATTCCACGCCTGAGCGAGGAAGACCCCGCGCACCCGTCGCCGCCGGGCAAGCCGGGCAGCGACAACCTGCATATGGGCGTGGATATCCGCCATGCCCATATCGCACGCATCGATGTCGGCGCGCCCATCGCGCGCCTGCCCGCGACCTTCAGCCTGGACGGGCATGCGCGCCTCGCGGATATCGCGCCCGTCCTCAATGGCATATCGGTCGCGACGCTGCCTGCGGCCGACATCGACCTTGCGGTCCATCGGCTGGACCGGCCGGGGCAACTGTCGGTCCACACGGTGCTTGATACCGGCACCCTGGCACTCGATGTCCATGCCCATGAGGAGAAAGAAGGGTTCCTCGGCACGCTGAGCGGCCTGCCAATGCTCGCGCCGCTCAACCTCGACATGCATGCCAGCGGCCCGCGTGACCACAGCACCCTTGCGCTGGCGATGCAGGCGGGCGCGGCACGGGCACAGATCGACGGGCAGGTCGGGCTGATCCACCATGCCATGCGCCTGCGCGCCAGCCTTGACGCCCCGGCCATGATGCTGGGGCCGGATACGGGATGGCAGTCGATCGCGCTGCGCACCGAACTTGGCGGGACGATGGAACGCCCCACCGGGCAGGGCACCCTCGATATCGGGCAACTGAACCAGGGGGCGACCGGCCTCAATACCCTGCACGCCGTCTTCAGCGGGCTTTCGGGTCAGGGCGCGGGCGATGCCATCAACGTCCATGCCGATATCGACGGACTGCGGATACCGGGCGCGCATCCCACCGTGTTTGCGGCACGCCCGGTTGCCATCGACCTGACATGGCACCCCGATGCGCAGGGCGCGCCCGCCGACATCACGGTGCATCACGACCTGATGCAACTGAAGGGGAACATCCGCACCACGGCCCCGCGACAGGGCGACGTGACGCTCGACCTGCCGCAACTCACCCCGCTTGCGGCACTCGCCTCCACCCGACTGGACGGCAACGCGCACCTGCATGCGAATTTCGACGTGCCGGACGCGAAAACGGCGGGACGGGTCGCACTTGATGGTCAGGTGGCGTTGACGGGCGGGCAGGCACAGGCCGTCGGCCTGATCGGCAGGACGGGACAGGTGCAGGTGATGGCCAGCCTGCCGCCCGCCGACGGTTCGCCGCGCATCATGCGCCTGCAGACCCTGACGGTGGATGGGCAGACCCTGCATCTGGATGCGAGCGGCGGCACGGTCACGCTGTCATCGCCCACGCAACTCGACCTCACGGCACGGCTTGCGCTGCTTGACCTGCAGAAACTCGCGCCCTCCCTGCGCGGGCAGAGCAATGTGACGCTGACGGCGAAGGGACCGGTCAACGACCTTGCCGCGATCGTGCATGCGCAGACACAGATCGGAACGCCACAGATCCAGCCGGGGAACCTGACGACCGACCTGGATTTCCGCCACCTGCCCGCAGTGCGTGAAGGACAGGCCACCATCAGGGGGACGCTCGATCACGCACCAGTCGCACTGGCCGCATCACTGGCGACGGACGGGGACGGGACACGCCACCTGCGCCTTGCGCAACTGTCGTGGAAAAGCCTGTCAGGACAGGCGGACATGGCCCTGCCGGAAGGGCACATGGTGCCATCGGGCACGATGGACATCCATATGGCGCGACTGGCGGACTGGCGCGACCTTCTGGGGCATGACATCACCGGGCATGTCGCAACCGCCGTACACACCACCGCCGGCACGGCGACGGTGCCGCCGGTCGTCTCGCTCAACCTTGACGGGGCCATCGGTTCGCCCTGGGCCAATATCGGGCGGCTGCAACTTGGCGGCACGATCCGCGACCCGGTGGATGCACCGCACCCGGACCTGGACCTGCGCATTGACAATGCGGCCATCAACGATATCCGGGCCAATGCCCACGTCACCGCAAAGGGGCCGCTGAACGCCCTGCTGGTCAGCGCCACGTCACGCCTGAGCACGACGCAACTCGGCCCGGCGGGCTTTGATACGGCGCTGCTGCTGGACATCCCTGGACACAGGGCCACGGCGCGCACCCTGTCGGCCGAGGCACGCGGCGAACGGCTGCAACTGCTGGCCCCGGCTACCGTCAATTATGGCGCGACACTGGGCGTCGATCATGTACGCGCGAGCCTTGCACCACCGCAGGGACAGGCCGCAAGCCTCGACATTGCCGGGTCGGTTCGGCCGGCCCTCGACCTCAAGGCCGACCTTGCGCATGTCACGCCAGCACTGCTGCGCCCGCTGATGCCGTCGCTGCGCGCGGAAGGCGAGATCTCGGCCCAGGCGCGGCTGACCGGGATACTGGCGCGACCGGGCGGGCGGATTGCGCTGCAGGCCGAAGGACTGAAATACCATACGGACTATACGTCCTCCCTTGCCGCCGCCAGCCTTGACGCGACTGCGGTGCTGAACGGGGCCACGGCGCGCGTGGACGCCAGCCTCAATGCCGGGCGGCAGGTCGCGCTGAGCGTGAAGGGGGAGGCGCCGACCAGCATGAACGGCACGCTGGCGCTGCATTCCGCCGGCACGATCGACCTGGCCGCGGCGAACGCCTATCTCGGCGCGCAGGCCCGGCAGGCGGGCGGCATGCTGCGGATGAACGTGGATGTCCGCGGCACGCCGAAAGTCCCGCTTGTCTCCGGCACGCTCGACCTTGCGGACGGCACGTTCCATGATTACGCGCAGGGCGTGCAGCTTTCGGCAATCAGGGGCAGCGTGCTGGCGCAGGGCAACCGGCTTGTCATCCAGTCGCTCAATGCCAACGCGGGCAAGGGGACCATCACGGCCGCAGGGTCCTATGGCATATTCGAACCCGGACATCCCATTGACCTGACCCTGACGGCACGCAATGCCCGCCCGCTGGCGAGCGACCTCATCACCGCGACCCTTGACGCCAACCTGAACGTCAAGGGGCAGCTTGCATCACGCATCAACGCAGGCGGGGATATCACCCTGTCACGCGTGGACGTGAACATTCCGGATTCCCTGCCGACATCGGTCGCGCACCTCAATGTCATCCGCCCCGAAGACGCCACGACGCCTGCCCAGCAGCCGCAATCCCCGCTGGTCATCGGCCTTGACCTTGCGCTGCGCTCCCCGGGGCAGTTCTTTGTGCGCGGGCATGGGCTGAATACCGAAATGCACGGCAACCTGCATCTGGGCGGAACCACCGACACGCCCGTAGTGACATGGTCATTTTCCATGGCCAAGGGCACCTTCGCCCTTGGGGGAATTTCACTCAGCTTCAGCAAGGGCAAGGTCGGGTTCGATGGCATGGGCGTCACCCACACCATCGACCCCAGCCTTGATTTCGTGGCGGAGCGCAGCACGAACGAAGGCACGGCGCGACTGAATGTCGGCGGTTACGCCAGCGCGCCGAAGATCACCTTCTCCTCCACCCCGCCGCTGTCGCAGGACCAGATCCTTGCGATCCTGCTGTTCGGAACGGATTCACAGTCGCTGTCGCCCACGCAGATGGCGGAAATCGCCTCGGCCATCGCCACCATCAGCGGCGGCTCGGCCTTCGACCCGCTGGGCATCGTGCGCAAGACGCTGCATCTCGACCGCCTGCAGATGAGCAGTTCGTCCAACGGTTCGGGCGGCAACGACACCGGCAGTATCGAGGCCGGGAAATACGTCATGCGCGGCGTCTATGTCGGGGCGAAACAGGCGACATCGGGGTCCGGCACGCAGGCACAGGTGCAGGTGGACCTGACCAAGCGCCTCAAGCTCAACACGACGGTCGGGACCGGCGGCAACGTGACCGGCTTCACGACCCCTGAAAATGACCCCGGCAGCAGCATCGGCCTGCTCTACCAGTTCAATTACTGAGGCATGTTCCAGGGCAGGGCACTGGTCTGGAACATGAAAAAGCCTGCCAGGCAAAAGGCCTGGCAGGCGGGGGAAAGACGTCAAGGAAGGGGTCAGGAAGGTCAGGCGGCCTTCATGACGGCGGTCAGCGTTTCCAGCACGATGGCGGGTTCCTTGCCTTCGAGCACAGCGACCTCCGCCACGAAACGCTCCTGCGCGGCTTCGAACAGCTTGCGTTCGCTGAAGCTGCCGTCGAGACTGTCGACATTGCGGCGCAGGTCGCGCAGCACTTCGGCAATCTGGACCAGATCGCCCGAATTGATCTTTTCCTGATAGGCGACGGCACGACGCGCCCACATGCCACGACTGACATGCGGCTTGCCCTTGATGATCGCCATGGCCTTGTCCACGATCTCACGCGAGACGATCTTGCGCAGGCCGGACTTGCGGGCCTTGGACAGGGGGATACGCAACGTCATCTGGTTGCCGGGGAACGAAATCTGGATCATTTCCAGCTTCGTTCCCGCGATCTCGTCAATGCCGATCCGGTCAACCCGTCCCACGCCATGCGCCGCATAGACGATGGCGTCACCTTCGCGGAACGGATCCTCGTCCTTTTCCGGCTTGCTGCTCTTGGCTTCGGCGGCGGTCACTGCTGCGGCGGTCCGCGCCATTGCATCGGTCACACTGCCCTTCGGGGTCGTTCTGAACATGCTCATGACATGTCATATAACATAAATTTCCCCATATGTCTTGACTGATCGAAAGCCATGAGGGTGTGTCCGCCAAATGTTTTCAGTTCTGCACGCCCCGCACGGCGGCAAGGGCAGGGGGGGCTGCTTCCCCACATGACTGCAGCAGGTCGATTTCGATGGTGCGCGCGATCGTGCGCATCGGCATGCCATGCGGGGTGGAGGCAAAGGGTTCCTGCAGGTCGCTGCCGATCTTGTCCAGCGCAACGAACAGCAGCCCGACCAGCGACGACCCCAGCGGCGTGATCCATCCCAGCGTCTGCACCATCGACAGCGGCAGGATGATGCAGAAGACCGTCGCCACCAGCTTGGGCAGCACGGAAAACTGGATCGCCAGCGGCGTGTTGCGGATCCGCTCCAGCCCGCCCTGGGCGTTGCTCAGGTCCGACAGGATGCGGTCGATCTGCCCCTGCAGCGCGCCATCGATTCCCAGCGCGCGGGCACGGGCGTCAACGCCGAGGCCCAGCTGGAACAGGATCGCCGCCGGGATGTTGGCGCGTCCCTCGATCCCGCGCAGCATCTCTTCGGGCAGGAGACGCCTGACATCCTCCATCGTGTCGATGCGGCCCAGCGCGCCGCGCAGCGCATGCGGATAGGCCGCCATCGCACGCGCCAGTTCCGGGCTGCCGCGCAGGATCGTCCCGACCTGGCGCCCGAAGGAACGGCTGTTGTTGGTGACCGCCCCCCACAGGGTGCGCGCCTCCCACCAGCGGTTGTAGGCCGTGTTGTTGCGGAAGCTCATGAACAGCACCAGCGCCGAGCCGATCAGGGAGATCGGCAGCGTCGGCTGCTCCATCCAGTCCTGATGATAGATCTGGAACATGACGACAACCACCACATCCCACGCGCACAGCAGCACGAGCGACAGCAGGCTCTCGCGCATGAGTATCCACAGTCCGATCCGGCGATTCACGATCATCTGGGCAATGTCCTGAAATGATGGGGTCGATGGAAATGGCACGGACCGGATGGCCCGTACCATGGTTTCCGCACATACCATATCGGCATGGGGGGAAACGTCCCGCCCTCACGATTGCATGATTTGTAATACCCGCCACACACGCCCACACTGTCGTATCGACATTGACGCAAGGGGCGTCGGGCGTTTCTTATGTGTCCCCGCCACCCGTCACTTTATCTTGCTGGAAAAGGGTTTACAGATCATGGATGTCAGGGCCGCCGTTGCGTTCGAAGCAGGGAAACCGCTGGAAATCGAGACCGTGCAGCTCGAAGGGCCGCGCGAGGGCGAGGTTCTGGTGGAAATCAAGGCGACCGGCCTGTGCCATACTGACAAGTACACCCTCTCCGGCGCCGATCCCGAAGGATTGTTTCCCGCAATCCTTGGCCATGAAGGCGCCGGCGTCGTGGTCGAGGTCGGGCCGGGCGTGCGCCACCTGAAGCCGGGCGACCATGTCATCCCGCTCTATACCCCCGAATGCCGCGAATGCAAGTCGTGCCTGTCGCGCAAGACGAACCTGTGCACCGCCATCCGTGCAACCCAGGGCAAGGGCCTGATGCCCGACGGAACGTCGCGCTTTTCGTTCAGGGGACAGCCGATCCACCACTACATGGGCTGCTCGACATTTGCGAACTATACGGTGCTGCCTGAAATCGCGCTGGCGAAAATCCGCCCCGACGCGCCCTTCGACAAGGTGTTCTATATCGGCTGCGGGGTGACCACCGGCATCGGCGCGGTCCTGTTCACCGCCAAGGTGGAGGCCGGGGCCTCCGTCGTGGTCTTCGGGCTGGGCGGGATCGGCCTGAACGTCATACAGGGCGCGAAGATGGTGGGCGCGGACAGGATCATCGGCGTAGACATCAACCCCGCGCGCGAAGCCATCGCCCGCAAATTCGGCATGACCGACTTCGTCAACCCGAATGACCTTGGCCCCGATGGTGACATCGTCGGGCACCTGGTCGAACTGACCGGGGGCGGGGCGGACTATTCCTTTGAATGTGTCGGCAATCCCACCCTGATGCGTCAGGCGCTGGAATGCGCACACCGGGGATGGGGCGTGTCCACCATCATCGGCGTTGCGGGCGCGGGACAGGAAATCAGCACGCGCCCGTTCCAGCTTGTAACCGGGCGGCGCTGGATCGGCTCGGCCTTCGGTGGCGCGCGCGGGCGCACCGACGTGCCGAAGATCGTGGACTGGTACATGGAAAACCGCATCGACATCGACGACCTGATCACCCATCGCCTGCCGCTGGAGCGCATCAATGAAGGCTTTGACATGATGGCGCGCGGCGAAAGCATCCGCACCGTGGTCGAATTCTGACCATGGATGCCGCGATGCTGTCCGATCCGGGCGGGGAACTGACGATCCGTGCGGAACATGCGTGCTGTGGCGGCCGGGTCGGCTTCTACAGCCATGCCTCCCACGCGCTGGGGCTGGAGGCGCGTTTCGCCGTATTCATGCCAGCAGGGGCCAGCATGGCGGAACGCGTGCCGGTCATTCACCTGCTTGCGGGCCTGACCTGCACCGAGGAGACGTTCCTGATCAAGTCCAACGCCATCCGCTTTGCCGCACGCCATGGCATTGCGCTGGTGGCGACCGATACCTCGCCGCGCGGGGCAGGGGTGCCGGGCGAAGACGATGCCTACGACCTTGGCACCGGCGCAGGCTTCTACCTCGACGCCACGCGCGCGCCATGGGATGCGCATTACCGCATGGGAACCTATGTGGGCGAGGAGCTGCCCAGCCTTACGGAACGACTGTTCGCACTGGATGGATCACGCCGCGGGATCATGGGACATTCCATGGGCGGGCACGGCGCGCTGGTCCATGCCCTGCGTGCACCGCAGAAATGGAAATCGGTCTCCGCCTTTGCCCCGATTGTCCATCCGGCCATCGTGCCGTGGGGGGAGAAGGCATTTTCCACCTATCTCGGGGCCGACCGCGCCACATGGGCCGCGCATGACGCAACACTGCTGCTGGGGGTGGGTCATACCCATCCCACCACCATCCTGATCGATCAGGGGGAGGCGGACCAGTTCCTGCATGACCAGTTGCGTCCGGACCTGTTCCGTGACGCGGCGGCCACCGCCGGGCAGGCGCTGGACCTGCGCCTGCATGCGGGATACGACCATTCCTACTGGTTCATCCAGTCCTTTATCGAGGACCATGTCCGCCACCATGCCGCGATCCTGAACGGCACACCTGCCCGATAAACGACACCGGCGGGCTCATGCCCGCTGGCATATCAGGCGCCGATGATGTGCAGCACAATGTCACGCCGATGGGCCATGCGCCTGTGTTCGAACAGATACAGGCCCTGCCACGTGCCCAGCACGGGACACCCGTCCGCGACAGGGATCGAAAGTTGCGTGTTGGTCAGCATGGTGCGCAGGTGGGCAGGCATGTCATCCGGCCCTTCATCATCATGGATGTAGCGCGACGGGTCTTCGGGTACCAGCGCCTCGAAATAACGGGCAATATCCTCGCGCACCGTGGGATCGGCATTTTCCTGCACGGTCAGGCTGGCCGAGGTATGCCGGCACCATAGCGTCAGCAGACCGGTGCCGATCCCGGTGGATGCAACCCAGTCGATGACGGGACGGGTGATGGGCACCAGCCCCTTGCCATGCGTCCTGACATGCAGGGTGTGCAGTTCCTGACGCATGGCATGCTCCTTGTGGTTATTTCAGAAACCCGACGAGGGCTTCCGCCTCGGCCACGATGGGTTCGGCAATCACGTTGGCGCGGCGCGCACCGTCACGCAGCGTATCGCGCAGGAAACCCGGTTCTTTCAGCAGGCGCGTCGTCTCGTCCGCGATGGGGGCGATATGCTGCACCAGCACATCGGTCAGCGCCTTCTTGAACGGGCCAAACCCTTCGCCACCATGCTGGTTCAGCACATCCTGAATGCTGCACTGCTGCAAGGTGGCATAGATCGTCACGAGGTTACGGGCCTCGGGCCGGTTTTCAAGGCCGGATTCCTCAGCAGGGAGGGGTTCGGGGTCGGTCTTCGCCCGACGGATCTTCAGCGCGATCGTATCGGCATCATCCGTCATCTCGATCCGGCTCTGGGCCGAAGGGTCGGACTTGGACATCTTCTTCGTGCCGTCACGCAGGCTCATGATCCGTGCGCCCTGCGGCGGGATCAGCGCCTCGACGATAGGAAAGAAGTCCAGCCCGTAATCATGGTTGAATTTCTGTGCGATATCGTTGGTCAGTTCCAGATGCTGGCGCTGGTCATCGCCCACGGGCACCGCCGTCGCCTTGTAGGTCAGGATGTCGGCCGCCATCAGGTCGGGATAGACATACAGACCCGCCGAATGGTTTTCACGGTCCTTGCCCGCCTTGTCCTTGAACTGCGTCATACGGTTCAGCCAGCCAAGGCGCGCCACACAGTTGAATATCCACGCAAGACGCGCATGCGCCGTCACGGCGGACTGGTTGAACAGGATGTGACGCTGCACATCAATGCCCGAGGCCAGCAGGACAGCCGTCTGCGCCAGCGTCTGTTCGCGCAGGGCCGCAGGGTCCTGCCAGACGGTGATGGCATGCATGTCCACAAGGCAGAATATGCATTCATTGTCACGTTGCAGCCCAACCCAGTTGCGTATCGCACCGAGATAGTTGCCAAGCTGCGGAATTCCAGTCGGCTGGATGCCGGAAAATATGCGTCGCATCCCGCTGTTTTCCGCTCTTTCGCGCCCATACGTCAAGCGCGTTGACATCAGGGGAGGCGATGAATCTGATCAAGCCGGCGCCGCTCCTCCGCCACCGCGCTGGTGGGAATGGGATGCGCCCGCACGGCCGCGATTTCCTCAGCAGTAAAGACCGGCGGGGTCGGTGAATCCCCACGCGCCGCAAGATAGGTGAGGATGGACGCGATTTCATGGTCCGACAGCCGCGTGCGAAACGATGGCATCGAAAAATTGTAATGCACGCTGCGGATGTCGAGCGGTCCATTCAGACCATTGAGCAGGACATCCGCCAGGTAATGCCGCCCTTCGGCAGAGGACCCGATCAGGTCGATCCGCCCGATCAGGGGCGGGATCTCACCTTTCATGCCCTCGCCATTATGATGGCAGATGCCACAGTTGGTACGGTAGCGCGCGGCACCTTCATGCTTGCCCGAACAGGCCGCCAGCGAAAATGTCCCGAGACAGAGAAGAATCATGCCTTTCGCGAGGCGCGGCATGTCTGGAAAAGTCAACATGCCCAACGATACCGCCAGCGGCCGGGAAGGGATACGAAAAACGCCACCAGGGCTGACCCTGATGGCGTTTCCAAAACCGGTGTCCCTGCCAGTCGGCCTCCCTCAGTGGGAGCGCGCGACACCGAGGAGCTGGATCTTGAAGATCAGCGGGCTGTCAGGCTGGATGATTCCCATCGACTTGTGCCCATAGGCCAGTTCCGGCGGGACATAGAGCATCCAGACGTCACCCACATGCATCATGGGCACGGCTTCCTGCCAGCCCTTGATGACCATTTCCAGCGGCATCTGCATGTAGGCGCCATGCCCGTGCTGGTCCGAACTGTCAAAGATCCCGCCATCAGGCAGGCGGCCTTCATAGATGACCATGACGCTGTCATTGACCGTGGGCTGCGCCCCGTCCTTCGGCCCGGACTTCAGCACCTTGTACGCCAGTCCGTCCGGCAGGACCTTCACGCCGGGCTGCGTCTTCACGTTTGCCATGAACTGCGCAGGCGTCAGTTCGGGCTCATCTTCTTTTTTGCTGCCGCCACATGCCACCAGCGGTACCGCCAGCGCAGTCGCCAGAAGAAAGGGAATGACGCGTGAAAAACGTTTCATGACACCTCGGTTGATGGAATGGAAATGAACGGCGCGACTCCTCAAAGGGCGCCGCCACGACGGCCGATCTTGGCGCCAAGGCGCAGGCGCAGGGCGTTCAGGCGGATGAAGCCCTGTGCATCGGCCTGATTGTACGCACCCTCGTCATCCTCGAACGTGACGACGCGCGTGTCATACAGGCTGTTGGGGCTTTCGCGACCAACGCAGATCACGTTGCCCTTGTACAGCTTCAGCCGCACGCGCCCGCTTACCGAATGCTGGCTCTGGTCGATCAGGGCCTGGAGCATCCGCCGCTCCGGGGAGAACCACAGCCCGTTATAGATGATCTCCGCATAGCGGGGCATCAGGCTGTCCTTGAGGTGCATCGCCTCGCGGTCGAGCGTGATGCTCTCGATGCTGCGGTGCGCGGTCAGCAGGATCGTGCCGCCCGGCGTTTCATAGATGCCGCGCGACTTCATGCCGACAAAACGATTTTCCACCAGGTCCAGACGCCCGATGCCATTCGCCCGGCCCAGTTCATTCAGGCGCGTCAGCAGCGTCGCGGGCGACAGGGTTTCCCCATTCAGCGCAACCGGATCGCCGGAGACGAAATCGATCGTGATTTCCGTCGCCTTGTCGGGGGCCGCCTCGGGGGAGATGGTGCGCTGGAAGACGATCTCGTCAGGTCCGACCGCCGGGTCCTCAAGCAGCTTCCCCTCGGACGAGGAATGCAGCAGGTTGGCATCGACGGAGAAGGGGGCCTCGCCGCGCTTGTCCTTGGCGATGGGGATCTGGTGTTCCTCGGCAAAGGCAAGCAGCTTCGTGCGCGACGTCAGGTCCCATTCGCGCCACGGGGCGATCACGGTGATGTCGGGCTTCAGCGCGTAATAGGCCAGTTCAAAGCGGACCTGGTCATTGCCCTTGCCGGTCGCGCCATGCGCCACGGCGTCGGCGCCGACCTGCTCGGCGATCTCGATCTGGCGCTGCGCGATCAGCGGGCGCGCGATGGAGGTGCCCAGCAGGTACTGGCCTTCATACAGCGCATTCGCCCGGAACATCGGGAAGACGAAGTCCTTGACGAACGTCTCGCGGAGATCCTCGACGAAGATTTCCTTCACGCCGAACATCTCGGCCTTCTTGCGCGCGGGTTCCAGTTCCTCGCCCTGACCAAGGTCGGCGGTAAAGGTTACGACTTCGCAGCCATACGCGGTCTGTAACCATCGAAGAATCACGGACGTATCGAGACCGCCTGAATAGGCGAGCACAACCTTCTTGACGTCCTTGGCGGCCATGGGGAGAGGTCTCCTGTCGACAAAACTGAAAATTTCCTGCCGACCACCCTGTCGGCAGCATGCCGTCCTAGCATCCCCACGCGCCCACGACCAGCAGCGAGGACAGGTTTTATCCGCCCCGCCACGAAGTCATGCGCCCATGCCCCCGGCGTCAGGCGTCGCCCGTGGTCGCGGCAGGCTGTCGGCGCGCGCGCTGGCTTTCGGTGCGCAACTGCCCGCACGCGGCAAGGATATCACGCCCGCGCGGCATGCGGATGGGGGAGGCGAAGCCGGCATCCATGACAATATTCGCAAAACGGTCCAGCTGTTCGCGCGTGGAGGGCTGGAACCTGCTGCCGGGCCACGGGTTGAACGGAATCAGGTTGACCTTGGCCGGGATGCCGGCGATCAGGCGCACCAGTTCGCGTGCATCGGCCTCGCTATCGTTCACGCCACGCAGCATGATGTATTCAAATGTGATGCGCCGGGCGTTACTGGCGGCCGGGTACCGGCGGCATGCGGCGATCAGGTCGGCGATGGGATATTTGCGGTTCAGCGGCACAAGTTCATCGCGCAGGTCGTCACGCACCGCATGCAGCGAAATGGCGAGGTTGATGCCGAGTTCGTCGCCACACTGGTCCATCATCGGGATGACACCGGACGTGGACAGGGTGATGCGCCGCCGCGACAGGCCGATCCCTTCGCCATCCATGATGATCTTCATGGCCTTGGCGATGTTTTCATAATTGTACAGCGGCTCGCCCATGCCCATCAGCACGATGGTGGACAAAAGGCGCGGCGTCTCCCCCTTGGGGCTGGGCCATTCGCCATAGCTGTCGCGCGCGGCCATGAACTGGCCTACGATTTCCGCAGCACCGAGGTTGCGCACCAACCCCTGCGTTCCGGTATGGCAGAAGGTGCACGACAGCGTGCAGCCAACCTGCGACGAAATGCACACGGCCCCCCGGTCTTCGCGCCGGTCGGGGATATAGACGGTCTCCGCCTCCTGCCCGTCGCGGAAACGGAACAGGAATTTACGGGTCTCGTCGCTCGACGTCTGGACGGTCGCCGCCTGCGGGCGGCTGACGACGAAACGCTCCGCCAGCTTTTCCTGCAGGGGCTTGGCAATCGAACTCATGCGGGAAAAGTCGGTCACACCCTGATGGTAGATCCAGTGCCACAACTGCTTGGTGCGGAAGGGCTTTTCCCCGATTTCCAGCAGGATTTCCGTCAGTTCCTCCCGCGACAGCCCCACCAGTTCACGCCGCCCGTCCGGCAGCACGGCCGAAGGGGGGGCGAACTGCGCCGATTTCGCAAGGATGCGGCTGCGTTCATCATCGGTCAGCGCCGCTGCCGACGCGGCCTCCCGAACGGGACTGGCATAAGGGGGAGGGACTGCGGACATAACGAAACACGCCTTGATGTTCGGACCGGGACAGGTTCAGGAATGGGATTGCCCGCTCCCTAACACATCTGCCCCACCGAAAGCGACCACAGACTAAAAGGCGGTTTCAAAAGCCCACCCGCAGACCATATCGAAATTTCAGAAAGTTTTTGGTGAAGCTCTTTCCCAAAAGCCTCGAAAGACGCTGCCTTTTCAGGAAAAGACAGTGTCCGGAAACTTTTATCTGTTATCAGGCATCCCTGCGCGCCGCGATCAGGAATTCGCGGTTGCCTTCCGGACCGGTGATGGGGCTGGGCTCAATCCCGATCACGGACCATCCCGGCAGCGACTGCCACCAGTCATGGATCATGGTGCATACGGCATCATGAATGGCGGGATCACGCACCACCCCCTTCGGACCGATGGCTTCCCGCCCTGCCTCAAACTGCGGCTTGATCAGCGCGATCGCCCACGCGCCGGGCGCGCACAGGTCAATGGCCGCAGGCAGGACCGTGCGCAACCCGATGAAGCTGGCATCACAGACCAGCGCACCGACGGGATCAGGGATCACACCGGCATCCAGATGCCGCGCATTGCACTTTTCCAGCACGACAACCCGTGGGTCATTGCGCAGTTTCCATGCGATCTGCCCATGCCCCACATCCACGGCATAGACCTTCGACGCGCCGTTGCTCAGCAGGACATCGGTAAAGCCGCCCGTCGAAGCACCAACGTCAAGGCAGGTCAGACCCTGCGGCGAAAAGCCGAAATGCTCCAGCCCGTGCGCCAGCTTGATCCCACCGCGCGATACCCACGGGTGATCCTGTCCCTTGACCGTCAGGGGCACATCCTCGGCCAACTGGTCGCCGGGCTTGTCAATGCGGCGGTTGGGCGTAAAGACCAGACCCGCCATGATAAGGGCCTGCGCACGCGTGCGCGTTTCAACCAGTCCCCGGTCAACCAGCATCTGGTCCACGCGCCGCTTTGCCATGCCTGCCCCCTGTTTCCTGACCCGGCTGCCCGGCAATCAGGCCATCTGCTGCGACGGGGAACGCCCCAGAGCCCCAAGCGCCGTATCCACGATCGCCTGCGCATCGAGGCCTGCCTCGTGATACTGGGCGGTCTGGGTGTTGTGGTCGATGAAGCGGTCGGGCAGGGCCATGGGGCGGAAACGCACGCGGTCCAGCAGGCCGGTTTTCGCAAGGTGCATCATCACGAACGCGCCGAACCCGCCGGGGGCGCCTTCCTCGATGGTGATCAGCACGGCATGGTTGCGCGCCAGCTGCTCGATCAGCGCGGTATCCAGCGGCTTGGCGAAGCGCGCGTCCGCCACCGTGGGCGACAGCCCCTGCGCCGCCAGCATGTCGGCGGCCTTCAGCGCCTCGGCCAGGCGCGGGCCGAGCGACAGGATCGCGATCCCGCCGCGTTCCGGCCCGGACTGGCGCGTCATCTCGCGCACGATGCGTCCGCGCCCGATCTCCATCACGCTGCCCGCCGCCGGCAGGTCGAGGCCGAACCCGCCGCCACGCGGGTAGCGCAGGGCGATCGGCCCCTCGTCAAACGCCGCCGCCGTGGTGGTCATGTTGAGCAGTTCCAGCTCGTCACTCGGCGCCATGATGGTGATGCCCGGCAGGCAGCCGAGGTAGTTCAGGTCGAACGCGCCGGCATGCGTCGCGCCGTCCGCGCCGACAAGGCCCGCGCGATCGATGGCGAAGCGCACCGGCAGGTTCTGCAGCACCACGTCATGCATCACCTGGTCATAGGCGCGCTGCAGGAAGGTGGAATAGATCGCGCAGAACGGGCGCATCCCCTCGGTCGCAAGGCCGGCGGCGAACGTCACGGCGTGCTGTTCGGCAATGCCGACGTCAAAGAAGCGCTCGGGGAACGCCTTGGCGAACTTGTCGAGGCCCGTGCCCGACGGCATCGCCGCCGTGATCGCCACGATCCGGTCATCCGCCTCCGCCTGGCGCAGCAGCTCGCGCGAGAAGACGGACGTGTAGGACGGCGGCCCGGCGGGGCCTTTCTTCTGCTCGCCGGTGACGACGTTGAACTTGGCGACGGCATGGTACTTGTCACCCGCCGATTCGGCAGGGGTATAGCCACGCCCCTTCTCTGTTATGACATGCAGCAGCACGGGGCCGAGGTCGTCCGCGTCGCGCAGGTTGCGCAGGATCTGGACAAGCTGCGTCATGTCGTGGCCATCGACCGGGCCGACATAGTAAAAGCCGAGTTCCTCGAACAGCGTGCCGCCGGTGATGATGCCGCGTGCGTATTCGTCGGCCTTCTTCGCCGTGCGCTCCAGCCGGTCGGGCAGGCGCTTTGCCATCTTGGCGGCGAGGTCGCGCAGGCTGAGGAACTTGCGCGAGGACATCAGCCGCGAAAGGTAGCTCGACATCGCGCCGACGGGGGGCGCGATCGACATCTCGTTGTCATTGAGGATGACGATCAGCCGCTCCGCGCCCGGGCCGCAGTGCGAGGCGTTGTTCATCGCCTCGTACGCCATGCCGGCGGAGATGGAGCCATCGCCGATCACCGCGATGACGTTGCGTTCGCGGTAGGAGGGGTCATGTTCGGCGCGCAGGTGGTGCGCCACCGCCATGCCAAGCCCCGCGGAAATGGAGGTGGAGGAATGCGCCGCGCCGAACGGGTCGTATTCGCTCTCGCTGCGGCGGGTGAAGCCCGAAAGGCCGCCCGGCTGGCGCAGGGTGCGGATGCGGTCGCGCCGCCCGGTCAGGATCTTGTGCGGGTAGGTCTGGTGGCCGACATCCCAGATCACGCGGTCATCGGGCGTGTCGAACACGGCATGCAGCGCGACCGTCAGTTCCACAACGCCCAGCGACGCGCCAAGGTGCCCGCTGGTGGTGGAGACCGTGTCGATCGTCTCCGCCCGCAGTTCGTCCGCAAGCGCCTTCAACTGCTCCACAGAAAGGTTGCGCATGTCATGCGGGTAGCGCACACGGTCCAGTTGCGGAAAACGCCCCAGCGTCGGGATCGCCCCCCATGTGTCCGCCTTGGGTGTCGGGGTATCAGTCATGCACTCAGTTCCTGCGCTCTACCACGTAATTCACAAGGTCACGCAGGCGATCGGCCTCGGACCCGAAGATATCGAGATGTGCCTCGGCCTGCGCGGCGATGCGACGCGCTTCCCGCGCGGCGCCTTCCACGCCGAGGAGGGCGACATAGGTGGACTTGCCGGCCGCCTCGTCCTTGCCCGCCGTCTTGCCAAGTTCCTCGGCACTTGCCGTGGCATCGAGCACGTCGTCCGCAACCTGGAAGGCCGCGCCAAGGTCACGCCCATAGGCCGCGATGCGGGCACGTACGTCCGGGGCGGCCTGACCGAGGATCGCCCCGGCTTCCGCCGAATAGCGGATCAGGCAGCCGGTCTTGAGCGCATGCAGCCGCGCCACTTCCTCAAGCGACAGCGAACGGCCTTCGCCTTCCATGTCGATCATCTGCCCCCCGACCATGCCCGCGGCGCCAGACGCGGCGGCAAGCGTGGTGACAAGGTCGATGCGCACGCCGGCATCGGGGTGGGTCGCAGGATCGGCAAGGATGCCAAACGACATGGTCTGCAACGCATCGCCCGCCAGGATGGCCGTGGCCTCGTCAAACTTGCGATGGGTGGAGGGCTGGCCACGACGCAGGTCGTCGTCATCCATGGCCGGCAGGTCGTCATGCACCAGGGAATAGGCATGCAGCATTTCGACCGACGCGGCGGCGCGATAGGCCCCGGCCTCGTCCACCCTGAACATGCTGGCGACTTCGGCCACGAGATATCCGCGCAGGCGCTTGCCGCCGCCAAGCGTGGCATAGCGCATGGCATCGATCAGGCGGGCTTCGCCGCCCCTGACCGGGGCCAGCAGGCGATCAATCGCATGCTCGACGGCTTCGGCCCGCGTGGCGAGTGACGCACGCAGACGGACCATACGGTCCTTGCCGTCTTTTTCGGGCGAGGGTGCTGTTGTTTGGCTCATCTGATGCATCAATCCATAGATTTCGCATCCAGCGTGCCGTCGGCGCGCTGGATGATCGCCTGAACGCGGGCCTCGGCCTCGTTCAACCTGGTCTCACAATACTGTCGAAGGGCGGCGCCACGCTCATATGCCTTGATGGCATCCTCCAGCCTGAGCTGACCGCCTTCCAGCTGACGGACAATGCCTTCCAGTTCGGCAAGCGCGTCCTCGAAGGAAAGGGAAGTCAGGTCATCTGTCATCGGCATGTCACACTTTCATCATCATGGTGGCGCAGGAATTACAACCTTGGGCGGCCTTCTGCCAAGGGGACATATCAACGGATTATCCCGCGCCGCGGGTGTCACGGGTACGGCATTTTGCACCGATCGCTGTCAATGCTGCCGCCAGATCATAAAAAACTATTTATTTTCAGTATCTTGTTTCCGGCGAATGACAAAGGACAGGGTTCCTCCTTCCTCGCCGAATGCGATAAGCGCATGCCCGGTCTCCCGACAGAAGGTCTGAAAATCGGCAACCGACGCACGATCCGTGGCCATGACACGCAGGCGGCCACCAGCAGGCATGCCACGCAATATCCGGTTCGCCTTCAGCACGGGGAGTGGACATGTCAGTCCGCGTGCATCAAGTAGGATTTCGTTCATGCCACGTCTGTTCCTTATGATACGGGGCCCATCCCCGGCATGAGGGCCGGGACGGGGTTTGAAGTCTGAGCCAATTCGGATCATAAAAGAAAATCAAGCCATGGATGTAATCATGACGCACGAAAGTAGCTGCTGATGGGGCCTTATCGTATCGGAATCGATTTTGGCGGCACCAAGATCGAGATCGCGGCCCTGGGCCAGGACGGCAGGGAACTGGTCCGTCGTCGCATTACCAATCCCGGCAATTACAGTGGCGCCATCCGCGCCATGTGCGACCTGATCGCGGGCGTGGACCAGGAACATGGCGGGCAGGGCAGCGTGGGAATCGGCATTCCCGGCTCCATCAGTCCCGACACGAACGTCATCAAGAATGCAAATGCGACATGGCTGAACAACCAGCCCCTGCACAAGGACATGACCGAGGCCCTTGGCCGCGATGTCCGCGTGGAAAATGACGCCAACTGCTTTGCCCTTTCCGAAGCCATCGACGGGGCGGGGCAGGGTTACAAGACCGTGTTCGGCGTCATCATCGGCACGGGCATGGGGGCAGGGATCGTCACGGACCACCAGTTGATCATCGGCGCGCATCACATTGCCGGTGAATGGGGGCATGTGCCGCTGCCGTGGCCACGGCTGGAAGAATTTCCCATGCCGAAATGCTTCTGCGGCAATGAGGGCTGCATGGAACGCTTCCTCAGCGGTTCCGCACTGGCGCAGGACTGGAAGGGACCGGGGCACCGCAGCGCGGGCGGAATCGTGGAAGCCGCCGAAGGTGGCGACATCACGGCCATCGGCGCGCTGGACCGTTACATGGAACGCATGGCGCGCGCCTGCGCGCTGGCGATCAATTTCCTTGATCCCGACGTCATCGTGCTGGGCGGGGGCGTTTCGAACATCAAGGAAATCTATGAACGGGTGCCGCCGATGATGCGGCGCTATGCGATCACCCCGAACTGCAACACCCCGATCGTCAAGAACGTCCATGGCGACAGTTCCGGCGTGCGCGGTGCGGCGTGGCTGTGGAATACGCCGTAATCCTCTGACAGTCCCATCCCCCGGTCCTGATGGGGTGGCGGATGGGACATTCACGGCTTCAGGATGCAGGCGCGCGCCCCTTGAAATCAGTGGCGATGACGTAGAGTTCGCTGGATTCCTTGCGGCTTGCCGGTGGCTTGGCATGGCGGACCTGCCCGAAGGCGCGTTTCAGCGCCTGCAGCATCTGCTTTTCCGATCCACCCTGAAAGACCTTGGCGATGAAACTGCCGCCCGGCGCCAGTATCTGGACCGCAAAATCCAGCGCCAGTTCGGCAAGGCCGATGATGCGCAGGTGATCGGTTGGCGCATGGCCGGTCGTATTGGGGGCCATGTCCGACATGACAAGGTCGGGCGGCCCATCAAGCAGTTCACGCAGGCGGTCCGGCATGTCGGGATCGTTGAAGTCCCCCTCGATGATCGTGGCGCCGGGAACGGGATCAACCGGCAGCAGGTCCACCCCCACGACGTGGCCTGCGCCGCGCTTGACCGCCACCTGCGCCCATCCACCGGGTGCCGCGCCAAGGTCGACCACGCGCATGCCCGGCCGGATCAGGTGGAAGCGGTCATCGAGTTCTATCAGCTTGAAAGCGGCACGCGACCGCCATCCCTGTTTCTGGGCCGCCTGCACATAGGGATCATTGAGCTGCCGCTGAAGCCAGCGATGCTGCGCCGTGGTGCGGCCGCGCGCCTTCTTGACGGTAACGGTCTGGTTGCGCGCGGAGCGGACGGCACCGGAGTCCGCACTGGCGAGGGATTCGCCGGGCGTCAGACTGCTGGTGCGTGATTTTCCCGGGATTCTGGGTTTAGGGTCTGCTGGTCGTCGTTTCATGTAAGGGGCCGCTCGTCGGCTTCAGCTTGTGCCGGACAGGAGAAAAGGAAGAAGGTACCGGCTGAAAAGCGATACGCGAACTCCTGTCAATCATGCGCAAAAGCATGCCGTCACGCAATCCTCGATCCGCCACGACCACTTCGGGCACCGACCATGCCTGCTGAATCGCTTCGAAAATCGCGCATCCCGCCATGATGTAACGGGCGCGGTCAGGCCCGATTCCCACATGGCCGGACAATCCCGCCCGATCCATGCCGTTGAGCCGCCGGATCACCGCCAGCGCCTGCTCCATCGGCAGGGTCGCGCCATCGATCATGGCACGGTCATAGCGGACCTGCCCCATCGCGACACTCGCCAGGGTCGTCACCGTACCGCTGGTTCCCATCAGCACGACATTGCCAGATGCAATTTCACGCCGGATGCAGTGGACGTCCTCGAACGCCTCCAGCCGCTGCCGCACCATCGAGACCATGCGCCCGTATCCTTCGGGCGTGAAGGCCGCATCGCCCATCTGTTCGGATATGGTGATGACGCCCATCGGCAGGCTCAGATACCCGATCAGGGACTGCCGCCTGCGTGCGTGATCCGTCCGCACCCATGCGATTTCCGTCGAGCCGCCGCCGATATCGAACAGCAGCGCACGTTCGCGCAGGGGAGAGAAGCGGCCATCATGCAGGAGGGAGGCGCAGCTTGTCAGGGCAAGTTCGGCTTCCTCCCGCGCGGAGATGATGGAAATGGACAGGCCGGTCTCATCGCGGATGCCATCAAGGAATGCCGGGCCATTTTCAGCACGGCGGCAGGCCTCTGTCGCGATGGCGGTATATTTCCGCAGGCCCGCACGGCGCATCCGCACGGCGCATGCGCGCAGGGCATCGGCCGTACGTTCCATGGCTTCATGCCCGAGGCGCCCGGTATGGTGCAGCCCTTCGCCAAGGCGCACGACGCGGCTGAAGCTGTCGATCACCCGAAAGCCGCGCCCCGCGGGGGCGGCAACCATCAGGCGGCAGTTATGCGTTCCCAGGTCCAGCGCCGCGTACAGGGGGGCGGCATACGGAAGACGCCTGAAATCAGGCATCCCGAACATCTGCAGACCTTGTCCCGGCGCTGCGGGACGGGGAACGTCATGGAGCATGCGTGCAATCCTTTGCCTTTCAAGGCATTCCATCATTGTGGGGACTGTCCTGCATTAAACGCAAGTCAAATATGTGATCTTGTGAAAAGATCGAAAAAAGGTGGTTGCATACCCCCCGGCCCGGTGCTATCACCCCTTCACCGCAACGACAGCGCCTCCGCCACTCAGGCGGAACTGCTGGGGGATAGTTTAGCGGTAGAACTACCGGCTCTGACCCGGTCAGCCCTGGTTCGAATCCAGGTCCCCCAGCCAAAACTTCCTTCCAAAACATAAAAGTTCCTGTGTGATATGCTGCGGACATGTGAAGTCCGTCATGCGATTATCCATGTCTATGGAACGGCAGTTCTTCCCATTACCAGCCATCCGGCCCCGAAGCAGGGGAGCGCGGATCCGATACTGGTTTTCCACGGTTTTTTTGTTAAAACCGCGCATTGTGGAAACATGGACGGAACGTGACGGACAATGCGCATTGCCTATATCATAAACTCACTTGAAGGCGGCGGCGCATGTTTCCCGGTTCCCGCCATCACATCCGTCTTTCGCAAGGCCGGGCATGAAGTTGCCGTCTTCGCGCTGTCGCGACGTGACGGACTGGCGCTGCCACGACTGGAAGAGGCGGGCCTGAGGGTCGAGATCTGCCCCGCAGGGGAAAAACAGCAGGTCCAGACGCTCCGCTGGCTCAACCATGCCCTGACAGCGTGGAAGCCGGACCTGTTGTGGACATCACTGATCCGCGCCACGCTCCTTGGGCAGATCCTTGGCACGCGCCATCGCTGGCCCGTGGTCAGCTGGCAGCACAACGCGAACCCCAAACCCATCAACCGGCGCCTCCTGCTGTCGATGCGCCGGCTGTCGTGCTTCTGGGTGGGGGATTCGCAATTCGTGACCGATGAAACGCACAGGATCCTCGGAATCCCGCGTGAACGCCTGGCGTGCTGGCCCATCTTCTATGCCACCCCGCAGGCCCCGCAGGCGCAGCCATGGCAGAAAGGAGAAGTGATCCGCATCGGGTCACTGGGACGCCTGTCGCGTGAAAAGGGATATGGCGACCTCTGTGCCGCGCTGGCGCTGGTGCAGAAAGCCCGGCACAACCTGCCGCCTTACGAAATTACCGTCCGCGGTGAGGGCAACCATCGCGCTTTCATCGAAGAACGATGCAGGGCGCATGGCCTCGACATGATCCATTTTCCGGGATTTGTGACCGATACACGCGATTTCCTCGCATCACAGCATATGTATGTGCAGCCATCGCGCTGGGAAGGGTTCTGCGTCGCCATGCACGAAGCGATGCAGGCGGGGCTGCCCGTACTGGGGACTGCCGTGGGGGAAATGCGCTACTCGGTGCGGGAAGGGGAAACCGGCTGGCGTGCCGCACCACGTGACCCGCAATCGCTGGCGGATGTACTGATCCGGGCGCTGTCCCAGCCGGAACGCTTCCATGACATGGGGCAGCAGGCACGCAATTACGTCTGCACCCAGTTCAGCGAGGAAAACTTCACCAGAGCGGGGATGGACATCCTGGAGCGTGTGCAGGCAATTACGGGACTCCATAAATAATAAAAGCGAACCAGCGCCAGATGGGCTGATGCCATGACTGGCGCTGGTGATGCGCATGGCGGACATCAGGCAGCATCCGGACAGCCCGGAATTCGTCCCCGTCCGGTCTGCGTCAAAAGTCTCATAATATATATTATGCCAACAAATGTTTCCGGGAAGATGGAAATTGGCGCTTTGCGCTGCATTCCGGCATCATGGATTTCTACTGACTGACGGATTGAATTCTGACCGATGGCTGACACGTTGCTCGCATGTGTTCATGGCTTTGCCTTCTGTGGCATTGACGCCACACCCGTTAAGGTTGAAGTGCAGCTTTCGACCGGACTGCCATCGTTCCTGATTGTCGGCCTGCCGGACAAGGCCGTCGCGGAATCCCGTGAACGCGTGCGCGCGGCACTTTCCGCCATGGGACTGGCTCTGCCGGCCAAGCGGATCGTCGTGAACCTTGCGCCCGCCAACCTGGCCAAGGAAGGATCGCATTTCGACCTTCCCATCGCCCTTGCCCTTTTATGTGTCATGGGTGTCGTGCCGCATGACATGGCGGCACGTTACGCCGCCCTGGGCGAGCTTTCGCTTGATGGCGGCCTCAATCCCGTCTGCGGCGTGCTTTCCGCAGCCATGAGCGCGCATGACCTGTCTCTGGGCCTGATCTGCCCGCGCGCACAGGGTGTGGAGGCACGCTGGGCCAGCGAGGACATGGACATCCTCGCCGCTGACAGCCTCCCTGCCCTTGTCAATCATTTCCGGGGCCAGCAGGTCCTCACACCCGTTGAACTTCCGGACCTCCGGCGTGCTGCGTCAATCATGCCGGAGCCTGACCTTGCGGACGTGCGCGGCATGGAAAGCCCGAAACGGGCGCTCGAAATTGCGGCGGCGGGCGGCCATTCGCTGCTGATGTCCGGGCCGCCGGGTGCCGGGAAATCCATGCTGGCCGCGCGCCTGCCGGGCATCCTGCCCAACCTGACGGCCGAAGACATCCTTGAGGTCAGCCGCATCCACAGCGTCAGCGGCCTGCTGTCGGATGGCAACCCCATCGTGCGTCCTCCTTTCCGTGACCCCCACCATTCCACCAGCCAGGCCGCGCTGAGCGGCGGTGGCGCCCGCGCACGGCCGGGTGAAGTCAGCCTTGCGCACCGGGGCGTGCTGTTCCTGGACGAACTGCCGGAATTCTCCCGCCACGCGCTGGAAACACTCCGCCAGCCCATTGAAACCGGCTCCATCACCATCGCCCGCGCGGCGGCGCATGTCACCTACCCTGCCCGCTTCCAGTTGATCGCCGCGATGAATCCCTGCCGCTGCGGATACCTTGGCGATGCAGCACAGGAATGTCGCAAGGCCCCCCGCTGTGGCGAGGATTACCAGGCCCGCATTTCAGGCCCGCTGCTGGACCGCATGGACATGTACGTACGCGTCGAACCCGTCCCGCTCGGGCAGATTGCCGGGCTTGCCCGTGGGGAAAGCAGCGCCATCGTGGCCGAACGGGTCGAAGCGGCATATGCGCGCCAGGCCAGCCGTCAGGACGGCCTGCGCAATGCCGAGGCCAGTATCGACCTGTTCCCCATACAGGCGGCGGCGCGCGATTACGCCGTCATGGCATCGGAGCGCCTGCACCTGTCGGCCCGCGGCTATACCCGCCTGCTGCGCGTGGCGCGCACGATTGCCGATCTGGCGGCAGCGGTGGACATCGAACAGGCCCATATTGCCGAAGCACTCGCCTACCGGCTGCGGCGTCCGGTACGAAGATAAAAAATCCTGTCTTCAGGTGCTTGCATCCGAAGGAAGGATCGACTAATAACACCTCACCGAGCGGATGGGTGCGTAGCTCAGCGGTAGAGCATCGCCTTCACACGGCGGGGGTCACAGGTTCAATCCCTGTCGCACCCACCATCCGGACTTCACATAAAATAAATAGAGTGCATGTCGCAGGTATACGAACACTGCGACGATTGGCATGACTTGGGATACAGGCGCATATACCTGCGTCCGCATGGATCACGACTGCTGCATTTATGCTACGGGACGTGCCTGCGCCCCATCCCCTTGTCCGGGACAGGACGCATGAGCCGTCAGCCCGGATTAACGGACCTTCTTTTCACCCAGAATGTGCTTGCACAGCGTGCGCAGCTCGTCCGCCGTCACACCTTCGGGGTTATGTTCCGCCTTCTTGGCGATTTCCTTTTCAACCCCGGCATGCTCCTTGCCGACATGTGCGGCCAGCATGGTGACTTCCTCGCGGGTCAGCAGCTTGGGCTCGTGCTGGCCACGGGCCGCGAGTTTCTGCAGGTGTTCGGTAGCGGAAGGCGTATGCGAATCGGTCATTTCAGTATTCCTTTGTGATTCCATCACTCTATCGTGGCGATGGCACTCCGGTAAGAAACGCATGGGCATGGCGGGGTTACGTGAATGTCGCGAAACCCAGCCCCGCACCGAATGCATGACCTGCGGGGAAATTCCGAAATACGGCGTCAGAAGCCGAACATGTGATCCAGTGAGAACACGCCATCGTCACGCAGGCGGCCATGGTATCCGAACAGGCGACAGGACTGGTCACGGATCATGACATAGCCCCCCGCCCCCGTGCGCGCCATGGCCTCCGCCCCGAAAATCCGGTGGGGCCAGAGCGTCATCGATCCCCGCGCGGGAATGCTGACCTGCTGTTCCGCGACCTTCCCGCCTTTTTCATCATGCAGGCTCAGCACGGTTTCGGAACCATCATGCCATATGGCCGAAACGGGATAGATCAGGTGGCAGAAACTCGGCGCATGGCCCGCACCGGCCTGCAGGAACAGTCGCGTCGTCAGGCCCGGCGGCGGCCCGGAATAGGATTGCGGCTCATTGCGGTAGGTCATGACCGTGTTGAAGATGTGGGCTCCGAAACTGGTTTCCGCGACATGACCCGTCTGCAGGTCCTCGTACCGGATCAGGGCATGCAGCCATCCATCCGCCTGCCCGCCATCACGGAAATCATAGACCAGTTCCCCATGCCCCGCCCGGCCGGCAACATCCGACAGGTCCTGCGCGATCGCATGGCCACGCGCAAGGCAGCCAAGGAACCGCTCCCCTGATGGCTGGCCGCCCTCATCGAAACAGTCGACGCGCACCGGCAGCGTCTGCAGCGCATGCGACATCGGCGCGGGTTGCACGATCGTGCGGTAACGCGCCGGATCAGGGATGGGAAATGGCAGAAGGTATCCGCGCCCGAAAAAGCGCGGCGACAGGGTGACGATCCCGGGATCATGGGCAAGGTCGCTGCGTTCCACATTCAGGTGGGCGATGCGGGTCCCGCTGTCCGCGCGGATTTCGTAACGCGGCCGCACCACATGATGACCGCCATGGAATTCAAGCTGTTCCGGCCAGGAAGCATGTGGAAGGTACTCGTTCACACACAGGGCCATCGTTTCATATGGACCAAGTATCCGCTCAATCGGCGCCCGCCCGTCATGCCCCATGCGGCCCAGCGCCATCGCTCCGGCGGGAATGGGCACCGCATGGCTGTTCTGGACCCACAGGATCACCTCTTCGCCCCGCCGTGGCGCAGGCAGGTTGGCATAGCGTTCGGCGGGCCACGCATTGGCGTCATGGGTGACGGACAGGGTATGGCTGGCCGCATCGCCATGGATTTCCAGTGCGTATTTGACGACATCATGTCCCGCCACGCCAAGGACATGGATGAACAACTGCCCCGTAAACGCACCCAGCCCCAACCGATGCCGGACCTCGCCACTCTCCAGCACGATCGACTGTTCCGGCGCGAAAGGACCTTCGACCCAGCTGGCAAGGGGGCGGCCATCCTGTCCGAACAGCCGCAGCCAGAGCCTGACATCCCCCGCGCCATAACGCGCCCAGTAATTGGTGGTGACCAGACGGGTGGAAAGCCCCCCTTCATCGCGGAAGAACGCATAATTCGTCGCGAAATTGAGGCGGTTGAGATAGGTACCGGCCACCGTAAGCATGTCGTCAGGCAGCCGGGCATCCGCCAGCGTGAAGATTTCCATCCCGTCGGGCAGGATATCGCGCAGCCGGATGCAGACCCGCTCATGCTCGAAATCCAGCGCCCATACCACCCGCACGGGCGCATGCGGCAGGTCGGCCAGTGGCCGGGCCGGGCCGACGGGCGTGGGTTCGCCTACCTTTTCGCAGTCATGGACATAAATACCCTCGACCTGCACATCGTGCGGCAGCAGTGCAAGAAGCGTGCGTGCATGGCCCGCGGGGTCATAGATTGCAACAGGCCCCCTGTCGCCCAGCACCCGCGCCAGCGCCGCCAGACGCTCCGCCGCCAAGGGATGGGAGAATGCCTTGTAGGCGATATTGCCACCGGTGCGTGCATCATAGGTGCGGATATCGAGCATACCTGCTTATGTCATAATTACCTGCTGGAAACACGCATAATTCGTGAATCATTTCAGGCCCAGCCTGTGGCGCATTTCCTGTGCGATGGCCTGCGTGTCATCAAGTGGCGCGACCTGCCAGTCGCGCATGCGCCCATCGAACATCCGGACACGCCCCGCCTGCAACAGGTCCTGCATGAACAGGCCGATCCTGCGCGAACGTCCCGGCAGCGTGGCGACCATGACCGGCACCTCCGTCGCCACGGCTTCCGATATCATCGAGACACTGTCCATTGTCACCACAATGGCGTCCGCGCAGGCCAGAAGGCCGAGATAGGGGTTTTCCCCCTCCATGTCCCAGACCCATGCCCCCTTGGGCGACAGATGGCGCGACAGGATTTCACGCACCTGCGCGCTGGTCCGGCGCGATGGCGTGATCGCCATGCCCACCCCGTCACGATCGATCATCCGCCCAAGCTGCATGGCAAGCGCATGCCCTTCCGCTTCTCCCAGCCGGAAACGCCCGTTCCCCCCACCGACTAGGACACTGACCAGTGGGCGCGGCAGGTGGGCCAGTCGCGGTGCCCATTCCCGCCGGGCCCGCGCCAGGCAGTCGGGGGAAACCCCGTGCAGCGCGGTGCGTGACAGCAGGACATTCGGGCCTGAAATCTCGTCATGGCGATTGGCGATCACCAGGTCGAATTTCCGCAGGTCCATGCGCGGGTTCTGTATCTGCACCACCTGGCCGCCCTGTGCCCGCATGGCCGCACCCACCGCCCCGCCCGTGCCGCCGATGCTGATCATCAGGCCCGGTGGCTTCATGCAGGCCGGGGGCACCCGTAGCGGATGGATCGCACGCAGGGGGCTGGGCCACCACGACGCGGGCAGGTGACGCCAGACGGGGCGCACGCTGACGGGACAGAGCACAGGCTCCAGCCCCGCACGCCGCGCAAGCCCGAAAGCCTGCGACTTCATCCCGGCAAAGTCTTCGGCAATCACGCCTGCCACAGGGCCTGATGCCCCGTCATCGGGTACGGCATCGGAGGGGAAGGAACTCGTCATGGTACGCATCTGGCGTACGCGGAATCGCAGCGTCAATCCCTTTCCCTTTTCCTGCGGGGGCAAAGCACTGTATGGCTTGACCCGATGACCGAAGATTCCTGCACCTCCTTTGCCGAAACCGGGCTTGCGACGCCTGTGGGTGACAACCTGTCGCGCATGGGGGTACGCATTCCCTCGCCCATCCAGATACAGGCCATCCCCCCGATTCTGGCCGGGCGGGATGTCGAAGGAATCGCCCCCACCGGCACGGGCAAGACCGTCGCCTTCGCCGCCCCCCTGACGCAGCGCCTGCTGGCGGCACCACAGGAACGCACACCGCATCTGGCGCGGATCGTATGCCTGTCGCCCACGCGCGAACTGGCCAACCAGACGGGCGGCGCATGGCGTGGATGTGCGCGGGGCACGGGCCTGAAGGTCACGGTGGCCATCGGCGGCGTGCCGAAGGCGCGACAGGCGCGCGACCTGGAGGCAGGAACGGATATCCTTGTTGCAACGCCGGGACGGCTTGTGGACCTGATGTCCGACGGCGCGGTTGCGCTGGAACAGACGGTCGCCCTTGTCGTAGACGAGGCGGACCGGATGCTCGACCTCGGCTTCATCGACGACATGATGGCGATTGCCTCACGCCTGCCGGTCACGCACCAGACATTGCTGTTTTCCGCCACCATGCCGGACGGGATTGTCGAACTGGGACGGAAACTGCTGCACAAACCGGTCCGGGTAAAGGTGGACATCACCGACGCGCCACCACCCCGCATCCGCCAGCAGGTCATGTTCGTCCCGTCGCGGCGCAAGGTGCCCGCGCTCGTCTCCTTCCTGTCCACCCACCCGGCGCGACGGATCCTGATCTTTACGCAAACCCGGCGGCAGGCCGATGACCTGGCGAAGGCGCTGGGGCGGGACATGGCGTGTGGCGTCATGCATGGCGAACACACGCAGGCCCGGCGGGAACGTACGCTGCGTGATTTTCGTGACCACAGGCTGCATGTCCTGATCGCAACGGACGTGATGGCCCGCGGCATTGACATCGAAGACGTCACGCTGGTGGTCAATTATGATATTCCTGCCCTGCCCGAATCCTATGTGCACCGCGTCGGGCGCACGGCGCGTGCCGGCAGGCAGGGAAGCGCGCTGTCACTGTGTGCGCCGGAGGAGCGGCTGGCGCTCAAGGAAATCGAACGGGTAACCGGAGCACGGCTGAAAGCGATCGAAGCCCCCGTGTGAATCGCCACGTGACCCGCGTGTGACGCTGGCGCATAAATGAACGCACCATGGATTGCGGCCTGCGGCCGAGGCGATAAACTTGCCCCCATGATCCCGCCCCCCCGTCACGACTGGCATTCTGTCGGTGCATACCGCGCTGATGTACGGGCCGTATTTTCATGGGACGTGCGGTCCACATGAAGCGCGCCACCTCCGCAGAGCGCGGTCCGGTGCGCACGCGCCGCAGCGGCGTCTTCATGGAAACGCTTCCCCCGCCCCCTGCCCCGCTGCCGCGCTTCGAGGTCGAGGTCCCCCCGCCCGACCTGTCGGCATGGCGGGAGGGAAACTGCGGCATCCCCGGCGTCATGCATTTCGAAAGCCGCCGCGTCGGGCCACATGTGGTCGTGGTGTGCCTGATCCACGGCAATGAATATACCGGCGCGATCGTGATGGACGAACTGCTGCGCGCGCGCATACGCCCCGGATCGGGGCGCCTGTCCGTCATTTTCGCCAACATGGCGGCACTGGCGCAGTTCGATCCCGACCATCCCGTAGCCTCGCGCTTCATTGACGAGGACATGAACCGTGTCTGGTCCGAGGACACGCTGCATGGCACGCGCTCGTCCCATGAACTTGACCGCGCGCGACAGATCCTGCCGGTCATCCATACGGCGGACATTCTGATCGACCTGCACTCCATGCTATGGCCCGGCAGGCCGCTGGTCCTGTCCGGACGCGCCCCGCGTGGCGTGACACTTGCCCGGCAGATCGGGGCGACGAAACTGATCGTGGCCGACGACGGGCATGCCGATGGCACGCGGCTGATCGATTTCGCGCGATTTTCCTCCCCCCGGACGCAGGCACGCGCCTGCCTGCTCGAAGCCGGGCAGCACTGGCAGGCACAGACGCTGCAGACCGCACGCAGGGCCGTGCGCGCGGTGCTGCGCCCATCGTGCTTCGTGGCAGCGGACACTGCAGGACGGGAGGGCCGCGAGACCGCGCAATGCATGATGGTCACCGACCTTGTCCGTGCCCACTCCTCACGCTTTGCCTTTGTCGCCCCTTTTCGTGGTGGTGACATCATCGCCCGGCGCGGCACGCTCCTGGCCCGCGACGGCGATGATGAAATCCGTACACCCTATGACGACTGCATGCTGGTCATGCCCAACCTGCGTCCGGGCCGTGGACAGACCGCACTGCGCCTGGCGCGACGTGCTACACCCACTACGGACGGATCATTTCCCCGCCCCACACCCTGAAAGGCGCGGAGGACAGAAAAACAATCCGAAATGGCGCTGTCCTTTAAAAAAAAGACAGCGTCTTCTGAAGCTTTTTTGGGGTCTGTTGGGAATTATGGTTTTTAAAAGCGTGTGATTGTGATTCAAGGTCTGCATGGATCGCTTCGTACTGACAGACGCCCAATGGGCGAAAATGGAACCGCTGTGCCTTGGCAAGAAAACGGAT